>NZ_CP016538.2:1022500-1622500 GCF_001687625.2 Planococcus maritimus
GAAGGGGAGTGAAATAGATCCTGAAACCGTGTGCCTACAAGTAGTTAGAGCCCGTTAATGGGTGATAGCGTGCCTTTTGTAGAATGAACCGGCGAGTTACGATTACATGCAAGGTTAAGGTGAGAAGCCGGAGCCGCAGCGAAAGCGAGTCTGAATAGGGCGAATGAGTATGTAGTTGTAGACCCGAAACCAGGTGATCTACCCATGTCCAGGGTGAAGGTAAGGTAACACTTACTGGAGGCCCGAACCCACGCACGTTGAAAAGTGCGGGGATGAGGTGTGGGTAGCGGAGAAATTCCAATCGAACCTGGAGATAGCTGGTTCTCTCCGAAATAGCTTTAGGGCTAGCCTCAAGAAGAGAATCCTGGAGGTAGAGCACTGTTTGGACTAGGGGCCCATCCCGGGTTACCGAATTCAGACAAACTCCGAATGCCAGTGATTTATACTTGGGAGTCAGACTGCGAGTGATAAGATCCGTAGTCAAGAGGGAAACAGCCCAGACCACCAGCTAAGGTCCCCAAATATCCGTTAAGTGGAAAAGGATGTGGCGTTGCTTAGACAACCAGGATGTTGGCTTAGAAGCAGCCATCATTTAAAGAGTGCGTAATAGCTCACTGGTCGAGTGACACTGCGCCGAAAATGTACCGGGGCTAAACGGATTACCGAAGCTGTGGATGGACATCGTAGATGTCCGTGGTAGGAGAGCGTTCTAAGGGCGTTGAAGTCAGACCGGAAGGACTGGTGGAGCGCTTAGAAGTGAGAATGCCGGTATGAGTAACGAAAGACGGGTGAGAATCCCGTCCACCGAATGCCTAAGGTTTCCTGAGGAAGGCTCGTCCGCTCAGGGTTAGTCGGGACCTAAGTCGAGGCCGATAGGCGTAGACGATGGACAACAGGTTGATATTCCTGTACCACCTCCCCGCCGTTTGAGTAATGGGGGGACGCAGAAGGATAGGGTGAGCGTGCCGTTGGTTGTGCACGTCCAAGTTGTGAGATGAGAAACGAGGCAAATCCCGTTTCTATATACATCAAGCAGTGATGGCAAGAGGTTTACCTCAGAGTCCCTGATTTCACACTGCCAAGAAAAGCCTCTAGCGAGGCGGGAGGTGCCCGTACCGCAAACCGACACAGGTAGGCGAGAAGAGAATTCTAAGGTGAGCGAGTGAACTCTCGTTAAGGAACTCGGCAAAATGACCCCGTAACTTCGGGAGAAGGGGTGCTCTGGTAGGGTGTTAAAGCCCGAGAGAGCCGCAGTGAATAGGCCCAGGCGACTGTTTAGCAAAAACACAGGTCTCTGCAAAACCGTAAGGTGACGTATAGGGGCTGACGCCTGCCCGGTGCTGGAAGGTTAAGGGGAGTGCTTAGCGCAAGCGAAGGTGCGAACCGAAGCCCCAGTAAACGGCGGCCGTAACTATAACGGTCCTAAGGTAGCGAAATTCCTTGTCGGGTAAGTTCCGACCCGCACGAAAGGCGTAACGATCTGGGCACTGTCTCAACGAGAGACTCGGTGAAATTATAGTACCTGTGAAGATGCAGGTTACCCGCGACAGGACGGAAAGACCCCGTGGAGCTTTACTGTAGCCTGATATTGAATTTTGGTGCAACTTGTACAGGATAGGTAGGAGCCAGAGAACCCGGAGCGCCAGCTTCGGGGGAGGCGTCGGTGGGATACTACCCTGGTTGTATTGAACTTCTAACCCACAAGCCTTAGCGGCTTGGGAGACAGTGTCAGGCGGGCAGTTTGACTGGGGCGGTCGCCTCCTAAAGAGTAACGGAGGCGCTCAAAGGTTCCCTCAGAATGGTTGGAAATCATTCGCAGAGTGTAAAGGCACAAGGGAGCTTGACTGCGAGACGGACAGGTCGAGCAGGGTCGAAAGACGGACTTAGTGATCCGGTGGTTCCGCATGGAAGGGCCATCGCTCAACGGATAAAAGCTACCCCGGGGATAACAGGCTTATCTCCCCCAAGAGTCCACATCGACGGGGAGGTTTGGCACCTCGATGTCGGCTCATCGCATCCTGGGGCTGTAGTCGGTCCCAAGGGTTGGGCTGTTCGCCCATTAAAGCGGTACGCGAGCTGGGTTCAGAACGTCGTGAGACAGTTCGGTCCCTATCCGTCGCGGGCGCAGGAAATTTGAGAGGAGCTGTCCTTAGTACGAGAGGACCGGGATGGACACACCGCTGGTGTACCAGTTGTTCTGCCAAGAGCATCGCTGGGTAGCTATGTGTGGCCGGGATAAGTGCTGAAAGCATCTAAGCACGAAGCCCCCCTCAAGATGAGATTTCCCATTGCGCAAGCAAGTAAGATCCCTCAGAGACGATGAGGTAGATAGGTTCGGGGTGGAAGCGTGGCGACACGTGCAGCTGACGAATACTAATCGATCGAGGACTTAACCAATAACTGAAATGCGTTTCCATAATCCAATGTCGATTTATCCAGTTTTGAAAGAATAAGATAATATTTTTCAAAAAAATGCTTGAAATAATCGGTATTATTGATATAATAAATCTTGTCTTTCAAATTAATACAGTCTAGTGATGATGGCAAAGAGGCCACACCCGTTCCCATCCCGAACACGGAAGTTAAGCTCTTTTGCGCCGATGGTAGTTGGGGGTTTCCCCCTGTGAGAGTAGGACGTCGCTAGGCTGGATATTATTCCGAAGTAGCTCAGTGGTAGAGCACCGCACTGTTAATGCGATGGTCGTAGGTTCGAGTCCTACCTTCGGAGCCAATTTTGGAGAGCTGTCCGAGTGGCCGAAGGAGCATGATTGGAAATCATGTAGGCGGGCAACCGTCTCAAGGGTTCGAATCCCTTGCTCTCCGCCAGTATCTTAAGCTCAAAATTAAAGGCCCCTTGGTCAAGCGGTTAAGACACCGCCCTTTCACGGCGGTAACACGGGTTCGAATCCCGTAGGGGTCACCATTTCATTTTCACGGAGGATTAGCTCAGCTGGGAGAGCATCTGCCTTACAAGCAGAGGGTCGGCGGTTCGATCCCGTCATCCTCCACCATTTCTTTCAAATTTACAAAGAGAAAGTGAAATATCATTATCGCGGGGTGGAGCAGTTCGGTAGCTCGTTGGGCTCATAACCCAAAGGTCGCAGGTTCAAATCCTGCCCCCGCAACCAAATGGTCCCGTGGTGTAGCGGTTAACATGCCTGCCTGTCACGCAGGAGATCGCCGGTTCGATCCCGGTCGGGACCGCCATTTTTATTATTAATATGGGTCAGTAGCTCAGTCGGTAGAGCATTAGATTGAAGCTCTAAGTGTCGGCGGTTCGATTCCGTCCTGACCCACCATATTTTTATCTCCATGCCGGAGTAGCTCAACTGGTAGAGCAACTGACTTGTAATCAGTAGGTTGAGGGTTCAAGTCCTTTCTCCGGCACCATTAGGTGGGGTAGCGAAGTGGCTAAACGCGGCGGACTGTAAATCCGCTCCTTCGGGTTCGGCAGTTCGAATCTGCCCCCCACCACCAGTTTTTAGGGGCATAGTTTAACGGTAGAACAGAGGTCTCCAAAACCTCCGATGTGGGTTCGATTCCTACTGCCCCTGCCATTTTTTAAAATTATATGTTGGCGGTCGTGGCGAAGTGGTTAACGCACCGGATTGTGATTCCGGCACTCGGGGGTTCAATTCCCCTCGTCCGCCCCATGATTTTCTTGAAAATTTTATTTCATACATAATAATAACGTGGCGGTCGTGGCGAAGTGGTTAACGCACCGGATTGTGATTCCGGCACTCGGGGGTTCAATTCCCCTCGTCCGCCCCAGTATTATTGGGGTATAGCCAAGCGGTAAGGCAACGGGTTTTGATCCCGTCATGCCCTGGTTCGAATCCAGGTACCCCAGCTTTTGCGGAAGTAGTTCAGTGGTAGAACGCCACCTTGCCAAGGTGGAGGTCGCGGGTTCGACCCCCGTCTTCCGCTCCATTATTTAGGCGGCATAGCCAAGCGGTAAGGCATGGGTCTGCAACACCCTTACCACCGGTTCGAGTCCGGTTGCCGCCTCCAAACTATTTTGCCGGCGTGGCGGAATTGGCAGACGCGCGGGACTCAAAATCCCGTTCCTTCACGGGAGTGTCGGTTCGACCCCGACCGCCGGTATCATGATCATCACTCTGCCAAGTGATGAAAGCTAAAACCCTCGACTTCAATAGTCGAGGGTTTTTCTTTTGAGCAATTAATGAAGAAAACAACCAGTGTGTATTAAAGGTAAGAAGTTTTTCAAAAAAATAACGTATACCCCTTGCAAAATAAACGATTTACTAATATAATAATAAATGTTCCTGAAAGCAATATGAAATGCTTTGGGAGTTAATTTTGCCGGCGTGGCGGAATTGGCAGACGCGCGGGACTCAAAATCCCGTTCCTTCACGGGAGTGTCGGTTCGACCCCGACCGCCGGTATCATAATTATTGCTCTGCCAAGCAATGAACAAAGTCCTGACATTTGTCAGGGCTTTTTTATTTGCATTGTCGCTAGCTTTTTTAGTAAAGCTTATTAATAGTAGAAGAGTTGCCGTCTTTTAGGAGAGGGGATATTTCTCTATATTCATGTATCAGAATTGGCTGAAGAACTTTTTTCAGGGCTGAGTGCTGGTAAAGCGCTGAGCTTGAAGTTTCCTTATCCGCGTTCCATTGAAAGACAGCTACTAATAGAAGTTGTCTTTTGGGTGTTCTAGAACATTTAAAGGCAGCAAAGTTGTTTTAAATTGAATACGGTAAGGCACGTGCAAACTATTCAAAATGATTAATTGTAATTTTTTTCAAATAGTCTTATGGTGTGTTAATATATGTGTGATTAATATCCCTAGCGATTCCAGTTGAATGGATCTTGTATTCATATAGATCCTATTTGATTTCTGCAATAGGTATGAGCTGGTTTTATGGGAACGTAAGGGTCTTGCTCTTATGAAGCTATTCAAGACGATTTAAGAAGATAGACTTCAGGAAATGATGAAGAGCCAGCCCGTCATTTAAAACGCGTTAAATGCCTTCTGGTACCTGATTAAACGGCAGTAGATTGCGAGCTAGAGGTATTAAGGCGAGAAGCTCTGTAATGAACGGCTTCAGAGAATATTAAACTGAACCGTAAGTCTTTTTTAATAAAGTGACTTGTATCGTTTTGAAAAATTGGTTTAGTTCAGTTTTCGACTGCACTAGATTAGTGAATGTGATATTAAGTAAGCGTAGATGTGCTGATAGGGTTGAAAAATACAATGATCTTTAAAAATGAACTGAGTTGTTAATGGAGGAGAAGTTATGCGGAAGATACATAGTGAAGTCGTCGAATTTAGAGGCAGCCATTATGATTATGGAGTGATGCAGGGCAGTGCGCTCAAAGAGTCAATTACGCTGCAGAACCGCAGGGGTCAATGGAAGAGCAAGAGGCCGCGTTTTGCCATCGATCCATTAGAAGCTCAAGCTGCATTTAATGAATATGCTCCTAACTTGTGGGAGGAGTTGAAAGGCCTTGAGGACAGCCTCAAGTTGCCGACTGAAGAAGTGCTTCGTGATTTCGGCGGTTACCGAATCGACGCTCCACCATCGGGCTGCTCGATTGTCAGCGGTGAAGATTTTCTGGTGCGCAATTATGACTTTCATCCGCAGACGTATGAAGGCAGGTTCTGCTTATTTCAGCCTGATAAGGGAAATGCTATTATTGGGCCGAGTCAGCGCATCCTGGGCCGCATGGATGGTATGAACGAGCATGGTCTTGTAATGGGTTATAACTTTATGCACCGAAAAAATCCGGGTGATGGCTTTGTCTGTTACATGATCGGGCGCATCATTCTAGAGAGCTGCTCGACTGTCGATGAAGCTGTCGCTTTAGTCAAAGATATTCCGCACCGTGGATCGTTCAGCTACGTCGTGACAGATAAGAGCGGCGCGACAAAAGTTATTGAAGCGACACCGCGTAAAGTAGTGGTGCGCGATGCTTCGGCCTGTACGAATCATTTTGAAATTCAGCAACAAGAAAATCGCAATTATTTGAAAGACTCCTATGAACGATTATCGGTCATTGAGCGAAATGCGGGAGAAGTGGCGGAAGCCTATCGTGCCTACCGGCTATTTAATGACACTGGTCGAGGATTGTTTTCGGATCTCTACAAGAGTTGGGCTGGAACCATCCATACATCTGTCTATTTACCAAATGAGGGGGAAGTGTGGTTCGCCTTGGGTGGTGACCAGGAGCCTGAAGTGTTCCATTTTGAGAAATGGCTTGCCGGCAATCCTGTCCGTACTAAATCCATTCATGGACAAATCGATACCGGCATCGGGTTTGCCCATACCGATGCTTTGTTCAAATGAAAAACGGCTAGAGCACTCGCATGCTCTAGCCATTTTTTTGCTGTAATGAAGACAGGTCGTCAAGATATGGAAACGGAAAATGGGTATCGATTTTCCCGTTAATGCGTTTTGCTAGCAAGCGTTCGCCTTGAAGCCATTTTTGAAAATCGAACATGAGCGGCAAACGATCAGGACCGATGGCAAAGCCGACTTCTAGGCTGTTTGGGAAATAGGAAGCAGTATGCAAGGTGCCGGATGCGGTGCTGTATTTAGTAGAAAATACGCCTTGGTCCGAGTCGTTCAATAACCGAAATGCCGAATACGCATCGTTTGAAGTAGTAGTGTGAGTAAGCAGCGCATCTTCACGGCGTTTGGAATCGTCGATCTGGTAGCGGTTTTCTTCTGATAATACTTCAAAATGGTTTGTTGATACGGCTGCTTCCCGGACGATGACATTGCGCGGAGAAGTTTCAGCTACGACCGAACGCCCGCTCTTATCAAGCAATACATAGCTAAACGAGCGACGGTGGGGCAGCTCTTTCAATAAATCGACGGCTTCTTCGATGGTTGCGCAATGTTCAAGGATCAAGCGGCCGATCATATTGCAGATAAATCCGTCTGCGGAGTTGCGGCGGTTGATGAAATTATAGCCCATGGCGAGCCCTTTCTCGTTAAGTCCATCCGTCCGCCCGGTAATTTGCATGGACGGCCCGATGGATGCATAGCCCCCGTCAGTTGGTTCATATAAGGCGAACCTGCCTTCGTAGCCTTGTGGAGAACTATCGTAATTTCTGACTAGAAAATCGGAGCGGCTCAGGATCGAACAGCCACTTCGTGTATATTCGATATAATAGCCGCCGAATTCACGCAAGGCGTCGTAAAACGGCCATTTCAACGCATCGGCCAAGCCTTCGATTTCTTCCCAGATGCGCGGAGCAAAACGTTCGAGCATGTCGATGGCTTTGGTTTCATCTACCAACAGCTGCTTGCTGTTCTGGCCGCGCTGTATTTTTCGGTTCGGCAATAGCAGTGAATCTCTTAATAATTCTCCTTGATGGTAGCCGAAATCATAATGGCTGCCACGGAATTGAATAACGTCGCTATGGACTTTCTTCATGTCTCATCCCTCTTTTTTTATCTCAGTATCAAAAGAATACTAGAGTTTTCAGGAGAATAAAAAGAATCTGCCTGAAGCAGATGCTTCAGGCAGTTAAAGGACAAATAGTTGTGCTTCGCCGCCATTAATGCCAGTAAACATATTGCCGGCAGCAGTCAAAAGCTGGATGGCATTGTCACGGTTCATCGATGGACGGAGGTAAAATACATGTATGGCATCTGTTGTGTGAGGTGTCACAGCAGTCCGCTTAGAATCGACGTAAGGGCTGCCGAATGCGCCTTTTGCGTCGCGTGTGACGATGATTTTATCGAGTGTATTGTCGCGGTTATTCAAGCCTTCGTATCGGTCCTCTATGGTTCCGATCCCAATTTCGACGTCACCCTCGATCTGTGAGGCGTCATATAGGCCAAGTGGGATTTCGTATTGAAGCGACAAAAAGCTGTTCATGTCGATGGCTGAATTGACGGGGTCTAAATAGTTTTGCTTGCGCACCCTGCGGTACAAGGCTTCTGCAGACGGACGGTAGCGGCTCGGGTCGCCTCCAAGCGCTTTCCAGGCAAGTCTCCATTCAAGAAGACCAGGAAAATCAGTCAATTCCTTGTCATCCATGTCAAAGAATAATTGCTCTTGGAAGAGTTGGAGACGGCCTTTTAACATTTGAGGTGAATCCGAAACGGTGATATTGTTATAATGAATAATGCCGATTTTGAAATCAGGCAGGATCTCTGTCATTTCAGGGTTTACGTGGAAGTCCACAGCGACCATCCTTTCCGTGAATAATAGAATCATCTTACCATAAATTGGGGCAAGGAGTTATCAACATGAACTTGGATCAATTCCAACAACAACTAGTAGCGTATGCCGCGGAAATCGGAATTGACAAAATCGGCTTTGCTTCAGCCGAACCTTTTTTTAATTTAAAGCACCGGTTGATCCGTCAACAGCAATTGAATTTTCAGTCGGGTTTTGAGGAATCGGATGTGGAAAAACGGACGCGACCGGAATTGTTGATGGAAGAACCGGTTAGCATCATTGCGATTGCGATTGCCTATCCATCTAAAATGGAAGGGGCGACACCAGGCGTCAAAGGGGCAAGGCGCGGGATTTTCTCGCGTTCTTCCTGGGGCAAAGATTATCATGCGGCACTGCGCGACCGTTTGGCGTTGCTCGAATCGTTCATCGCCGCGCATTATCCGGAAGCGCGCATGAAATCGATGGTCGATACCGGCGAATTGTCTGACCGTGCTGTAGCAGAGCGTGCAGGTATCGGATGGAGTGCGAAAAACACCAATATCATCACACCGGAGTTTGGGTCGTATGTTTATTTGGGCGAGATGATTACCAATATTCCATTTGCCTACGATGAACCGATGGAAGACCAATGCGGCGATTGCCGCTTGTGCATCGATACATGCCCGACCGGCGCGATTGTCGAGGGCGGTCAGCTCAATGCCCAGCGCTGCATTTCGTTTTTGACACAGACGAAAGGCTTTCTGCCAGATGAGTTCCGGTCGAAAATCGGCAACCGGATTTACGGCTGCGACACGTGTCAGACGGTTTGTCCGAAAAATAAGCGCAAAGCCAATCGCATCCATCCGGAATTCGATCCGGACCCGGACATTGCCAAACCCTTACTTGAGCCGCTGCTGACGATTTCCAATAGGGAATTCAAAGAGAAATTCGGCCATGTGTCAGGTTCGTGGCGGGGCAAAAAACCAATCCAGCGCAATGCTATTTTGGCGCTTGCCCATTTCAAGGAACAATCGGCCGTGCCGACATTGATCGACTTGATGAAGGCAGATCCGCGACCGGTCATTCGGGGGACGGCGGCTTGGGCACTCGGCCGCATCGGAGTAGATGAGGGCAGACAAGCGTTAGAACACGCACGACAGCAAGAGATAGATGAAGAGGTGCTGGCGGAAATTGAAAAAGGCCTGACATTCTTTTCTGCAGAAACGAAAGGATAAGTGAAGAAATTTGGGAATACACATTGTGTTATATCAGCCATTAATTCCGGCGAATACCGGGAACATTGCACGCTCTTGTGCGGGAACGGGCGTCAGCCTTCATTTGATCAAGCCGCTCGGGTTTTCAACAGATGACAAAATGCTCAAACGGGCGGGGCTCGATTATTGGGAGCATGTCGATATTCATTATCACGATGGCCTCGATGAGTTGTTTGCAGCCTACCCTGAAGGAAAATACCATTACATTACGAAATTTGGGACTAAAACGTATAGCACGTTTGATTTCTCCGATACGGAAGAGGATTACTTCTTCGTCTTCGGGCAGGAGACGAAAGGCTTGCCGAGAGAATTGATTGATGCCAATTTAGAGCGTTGTTTGCGCATTCCGATGAATGAGCATATCCGTTCGCTCAATTTGTCGAACACGGCAGCGATCTTAATGTATGAAGCGTTGCGGCAACAGGATTTCCCGAATCTGAAATAAACGACAAAAAAGGACAGCGCGTGGGCGCTGTCCTTTTGCATTACAGATTATTGTCTTTTGTCTGTGCCTGGTTTGTCATCGTATCCAGCAGTGAAGATAGCTACCAAAAACGATACACAAATCCCCAAGATTAAGATCAAGTTCATGAATGACGACCTCCTTGAAATTTGCATCTGTGTTTAGTATAGCGTACGGCAGGGAAAAATGAAATATAGAACCCGCTCGAAAATATGGACATTTTCCGTCCATCCGACAAACTTGAAACTTTTTTGGATGTGATGCGTATATAGGGGTAGGAAGAAAAGGAAGGGATGAACTGATATGAAAATGAAGACATCCGTTGCATTGCTTTGGATTACAGGTCTTGCGGAGGCATTTCTGGCCATTCCGTTCATCGGGGGCGGATTTGTGATTTCCGCAGGCTATGCACCACTCGGCATCATGTTCGTGTTGCATGCGATTACGTTGTTCTTTTGCTTTAAAGAATATTCGCCGAAGTTCGGCTCGATTCTGGGGATCATCACGAGTGCACTCGCTTGGATTCCAGTAGTCGGCTGGGCTCTGCACTTATTGACAGCGATCGTGCTATTGCTGTCAGCGGCTATGTCCGGACGTTCAGCTAGAGCATAACAGCAAAAGCACCGAGAAATCGGTGCTTTTTGTGTGGGCAATTTTATCAAGCTATGCAAAAATCCTCCGCACAGAAGTGTACGGAGGATTTTTTAATGCGGTGCGATAAGGATTTGGATCGTGAACAGCACAGCGAAAATATACAGGATCGGGTGAACCGATTTCCATTTACCCTTAAAGATTTTCATCAGTGGGTAAGAGATGAATCCAAGTGCGATACCGGTTGCGATGCTTGATGTGAGCGGCATCGCAAGAACAATCAGGAACGCTGGGAACGCTTCGTCGAATTGATCCCAATCGATTTCTTTGACGGCACCGATCATCAGGCTGCCGACGATGATGAGCGCGGGAGCGGTGATCGCGGCGACGCCTGACAGGGAACCGACGAGCGGCCCGAAAAAGGCGGCTGCGATGAACAGAATCGCGACGGTCAAAGTGGTAAGCCCTGTGCGTCCGCCTGCAGCGACACCTGCAGAAGATTCAACATACGCACTGGTCGGGCTTGTGCCGACCATGGCGCCTGCACTGGCTGCGACCGAATCGGCGAGAAGCGCTTGGCGCACGCGCGGCATTTTATTGTCTTTCATGAGCCCTGCTTGTTTTGCCACACCGATCATTGTTCCCGTTGTGTCGAAAAGGGTAACGAGCAGGAATGAGAAGACGACGCCGTACAGCCCAAATTCGGCAACCAATAGGAAGGCTTCGATTGGATTCCAGACGATGATGCCTTCTGGAAGCGACGGCAATTTCATGAATCCTTCCGTAAAGCTCAATTGCCCGGTGAAAAAGGCGATGATGCCGGTTGCGATCATGCCGAAGAAAATTCCGCCATGAATATTCAAGGACATGAAGATGAGCGTGATGGCGAGCCCTGCGAGTGTCAATGCGACAGGAGGCGAGGTCAAATCACCAAGACCGACGAGATTGGCTTCATTGGCGACGATAAAGCCGCTGAGGCGCATGCCGATAAAAGCGATGAACAAGCCGATGCCTGCCGTGATGGCGTGTTTCAGGTTTTCCGGAATAGCCTCGATCAAGATTTTGCGCATCGACGTCAAAGACAAGGCAACAAACAGCAAGCCGGAAACGAAGACCGCGGCAAAGGCGGTCGTATAATCAATGGCACCGCCAGAAGCGAGCACCATAGAGGTGAAATATGCGTTAAGTCCCATGCCGGGTGCGATGGCAATTGGGTAATTGGCGAGTAGTGCCATCCACAATGTGCCGATAACCGAGGCAATGATGGTGGCGAGAAATACTTGGTCGAACGGAACACCGGCAGCTCCGAGAATTACCGGGTTGACGATAACGATATAAGCCATCGTCAGGAACGTCGTCATCCCGGCAGTAATCTCGGTTCTGACATCAGTTCCGTGTTCTTTTAACTGAAACATGGAAAATCCTCCCTCTAAACACGAACGTTTTAAAACAACATGTTTAATAATATTCGTTTTTAATAATGGGTGCAAGTGTTTTTTTAATCTGGTAGCGATTAGTCGAAATTCCTTGCCACTATTTGTACAATGAATAAGAATAGGAGGAGGATTTTGATGGATTTGACGATTGGCTCGACGAAGACTTTACATAATGGAGTGGAAATGCCGCGTTTTGGCCTTGGGGTCTACAAGATGACCGATAAGGAAGCCGCAGTCGAAGCGATGGTAAAAGCCATTCATACAGGTTATAAAGCGATTGATACAGCTACGGTCTACGACAACGAAGCGGAAGTCGGGGAAGCGGTACGGGCTGGCGGCGTGCCACGCGAAGAATTGTTCATCACATCGAAAGTGTGGAACACCGATCAAGGGTATGATCAGACTTTGCGTGCGTTTGAAGCTTCCCTGAAACGCCTGGATATGGACTATTTGGATCTGTATTTGACGCATTGGGCGATTCCTGAAACATTTGAGGAAACTTACCGGGCGATTGAGCGGCTGTACGATGAAAAATTGATCCGCGCGGCTGGCGTCTCGAATCACCAGCAGCATCATCTGGAGAAAATTCTGGCCAAGGCCAATACGAAGCCGATGGTCAACCAAATCGAATTGCACCCTCAATTGACACAAGAGCCGCTGAGAGAATTTTGCGCAGCCGAGGACATTGCGGTTACGTCTTGGTCGCCGCTTGCGAGGGGCCGCCTGCTCGATGATCCAGTGCTGTCGGAAATCGGCGAAACGCACGGTAAGTCGATCGCGCAGACGATTATCCGCTGGCATCTCCAGAATGACTTGATCGTCATTCCGAAGTCGGTGACACCGTCGCGCATCGTTGAAAATGCTGACGTGTTCGATTTTGAATTAAGCCAAGAAGAAATGAAACAGATTTCAGCGCTGAACCAGGAATGGCGCAGCGGAACCCATCCGGACGAAATCAAGCTCTAATAAAAAAAGGCCAGCGAATGGGTTCGCTGGCCTTTTTATTATTGTTTGGCTTCGAGTTCGATTGATTGTCCGGTAAACGGGTGTTTAAAAGCGACGCGGAAGGCGTGCAAGAAGTATTCCCCGTTGTCAGTCGGCGGGCCTCCGTATACTTCGTCTCCGATGATCGGATGCTTGACGTGCGACAGGTGGGCACGGATCTGGTGTGTACGCCCAGTCTCCAAAGTTAGATGAAGCAGGGAGCGGCCATCTGCCCGGTTAATGACCTGGTAATGCGTCACAGCACTTTGCCCGTTTGGCGAAACGCGGCGGCGCGTGGCGTGGTGGCGGTCTCGGCCGAGCGGGAAGTCGAGCGTCCCGGACTGTCCGCGGACGAGGCCTTTAACAAGCGCTTCGTATTCACGCTGCACAAGTTTTTGTTCAACCATGCGGTCCATGACGTTTTTGGCGACCGGGTGTTTAGCCAATAGCAATAAACCGGAAGTGCCTTGGTCAAGGCGGTGGATGTGTTCAATATATGAACTGCCAGATTGTTGGACGTAAGCGATCAAGCCGTTGATGAACGTATCGTCTTGAGAGTTATCGTTCGGATGCGTGGCGAGCCCTTTTGGTTTATTGGCAATGATGAAATGCTCGTCTTCAAATAAAATTTCCGGTTCGATTGACGGGTTCGGCCGGTACGGCGACTCAGCTTGTGGAATCGTAACGATCAGTTTCGTCCCTTTATCAAGCGGTTCTTGCCAGCGGGGTTCTGTGCCGTCTTCAAGACGGACACCTTTAGCCATGCGCAGTTCGTGCACCGTCTTTTTGCCGAGGCCCCATTCGTTTTTTAATAAGTCCGTAACGGTCATGCCTTGTTCTGGGATTTGGTAAGTCCAATTCATTGTTTAGTCCTCCATAAAAACGGGATCATGCGCGCGGCACATGATCCCGTTTTAGTTTATTTTTTCACGACTTCCTGGAAAAATTGTTCGATGTTCTCTTTCGGCTGTGCGCCAGTCCAGCGGGCGACTTCCTTGCCGTCTTCATAATGAACAAGTGTCGGGGTTGCTTCTATTGCATAATCCGACCAGCCTTGTTCATATTCGAGCAAGTTGTACTGCAGCACATCGACTTCCATATCTTCTGCTACAGGCATCAAGATGGGCGTTGTCTGTTGGCAGAACTGGCAAGTTGGGCTAAAGAAATAGACAGTTGTCGGCTCGCCGTTTTGGATTTGTTCGTTGACATCTTCAGGCAACGCGATGTTCTGGTAGTTTTCATCGTCGAGTTGATCGATGGTGGATGGTTCCAAATCATCTGTGCCGTAAGGGTTGTTTGCCAGTTTCTCATCTTGCGATTGATTGGTCAAAAAGACAATCAAGGCGAAAATGGCAAGCACGACGCCGGCGATAATCAGCAATTTTTTCATTTTATTGTTCCTCCTTCAATGATTTCCACAGATAAACACTCGTTCCAGCAATCAAAGCGAAGGCGATGAGTGCGAGAAACGGGATGGTGATAAATCCGAGGTAATTAATATATTCCCCTGTGCACGGCACTTGTCCGCATGAGGGTGCCGAATCCGACAAGAACCGGAGTTTTTGAATGCCGTAATGATACAGCGAAACCGACCCTCCGATAACGGATAGCACGAGCGAAGTCATAGCGATGCGCGGGTTTTTCTGCACATAGGCCACGCCAAGCACAAAGACGAGAGGATACATGAAGATACGCTGCACCCAGCACAGTTCACACGGGACGTACCCGCGCACTTGGGAGAAATACAGCGAGCCCAGCGTCGCAACGAGCGACACTGCCCACATGAATAGCAAACTGTTTTCTTGACGCTTCGTCATTTTTGTCCCTCTTTTCCACAAAGCTTTCCTTTTGAAGTATAATTCTTAACATCATACAAGTAAAATAATATCAACAACTCGGCGTATGGGCTATAATGAACTTTGACACTTTTGTGAAGGAGCGCGGTAACGTGGCAGAACAATTCGATTTATCCCATTTTGAAAAAAGCATGATCATCCGCGAGATGAGCTATGCTGATATACCTGCCATTCTGGAAATGCAGCAGCTTTGCTTTCCGGGCATGGAACCTTGGAAAGAAGAGCAGCTGAGAAGCCATTTAGGCGTTTTCGCACAAGGACAGATGGTTGCAGAACTCGACGGCAAAGTCATCGGCTCCTGCTCGAGCCTTTTGATCAACTTTGATGAATACGATGATCGTCATACATGGGACGATGTCACTGATGGCGGTTATATCACCAACCATAACCAAGACGGCTATAATATGTACGGCATTGAAGTGATGGTGCATCCTGAATACCGCCGCATGCAAGTCGGGCAGCGTTTGTACGAAGCGCGCAAAGAACTCGCGCGTGAACTGAACTTGAAGTCGATCATCATCGGCGGGCGCATCCCGAACTACCATAAACACGCAGACGAAATGTCGCCGCGTGAATACGTTGATTCGGTATCGCGCCATAAAATCTATGATCCCGTTTTGACGTTCCAATTGATGAACGGTTTCCAGCTCATGCGCATCAACCCGGGCTATTTGCAGGACGATAAAGCCTCAGGCAAATACGCAACGCTTATGGAATGGAACAATGTCGATTACAAACCGATCTCGAAGCGCCATTTCAAAACGAGCTTGCCGGTACGCATCTGTGTCGTGCAATACTTGATGCGCGCCATCAATTCATTCGACGACTTGGCGAACCAAGTCGAGTACTTTGTCGACGTGGCGTCTGATGCCCATTCAGATTTCGTCGTGTTCCCGGAAATTTTCACGACGCAATTGATGTCGTTTTTGAATGAACCATCGCCAAGCCAAGCGGTCCGCAAATTGACGGAATTCACGCCGCAGTATATCGAACTGTTCACGGATCTCGCTGTCCGCTACAATGTCAACATCATCGGCGGGTCGCATTTCGTCAAAGAAGAAAACGACGAAATTTACAACATCGCGTATTTGTTCCGCCGGGATGGCTCGATCGATAAGCAGTACAAAATCCACATTACGCCGAACGAACGCAAGTGGTGGGGCATTTCTGCAGGCGACTCCGTGCGCGTATTCGATACGGATTGCGGCAAGATCGCCATTCAAATCTGCTACGATATCGAGTTCCCTGAACTGGCCCGCATTGCGACGGACATGGGCGCGAACATCATCTTCTCGCCATTTTGTACAGAAGACCGCCAAGGCTATTTGCGCGTCCGTTATTGCGCACAAGCACGCGCAGTCGAGAATCAAATTTATACGGTCATTTCCGGAACGGTCGGCAACTTGCCGCAGACGGAAAACATGGACATTCAGTATGCCCAGTCTGGTATCTTCGCGCCAAGCGATTTTGAATTCGCCCGTGATGGTATCGTCGGGGAGACCAATCCGAACCTGGAGATGGTTTTGATTGGGGATGTCGACCTTGAAATTCTTAGACGCCAGCGCCAAGACGGCACGGTCAAGCAATTAAAAGATCGCCGCCATGATGTATACCGTGTGGAATACAAACAAGATTAACGCCAGCCGCTCCGAATAGGGGCGGTTTTTTTGTGGGAAATTTGGTAAACTGATAAGTAATTGGAGGGATGAACCATGGAATGGAAACAGCGAATGCAAAAATGGCTCGGACACGAGGGGCTTGATGTCAACACGAAACAACAACTGCAAGTCTTATCGGAAGACGCGCAGCTGGCAGAAGATGCGTTTTATCAAGATTTGGTGTTTGGGACGGGAGGCATGCGCGGAGAAATTGGGCCGGGCACGAACCGAATGAACGTCTATACCGTCAGAAAAGCATCAAAAGGCATTGCTGATTACATTGAAAGCTTTGGCGCTGAGGCAATGAACCGAGGCGTAGCGATCGCGTTCGATAGCCGCCGCATGTCACCGGAATTTGCAGAAGAATCGGCGCGCACATTCGCAGCAGCGGGCATTCGTGCGTATGTCTACGAAGCGCCGCGGACCACACCTCAATTATCGTTTACGGTACGTGAGCTGAATGCATTCATGGGCATCGTCATCACCGCAAGCCACAACCCGCCTGAGTACAACGGGTATAAAGTATACGGCGAAGACGGCGCGCAATTGGATTTAGAGGCAGCGGACCAAGTCATTGGCTTTGTCAGCCGTGTCGAAGATGAGTTGGCCATCAATAACGAAACCTACGATTCTTCCTTATTAGAAGTGCTCGGTGAAACGCTCGACCGTGCTTATCTCGATCAGGTTTTGACTGTGCAGGAAGCGAATGTTGAGCCGATCAGCGCGATTTTCACACCGCTCCATGGGGCATCAGGGACGACCGTTCGCCGAATATTCGATGAAGCGGGCTATAGCGGAATCAGCTATGTAGAGGAGCAGATGGCACCAGATGGTGAATTCCCGACAGTGGCATCGCCGAATCCGGAAGAGTCATCGGCATTCGACCTTGCTCGCCAATACGGCGAACAACAAACCGCTGATCTGTTGATTGCCATCGACCCTGATGGCGACCGAGTGGGAGCAGCAGTTTGGACCGGCACGCAGTATGAACTATTAACCGGCAACCAAACCGGCGGTATTTTGCTGGAGTATTTATTGCATCAGAAAAAAGCCAAAGGGGAATTGCCAGCAGACGGGCGCATCTTCAAGACCATCGTGACTTCCGGATTTGGTGAAGCGGTTGCTAGAAGTTATGGTGTTGAGAGTGAAGATGTGTTGACGGGCTTTAAATTTATCGGCGAGAAATTGCGCGAAAACGACGAAAACCATGCCTTTACGTTCTTGTTTGGGTATGAGGAAAGCTACGGCTATTTGATTCGTGATTTTGCCCGCGATAAAGATGCAGTGCAAGCAACATTGCTATTGGTTGAAGCAGCTGCATACTATAAGAAGCAAGGCAAAAACCTCTACGGCGTATTGACCGAGTTGTATGAGCGCCACGGTTTTTACCGCGAATCGCTCGTTTCGGTGACGAAAAAAGGCATTGAAGGCGCGCGCGAAATTACCCAGCTGCTCAGTGGCTTACGGGAATTGCCGCCCGAGTCGATCGCGGGCATCAAGGTAGTGAAAATCGAAGACTACGACAGCCGGACACGGACATTGGTCGATATGGGGACAAGTGAAGCGATCATCTTGCCTCAGTCGAATGTCTTGAAGTATTTCTTAGAAGACGGGTCGTGGGTTTGCGTTCGCCCAAGCGGCACTGAACCGAAAGTGAAATACTACCTCGGCGTCAAAGCGGACAGTCAGCAGGAAAGCGACGAAAAACTGGAATTATTGAAAGAATCATTTCTCGACATCGTTGCGAACCGGTGAAAAATGCTCCCCATAGAGGGAGCTTTTTCATTCGAAAGAATGAGGCAAGCGTGCGGTTCTTACGGTTACAATAGCAACTAGGAGGGGTCAGCCCATGGTGCCTGAGCAGCATTCGGATGTTGTGTTATTAAAGGAAATCGCAGAGTTGTTGAATGAAGAAACGAATATGGAACGCATGCTGAATGGTGCGATCAACAAACTGTTACAGAACTCCAATTTCGAGACGGCGTGGATCTTTTTCATTGACGAAAAAGGCAAGCACCGTCTGGTAGCACAAGCCAATTTACCAGATGCCCTTCAAGAGCGGGAATGCCGTCATTTGACGAAAGGCGGCTGCTGGTGCGTCAAACGCTACCATGACGGCGATTTGGAAAAGGCGTCGAATATCATCGCCTGTCAGCGCATTGAAAATGCTAAAGCGGCGCATGGCAAAATCGATAGCATCACGCACCATGCGACCGTGCCGCTGCAGTCGGGCAAGGAAAAATTTGGTTTGCTCAATATCGCGGCAGCGGATACGGTGCGCTTTTCAAAAGATGAATTGGCTTTATTGGAATCGGTTGCGTTCCAGATCGGTTCCGCCATCAAGCGCATCGTCTTGACCAAACAAGAGCAAGAGCTGGCACTCGTTAAAGAGCGCAACCGGCTTGCGCGGGATCTGCACGATTCCGTCAATCAACTGCTGTTCTCGGTCACGTTGACGGCGAGGGGCGGCATTGAAATGGCGGAAGACGAAGCGCAAAAAAGCACATTTCGCGATATTAAGCATCTCAGCCAGGAAGCGCTCAATGAAATGAGGGCATTGATTTGGCAGCTGCGGCCAAAAGGACTCGAGAGCGGTTTAATCGACGCCATCAAAGCTTACGGGGAAATGCTCGGACTGTCGATGGAAGCAAAAGTGACGGGCGTCATTCAATTGCCGTCGCGCACAGAAGAAACTTTGTTCCGGATTGCCCAAGAGGCGCTGAATAATGTGCGCAAGCATGCGGGCATAAGCGCTGCCCAAATCTATGTAACGATAACTCCGACAGATGTCTTGTTGGTCATCAAAGATGAAGGGCTCGGCTTTTCTCCCGCATACGGCGAGATTCCATCGATTGGCATGCAAAGCATACGAGACCGCGCAAAAGCAGAAGGCGGGACGGTTGACTGGTCGAGCGAGATCAGCAAAGGAACGGAAATCCTGGTACGGATTCCGTATTAAAGGAGTGTCACGATGAGAGTATTGATTGCGGATGATCACCACGTAGTAAGAAGAGGGCTGCTGTTTTTCTTGAAAACGCAAAAAGACATTGAAGTGGTGGGGGAAGCGGCGAATGGCGTCGAGGCTGTCAAAATGGCAGGTGAGCTGCAGCCGGATATCGTCTTGATGGATCTCGTCATGCCGGAAATGGACGGCATCGAGGCTACTCGGAACATCAAAGCGTCTTATCCGGAAATCATCGTCTTGATGCTGACAAGCTTTTCAGACCGCGATCACATCCTGCCGGCAATTGAGGCAGGGGCAGCTGGTTATCAGCTAAAAGACATCGAACCGGATGAACTCGTCGAATCGCTGCGCAGTTTGATGCGCGGGGAGAATACGCTGCATCCGAAAGCGTCCTCGGAACTGGCAAAAGCGCCGGAAGCCCCGCCGCCTCATGTGCTGCATCCGTTGACGCCAAGGGAAGCGGAAGTGCTTGCGGAGTTAACGAAGGGGAAAAGCAACCGGGAAGTGGCGTCTGCTTTGTTCGTGACGGAGAAGACAGTGAAGACGCATATTTCCAATATCTTTATCAAACTCGAAGTCCAAGACCGGACGCAAGCAGCACTTTATGCAGTGAAGCACGGATTGACAGAATATGTTAACTGAAGGAAATAAAAAAGACTGCCGGATTTTCCATCCGGCAGTCTTTTATCTCTTCTTGATGGGGCGGCTGCGGTATTCTTTCGTGCGCTGTTTCCACACTGCCCGTTCTGCCTGTTGTTTGGCAGCGTCACTTTTTCGTTCGATATAGTCGAGTTCACGCAGTAATTTCAAATAGCTCGCATAGCGGTCTTCCGGCAATTCACCGGAAGCGAGTGCCGATTGAATGCGACAGCCGGGTTCTTGCTGGTGGCTGCAATCACGAAAACGGCATTCGTCGGCAAGGCTCGTGATATCTTGAAAGCTTGCCTCAAGCCCGTCAGCGGAATCGCCGAGCTGGAATTCACGCATGCCTGGTGTATCAATCAGTAAGCCGCCGCCTGGCAGCAACACCAGTTCGCGATGTGTCGTCGTATGGCGGCCTTTGCTGTCGTCTTCCCGGATCTCCTGCACGGCCATTTTATCGCTATGAGTCAAAGCATTGATCAGCGAAGATTTGCCGACCCCTGATGAGCCAAGCAACGCACCAGTTTTGCCATTCGTCAAATAGCGGTCAAAAGCTTCCATGCCCGCTCCGGTTACAGCCGACACGGCAAACACATCGACGCCCAAAGCGGTATCAGCAACTTCTTTTAAGTAAACCGAAGGGTCCTCGCATCGGTCGCTTTTTGTCAGCACGACGACCGGCATGGCACCTGAATCCCAGGCAGCGACCATATAGCGCTCCAGACGCCGGACATTGAAATCGTGATTGAGCGACATAACCAAGAATACATAGTCGAGATTGACGGCGATGGTCTGCATGTCGGACGTTTCCCCGGCCGCTTTTCGGGTGAATCGTGAACTTCTTGGCATGAGGTGATGGATAATGCCTTTGTCTTCTCCAGGCATTTGTTCGAGCGCCACCCAGTCACCAACACAAGGGAATTCATCGGGGTTATGGCTATGGCGGTAAGTTCCGGATAAAGTTGCCGGCCATTCACCGAAATCGGTTATAACGCGGTAGCTGCTTTTGTGTTCGAGAATGATGCGACCCGGTATTTTCTGTTCAGGCAATGTTTGTGCGAATGATTCGTTCCATCCGTATTGGGTAATAATTGACAATGTAACTTCCTCCTATAAAAACGCATAATAAAAAACCATGGCTGCAATAATGCTTGCCATGGTTTCCGCGCGTTAGGAAAAAAGCGTATCGTCAGCGATACACAGAGGGAGACACCATAGCAAACACTATTAAGTTACGGGTTGCACGAACTGAAATAGCCACCATAATACCTCACCTCTTTCCATTAGTTACACCCATCATACCGGTAAATAAATGGCAGGTCAACGTTTTTTTAGAGTATTACGACAATGAAGTGACAAGCGGGCGCTTTCCACCAGCAAGATCACATGGACAGGCAGAGCTGATGGGCTGCGATGGCGCGTGGCCAGCGTTTGTACCAATTAGAATAAGGGAACAGGGTAATAGGCCATTATTTTATTAAGGGGGGAAGTCATGAAAAAAATCTTCTATAATTGGCGGGAAAAGCTCTGGGTGACTCCTGCTATCTATAGCTTCCTTGCCATCTTATTATCCATCGCCTTTTTTTATGTGGATTTATTGCTAGTCCAGCAATACCAAGAATTCATTCCGGATATTTTGTTGACGAATGTGCAATTGGCCCAGACGATCATGGGAGCGCTCGCAGGTGCGTTATTAACGATGACAACCTTTACGTTCTCTACCATACTCGTCGTCTTGACGATGTATTCCTCTCAGTTCTCACCGCGAACCTTGAAAAATTTCGTCCATGATCGGCTGACTTGGCGCGTATTGGGTGTGTTTTTAGGCGGGTTTATCTACAATACGCTGTCATTGATGTTCATGCGAGACGCGCTCTATACACATGATGTCATCTCGACTTTCGTCGGCATTGTCATTGCGTTTTTCTGTCTGTCGACGTTCGCTTATTTTATTCACCATATTGCGACGAATGTGCAAGTCGAGAAGTTGATTCAAGAGCTCGAGGAAGATGCTGAACGGATTATCGACAGTTATGGTGAAAAGCAGAAGCAAGAAATGGAAATTGAATCGGAATGGAATCCAGACGGTTTTGTCGAGACAATCACGGCTGAAAATGACGGCTATATTCAGTTTCTGTATTTCGACAAGCTGACAGACTATGCCGTAGAACACAATCTGGAAGTGGAAATTTTTCATGGCATCGGTTCCTATGTTCATGAACAGACGGCTTTATTCCGTGTTTATCAACGTGAGCAGGACGAAATTGACCTACACCGATTTATCACGATCGGCACCGAACGGACGACCGATCAAGACCTCGACTTTGCCATTCAAAAAATGGTAGAAGTTGCACTCAGAGCCATTTCGCCAGGTATCAATGACCCGAACACGGCGAATGGCATCATCATCCGTATCGGGCGGCTGTTAGGGAAGGTCAGCCATTTGGAGACAGGGGCCATTACCATCACAGACGATCAGCAAAAAGATCGCATACGGTATCCCTTCTTTACTTTCGACCAGTTTCTGTATCTGACATTCCATCAACTTATTCATTATGGCAAGGAAGATGTTTCGGTAGTGGCGGCTATCTTCGAAGCATTGACAAATGCTGCGCAAATATCGGAAACGGCGCGCCATGAAGCCATTTGGGAAACGCAACTGCATGTTCTGGAACATTTAGAGGGCTCACCTTTTAAACGCTTGGATCGGCGTTTTATCCAAGGGAAAATGGACATACTGGCACAAGTGATGGACCGTCGTCCTGTTCTGCTAAGTGATTACCTGCTTGATCAGGAAGCATAAACAGAACTTATGCCTTTTGAATGCTGCAGGAAAAGGAGGGAATTATGAAAGATTGGCGATGGCTTGAAGGGATTGACGTTTTGAAGGACTTGTCCGTAGCCGAATTTTTTCTGTTTTTTTTGTATTTAGTGTGTATAGTAATCGGGAAATGGCTAGCCCAATTTATTTTAAAACGAGTGATCAGCCATAAGGGCTACCAAGAGAGAGTTTATCCCATTGTTGAAGATGTATTGAATTGGTTGGCCTTTTACGCTGGCATTTTATTGTTCTTGTTCTATTTTTGGGAAGAAGAGTGGCTGAAGACGCCTTTTTATGAAACGGAAGGGGTAGACGTCTCTATTCTCCTAATTGTGGTCGCGATCATGATCGTTACTTTTTCTAGCCGTGTCGTCAAAGCATTCAATCGGTTTGTCATGCCTTATGTTTACGGGCAGTTCGATGTAGAGCTTGGCACGAGCTATACGATTAATCGGCTCATTTACTACACCGTCATGTTCTTAGCGATTGCCATCAGTTTTACACTTGTCGGCCTGGATCTGCGGGCGGTCGGCGTGGTCTTCAGTGTGCTCGGCATCGGTATCGGTTTTGGTGTCCGCAATATTGCCGCGAACTTTGTATCGGGCATTATCATTTTATTCGAACGGCCGATGGAAGTCGGCGAAATGGTCGAGATCGATAAAAAAATTGGGCGCATCACCAAAATCAAATTGCGTTCGACTGTCGTCGAAACGCTAAAAGACGGCACACTTGTCGTACCGAATCAGTATTTCATCGAGCAGATCGTTAAGAACCGTTCGGGAGCGAAACTGTTCGCCCGTGTCGTCGTCAGCGTCGAGTACGGCTTCGATACGGAGCTGGTGGAGGAGTTGCTGGTGCAAGCGGCGGAACGCGGCATCCTAAAAGTCGACGGCGTGCCGGATGAAAAGCCTGACGCCCAGTTTATCGACTTCCACAATTCCTCGATGGATTTCCAAGTGGAAGCGCGTGTCTTGGATGTGGAAATGAAAGACCTATTGGAAAGCCGGATTCGCCACGCCATCGCTGCCTTATTTGTGGAACATGGCATCCGCCTCGCGTCATGGCCTGGCGAGCGAACTGAATAAAAGAACCGCAAAAAACGCCTGATCACAAAAAATCAGGCGTTTTTTCTGTATCAAGGGGATTGGATTCGGGTGTATATCCCGCCAGCTGTTTCCACGCGACGGGCCAAGGAGCTGTGCATTTCAAAAATCCGTCCGCCAGAGAACTCGAGCACGCTGCCGTCGTGGAAATAATAAGCGACAGACTCAATGGAACTGGCTCCATCTTGTTGGTGAAGGCGCTCTTCGACGCGTTCGAATTCATCCCATGTGTAAGTAGAGGAGACTAAAGACAAAGGAGGGTTGTACGTGAAGCGCTCGCTCGTCATGTAATAATAATCCCCGATCGATAAAGCGATCGCCACAAGCCCAATCGCTGCAACAGCGCATGACAACAGCCAAGACTTCAGCGGCTGCTCGATTATCGCTGCGATGAATAACGCAGCAGCCAGCAAGACCATGCCGCCCCGCCAAGCACGAGCGACCAGAAGGAAGTGCCGACGAGTTCCGCCTCCGGTGTAATGAAAGCGACTTTTGCAGGGTAAAACACGGCTGCTGGGACAAATACAGCAGATAGCAGCAGAATGATGCCAAGCGTAATCAAAACGATTTTTTTCTGATCGTAAAAATCAACCATCCTCTTCGTCCTCCTCAATCGAGTAATCCGGTTCTATATGTACGAGGACGACACAATTCGGTTTCACTTTTTGGATTTTCCGCTCAATCTCTTCGGTGATCCAATGACTTTCAATGACATTCAAATAAGGCGCGACGCTGACAGTCAAATCAATAAACATAACATTTCCATGTGTACGGCCTTTGAAATCACGCAAGTCCAATACGCCTGGCACACGACGAATGACAACTGAAAGCGATTCGACAGTTTCTTCGTCGAACGCATCAGTCAAGGTCAAAACCGATTCACGGAAAATGTCCAAAGCTGTTTTGATAATGATCAGTCCGACAAGAAAGGCCGTGATTGAATCGATCAGTGGCGCGCCGAAAATGGCCGCGATGATGCCGATTCCGGCTCCGATGCTGACAAGTGCATCGGAACGATTGTCGTAAGCAGCTGCCCTGACTGCAGCACTTTTGATTTCGTTGCTCAACTTCAAATTATAGCGGTAGACGCCATACATGATGGCTGCCGACAAAAACGCGACGACAGCGGTCAGTGGAGACGGCGGGATGAGAGAGGGATTGAACACCGTTTTCACTGAATTTAACAGCACTTGCAGCCCGATGACCGCCATGATGAACGAAGCCAAGAGAGAAGCGATGGTTTCGGCCTTTAAATGGCCATAATGGTGATTGTCGTCGGGTGGTTTTTGGGAAATTCGCAAGCCGATTAGCACAGCGACAGAAGCGACGATGTCAGTGACATTGTTTAGTCCGTCCGCTTTCAGCGCTTCGGATCCGCCCCAAAATCCGGCGCCGAGTTTGATGGCGCTTAAAAACAAATAAGCCCCGATGCTGAGCCAAGCGCCTTTTTCTCCTTTGCGAAGGTTATCGTATAATTCCATTGCCATTCACCTCCAGATTGGATTGTGGGAAAACGGAAACGACCCTCCAAAAGAGGGCCGTATCGCATCAACTATTATACAGGAAGATCTTCATCAGGTGCTTTTTGAGCTTCTAAATAAAGAATATGGTGGCCATCGACTTCCCGGATGCGGAATTCGTAGCCTTGTTCAATGATTTTCTGGCCTTCGACTGCATCGAAATCCATATCCATAAACCAGCCGCCGATCGTATCGATGTCTTCTTCGTCGATATTGATTCCAAGGATGGCGTTTACGGTGTTGAGCAATAGTTTGGCATTGAAAATATAATGGTTGTCGCCAAGCTTTTGGACATCGGGGGCTTCGTCGACGTCAAACTCATCCTGGATATCGCCGACGATTTCTTCGAGTATGTCTTCGATGGTGACAAGACCGGAAGTGCCGCCGTATTCATCACGCAAGATGGCCATGTGGATGCGCTCGCGTTGAATTTTCAATAACAACTCATTGACAGGCACTGTTTCAATGACTTGAATCACCGGCTGAATAAAAGCGGAAACCGGCAGATTCCCAGTATCGGGATTTTTCACGTAAGCGCTCAGCAAGTGCTTCATGTTAACGACGCCAAGGACATGGTCTTTGTCGCCGTCCGTAATCGGGTAGCGGGTAAATTGCTCGATGCCTTCTAATGTAAACACTTCGCGTAAACTCACATCGTGGGCGATAGTGCTCATCTCCATCCGCGGCACCATGATTTCTTTGGCGATGCGTTCATCGAATTCAAAGATGCGATTGACGTAATCGTATTCAGATGCATTGATCTCTCCGCTCTTCAAGCTTTCAGACAGCAACAATTTCAACTCTTCTTCAGTATGGCCCATTTCGCTGCGTGATAATTTTTGAATGCCGAACAATCCCGAAATCAGGCGGGCGATGGCACTGAAGAGAAAAATAAAAGGGAACAACAGCCAGTAGGTAGCAGCGAGCGGTGCGGCGAACATTAAAATAGCACGCTCCGGGTTGCGAATGGCAAAGGTCTTCGGAAACAGCTCGCCGAACACAACTAATAGCAAAGCCACAGCTAGAAATGCCGTCAAAAAGCTAATCCATCCAGCGCTTGTTGAAGCACCGGGGAAGTTGGCGGCAACGGGCACGAACATTTCCTGTATAAGCGCATGGCCGAGCCAGCCAAGCCCAAGCACCGATAAAGCCATGCCGACTTGACAGGTAAACAGATAGGTATCGGCATGTGTGGCAATTTTTATGGCGGCTTGAGCTTGTTTTTTGTGTTCAGCAATCGTTTCATCGAGACGGGATTTGCGAACATTGACAATGGCGTATTCACAAGCGGAAAAGAAAGCGGCAGAACTGATCAAAGCGGCGATTGCCGCTATTCGTATGGGAATGTCCAAATGGCTCCTTTACGCCGTTCCACTTAGGGAAGGGCGCAAAGTTTGCACCTCCTGAAAATGAAAGATGAAATAATCATGGCAATTCCGAATGACAAGGGCCTGTCGGACTCAAGGCTCGGTTCCGCGTTTTGAAAGCGCAGTTCCAGCTTTACATTAGTATATCATTAAAAAGATTAATTATTCAGTGAAAAAGAAAATGGATATGAAGTGATCACAAGCGATAATCAACGAGCTGCTCGTGCATACTCGTGAAACGTGATATTTACATATTGCCTATGCACCGCTAAAAGAAAGTCCGGCTATTTTGTGAGGGAAGGTGGATGTCATTTTTCCGTTAGGATATCCTTAGCCCGCCCGGCTTCTCCATTGCGACTGGTACCTTCGGAATGGTAATCTAGTTGAAACAAGCTCTGGTAAAAAGCACCTTGATTGGGTGCTGGCTATGTTCTATAGAAATGGAGAGATGCGATTTGGATACGGCAATTCGGAAAGACCAACAAGATCCACTGGCTAAATTCAAGGAACAATTTTTTGTAGAACCAGGAACGATTTATATGGATGGGAACTCACTCGGCCTGATGTCAAAACGAGCTGAAGCGAAGCTGGTGGAGCTGATGGAAAGCTGGAAACAGTTTGGAATTGAAGGCTGGACAGAAGGCGAGCATCCGTGGTTCACGCTTGCGGAATCGATGAGTGAACAAGCGGTGCCATTATTCGGCGCGAAAGCACATGAAGTCATGGTGACCGGATCGATCACGTCAAATATCCATCAGATGTTGTCGACGGTCTATGCACCAACAGATGAGCGTTTCGTCATTTTGGTCGACGAGCTGAATTTTCCGTCTGATATTTATGCCGTAGAAAGCCACCTGCGCCTCCGTGGACAAGATCCTGCAGTGGCAATGCGCAAAGTAAAAAGCCGCAATGGCTATACGCTCGAAATGGAAGATATCGTGGCGGAGCTACAAGACGATGTCGCCGTGTTGTTATTGCCATCTGTCCTGTACCGAAGCGGGCAATTGCTGCCGCTCCGCGAAATCACCCAAGCGGCGCATCAAAAAGGCATTATCGCCGGATTCGACTTGGCCCACTCGGCGGGTGCGATGCCGCATGAGCTGCACGCGGACGGCGTGGATTTTGCTGTATGGTGTCATTATAAATACATGAATTCCGGCCCGGGCGGTACGGGAGGCTTGTATTTACACGAGCGTCATCACAATTTGAATCCTGGCATTGCCGGATGGTTCGGTTCGGACAAGGCCAAGCAATTCGATATGGACCATAGCTTCACGAAAGCGGAAGGTGCGGGTGCTTACCAAGTCGGCACGCCGAATATTTTCAGCATGGCGCCATTGATCGGCAGCTTGGAACTATTCGAGGAAGCAGGAATCGATCAAATCCGCAAGAAATCATTAGAATTGACGGCGATGCTGCGTGAAAGGCTTGCGGAGTTAGTTCCTTCTTTGATAGACGTCACGCCTCAAGCAGATGATGACAGAGGCGGCCACATAGCGCTTGCACACAAAGAAGCGGCACGCATTTGCAAAGCTTTGAAAAAAGCAGGGATCGTTCCGGATTTCCGCGCGCCGGATATCATCCGTCTGGCACCGGTCGCTTTTTACACGAGCTTTGAGGATGTGGAAAAAGTGGCGCTTGCCTTGCAGGAAATTATTGATCATGAACTTTATAAAGAATTCAGCAACGAACGAAATGTGGTGGCGTAAATGAAATCCATCATTGATATTTCCATGACGCTTGATGCCGCCACTCCGGAATGGCCAGGAGATACACCATTTGCTTATCGCTTATCGGTAACAAAAGAACAGAGCGGTTCGGTGAATATTGGGGAACTCCAATCGAGCACACATATCGGTACGCACATCGATGCGCCATTTCATTACGATGAACAGGGCTTAAAAACCGACGAGCTGCCGCTCGATGTCTATTTGACGACAGCGCAGGTGATGGAGGTGACGGGGCATGAGCACGTGAAGCTGAGTGATTTGGATGAGCTTAGACAAGGCGTCAGCGCTGTGCTTTTAAAGACAGCCTCTTGGCAAAATCGCAGCAAATTCCCTGGCGCTTGGCCAACTTTTGACCCGGAAATCGCGGAATGGATGAAAGACCACAATATCCGACTGCTCGGCGTCGATGTGCCATCAGTAGATCCAGAGACGAGCAAAGAACTGCCGATGCACCACGCCATGAATCGTAATGAGCGATTCATTTTGGAAGGCATCGTTTTAGATGGTGTCGCAGCTGGAGTTTACCAGTTGGCGGCATTGCCCCTGAAGATCCGCGGCGGGGAAGGCAGCCCGGTTCGCGCAGTGCTTTATACAGAATAGAAAAAGACGCCATTCAATTTGAATGGCGTCTTTTTTTAGTATCTTTTTCATTGTGTAGGCTGTGACCTGAGAAGTGGTTCCATTTGTTTAATATTCATCGCGATGGCATCGCAGACTTCCTGGTATAAAGCCCATTTTTCGTCTTTGTCTGTGCTGCGGATTTCCGGATTCGGGATATCCCAACGGACCAGTTTTTGCATGGGCAGATCATCTGGGATATCAGCCTGCTCGAATTCTGCATCGTGCAAAGCGATAATTAAATCCGCTTGTTGGACTTCTTCTGCATTGTATAGACGTTGTTCGACTGGCGGAATTTCCATGATGATTTCTTTCAGCACTTCAATCGGAATGTCATTGAAAGATGGTTGATTCCATGCCGCACTTCTGATGTCCCAGTCCTGCAACATTAAACGGCTCGCCCAAATTTCAGCCATCAGCCCGCGATGTTGATGTGATGATAGAAAATATACAGTATGTCTCGGCATGGCTGATCCCTTCTTCCTTTGTTATTTCCCAGCTGGTTCAATTAGTATTCTTTACCCATATAGGAAAGTAGGCAAACAGATAAATATATGATATTCATTTAATTATGTCAAAAATATGTCATAAAAATAAACATCCCCCCTTAGAGAGGGGGATGTCCGCGCTTAAGGAGGATTATTTCACTACAAGAACGGTGCAATTTGAATCTTTGATCAGCTTACTGCTAATGGAACCGACGAAAAACTTCTGCAACCCGGATTTTCCGCTATTGCCGACAATCAGTAAATCAATATTCTGTTCGTCGATAAATCCAGTAATTGTTTTGATGACCGGACCTTCAAGTGCCAGTACCGATGCTTCTGCATTTTTAGCGTCGAGCTGCTGCTGGATGGAGTTGTGCATATGCTTCGAGTATTCTGATGCACGGGCTGTGTCCACTTCTCGCGGTGGCCGGTAGCCATCGTCGCCAATTCCCTGCGGCATGAACTGTGCATAGGAACTGTCGACATTTGCAGAAGTGACCGGCGCGGAAGCATGTCCAACGTCCATATAGCCCGTGCGTTCTTGCGCTTCTTCGTTGACATAAAGTGCTGTCAATTTGGATTCTGGAAGAATTTTGGAAAGTTCTATGCCTTTTTCAAGTGCTAGCCGGCTGCCTTCCGATCCATCGTATGCGATTGCAATGTTCTTATACATTTCTTTCACCGCCTCAATTTGCTGTTATTCTCTTGTTCCCCCAAATATGAACATTGCAAACCTTTCAGTCACAGGTGCGAACGCCAGTCAAGAGGTACGACTTTTGACTGAATTGGCCTTTTAGTTCAAAATAGCTTGACAATTCAAAAAAACGAGTGGTACTCTTGAACTAACAAATATATGGAAAAGGAGGTTTGGACAATGAAAAAAATTCAAAAGGCGTTAAACACCAATTGCATAGCATTGCCAGGCTCTCCAACTATTTTTCATTGATATTTACTTCGTGACTAGAAATATTCGGGTTGGGTCTGTGCACCCAGTCCTATTTTCAAGAGCGCATGCCTGAAAACGGGTATGCGCTCTTTTTGTGTGGTTTAACCAGCTAGGCTGCTTAAATAAATAAGTAAAATCGAGGGAGAGAAGCATTATGGGAAATTCTCATGTAAAAAAAGCACTAATCAAGGAATCGCTTGAAGGCGATTAGTCAAATTGAAAATGGAAAGAAGGCGTAACGAATGTTTGATGTTTTATGGAAATTAAAATGGTTTTTTAAAGAAAATTGGCTGCGCTACACACTGGCAGTCGTGCTATTATTCGTAGCAAATATTCTCGAAATTGTGCCGCCGTGGCTCATCGGTGTGGCTATTGATGCCATCGCCCAGCAGGAACTGACCGGTGAATTGCTGTGGCAGTATGTCATTGTGTTACTTGTCGCGATGGTGCTGGCGTATGTCATCAATTTCGTCTGGCAATATCAATTATTCGGAGGAGCTTATGTCATTGAGCGGCAATTGCGATCGAGCTTGATGGGACAATTTCTCAAGATGACTCCGACATTTTATGAAAAAAACCGGACGGGGGATTTGATGGCCCGTTCGACCAATGATTTAAAGGCGATTTCCGAGACGGCAGGATTCGGCATTTTAACGCTTGTCGATTCGACTTTATACATGGCAACGATCATCGTGGCAATGGGTGTGCTGGTTTCTTGGGAGCTGACTTTCCTGGCAATCTTGCCACTGCCGGTGCTTGCGATTGTCGTTCAATTGCTCGGCAAAAAAATTCACGAGCGCTATACGTTAGCACAAGACGCGTTCGGTGATATGAACGATAGTGTCCTGGAATCGGTCGGAGGTGTCCGTGTCGTCAGAGCGTATGTACAGGAACGTTCGTCTGAAAAGGAATTTCAGGACATGACGCAAGATGTCTACGACAAAAACATGGCAGTCGAGCGCATCGATGCCTTGTTCGCGCCGGTTACGAAAGTGCTGACAGGCATCAGTTATGTCATTGGCCTCGGCTATGGTGCATTTCTGGTTTCTGAAGGAACGATGACTTTGGGCGATTTGGTCGCCTTCAATGTTTATCTCGGCATGATCGTCTGGCCGATGTTTGCCATCGGGGAATTGATCAACATTCTGCAGCGCGGCAATGCATCAATTGACCGAGTCAATGAAACCTTGGAGTACGAGGAAGATGTCGTCGACCCGAAAACGACAAGAAACATGGGGCAACCGGAACGCATTGGATTCCGCGACTTCGGCTTTACGTATCCGCAATCGACAGCGATTAATTTGCAAGGCATCAACTTGTCGATGAACAGCGGACAGACGCTCGGCATCGTCGGCAAGACCGGAAGCGGCAAGACGACTTTTGTTAAGCAACTGCTGAAGGAATACCCGACAGGAGAAGGCTCTTTGACGATGAACGGCATCGAAATCAATGAGTTGAGCAAAGCGCAACTTCGCGATTGGGTCGGCTATGTGCCTCAAGACCATGTGTTGTTTTCACGAACCATCTTAGAGAACATCTTGTTTGGCAAAGCAGATGCGACACAAGAGGAAGTTGCCGAAGCCATTAAGCTGTCTTATTTTGAAAAAGATTTGGCGATGCTGCCGAATGGCTTAGAAACGCTAGTCGGTGAAAAAGGTGTCGCATTATCAGGCGGCCAAAAGCAGCGCATTTCAATCGCGCGGGCAATCATCAAGAATCCGGAAATTCTTATTTTGGACGATTCCTTATCGGCAGTCGATGCCAAAACGGAAGCAAAAATTATCGAGAATATCCAACGCGAGCGTTCAGGCAAGACGACGATTATTACCACACACCGCTTGTCTGCTGTTAAACACGCTGATTGGATCGTTGTGCTCGATGATGGCCGCATTATCGAAGAAGGCACACATGAGAAGTTAATCGCAAAACAAGGCTGGTATCACGAGCAATTCCTCCGCCAGCAAATCGGGGAGGTGCAATAATGGGAACAGGAAAACGATTAACGAACTATGCATTGCAATTTAAGAGCGTTATCATCTGGGGCTTGGTGTTTCTGGCGATTGCGGTAGCCGCCGATCTAGCAGCGCCTTTGATCGCTATGGAAATTATCGATGAACACATCTCAGGTGCTGGAGCCATTGAATTTGGCCCGATTGCACAGCTATTGGCCTTGTTCTTCGGCTTATCGATCGTTACGGCCGTGTTTCGCTACCTGCAGTATATTTTGCTGCAAAAAGGTGCGAACCGCGTCATCCGTAAAATGAGAACCGATGTTTTCGAACACGTCCAACGCTTGCCAATCAGCTATTTCGATAATTTGCCGGCAGGAAAAGTGGTCGCGCGCATCACCAATGACACCGAAGCGATCCGCGAGTTGTTCGTCACGGTGCTTGCGCAATTTGCGACGAGCTTCATGTATATGGCCGGTATCTATGCTGCTCTTTTCTATCTGGACTGGCGCATGGCGGCGATTGCCTTTGTCCTTGTGCCGCTATTGTACGGCTGGATGCTCATTTACCGGAAATACGCATCGAACTTTAACCACATCGTCCGTGAAAAGGTCAGCGAGATGAATGCCATGATCAACGAATCGATTCAAGGCATGAGCATCATCCAGGCGTTTCGCCGCGAGAAACAGATGAAAGGCGAATTTGAGGAGCTGAACCAAAAGCATTTTAAGTTCCAGCAGAAATTATTGGTACTAGAAGCAGCCGCATCACATAATATGGTCGGCGTCTTGCGCTCGATAATCTTTGTCTTGTTCATCTGGTACTTCGGCGGGGCATCAATGACTGGCAATACAGTGGTTACAGTCGGGGTGCTGTACGCATTTGTGGATTACATTATCCGTCTATTTAATCCGATCAGCGGCATCGTCAATCAATTCAGCCGTCTAGAACAATCACTCGTGGCAGCGGAGCGCGTCTTTCGCTTGCTCGATCGTCCGGGTGAAGCGGTCAGCGACGAGCGGGTGGAACGCTACCAAGGCAATGTCCGTTTTGAACACGTCTGGTTTGCTTATAAAGATGATGAGTATGTGTTGAAGGATTTGTCTTTCGAAGCGAAACAAGGGGAGACGGTTGCGCTTGTCGGCCATACGGGATCTGGGAAAAGTTCGATCATGAACTTGCTATTCCGTTTTTACGACGCAACGAAAGGGCAAATTTTAATCGACGGCGTCAACGTCAACGATCTGCCAAGGCAGGCAGTTCGTGAACATATGGGGATCGTGCTTCAAGATCCGTATTTGTTTACGGGAACAATCGAATCCAATATTACGCTTGGAGACGAACGTGTCAGCCGCGAAAAAGCAGAAGCGGCACTTGCAGCAGTCGGCGGGGAACGGGTCACGAAACATTTGCCAGCTGGCATCGATGAACCGGTCGTGGAAAAAGGCAGCACACTTTCTTCTGGCCAGCGCCAGCTTGTGTCCTTTGCCCGCGCCTTGGCATTCGATCCGGCGATTCTGATCCTGGACGAAGCGACATCGAACATCGACACTGAAACAGAAGAGATCATTCAGCATGCGATGGATGTCTTGAAAAAAGGGCGGACGACTTTCATCATCGCCCACCGCTTGTCGACCATTAAGAATGCGGACCGCATCTTGGTGCTCGACCACGGAGAAATCGCGGAATCCGGCACGCATGATGAATTGATGGAACACGGCGGCATTTACCGCCAAATGTATCGCATCCAATCAGGGATGGCCACTACCCAGAACATCGGGTAAGGGGCCGCCCTTTTTTTTGTTTGGATGGAGCAATTCGCTATGGTTGTGAAACCGGCGGCTCTATCTTTATAATATAGCTACAGCTCATGACAAAAATAAAAAAGCGCCGGAACTTTGCCGGCGCTTCAATCGTACACGTGATAGAGCATTAGCTCATGGACCATTTTTTTGATGGCTTCTTCATCCTGTGGCGGTGCAGATTGCCAGACAATCGAGCCGTCCGGATGATACTCGCCGCGAATGCGTTCATTGCGGTAAAAGAATGAGATGTTCCAGCCGGGCAGCCGGCTGTCTTCGAACATCGGCTTGAATTTAAAATGCTGCAGCATCAGAATCCCCCTTTGATCGTCTCTTCCCATTATAGGGGAAGCGGCGCAATAGACAAAGAAGAAATGAGTGACCTTAGTTGAATATTCTACTGACATTAACATTAATGGCCTTTATCGGCGCTTTGATCGGTGGCATGACGAACCATTTGGCGATCAAAATGCTGTTTTGGCCTTACGAAGCGAAATATATCGGCAAGTTTAGGCTGCCGTTCACCCCGGGGCTGATCCCGAAGCGGAGAGATGAATTGTCGCGCCAGCTGGGCCGTACGGTTGTTGAACACTTGTTGACACCGGAAACCTTCAAAAAACGCTTTTTCAATGAAGCGATGCACAAGAAAACCGAAGCTTGGCTCAATCGTCAATTGGATCTGCACCTGTTTTCTTCAACGCGCACATTCAATGACTGGCTAGATCTCGCCAATCAACAAGGCGTGGAACGCAAGCTTGAAGCACAGCTCGACGGCTTGGTCGATCGCAACCGGGAGGCAGTCGAAACTTATGTAGCTGGGAAATCCGTTCGTGAATTGCTGCCGGATGCCTGGAAGCCAGGAATTGAAGAAAAGATTTTCAGCGGCGTCAAATACGCCATTGACAGGGGTTCGGATTATTTTGAATCGCCTGCGGGGCGACAGACCGTTAAAAGCCTATTGGATGAATTTTTGGTGTCGCGCGGACGTTTCGGCACAGTGCTCCATAATTTATTCGGCGATTCGCAGTCCATCACGAACAAGACCCAATCGGAAATCATCAAATTCCTCAACTCGCCAAAAACTTTCGAGCTGCTGGGCACATTGGCATTCCGCGAATGGGAAAAGCTACAGGACAAGCAGGCAGATGAACTCTTGAAGGAATTTGATGCAGAACCGGCAATTGCAGCCATCAAGCAATATGTCCGCGATCAAGCGGGCATTTCCGCGAGGTTAGACACATCACTTGCAGAGACATGGCCTCGGGGGTTAGAATGGACGAGTGTCAATATTACGCCTCTTGTTACGGACTTTGCGTTTGAAATGGGAGAGCAGAAGTTAGAAGAGACCATATTGAAAATCGACATGGAAAATATGGTTAAACAGCAAGTCGATTCTCTGCCGCTCAGCCGATTGGAAGAATTGGTGCTCGGGATTTCACGGAGAGAATTCAAGATGATCACGGTACTGGGCGCATTTCTGGGGGCTTTATCGGCATACTCCAGGGTTTGCTCGTCACGGTACTGAATTTAGGGTAGAGGAGAGATTTACATGGCAGTAAACATTTATGACGACATCAACAAATTGGAATCATCGTTCCGCACAACAGAGGAATTTCAAAAACTTCAAGAAGCGGTTGCACAAGTAACAGCAGATAGCGAAGCGAACGAATTGTTCAAGAAATTCCGCGATCTACAAGTTACATTGCAGCAAAAACAACAGCAAGGCGAAGAGATCACAGAAGAAGAAATGATGGGTGCTCAAGCGACAGCGCAAGCAGCTCAAGAAAACCCGAAAATCTTGTCTATGCTCGAAGCTGAAATGGCACTTAGCCAAATGATCGAAGAAGTAAATCGTGTTTTGATCAAGCCTGTACAAGAACTTTATGAAAGCATGTAATTCCTAACAAAAAAGGATTTTCGAAAAAGACACCGAATACGTAAAGATGAATGCTAATTCATTTTTACGAAGGGGTGTCTTTTTCTTATGTATCAAACGATTATGTTGAAAAAAGATGGGCGTCTGGCTTATTTGGTGTTAAACCGTCCAGATTCGATGAATGCGATGAACGCGAAAATGATGGGGGAACTCGCGGACTGTTTTGAAACTCTGAAGAACGACTCATCGATACAGGCGTTGATCATTTACGGAGCGGGGCGGGCGTTTTCTGCCGGAGGCGATATTAAAGAAATGGTCGACCCAAAAAATCCGATGAATATTGATGTGGTCATGAAAGACGTCAGTCGCTTAGCAAAAGCGCTGTATACGCTGCCGCAAGTCACCATTTCGGCTATTCACGGGGCATCGGCGGGGCTTGCTTTTAGCATGGCGCTTGCCTGTGACCACGTGGTGGCAGAAGAAAGTAGCAAGCTGGCGATGAATTTTATTGGCATTGGGCTAATCCCGGACGGAGGCGGTCATTTCTTCTTGAAAGAGCGCGTAGGGGTGCCGCGGGCGAAGCAATTGATCTGGGCAGGGCAAGTGTTAAAAGCGCATGATGCTCTCGCCAAAGGCTTGATCGAAGAAGTGACCGCTGAAGGCAGAGGCTTGGAGCAGGCGGAGAAATACGCTTATGAAGTGCTCGCCTCTCCGGTAGCGTCGATGCTGAAGTCCAAAGAAATCCTTCATGGCCTGAAGCTTGGGGAATTGGATGAAGTGCTTGCTGGCGAAGCGTCAGGCCAATCGGCTATGCGCAAAACGGCTGACCATATCGAAGGCATTCAAGCGTTTGTCGAAAAGCGCAAGCCCGCTTTTAAAGGGGAATGAAAAAGACTGGCGGGCTTCCGCCAGTCTTTTTTTGCTGAAAACGGGCATAAGAAAAACACGGCCGCGGCCGTGTTTTTTTAAGTATGGAACAAAAGCAATTTGCCCGCTGGAGATGCAAGCCGGTGGGTTTTTTCAGTTAAGGATTTTTCTTCGAGCAATACCAGCCCTTTTTCTTTTGCTTCCTCATCTGTCTCGGCAGTGAAGGTTTCTTCCTCGATCAATTTGCCGGTTTTTTCATATGCAGTCAATTTATAAGTTCTCATGTTCGGCACCCCTTTCTGAACGGTTATTCAGTTTCAGTATAAAGGGTTTAGGCAGAAATGTCCTGTAGTTTTGAAACATTTCGGTTTGGCTGTCGTATAGTACTAAGGAAAGGGGACGTGAAAAATGACTTTATCGATTAAAAACGCAACAAAACAATTCGGCGATTTCACTGCAGTCGATGATATTTCCCTCGATGTCGCTGAAGGGCAGATGCATGGCTTTCTCGGGGCGAACGGTGCGGGCAAGACGACGACTTTTCGTATGGCATTAGGTCTTCTTACACCGACACAAGGCGAGGTGCTGTGGCAAGGGCGCCGCATCAGTTACGCGGACAGTCCGGATATCGGTTATTTGCCGGAAGAGCGCGGCTTGTATCCGAAGATGAAAGTGCAAGATCAGCTCGTTTATTTGGCACGGCTTCGCCGTATGGGCAAAAAGCAAGCGGAACAAGGCGCAACTGAATGGCTCGAGCGCTTTGAAGTGCCTCATTATGCCAATAAGAAAGTCGAAGAATTATCGAAAGGCAATCAGCAAAAAATCCAATTGATTGCATCTCTCCTACATAACCCGAAATTACTGATTCTGGACGAGCCGTTTTCCGGTTTGGATCCAGTCAATGTGGAAATGCTGAAAAAAGCGATCCTGGATTTTCAAAAGCAAGGGGCGACCATCGTGTTCTCCAGCCACCGCATGGACCATGTCGAGGAATTATGCGACGACATGAGCATCTTGGACAAAGGAAAGCTGATCGTCCACGGATCGATCCGAGAAGTGAAACGCACATTCGGCAAGCAAAACGTGCGCATCCATAGCGATTTCGATATCACCGCGCTGAGCGCAGTGCCGGGTGTCGAGAAATTCACGGCACAGCGAGGCGGCGGCGTGTTCCGCGTTGCCGATGAAGCGGTCGGGCAACATCTTCTCGCCCGCGCTTTGGAGATCGGGCCGGTGCGCCAGTTCGCGCTAGAAGAGCCGAGCCTGGAAGAAATCTTCATCGAAAAGGTGGGGCGTGCCCATGTATAGTTTCTGGATCATTTTCAAACAGGCATTTAAAACGAAAGCGATGACGAAATCATTCATGATCACGACACTCGTCGTGGTCGCTTCCTTTTTCCTTTTGGCCAATTTGCCGTCGATCATCGAGTCGGTCAGCGGCGATGACGACTCGCAGCAAACGCTTCAAGTGTTAGACGGCACAGGACAGTCTACCGAAGCCTTGCAAGCGCAGCTCGACCAGCAAGATAGCGCCATTCAATTAGAAGCGAGCGAGCTTGATGAACAGCAGTTGAAGGCGGATGTGGAAGAAGGAAGCATCGATGCTTATCTTGTGCTGGAAGACGAAGGCCAACTTTCCGCTCGCTACGTAGCTGAATCCGCTACTGACTCAGCTGAAGCCGCAGAACTCGAAAATGCGCTTCAAAATTTGCAGACAGCGAGAGTTGCTGAGCAGTTAGAGCTCGAGGAAACCGAATTGGCCAGGTTGTTTGCGCCCGTTGCAATGGAGCGGGAAGCACTTGCCGAGTCGTCCAAATCGCAAGAGGAACTAAGCCAGGCTAGAGGCCTCGTCTATATTTTGATCATGGTCATTTACATCGCGGTCATTTATTACCCGAATATGATTGCCATGGAAGTGGCGAACGAAAAATCCTCCCGCGTCATGGAAATTTTGATTTCGAGTGTATCGCCGGTCAAGCATATGTTTGCGAAGATTGTCGGCATCGGCTCGCTCGGCATTTTACAGATGATGGTATTTGCACTGGCTGGATATTTGGCGATCCAAAGTTCAGGCTCGGATTTGACTGAAGGCATATTTAGCGTCATGGGCTTTTCCGAAGTGAAGTTTAGCACGTTCTTCTATGCCATCTTGTTCTTTTTGCTGGGCTATTTCCTCTATGCCGTGCTCGCAGCATTGCTCGGATCGCTCGTCAGCCGGACAGAAGATGTTCAGCAATTGATGCTGCCGATGATGATTTTGATCATTATCGCATCGTTTATCGCGTTCTCGGGGATTTCTATGCCGGAAGCGACTTATGTGACGGTCGCTTCCTATATCCCATTTTTCGCACCACTCGTCATGTTCTTGCGTGTCGGCTTGCTCGACATTCCGTTATGGGAGCCATTATTGTCAATTGCGATTATGCTGCTGACTATCGGCCTACTCGGTTGGTTCGGCGCTCGTGTTTACCGCGGGGGCGTCTTGATGTATGGATCTTCGCAATCCTTAAAAGACATCCGCCGGGCAATCAAACTGGGCAACGAGAAATAACGAAAAACTGCTTGTGGGAAGTTTCCGCAGGCAGTTTTTTTTCGTTTGTGAAAATGGTAAGATAAGAACAAATATTCGCTTTCGAAAAGGGGATTACGATGGCAAGCATTCGATTTATCCACAGCGCTGACCTGCATCTAGGCAGTCCGTTCAGCGGCATGAAAGGGCTCGGCGCCGAGCAATGGAAAAGGCTTCAAAACAGTACATTAGAAGCATTTGAACGACTGATTTCCTATGCGCTTGAAACGCGCCCGGATTTTCTATTGATCGTCGGAGACGTTTACGACGGGGAAGACCGCAATTTACGCGCGCAGCATAGGTTTCAGCAAGGCATGGAACAATTGCAAGAAGCGGGTATTCCGGTTTTTTTAAGTCACGGCAACCACGATCATTTAGGCGGTAACGCCGCGAGTTTCAAGCTGCCATCAAATGTCCATGTCTTTCGTGACAGCGTTGAAAATGTGGAATTGCCAGTAGGCAGCGCCATAGTGAATATTGCCGGATTTAGCTACGGTCGTCGCCATGTAACCGAACCGATGATCGATCACTATCCACAGAAACAAGGAGGCGTCCTCCAAATCGGCATGCTTCACGGATCGGAAGAAAGCGATACAGAACACGCGGTATACGCCCCGTTTCGAAAAGAGCAATTGTTGGCCAAGAACTACGATTATTGGGCGCTCGGCCACATCCATAAGCGCCAACAGTTATCGATAGACCCTCCGATTGTTTACCCTGGAAACCTGCAAGGGCGTCATCGGAAAGAGTCAGGCCCAAAAGGCTTCTATGAGGTCTCGTTAAACGATGGCCATGCCGAATTGGAATTCATCCCGGTGGAAGCGGTACGTTTTGAGCGAATCGAACTTGATTGCAGCGGTATCGAGCATATGAATGAGTTGTTCAGTAATGCCAAACAACAGCTCGAGGCGCACGAATCGGGAGCGCTCGTCGCAGAATTGGAGCTGCATCATTTAAGCGAGTCGGCAATCCACATGCTTCGGGACATCTCATCTGTTGAACTTTTAAACGCTTTACGCGAAGCGCTTAGTGAATTGGATGACTTTGTCCATGTTTCAAGCGTACAGCTCGTTACGGATGGACTATCTGCGGAGACATCGCCTTTTGGCAAACAGCTCGCGAGCAGGTTGGCAAGCTGGGAGACGGATGACTGGAAGCAGGTATTGAAGGAGCTTTATAACCATCCAAGAAGCGGGCGTTTCCTGCCACAATTTGACGAAGGGCTGCAAGAGGAATTGCAGGCAGAAGCACAATCGAAAATCCGTAAAATGATGGCATTGGAGGACCAGCGATGAAAGTAGAAAAACTGATTATATACGGGTTTGGCCGACACGAAAACAGAACTATCGAATTGAACAAACCCATCGCTGTTTTTTACGGAATGAACGAAGCGGGAAAAACGACGATTCAGCAATTTATCCTGCAAATGCTGTTTGGATTTTCAGCACGCAGCCAGCCGCATAAACGCTATGAACCCAAAGCTGGCGGCAAATACGGAGGCCAACTGCATGTAAGCGATCCTGTCTACGGACAGGTTGTGATCGAACGGATAGCCGGCAAATCAGCAGGCGATGTAAGGGTTTGGTTTGAAGATGGACGCCGCGGGAGCGAGGTGGAGCTTGCTGAGTTATTAAGAGGATACGACAAAGCTTCTTACCAAGCGATTTTTTCTTTTTCCGTTCACGAATTGCAGAATCTGGATCAAATGACCGAACAAGAGCTAACGCGCACTCTTTTGTCATCCGGCACAGCCGGCGTCGATCATGCTGGGAAGATGGAAAGCCAGCTCGAGCGGGAAATGGCTGAGCTGTTCAAGAAGGCGGGGAAACTGCCATTAATTAATCGCTTGACTGAGGAAGTGCGAGAACTCGAAACAGCCTTGCGCGAATACAAACAGCGGGCGGAAACCTTTCGCCCTACGACCGAGCGGCTAGAACTTATCAAGCAGCGTTTGGCTGAAGTGGACCATGCCGAGAGGAACGTTATCCAAGACATCAACGAAGCTGAGAAATGGCAGCAGTCAGCTCCATTGCTTTCAAAACAACAACAACTTGAACATGTACTGGAAAAGGGGCCGGTCGACTTTCCGGAATCTGGCATCCGGCAGTACGAGCGTCTGCTCGATCAGCACAATGAATTGCTGGCCGAATCCGCCTTTTTGGAAAATGAAATAGGTCGCTTAGAGCCGGTAGGTGAACTGCCTGAAACCGGAGCTTTATCCGATTTGCTTAGTCGCGAAGCCGAGTGGCATCAAATTAATTCATTCCTGAATGCGAAACAAGAAGAGCGTCGCCGGTTGCAAGACGAAGTTGGGCGTTTGTTGAAACTATGTGGCATGACACAAGAGCAGGCGCTACTAGCGGATGCCTCGCTTGAACAAGAAGAGCGGCTGAAAATGGTTTTGGAAAAGCTCCAAATCGCTGAACAGGAGCAAGCTTTCCAACAGCGCCGATTGTCTGAAGAGCGGGAGCGGCTGGCAGAAGCGGAATATGCTTTCAAGCAATATCTCGAAGCGGAACCGCCCGAACAAGAGCGGAAGCGCGCAGAACAATGGGCTGAGATCGAGCCACAGCTAGCGCTCTCCAAAGCACAGCAAAAACGGCAAATGGGAGCGGCTGCGAATAACCGGACGGCCCAGTTCCTGCTTGGGGCCATCGGAATTATTGGCCTGGCTCTCGCGGTGATTTCTCTAGATGCTTTCACCGGGCTGCTTTCTACCCTGGCGCTTGGCGCAGCATTGTGGCTCTGGCTACGTGACAAAAAGTCGCCAAACGACACTACGGACGATCTGGTGGAGCGATACGGCGGTCAGGAAGCGGAATATGAAGCTTTGCTCACGAAGCTAGCAGAATACGATAAAGGGCTGGATGAACGATTTGATGCGATTGAAGCGAGCAAGCAGAAAATTGCTTCATTGCCACAAAAAGATAGCCATAAGGAATTGCGGGAATACCGGGAATTGCTGGAATCGCTCGGTTTTCCGGCAGAAAGCTCACGCGCAACTATCCTGACACTTTTCGATAAATTACGTGATGTGCATGCAGCCACGGGGCGCCTTGAACGCCTATTTGAAGACATTGAAAAACTACAAGGCGATCAACAAGAGTGGCTGACTCAAGCTCAGCTTGCATGCGGCAAGGCTGTTTCAACAAGTACAGTCATCAGCCTGTTACGAGCGGAGTGGGAACGACGAAGCCATAAGCTCGGACATGCTGAAAAAACAATCGAAAAAACCGAGCTGCTAAAACAGCAAGCGCGAAAATGCGAAGAAAGTTTAGCCAAGATTTCCTCAGCGAAAAATGAGCTATTTGAACGGGCAGCGGTAGCGGATGAAGATTCTTTTTACCGAGCAGCTGATTTGGCGCAACAGGTGCGCTCTGCTCAAGAGCAATTGGCCATGGTTCAATCGCAGCTAGTTGCTATCGGGAAAGTGAACAAGCCAGAGGCGCTCGTTGAAGAAGAAAGCGCACAATCATTTCTTGACGATTCTCGGCATGAGCTTACTGAATTGCAGGAGGAACGACACTCTTTATGGGAAGAACAAGCAGAAAAGCTTCAGTTGACGAAGCATTTGTTGACAGATGAAGGCCATTCGATGAAACTTCAAGAGTTGGAAGTGAAAAAGGCGGAGTTTCAGGAAGCGGCTAAAGAATGGGCCGTCAACCGAGCGATTGTCGAAGTGTTCAAGCAAACGATGGATGAGTTAAAAGAAACAAAGCTGCCGGCAGTGCTCGAGCGTTCAGAAGCGTACTTTAGCCAATTAACTGGCGGTGAGTACATGCGCATATTGCTTAGCCAGGAAGGTCATTTTGAAGCGCTGCGGCGAGACGGCTTGCGTTTCCGCGTGATCGAGCTAAGCCAGGCAACAAAAGAGCAAGCCTATTTGGCGCTGCGGTTTGCGCTCGCCTCTTCTTTGAAAGAATCCCATCCGTTTCCAATCATCATGGATGACCCATTTGTCCATTTTGATCGCCTGAGAAGCCAGCAAGTGATAAAATTAGTGGAAGAGCTGCAGCGAGACCATCAGTTCATTTATTTCACCTGTCACGAAACGATGCGGCATGCTTGGCCTGATGCCCAGCAAATCGACGTGGCGAATCCTGAAAGGAGCATCCAAGCATGACAAAAGGAATTACAACCCGTGCTGTCGGGGAGACAGTCGATGATTTTCTACTAATCAAGCAATCGGTCAAAGGCGTCACGACGACCGGCAATCCATTTATGTCACTCGTCCTGCAAGATAAGAGCGGGGACATCGAAGCAAAGTTATGGGACACGAAAGACGAACATGAACGGATGTATGCGGCAGAAACGATTGTCAAAGTCGGCGGAGAAATCCATAATTATCGCGGCAAAAACCAATTGCGCATCAAAAGCATTCGCCCGGCGAAGCCGGAAGAAAACTTGACGATCGCTGAATTTTTGCCTTCAGCCGCTCAAAGTGCGGATGAATTGCACGAAGAAGTAACCAAGTTCTTATTCGAGATGGAAAATCCGCAAATCCAGCGCATCACACGCCATCTCCTCAAGAAATACCAACAGCAATTCCTGACCTTCCCGGCCGCGACGCGCAATCACCATGATTATGTATCGGGCCTTGCGGATCATGTCGTGTCGATGCTCAAGCTCGGGAAAGCGATTTGCGAAGTGTACCCGAGCCTGGATAAGGATTTATTGTATTCGGGAATCATTCTTCACGATATCGGCAAAGTGTTTGAATTGTCTGGCCCGATCGCAACAACTTATACAATAGAAGGCAATTTACTTGGTCATATTTCCATCATGGTGACCGAGATCGCCAAAGCTGCTGAAGAACTCGGCATTGAAGGAGAAGAAGTGATGCTCCTTCAACATATCGTCTTATCGCATCACGGCAAAGAAGAGTGGGGCAGCCCGAAAAAGCCGATGGTGAAAGAGGCGGAAATCCTCCACTATATCGACAATATCGACGCGAAAATGATGATGCTTGACCGCGTGCTTGGGAAAACAAAAGAAGGCGAGTTTTCAGAACGCGTCTTCGCGCTCGACAACCGCTCTTTCTACAAGCCGAAATTATAAGCAAAGAAAACCCCCGACAAAGATGTCGGGGGTTTTGTTTTGCTTATTCAGCTGGAGTTTCTTCTGTTTCTTCAGTTGGTGCTCCTTCTTCTGGAGCCGGTTCTGTGTTGAGAATTTCATCAAGCGCGCCTTCGAGTTCTTCGTCTTTGATGTCAATATTTGCTTCTTCCATCAAAGCCGCGACTTTCGGAAGCAACGTGGATTGGTCTGCTTTAGCCATAGCGATTTCAGAACGCAAAGCGTCTTGCTGGTCTTCTAGCGGTTTTTGTCCTTCCACTTCACGAGTTTCGGTTACTTGGATAATGTGGAAGCCATGTTGTGATTGAACTGGCTCGCTGATTTCGTCGACTTCTAGGGAGTAGGCAGCGTCTTCGAATTCAGGCACCATCATGCCTGTGCCAAACCAGTCAAGCGAGCCACCGTTAGCAGCAGAACCCGGATCAGTGGAATGTTCTTCCGCTACTTCCGCAAAATCTGCACCTTCGTCAAGTTCCGCTTTTAATTCATTAGCGGTTTCTTCATCCGCGACCAGGATATGGCGCGCATTCAGTTCCGTTCCTTGACGTTTGTATTGCTCTTCGATTTCCTCATCTGTTACTTCAACATCTTCCGTCAAAGCTTTTTCCTGAAGCAAGTTCAGGCGGATGACTTTTTTATAGCTTTCTTCTGTATGGTTGTTCTGAGTGAGAAATTCCTCGAAATTTTCACCCATCTCTTCTTTATTGCTCTCAAGTTCTGCCTCGACTTCTTCGTCAGACACCTCGTAATTTGCTCCCAATACTTTTTCAATCATCAAGATTTGGATAGCTTGGTCGCCGACAGACGTTTTCATTTCTTGGTATAGCTCTTCTTTGGTTACGTCTCCGGCATCAGAAGTGACGAGCACTTCGCTATCGGAACCGTTGTCGCTGCATGCGGAAAGGGCAAGAACCGCTGCCGCGATAGAAAGGGTAAAGGCTGATTTCTTCATTAATGTTCGCTCCTAACTTTCTTTCAATCTAAGTTGAATGTAATAGGTGTAGGCTGTTGATTTTCGCAAAGAAATGAGAGCCACAAACATATTGCAGCAGACGGTCTTTGCGTTTGTTTTCAATAGATGCCGTAGTTACTATATCATAAACGAATGAAAAAATAAAAAGTTCCAAAAAATTGCGAATTCGTTAGAAAGTGGGGCTGTTCTAAACGATGCCATAGAAAAAGCACTTGCTCGGGCAAGTGCTTACGGAGTGAATTCCACACCAACGTATAAGGTGAGAAGTAAAATAAGAATTAGTATATTAATCGTACGAAAAATCTTTTCGTGGTTTTCTTCAGGAATTTCCCGGGATGTGACAAGTGCTAACGTCATCCGGTTAATCTGGAACACGTAAAACACTGAAAAAATGACAACTAACGCGACTATCATGAGTTTCCTCCCCTCTGACCTTAACTTCCATTATAGCAAAATGGACAGAAAAAAGCAGGTCAGGCAATTGGCTGCGGCACCAAGATCTCGAATCCTGTATCCGTTTCTTCGATAAGGGCGTGCCGCGGCGAGCGCGCCAAATTACGGATATAGATTAAATCCGTTACGGATAATGCGCTATGGTACGCAAGCAAAATGGCGAAATAATGGCTATAGGCCGGCCAAATGATGCTTAGCGCGACAATGGCCGTGTTAATGACCGCAAACGGTGCGACAAGCGCGAGCATGAAACGTGATTTCCGGACCGGTTCTTTAATATATAAAGAAATCGTCGGGCACAGCTTCAATTGCTTGCGCATGCTGATCTTCAAACATTTGCGGCTTCCCAGTAAGGGCATCAGGTGCAAAAGTTTATGGATCGGGTAGATCGCCAGCATGCCGATCATGAACAACAGAAAGTTTTGGTCGGATAGCGGGTCTGCGTACATGATAGCCAGCAGCATGTAATAGCTGGTGAAAACTCCAGCGCCGATCAGCGCGGAGATGAAGAACAGGCGGTCAGAGCCGTATTGTTTTTTAACGTTGATTGTTTTCCAGCAATGCATATGCGTATCTCCCATTGATGTATAGTGTTGATGAGCCGATACATACAATACAACGTTTCCTGGGGGAATGCAAGCTTCTTCAGGGATATTTTTTTTGGAGTTTTTTAAGGGTTTTTGTTCTCCGTCAAAACATGGTTTTCTTCATTAAAGCGATTCTCAATGTTCTTGAAAGAGGCTTCGAAAATCTCCATGAAATCATCGCCGTAAATGTTTCGGATAATTGCCATGACATCCATGAATTCTGGGAATTTTCCGTACAGATTGCGAAGGGGAAGAGAGCCGTCCACGACTGAATGGGGCGTGTCATGATACCGTTCGATCATTTCTTGCATCAATTCTTCGCCTTTTTGGGTCAACTCTACATATGTATTACGTTTGTCGGTATCGCGTTTTGAGAACGACAGCAATTCGCGTTCTTCGAGTTTTTTTGAAAAGTTGAAAGCTGTAGAAACGTGCATGACCCCGAACTTAGCTACATCAGAGATGGAAGCTCCTTTCAAATGGTAGGAAATCCATAAAATGTGATGTTCATTAATATTCAGGTCATAAGGTTTTATCCACATCTGCCAATCTTTCTCGACCGCTTTCCATAATGCTTTTGATAATTGCCCAATTCTTTGACTGTATAGCATTGCTTCTTTCATTGTATATTCTTTATCATTCACGCGAGCACCAACTTTCACCGGAAATATTTTCTTTATTATAGCAATAAAGCAAAGTGAATTAAAGTGAGAATAGTAAAATAATTTAGTCAAAAAAAAACAACCTGACCAGTAGTGGTCAAGCTGTCTCAGAATCATCTTTGTTTTTCGCTAGTTTTGGGTCGATTTTTGTCGGCCTGTCATTCTTTTTTTCTTCTTCATCTTTGTCTTTGCTGATGCTTGCTTGCAGCTGCTCGATGGAGTTTTGAATCGCTTTGATCTCGAGCTGCAAATGCTCTTTGGCTGGAGCTGTGTCTTCCTGCCACGACTGGAGTGAGGCTTTCAAGCCATCCACCGCTTCTGGTACTTGAGTTTTCGATTCTTCTGTCAGGTGGTTGATGGAGTCTTTTAATTCATTAATGCGGGCTTTCAGCTCGTTCATCGACTCTTTCCATTCCGAGCCGCTTGATTTGATGGACGTTCGCAGTTCCTCACCGGATTTCGGAGCGGAGAGGATGGCTGTCACGGCACCGGCAATGAGACCGGCACCAAGGCCGGCAAAAAAATTCGAAACTTTCATAAGTGTAAGCGCTCCTTTCGTATCTATCTTTCTTTTCCTTTATTTCACTTAATTAAAACATGGAATGAATGGCTATTCAATAAAAAATGCCTTTCCCGGTAAATGGGAAAGGCATTTTAAGCATTAGCGCGCGTTGGCGGGTGAAGCGCTTTGGAAGTTTGAGCGCTTCATGAGCCCAGTGACAATCGGGAACATGACCGCAAAGGCAACACCGTTCATGATCGTGGCCGGCACGACTACCGTTGCAAGCAGAAGCGTGAACGGAATATCGGCCCCCAGGATGAAGATCGCGGCCGACAGGAAAATGGTTCCTGACAACACCGTTCCGATTGCAGTGAGCGCAATGCCAACCGGCAACTTAGCTGCATGTTTTCTCAGTAACGACACAAACGCGAAAAAGACGAATGCGGTGATGAACTTATCAATGATGTTCGGGAAAAAGCCTCCCGGGAAACTTGAAAACAATCCCGAAATGATTCCGGTGGTAACAGCAAGCAAAAAGACGCTTTTTACATCGCGGAATAGCAAGATGCCGATAAACATCATCGTTAGCATAAAGTCGGGTTTCATCCCGCCGTTGATGCCTGGAATCACCACATACAAGGTTGCGCCGACACTGACAAGCAGCGCCATTAATACAAGATTTTTCGTTTTCATTTCTCATCTCTCCTCAGCTCAAGCTAGTTTCTTTTTCCCGGACGTGCCCTCATGGCCGCCGGCGAAAAACGTAATTCGATCTTATCTTGTGCCGTGCAGAAAATCAAGCCTCAGAGGTTAGTTTCACCTTGACCTGTTCGGCAAGCTCCTGGATTTTCTCGGTAGTGTATTCTTTTTCCTTGGTCATCCACTTGGCGCCAAATCCATCGCTCGCATCGTAGCGCGGGATGAAGTGCAAGTGGAAGTGGAAGACGCTTTGCCCAGCTTTTGGACCGTTGTTGTTCAATAAATTCATGCCTTCCGGTTCGAAGGTTTCCTTAAGGGCACTGGCGATTTTCGGCGCAACACTGAACAATTGGCCAGCTTCATCCGGCGTCATATCGTAAACAGACGCACGGTGGGTTTTCGGGATTAGCAGCGTATGGCCTTTCGATAAAGGCATGATGTCCATAAAGGCATAGACGTGCTCGTCCTCATACACCTTGACGCTCGGGATATCTCCATTAATGATTTTACAAAAAATGCACTCGCTCATAAACTCATCCTTCCTGTAATGGGGTGGCCGTTCTAGTTTCAGTTTACCATATTCCTAGCGTGCCTCATCCTTAGCAGGGAACGAGTTGTTGAAAGAATTCGCCGCGCAGTTTTGATACAATAGAAAACGAAGAAAGAGGTGTTGACAGTGGCAATATTGGAAGTTGAAAATTTGACGGGTGGCTATACGAGAAAGCCCGTATTGCAAGATGTGAGTTTTTCGATTGAAAAAGGTGAATTGATTGGCTTGATCGGCTTGAACGGTGCAGGGAAGAGTACGACCATCAAACACATCATCGGCATTATGCAGCCGAAATCGGGTGCGATCCGACTCAATGGCCAGACCTTCTCGGAAGATATCGATGCTTACCGTTCCGCTTTTTCCTATATCCCAGAAACGCCGGTACTATACGAGGAGTTGACCTTGCGCGAGCACTTAGAGCTGACGGCAATGGCTTATGGGTTAGAACAAGAAGTATTCGAACAACGCTCCGCAGCTCTATTGAAGGAATTTCGCATGGAAAAGCGACTGAAATGGTTTCCTTCCCATTTCTCGAAAGGGATGCGCCAAAAAGTCATGATCATGAGCGCGTTTCTCGTTGATCCGGACCTTTATATTATCGATGAACCGTTCGTTGGGCTGGACCCGCTTGGCATCAAATCGCTTCTCGACCAAATGGAACAGCAAAAACGCAATGGGGCATCGGTTTTGATGTCTACACATATCTTGTCAACTGCAGAACGCTATTGCGACCGCATTATTTTGCTCCACAACGGGCGCGTACGGGCAATCGGTACGATGACTGAGCTGCGACAGGCTTTTGGCATGCCAGATGCCTCACTCGATGACCTATATATTGCGATGACCGAGGATGACGACAATGAAGAACCTGCGTGAAGTGTGGGACAAGCGGCTCCGGCGTTATACGGCCGAAGTCCAGAACTATTTAAAATTCATCGTCACAGGTCATATTGCAGTGGTCATGCTGTTCGCGATCGGAGCCGCCGGGTACGCCTATAGCGAATGGGTACAAGATGTGCCGCCGGAGTTTCCGGCAGCGCTGTTGATGGCGGTCTTGTTTGGTGCGCTTTTGTCTTATAGTCCACCCGTGACTTTATTAAAGCAGGCGGATGGGGTTTATCTATTGCCGCTTGAAAGCCACCTCGACAGCTATTTAAAGCCAGCGTTGCGTTGGACTTACGCCTCGCAACTGTATTTGCCTGTCGTGGTCTTCGTCGTCTCCTTGCCGCTCATCAACGCTTTATATGGCTTGCCTTCTTCTTATTTGATTGGCTTTCCGATTCTGTTGCTGCTGGTGAAATGGTGGAATGTCACGAGCGAGTTCTACTGGCGAAAAGCAAGCGAAGGCCATCGGGTTTGGCTTGAGCGTGCCGTGCGTTTTTTGTTTGTTGCCGGCTTTGTGTGGTCGTATATCGACGGTATGATTCTTATGGCAGCGGTGTTTTTGTTCGCCATGATTTTTTACGGCAAATGGCTTGAACGCCGCGCCTCAGGAAAAGCATTTCCTTACGGGCATTTTATCGAATTGGAAGAAAATCGCATGCTGCGTTTTTACCAATTCGCCAATTATTTCACCGATGTGCCGCATTTGAAAGGGAAAGTAAGAGAGCGCAGATGGCTCAATCCAGTTTACCGGTTGATTCAGAGCAAAGCTTCGAATGCCCATCTGTATTTGGTGAGCCGGACGTTCATCCGTTCTGACGAGTTGTTCTTTCTATGGCTGCGGTTAACGCTGATTATCCTCGTGGGAGCTTGGCTTATCCCGTTTCAAATTGCCATCACTTTGTTTGCAGGGGCTTTGGCCTTCGCTTCAACCATCCAGTTATGGCAAGGCTTGAACCAGTCCCAGCATTTCCGCATGGATCAATTATTCCCGCTGAGTACGCATAGCCGCGAAAAAGCGGTATGGAATTGGGTGCTTGCGGTTCAATTGATTCAGGCAGTATCGGCATTGATCCTGCTGCTGGCACTCGGCCAGTTTGCGACAGCGCTAATTGTCACAGCCGTCTTAGCTATTGTTTCGGTTGTCACACTTGCAGGCGCCAGAAAAAAGTCAGCACAGCTTAACAACCGATAATAAATATAAAAAGGGGCTGTCCCAAAAGGTCATGAAAAGTGACTTTTAGGGGTAGTCCCTTTTCGTCTTCTAAAGAAAAGGCTGATTTCCATTTCGACGGACGCTTTCCGCGGGCACGGCCTTAGCCGCTTCCGTCGCTTCGCTCAGTCCAGGGTCTTCGGCTCGCGTCGCTCCTTCGCTTAGCTCAGTCACTGCTCCCGCTGGAGTCGCCGTCTCCATTCCCATCAGCCGGCTACTCTCAGGTGCCTCACCGATAAATCAAAAACAGACAGAGAAAAAGAATTTTTTCTCTGTCTGTTTTATTTTAGGGACTTATGAGATAGCCCCTTTTGTTTTATCATTTATTCGTGGCAAGTGACCGCAGCTTTGCCAAGCGTTTTCGCAGCGATTAGCATCGCTTCTTCTTTGAAATCAAATTTCGGATGGTGGTGGGGGTAAACTTCCCCGTCTGGCATGGCACCCGTGAAGAAGAACGTGCCCGGGATTTCTTCTAGATAATAGGCGAAATCCTCTCCGCCCATTTGCGGCGGGCAATTGAATACTTCCGTCACGCCTGGTACATCTACAGCGAGGTCTCTCAGAAATTCGGTTTCTTTTTCATGAGTGACGACCGGTGGATAGCCCCGGTGGAATTTGAAGTCGATGGCGCTATTGGTGGCAATCGCCGTTCCGTTGGCGACGCGTTCCATTTCCTGTTCCATAAGCGTACGCGTCTCTTCTGTGAACGACCGGACCGTGCCGTTGAGTTTGGATTGGTCGGCAATAATATTAAATGGATTCTCTGCGATAAACGAAGCAATCGTTAGGACTGCCGATTCAAGCGGATCGACGCGGCGAGCGACAAGTTGCTGCAGATTGGTCACTAGTTGTGCGCCTGTGACGACGGCATCAACAGTTTCGTGCGGCATCGCACCGTGACCGCCGCGCCCTTGCACGGTGATTTCAAAACGGTCTGCCGCTGCCATGATCGGCCCCGTGCGGTAATCGATGCGGCCAAATGGCGTCGTCGACCAAAGATGGGTGCCGAAAATGACGTCGACGCCTTCTAGCGCACCGTCTTCGATCATCGGTTTGGCGCCGCCTGGGGCTAGTTCTTCTGCATGCTGATGTATGAGTACGTACGTGCCGGGCAGTTCATCGCGCAAGCTGTGAAGGATCTTGCCAAGCACTAGCAAAGTCGCCGTATGGCCGTCATGGCCGCAAGCGTGAACGACGTTCGGCACGGTCGATTTATAGCTCGTTTCTTTTTGATCCTGGATGGGAAGAGCGTCAAAGTCAGCGCGTAAGGCGACGGTCTTGCCAGGCTTGCCTCCTCGGATGGTCGCGATGACGCCGTTGCCTCCGACGCCAAAACGGATATCTACACCGAGGTCTTCGTAAAAGTCGCGGATGTATTTCGCCGTTTTGGTTTCTTGGAATGATGGTTCCGGGTTCATATGTAAGTGGCGGCGAATATCTACCATCTCCGGATAGGCTTTATCGAGTTCAGCAAATATTTTTTCAATCATGGGCTCATATCCTTCCTAATTTTCTGTATTTTCCCTAGTCTAACATAGCAAAAAACAGAACGGGACTTCTCCCGTTCTGTTCAGTAGGTGAAATTCAGATAAGATGCAACGAAGTATAATAGCACGACCAAAATGGATGGCACGCTATATGCCCATGTAGAAGCGGTCTTCGGTCTATAAAGCGAGAACATGACGAGCACGCTCATGACGAGCACGGCGCTGGCAATGATGACATTGGCGCCTGATACGCCGCTGATGATCGACCCTTCCACATAGATCGGGTCTGACAAAGCTAAGATGACCATGTTGAAAATATTGCTTCCGAGAACAGCGCCGACCGCCATATTGACATTGGACAGACGCAGTGCGACGAAAACCGAAATCGCTTCTGGCAGGGAAGTGGCAGCGGCTACTAGGAAACTGCCGACAAAACTCGAACCAATTCCTGTCACCACCGCAATTTCATCCCCAGTGATCGACAGGGCGGTCCCAGCTGCCATAATAATTACAGCGACGATTGCGAAACGGATGCCCGCGTGTTTTGGTGATAAATGGGCACTCGGATTTTTCGGCGCCTCGGCATCGACTGGCTCATCGTCCATATCGATTGTATCCAAGTTCGGTAATTTATTGATGATCAGCATGCCCACTATATAGCTTATGCCGATCGCCAAGGAGTCAAGGCCGATCCCGAGGAAGGTGACGTCTGTGCGGAGCCATAAGGCCAGCAACAACAGCACCGTCAAAAAGATGCCGAGTAAAGAAGAGTAGGTATGGTCTTTAGATGCCCGTTCGAGCATGCGTCTGCGGTTCAGCAGCAAATCAAAACCGGCCAATATAAATAGATTAAACAAATTCGAGCCGATCATATTGCCGACTGCGATATCGGCATTGCCGATCGCTGCCGCAGAAAAGCTGGTGGAAATTTCCGGGAGGCTGGTTGCTCCTGCAAGAAGCAGCGTGCCGACCATCATGCCGCCCATCGCCGATTTTTCACTGATGACATCGGCGTACTGGGACAGTTTGATGGCAGCTAACACAGTGACGGCTGCAGCCAGCAAAAAATAAATGAATACCACTAGAGGTTCCTCCTAAGCAATTTTCTTCCGTATACACATTAAACAGCCGGGCTGTGCCGGCTGTTTTTTATTCGTCTTCAGGCTTTGCTTTGTACATGGTGACGTAAGACGAACCAGAGAAGATATTGGCACGAGGTGCTGTCGACTCTTCTTGTGGCTTCTCTGAATGCGCTTTGGCGAAAGCCTGTGATTCTTTCCATTTTTCATAGAATGCTGGCGATTCCCATTCAGTTAATACGACATAGGTGTCGGAATCGAGCGGCCGCAAAACACGGAAAGCGACATAGCCGGGCTCGTTTTCGATTGCGCCGGCGCGGTTCTTGAATCGGTGCTCAAATACGGGTCGCCCTTCATCGGCAACGGGGATATTGTTCATGACGAAAAATCCTTTTTCACGGAATTCGCCAGTACCATCGACCACTTCGTAGCGCCGTGGCGTTTGGAAAGTGGATTTTCCATCGGTTTCGTGCAACAACAAGGTGGTGTTTTCGCCTTGCATCAAGACCATCGTTTCATCTGCGTGCTTGTCACGCATTTTTTTCATAAATTCGTAAGTTCCAGTCGTCATGTAAATATTCATTAAAAGGCCTCCTAATAATCGGGTATAAGTTTCAAGTAACTACCCTACTTTTCCCTAAAAGCAAGCTCTTGAAACGGAAGGTGTCGAATCCGTGAAGGCATTCGGGTCTATTTTATGACAATTGCGCTGGGATTCTATACAATAGGGGGCGGAGCGTCTATAGTATAGACGGATAATGAGGATACACTATAGCCGCAAAGACTGAAGGGATGAGTAATTCATGACTTTTAATGATACGTACCTGCGCGCAGCGCGAGGGGAAAAGACCGACCATGTACCAGTATGGTATATGCGTCAGGCTGGGCGTTCCCAGCCGGAATACCGCAAGATCAAGGAAAAATATTCTTTAGAAGAAATTACACATCAGCCGGAATTGTGTGCCTATGTCACAAAATTGCCAGTTGACCAGTACGATGTCGATGCAGCGATTTTGTATAAAGACATCGTGACACCGCTCCCAGCAATTGGCGTCGACGTTAAGATCAAAGGCGGTGTTGGGCCGGTCATCAGCAATCCGATCCGTACGAAAGCGGATATCGATCGACTCGGGGAGATCAATCCCGAACAGGATGTCGATTATGTCTTGAAAACGATCAAATTGCTGACAGAAGAGCAATTGAATGTACCGCTCATCGGCTTTTCCGGTGCACCGTTTACTTTGGCAAGCTATATGATCGAAGGGGGCCCTTCGAAAAGTTATAACAAAACAAAAGCAATGATGGTCTCAGAACCAGAGATGTGGTTTGCATTGATGGACAAACTGGCAGATACGATCATTCCTTATGTGAAAGCACAAATTCATGCCGGAGCTAAAGCCATTCAGATTTTCGACTCATGGGTTGGTGCATTAAATGTTGAAGATTACCGCATCTTCATCAAGCCGGTCATGGACCGCATCTTCAAGGAAATCGGCGAAGAAGGCGTACCGATGACGATTTTCGGTGTCGGCGCAAGCCATCTAGCAAATGAATGGCATGAGCTGCCGGTGGATGTTGTCGGTTTGGATTGGCGTTTGCCGATCACAGAAGCGCGGGACCGTGGACTGACGAAAGCCTTGATGGGCAACTTCGATCCATCTTATTTGTTGGCGGATTGGTCTGTCATTGAAGAACGCACCAAAAAGATATTGGATATGGGCATGCAGGATGATGGCTATATTTTCAATCTTGGACACGGGGTCTTCCCGGAAGTACAGCCCGATACCTTGAAGCGTTTGACGGCATTTGTCCACGAATACAGCGCAGCATACAAAAAACAGAACTAACAAATTTTTGACGAGGTGATTGTGATGAAAAAGACTATGGGATTATTGGTGATGGCTTATGGAACGCCGTATTCGGAAGATGACATCGAGCGTTATTACACGCATATCCGCCGAGGCCGCAAACCGAGCGAAGAAGCCTTGCAGGATTTAAAAGACCGTTATAAAGCAATCGGCGGCATTTCCCCGTTAGCTAAAATTACGGAAGACCAGGCGAATGGTTTGTGCAAACGCCTGAACGAATTGCAGGACGATATCGAGTTTAAAATGTATCTTGGTTTGAAACATATCGAACCGTTCGTCGAAGATGGCGTAGAAGAAATGAAGAAAGACGGCATCGAAGAAGCGATTTCAATCGTGCTGGCGCCGCATTTCTCTACTTTCTCCGTGAAATCTTATAACGGCCGTGCGAAAGAAACCGCCGATAAGCTTGGCATTAAATTGACATCAGTGGAAAGCTGGTACACCGAGCCGAAATTCATCCAATTCTGGAGCGAAAAAGTGAGCGCAACATTTGCTGAAATGTCAGAACAAGAACGTGCAAAATCGTGCTTGATCGTTTCTGCGCACTCATTGCCAGAGAAAATTATCGCAAACGGCGACCCGTATCCAGACCAATTGAAAGAAACAGCTGACTTGATCGCCCAAGCGGCAGGCGTTGAAAACTATGAAATCGGCTGGCAAAGCGCTGGGCAGACACCAGAACCTTGGATCGGGCCGGATGTTCAAGATTTGACGCGCGATTTGCATGAAGAAAAGGGCTATAATTCTTTCGTTTATACACCGGTCGGCTTCATTACGGACCATTTGGAAGTATTGTATGACAACGACTACGAATGCAAAGTGGTTTGCGACGAAATTGGGGCCAATTACCACCGTCCGGAAATGCCGAACGTGGATCCATTGTTTATCGACGGAATGGCCAATGTCGTGTTGAATAAATTAAACGAAAACTAAGTGTCCAATTAGTCTTTTAATGACACTGCACAAATGAAACGCCGCTCAGCAGTTAACTGCGGCGGCGTTTTTTGAATAACGTGGAAGTAACCGGTGAGTGGTTCTTCGCAAGGAGGAAATGATATGAAAAAATGGATCGCTCTGCTGTTGGTGTTGCTATTGGCGGCTTGCGGTGAAGAGGATTCATCGGCTGGGACCGGCGAGATGCCGCAAGAAGTGACAGTCGAATTCAATACACCAGAAACCGTTGAGCCAGGACAATCGGTTCTCTTGTCTGCCACCGTTACACAAGGCGAAGAAGCCGTCGAAGATGCAGGTGAAGTGGTCTTTGAAGTATGGCAATCGGGTCATCGGGAAAACAGTGAAATGTTAGAAGGCGCCCATACAGAAGACGGGGTGTATGAACATGGCTGGACCGTCGATGAAGAAGGGCTGTATTTTATCCAAGCCCACACGACGGCTCGCCGTATGCACGTCATGCCGAAAATGGAATTGACAGCCGGTAACCCGGATCCTGAATCAATTGTGCCTGATGACGGGGAAGATGGAGACGCCATGGAAAAAATGGGGCATTGAGGCTGGTGTCCATTTCTTTGTTGTATGTGTTGTACAACAGTTGACAGGCATAAAAAAACGGCCGGGGAAATTCTCCGGCCGTTTCGTCTTGTTTTAAAGTTCGTTACAGGTCTGGCAGTGATTGCCGTAGCACTCATGCTGCTCTTCGATTTTCTCTCCGCAAGTGGCACATTGTTTCGGGGGCAAGTTCTTGAAGAATTCGACTACGTTCTCAATCATTTCTACCAGCTCCTTTTTGTTATAGTACTGTAAGTGATAAACACAGTGTATTATAACAGTTTCTATCCGTCAACCCTAAACCGTGATTATTTTGAAAATTTCCGTTAAAATAAAGAGAGTCAATTCAAAAGGAGAGAGATCATGTATTTCGTAGACAATAAAGGCATTACCGATCCACGTATCAACTTGGCCATAGAGGAATATTTATTGAAAACGATGGATGTCGATCAAAACCCATTTTTGCTGTTTTATATCAATGAACCGTCCATCATCATTGGGAAAAACCAAAATACGGCAGAGGAAATCAATACGGATTACGTCGATTCAAACGGCATCCACGTCGTACGCCGGCTGTCAGGCGGAGGCGCGGTCTATCATGACCACGGCAATTTGAACTTCAGTTTCATCACTAAAGACGATGGCAATAGCTTCCGAGATTTCCGCAAGTTCACCGAGCCGGTCGTCAAAGCTTTGCAAGACATGGGCGTTAATGCCGAATTATCAGGGCGCAACGATTTGCTTGCTGAGGGGCGCAAGATTTCTGGCAACGCGCAGTTTGCGACAAGAGGCCGCATGTTTAGCCACGGTACGCTATTATTCGATACAAAAATGGACGAAGTCGTCTCAGCATTGAAAGTAAACAAAGAAAAAATCGAATCCAAAGGCATCAAATCGATTCGCAGCCGTGTGGCGAATATTTCGGAATTTCTGGACCAGGAAATGTCGGTAGAGCAATTCCGTGAAGCTGTGCTGCATTCAATTTTTGCTGGTGAGGAAAATGTCCGATTCTGGGAACTCACTGAGGAAGATTGGGACAATATTCACGAATTGTCGAAAGAACGCTACGCCAATTGGGACTGGAATTACGGCAAATCTCCTAAATTCAACATCAAGCATTCCCATCGTTTCCCGGTTGGAGGAATCGATGTCCGTCTGCAAGTGGAAAAAGGGCTTGTGCAGGAAGCGCATATTTATGGCGATTTCTTCGGCGTCGGCGATGTCTCAGAAATTGAACAAGCAATTACGGGTGTGAAGTACGAACGCGCAACATTGGCTGAAGCGATTGAAGGCATCGACATCCCGAAATTGCTCGGCGGCATCACGACAGAAGATTTCCTGAAGTTGATTTATTAAGATTTTTTGTGGAGCCTGCTTTCGAGCAGGCTCTTTTGTTAGAATAGAAAGAAACGAAAGGGGGAGGGAATATGAGTGAACAGCGGATATTCATCGTAGAAGATGACACGAAAATCGCGTCGCTGTTATCGGATACTTTGCGCAAATATCATTATCATGTCGAAACCGCGAAAGACTTCGACCGCATCTTGGAGGAATTCGCTGCCTTCGACCCCCATTTAATTCTTCTGGATATCAATTTGCCTTCTTATGATGGTTATTACTGGTGCCGACAACTAAGGCAGCAGACCACTTGCCCGATCTTGTTTATTTCGGCACGTTCTGGCGAGATGGATCAAGTGTTTGCTTTGGAAAACGGCGGCGACGATTTCATTACGAAACCTTTCCATTACGAAATCGTCCTTGCCAAAATAAGAAGCCATTTAAGAAGGGCTTACGGGGAATATGCACCGAAACAAGAAGAGCGTACCGTACGCGCAGGACGACTTATCTTATATATGGAGCGGCTTGAATTGCATTGCCGGGAAACGGAAATTCCGCTCCAGAAAAAAGAAAGTACGATTTTGGAATTATTAATGGCCGCTTACCCAAAAGTGGTCACTCGCGAGCAATTGCTCGAAGAATTATGGGATGACCAGGCCTTTGTCGATGAGAACACCTTGAATGTCAATATGGCCCGCGTGCGCAAAAAATTGACGGATTATGGCATCCAAAGCTTTGTTGAAACGGTCCGTGGCGCTGGTTATAGGCTGATTCTTGGCAGGGAGGAGCAATGATGCTGCGTTTGTTTCTGCGTGAACATGCCGCATTTATCGTCTTTCAACTGCTGCTTGTCGGATTCATTCTCATGCTCTACTGGCTAGATGGCTTCCGCAATACGGATACTGCCGTCTATTCATTCATCATCAGTTTATTGCTGCTCGCAAGCTTTCTCGGTGTGCGTTTTGCGATGCGCTACCGTTATTACGAACGTTTGCTCAGCGACCCACCGAATATGGAGCATGCCCTGCAGCGTGAAGGGCGCTCTGCTGAAACCGTTCAGACAGAGTTGTATACGCAAAAGCTATACCGCCTGTACCAATACGAAGTTCAGTCGCTTTATGCAGGACAGGCACGCCACCTGCAGTTCATCAATCAATGGGTGCATCAGATGAAGACGCCGCTGTCGGTCATGCACTTATTATTGCAAGAGCCCGAAGAATTGGATAAGGCCAGCATCCGCGAAGAAGTGGACCGTTTGCGGGCAGGTCTCGATACGGTTTTGATGAACGCGCGTCTTGACACATTTGAACAGGATATGCAAATCGAACAAGCATCGCTGCGCGGCATGGTGTCAGAAATGGTGACAGAAAACAAGCGCTTGTTCATTTCGCGCCGCGTTTATCCTGATATTGACATCGACGAGCGCTTTCAAGTAGCGACTGACCGTAAATGGATGAAATTCATCATCGGGCAATTGCTGACAAATGCGGTGAAATATACATTTGAAGAAAACAAGAAGTTGTACATTCAGGCCAGTTGCTCGGAAGGCACCATTACGCTGTCGGTCCGTGATGAAGGCATCGGGATTCCGCCATCGGATTTGCCGCGAGTCACCAAAGCTTTTTTCACCGGGGAGAACGGGCGCCTGAGTGGCGAATCGACGGGAATGGGGCTGTATTTGGCTCAGGAAGTGTGCAACCGGCTCGGCCATGAATTGGAAATTACTTCATCGAAAGGCCAAGGGACAACCGTCTCAATCGTCTTTCCTTATCAGGAACAGAATGTAGGGGGATCAACATGACAGTAGTGAAAATCGATGAAGTGACCAAAGTCTATGAAGGAAAAGTGACGCATCGCGCGCTGAACCAATTGAGCTTCGAAGTAGAAAAAGGAGAATTTCTTGCCGTGATGGGTCCTTCCGGAAGCGGCAAGACAACGCTTTTGAACTTGATTTCAACAATCGATTCTTTGACTTCCGGCACGGTCCTCATCAATGGCATCAATCCGCATTCTTTGGATAAAGACGAGCTGCCCTTATTCCGGCGTCGCCAACTCGGCTTTGTGTTCCAGGATTTCAATTTGTTGCAAATGCTGACGGTGGAGGAGAATTTGGTGCTGCCATTGACACTCGACGGCATGCCGATCAAAGAAATGGAGAAGCGCGTCCAGGAATTGGCAGGCAGGCTCCATTTACAACCGTTTCTCCATAAGAAGCCAAATGAAATTTCCGGAGGGGAAGCGCAGCGTACGGCAATCGGCCGCGCCCTCATCCACCGCCCGACGCTCATTCTCGCAGATGAGCCGACTGGCAACCTCGATTCAAAAGCTTCTAAAGATGTGCTCGAGCTATTGAGCGGTTTGAGTCGCGAGGAAGGGACAACCATCATCATGGTGACGCACGACCCGATTGCTGCGAGTTATTGCGACCGTGTGCTGTTCATCAAAGACGGCGAATTCTTCAACGAAATTTACGGAGATGACCGCCGACAAACTTTCTATCAAAAAATTCTCAACGTGTTATCTCTATTGGGAGGCTCCGTCAATGACCTTTCGCCAACTCGCCTTCCGTAACGTTTTCAGGAATTTGAGAAGCTATGCGGCCTTCTTATTGGCTAGCGTGTTTTCGGTTATGGTGTTTTTCATTTACTCGATGTTCATCTTTCATCCGTTATTCGAAGAAGAAGGATTCCGCGTATTAGCTGTTCGCGGCATGTTCATTGCAGAAATTGTGCTGTATATTTTTACGCTGTTTTTCCTGTTCTATTCGTTGAGCGCATTTTTACAGGCACGAACCAAAGAATTCGGGGTCTTAATGCACCTCGGGATGAGTAAGAAGCAGCTCAATAAGTTGGTGTTTTTCGAGACGATGATCCTTGGCGGCTTGTCGACCGCTGCCGGGATTGTCTTTGGCTTTGCGTTTACGAAATTCTTTTTCATGATCGGCCGCGAAATCATGCAATTGGAACAATTGCCGCTGTATTTCTCTTGGAAGCCGTTTGTGTTGACCATTGGCGCTTTCGCCAGTTTGTTCATCATCATTTCAATCATCAGTGTGTCTTTTATCCGCACAAAACGTGTCGTCGATTTGTTGGTGGGCTTTTGGAAAACTGAAGAGGAAGCGGCGTATTCACCAGCTTTATCGGCATTCGGGCTCGTGTTGCTCGGAGTTGCCTATTTTCTCGCGGCGACTGTGTCTGATCGCACCGTCTACATCATGGTCTTTATCGTTCCTCCGCTTGCGACGATCGGCACGTATTTGTTTTTTACCCATTCGATTCATACTTTTCTTCAATTGTATAAAAAGCGCCGCAGTATTTATTGGCATAAAACACGTCTCGTATCGCTAGCGGAAGCGGCGGTTAAATTAAAAGACAGTGCGCAAATGTTCTTTATCGTGACCATCGTCTCGACCGTAGCCTTCCTGACAGTCGGCACGCTTGCTTCGTTTACGTCCTATACCGCAGAATTTCGCCAAAGCAACCCGCTTGGCTTAATCTATGTGTCATTCGAGGGCAATACACTCGAACAGCAGCAAGTAAATCAATTAAAGCGTGAGCTCGAACAACAACAGCTGGCTTATACCTTGGTGCCTTTGGAAGTCAGGAGGCAGACGTCGAGCGCAAGCGGCAATGACGTCGACATCATGTCTTTGTCAGAGTTCAACCGCCTTGCAATGGCACTAGGCTATGAAGCGGCAGATCTCCAGGATGGGGAAGCGATGTTCGTGCCGTTTTCACAAGAATCGCTCCGGGAATTACAAAAAAGCTATGCAGAGACGGAATTGCTCGAAAGTGGGGTGGAGTTGAAGATTGACCGGACTTACCCGCAAGTGCTGTTCCCAGCCCATACTTTGAATGCCAATACGATTATCCTGAACAACGAAGATTTCAGTGAAATTGATGAACCGTTAATGGGCTATCCGCAAGATGCATCAGATTTCCGCTATTATGCTTTCCATGTTCCAAAGTGGACGGAGACGGTATCGATCGGCGAAAATGTCCGCTTTCCGATTAGTGAAGCGATGGTCAGCGGCAATTTTGCCGGCATTAACTATTATTTTGAGAATCCGGGATACGAATACCGTTGGTTCAAATCATCTTTCGCGCTATTGTTATTCATCGGTTTAATGGTGGCGGCAGTGTTCTTGCTCGCGGCAGGGAGCTTTATTTACTTCAAATTGTATACAGGGCTCGACCGCGATCGCAGACAATATCAATTGATGGTGCGTCTTGGCATGACCGAACGCGAACTTGGCAAAATCGTCAACCGACAGCTTGTTCCGCTGTTTTTCTTGCCGTGGGCGCTTGCACTGATTCACAGTGCGTTTGCGTTTATCTCGCTTCAGGTTGTATGGGATGAGTTTGCGGAGCTGTCTATTTTATCGGAGATGGCAATCGTTCTCGGCGGTTTCACGCTTATGCAAATCCTTTATTTCTTCTTGATCCGTTGGCGTTATGTTGCTCATTTAAAAGCTTCTTGATCTTTAAAGCCGCCAGTGGAAAATCTGGCGGCTTTTTACTGGGGATTTTTGGTGGGCAGTTGTATTGTCTGAAGATTTATTTTATAATGAAAAAAGTAAATATGAATGAGTATTCATTCAATAGAAAGAGGGATATTCAATGAATTTGGGAGAACGTGTTCACGAAATTGCACAACAGGAAGCTGGCCGAATTGCTTATACGTTCATGGGCAAAGATACAAGTTACGGCGAATTTGACCAATCGGTATCGAAATTCGCCGGGGCCTTGCAGGAACTCGGCGTGGAAAAAGGGGACCACGTCGCATTTCTTTTAAGCAATACCCCGCATTTTCTCATTTCTTTATACGCCACTTTGCGTCTCGGGGCGACAGCTGTTCCGGTTAATCCAATCTATACTCCGGATGAAATCGCTTACATCATCAACAATAGTGATGCCAAAGTGGTCGTAGCGCTCGATGCCCTATTACCGCTAGTGGAAAAAGCGCATCAAGCCTTGCCAGCAGTGGAAACGTACGTTATTTGCGAGACCGACCCATCGACTGCCGAAAAAATGGCGCAATTGCCTGAAGCAGTCAAAGGAAAAGTCCGGTCATTTACACAGCTTCTGGCAACTTCCAATGCATTCAATAAAACCGCTGAAATTGTCGAGGATGATAATGCGGTCATTCTCTATACATCCGGGACAACCGGTAAACCGAAGGGCGCGATGCTAACCCATGGCAATCTTTACTCTAACGCGCGGGACGTCGCGGAGTATCTCCAAATCTCCCCGGATGACCGCGTCGTGGCGACGCTGCCGGTGTTTCACGTATTCGCCTTAACGGTCGTCGTTAATGCACCACTTATGCAGGGTGCCACTATCGTTCTTGTGCCACGCTTTACGCCGCAAGAAGTATTCGCCGCGACAAAAGCATCCCAAGCGACGGTCTTTGCCGGAGTGCCGACGATGTTCAACTTTATGTACCAATTGCCGGATGTCGACCCGGCGGACTTTGCTTCTGTTCGCTTGGCCATTTCCGGCGGTTCCGCGATGCCTGTCGCTTTGCTGCATAATTTCGAAGACAAATTCAATGTCCGCATTTCCGAAGGCTACGGCTTATCAGAAGCTTCACCGGTCACTTGCTTCAACCCGATTGACCGCGACCGCAAAGCAGGGTCGATCGGCACTTCGATCATCAATGTCGAGAACAAAGTCGTCAATGAACTTGGTGATGAAGTGCCAGTCGGGGAAGTCGGCGAGTTGATTGTCCGGGGCCCGAACGTCATGAAAGGCTATTATAAAATGCCAGAAGAAACGCAAGCCGCGATCAAAGACGGCTGGCTGTATACAGGGGATCTCGCAAAAATCGATGAAGAAGGCTATTTCTTTATCGTCGACCGCAAAAAAGACATGATCATCGTCGGCGGTTATAACGTCTATCCGCGTGAAGTGGAAGAAGTGTTGTTCGCCCACCCGGGAATTGTCGAAGCGGCGGTCGTCGGCTTGCCGGATGCTGATTTTGGCGAATCGGTCAATGCCTATGTGGTTTTGAAAGATGATGCCGTATCTATCGAAGAGCTGCAGGAGTATTGCGCAGAGCATCTGGCGAAATACAAAGTACCGCGCCATATCGAAGTTCTCGATGAACTGCCGAAAAATACGACCGGTAAGATCTTGCGCCGTTCGCTGAAAGACCAAGCCTCGAAAAAATAATCTTGAACCGCTTTCCGCTGTTGCCGGGAAGCGGTTTTTATATGGAGAAATCCGATATCCATGTTTTAGGAGAGATTTGATTGAAAAGACAGACAATTATCGATATAGTGAAAAGGCAACTGTTCCGATAATCGAAATAGATACCCAGGAGGCTGAGCATGTGTCAAAAAAAGCTGTGGAAATAGAAGATTTACTTGAACTGGTGTCCGTGACAGACCCGAAGATTTCACCGGACGGGAAACGGGCCGTATTTATCGAGACAAAGATGGACGAAGAAGAAAATACATACCATTCCCATGTGCACCATATTTCGCTGGAAACCGGAGAAGCGACTCCATGGACCTACGGCAAAAGCCGCAATAGCCAACCGGCCTGGTCAGCAGACGGCCGCCATATCGCCTTTCTATCCGACCGCAGCGGCAAAAATCAATTGCATGTCCTGCCGGCAAGCGGCGGGGAAGCGCGCGCTGTGACGGATTTTGAAAAAGGGGTAAGCAGTTTCCGCTGGTCGCCTTGCAATAAGAAAATCTGGGTCAATGCGCTGGCACAAGACGGGAAAACATTTACCGATGCAGAACCGGATGAAGAAGAGAAGAAAAAGCCGGAACCTTACCGCACAAAGTCCATGAAATACAAAATGGATGGCAACGGGCTGGTCAAGCAAGACTTTCACCGTCAAATCGGCGTTGTGGACCTGGAAACAGAAAAAGTGGAGCAGTTGACGGAAGGGCCCTATCATTCCAGTTTGGAAGCCATTTCCCGTGACGGGACGAAATTGGTCTACGGATCGGCGAAACAACAAGATCAGGATTTCGTTTTCCGCCAGTCGCTTTATATGCGCAATTTGGAAACGGGAGAAGACACCGCCATCATCGAACAAGATGGATATTACGGGGACGCCGTATTTTCATTTGATGATGCGCGCTTGGCATTTGTCGGGCAGTCACGCATTTATGAAAATGCCACGCACACGGAATTGCATGTCTACGATACGGCCGCGCAAACGACGCAATGCCTGACAGAAGGCATCGATGCGCCGATCGGCGATTATGTCGTCGCGGATCATCAGCAAGGCGCACAGGCACCGGGTGTCGTGTGGACGAAAGACGACCATTTATACTTTCAAGTATCTACAGAAGGCGATGTGCGCCTTTATTTCGCGTCGCTTGACGGCGCGGTATACCCAGCATCACCGGAAGACGAGCATGTCTATGGGTACGATATCGCACAAGACGGCAGCTTTGCGCTGGCTGCGATCAGCGACCCGGTGTCTCCCGGTGAACTATACAAACTCGCCATTTCGACAGGAGAGCGCGTTGCACTCACTTCATGCAATGCCTCCTATTTAGAACAAACGGAATTGATTGCGCCGGAAACGGTCTCGCATATGACCGAAGACGGCTTTGGCGTCCAAGGCTGGCTCATGAAACCAAAGGGCTACGAACCAGACAGCAAATATCCGCTAGTCGTCAATATCCACGGCGGGCCCCATGCCATGTACGCGAATACATTCGTCCACGAAATGCAATTGCTCGCAGCAAACGGCTACGGCGTTTTATACGTCAACCCGCGAGGCAGCCACGGCTACGGCCAACACTTTGTCGATGCGGTACGCGGCGATTACGGCGGCGGAGATTACCGGGATATCTTGGGGGCGCTTGATAGCGTTATCGAAGGCAATGCCTGGGTGGATACAGAGCGGCTCGGCGTAACCGGCGGCAGCTACGGCGGTTTTATGACCAACTGGATTGTGTCACATACCAACCGTTTTAAAGCGGCTGTTACGCAGCGTTCAATCTGCAACTGGATTTCCTTTTTCGGGGTTTCGGACATCGGCTATTATTTCAGCGAATGGCAGCACGGGGCTGCCATGGACAATGTAGACAAATTGTGGGAGCATTCCCCGCTGAAATATGCGAAAGATATCGAGACACCGCTGTTGATCTTGCATTCGGAAAACGATTATCGCTGCCCGATTGAGCAAGCTGAGCAATTGTTCATTACGTTGAAGAGCATGCGTAAAGAAACTGAATTCGTTCGTTTTCCAGAAGCCGACCATAATTTATCGCGCACAGGAAAACCGAATTTACGTTTTGCAAGATTACAAGAGATTGTCGAGTGGATGAAACGCATCCAATAAAAAAAGCCAAACGGAGAAATATTTTCCGTTTGGCTTTTTTTGGTTAACGCCCTTTGAACTGCGGCTTGCGTTTTTCGCCGAATGCGAGCAATGCTTCTACCCGGTCTTCAGTCGGGATGGTGATTTCATAAGCTTTTCGCTCGATTTGCAAACCTGTCTGCATATCGGCGTTCATGCCGTGTTTAATCGCAAATTTGGCTTGCTGCAAGGCGATTGGGCCGTTCGCCAGAATCGAATCTGCAAATTCGCCGGTCACTTGCGCCAAATCTTCACTTTTTGCCATGCGGGTGATGAGCCCATAATCGAGCGCTTCTGCCGACTTCAGGCGACGTGCTGTCAAGATCAGCTCCATCGCTTTTGCTTCCCCGATCAATCTTGGCAAACGCTGCGTGCCGCCGGCGCCTGGAATGATTGCAAGACTCGTTTCGGTCAAGCCAAGAAGTGTATCGTCTGTGGCAATGCGGAAATCACATGCCAAGGCGAGTTCCATCCCACCGCCAAAGGCATAGCCATTGATCATGGCGATGGTCGGCTGCGGCAAGTTTTCGATGGTCGTGAACACTTCGCCAATTTTGTAAATATTACGCTTGACCTGGTCTTGCGTTAAGGTCTTGCGTTCTTTCAAATCAGCCCCGACACTGAAGGCCTTGTCGCCAGCGCCCGTGAAGATGACGACACGGATATCCGGATTGATGCGGATTGCCTCTGCCACTTGCCCAAGTTCCGCAAGCATATCGTAATTGAATGCATTCATTGCATCGGGCCGGTTCAACGTAATGAAGGCCAAATTTCCTTTTTGTTCATAATGAATCGTTTCCATATCCATCCCCCTTTGATAATCCATCCGTTAAAAACATACCACTTTTTGGACTAATCTGTCACCAAACTCTATAATGGGAACAACAGGGGGGAGCTCATTCATGAACCAGGTTACATATCTGCGTATTTACCGCATCGTTTCCATGGCGATCCGATTTTATTTGCAAGTGGCGCTTTTCCAAAGGCGCAATAGGGGCAAGTGGACTCCAGTTGTCGAACAGCGCTGGAATGAGCTCGTCACCCGCCAGGCGAAAGAATACAAGGAATTGGCGCTCAAACTGGGCGGCTTGATGATCAAATTGGGCCAATTCCTGTCAACCCGCGCGGATATCATGCCGCCGAGCTTTTTGGCGGAGCTCGAGGGATTGACCGACCGCGTGCCATCCGTGCCGCGAAAAGACATCATTGAAGTGCTCGAGCAGGAATGGAATGTCGAGCATGGCAATTATCTGGATGAACTTTCGGACCAGGCCGTCGCGTCCGCCTCCATCGGCGAAGTGTTCAAAGGGCGCTTGAAAAACGGCACCGAAGTCGCAGTCAAAGTGCAACGGCCGGGAACGGACCGCATCATCCGTGCGGATTTCCAGGCGATGCGCATCGTCATCTGGCTTGCCAAGAAATTCACCCCATTCACCAAGCAAGTTGATTTTGACCAGCTATACGTCGAAATGACCGAAACGATCGGCGCGGAACTGAATTTTGTCGGCGAACTCCAGAACGGCCGTGCTTTTGCAGACCGCTTCGCGGAAATGAACGGCGTCCACATCCCGGTGTATTACGATGAATACACGACGCGCCGCGTGCTGGTGATGGAATGGATTGAAGGGGCAAGAATTACCGATGTCAGTTTTATCGAAGAGCATGGCCTTGACCGCCATGAAATTTCGGAACGGCTGTTTATCCTGTTTTTAGAGCAAGTGCTTTATGGCGGACAGTTCCATGCTGATCCGCACGGCGGCAATATCCTATTGAAGCCCGATGGTACCATTGTGTTGATCGATTTTGGCATGATCGGCACGATTTCCGAACGCGATTCGCAGGCGATCCTGCTGATTGCAGAAGGCATCTTGTTCAAGAACTATGAACAAGTGCTCGACGGTTTGGAAGACTTGCGCTTCCTGCTGCCGAACGCAGACCGCAATCTATTGGCAGATGCTGTCGAGCGGCTCGTCGCCGCATACGAATCAAACGAATTGATGCAGATGGACAGCTTTGTCGTCGAGCGCCTGCTGCAGGACATGCAGAATATTGTCCGCACACAGCCCGTGCAGCTGCCGGCGGAATTCGCCTTTTTCGGCCGTGCCACATCGATTTTTGTCGGCGTCTTGCATGTTTTGGACCCGAAAGTCGACCTATTCGCCCTGGCGCGTCCGCGCGTACTGGAATGGGCTTCGACTAAGCGCGAAGGCAAAGGGATTTTCGGCAAGGAAGATGTCTTTCGCTGGATCCTCAATTCGACAGGGCCGGCGCGGGCATTCCCGCAAAAACTCATCAACTTTCTTGATGAGCCAGAACGCATCCGTCATTACTTAGAAAATAAGGAAGGCAGAGAACGGGAACATCAGCGAAATTTACAAAGTCGGATGTTCGCCGGCATCTTCTCGCTGCTATCATTTTCCGGCATTTCACTATCCGTATGGTTCTGGCAAGAACCGTTCCTATGGGTTTCGTCAGTCTTTTTCGTCGGGTCGCTATGGGCGTTCCGAGCTATCAGATAAAAAAACGCCTTATCGGCATGCAGGTTTCGAACCCGTATGCTGAAAAGGCGTTTTTAATATGGACATAACAGGCGGCCGGTCCTTCTGACATAGCAAAAAAGCAAACAAAATCGTTCTTTTTTAACTAGCGCCTCTTGCAATTTGCAGATTCCCGAGTAAAATAAAAATAAGAACACTTGTTCCTAATTATTGGGGGGGTGAGGATATGCCCCTGATTTCAAGGGCGGAAATAGCCGTTTTTGAGAAGCGGGTGCAATTGCCGATGGTACTCCTCATTTTAGAGCGGGATCGCGAATGGGTAAAAAAAAGTCCGTTCAAACTGAAAGCCCCCTATGTGGAATTGCTGGACCGGGCAATCGAGCAGGTAAGGGGAGATCTGGCTGAGATCATCGAATTGATGAGGGCCAATGGCATGAAGGTTAGGCGGGGAAGTAAAGACGACAATTTCTCGGAATATGTGTTTTGCTACGGCGGTTATGAAGACCATCGCCGCTATTTGAATATTCGTTTGAAAAATGCCGTTGAAGATCAATTGAGGCTTTATCTGACAACAGCCGCTCAAGCATTTTAATCGAGTGGCTGTTGGCTGCGAGGTGGAAATGCCCGTTTTGTCACATAGTTCATTCGGTGGTTGTGGACGCGCTGTGCTTTTTTGAAATAGCGGCGCAAAGAACCGGTAAATGAATGCTGGTTTCGAAGCGCAATGGGAGAGATATCAGCAGGAACGACGACACCATTGCTAAGTGATACCAAACTGCCCCGACCGCTGTCATCCGCGGCAATCAAATCGATGGCATCGAAATTGAACCAGATGGAATCCTTGTTTTTCGGAGAGTGAGTAGGAAAGAAAATCAGCGGGTTGCCGTAATACTCGCCAACAATGATCGGCGGTTTGTGTTTTACGCCAATGGCTTTTTGTGCGTAGAGTGTAGCGCTAGCGAGGGAGCCTCGATAGAAAGAGCATGACTTTGCCACGATTTTATAGACCGATTCCTCGACCAGAAATTCACTGCGGTCTTCAATGACTCGAGTCAAGAGCCGTTGGCCATCCATATACGGGAGCAACGCATATGTGTTGCTGCAAATTGTATAAGAGATAGGATATTGATTCTTCTTACCCATGAATATTTACCCCCTAAATTTACTTTACATAAATTATTATAATAAAAAATGGAAAATACACAATAATTATTTTTAGAAATAATTATTTTTTCAATCTCGTTGTAATTTTCAAAAAACTATTGCTTCTTTCTTGTTTCTTCGTGTATACTAATGAAAAGCATTCGGGGTGAAGAAGAATGGAAAACTATTATTCTTATGCTGACTTCATGAAAGCGATGGCTCAAACAAAAAAGATCACGGAAGCGGAAAAGCTATTGAATGAGATTTATTTGGATCTGTTCTTGAAGCATGTACACCGCGAACAACAGGAAACGCAATTGCTGGCACTTATCGATGAAGCCCTGGATCATAACGACCGCAAATCTTTCGACACATATACTGCTCAACTGCAAGAGTTGAAGCGGGAAGAAGAATAACAAGACCGCCCGGAGATGACTCCGGGCGGCTTTTCTATGTCTTCATTAGGTAAATGGCTCCATGAAAGAACGGGAAATTCGCCAGTTAAGGAGAGACTAAACTGAAAATCCTTAGAAAAAAACATACGTTCGCTTTTTGTTAGGGGAATTTTAGGGCATATGTTAAAGTAGAAGTAGCGAAAAACACAGGAGGACCTATCCATGAAAAAGGAATTTAACTTGCAAGCTCCTTATGAACCGGCTGGCGACCAACCGGAAGCCATCTCCCAATTGACCCAAGGCGTCATCGATGGCAAGCGGTTCCAGACTCTGCTTGGTGCGACCGGTACAGGGAAAACGTATACGATGTCGAATGTCATCCAAGAAGTAAAAAAACCGACCTTGGTCATGGCCCATAACAAGACCTTGGCTGGACAGCTTTATAGCGAATTCAAGGAATTTTTCCCCGATAATGCCGTCGAATACTTTGTCAGTTATTACGACTATTATCAACCTGAGGCTTATGTGCCGCAGTCGGATACTTTTATAGAAAAAGATGCCAGCATTAATGACGAAATCGACAAATTGCGCCACTCGGCGACCAGTTCTTTGTTTGAGCGAGACGATGTCATTGTTATTGCCTCAGTGTCTTGCATTTACGGTCTAGGTTCTCCGAAAGAATACCGGGAACTAGTCGTTTCACTGCGCAAGGGGATGGAGATCGAGCGCAATCAGTTGCTGAGAAAATTAGTCGATGTGCAGTATGAACGCAACGACATCAACTTTATCCGCGGGACATTCCGCGTACGTGGCGATGTGGTCGAAATATTCCCGGCTTCACGCGATGAGCGCTGTTTGCGTGTGGAATTTTTCGGTGATGAAATCGACCGCATACGGGAAGTCGATGCTTTGACTGGGGAAATCATTGGCGACCGCGAACACGTCGCGATTTTTCCGGCTTCTCACTTTGTGACGCGGGAAGACAAAATGGTCAGAGCGATTGAAAATATCGAAGCGGAACTCGAAGAGCGCTTGAAAGAAATGAGAGCAGAAGATAAATTGCTCGAAGCGCAGCGGCTCGAACAACGTACGCGCTATGATTTGGAAATGATGCGTGAGATGGGCTTCTGCTCCGGTATCGAAAACTACTCACGCCATTTGACCTTGCGTCCGGCAGGCGCACAACCCTACACCTTGATTGATTATTTCCCGGATGATTTCTTGTTAGTGGTCGACGAAAGCCATGTTACGCTGCCGCAAGTCCGCGGCATGTTCAACGGTGACCAAGCGCGTAAAAAAGTGCTGGTCGACCACGGTTTCCGCCTACCATCAGCGATGGACAACCGTCCGTTAACATTTGATGAATTCGAAGAACATATTGACCAGGCCGTATTCGTTTCTGCAACGCCCGGCCCTTATGAACTCGAACATACTCCGGAAATGGTAGAGCAGATCATCCGGCCGACAGGCTTGCTGGACCCAGAAATCGAAATTCGGCCTATTGAAGGACAAATTGATGATCTCATGGATGAAATTCAGCAGCGCAAAGAACGCGGTGAACGCGTCTTGGTCACAACTTTGACGAAAAAAATGTCGGAAGACTTAACGAATTACCTGAAAGAAGCAGGCGTCAAAGTCAATTACCTGCACTCTGAGATCAAGACACTCGAGCGCATTGAAATCATTCGCGAATTGCGGATGGGTGTCTACGATGTGCTGGTCGGCATCAACTTGCTTCGTGAAGGACTTGATATTCCTGAAGTGTCATTGGTGACCATACTCGATGCAGATAAAGAAGGATTCCTGCGTTCAGAACGTTCCCTGATTCAAACGATGGGACGCGCTGCCAGGAACGAAAACGGCCATGTCATCATGTATGCTGACCGCGTGACGGATTCCATGCAAAAAGCAATGGATGAGACGACACGCCGCCGGACCATCCAAGCAGCTTATAATGAAGAACATGGCATCACGCCAGTAACGATAAAGAAAAAAATCCGCGACGTCATTCGTGCAACAGAAGCAGCGGAAGAAGCGGAAGAGTATGTCAGCAAAGCGGTCGAAGGAAAGAAACTCAAAAAAGAAGATCGCGTGAAGCTCATTACTTTACTCGAGAAAGAGATGAAAGAAGCGGCAAAAGCGCTCGATTTCGAACGGGCTGCAGAGCTTCGTGATACAGTGTTGGAATTGAAAGCGGAAGGATGATAGGACTTGAAAAACCAAGAGATACGCATACAAGGCGCGCGTGCCCATAATTTAAAAAACATCGACGTGAAGATTCCCCGCGACAAACTCGTCGTCATGACCGGTTTATCCGGTTCTGGAAAATCATCACTGGCGTTCGATACGATCTATGCAGAAGGCCAGCGCCGCTACGTCGAGTCCTTGTCGTCTTATGCACGACAATTTCTCGGTCAAATGGACAAACCAGATGTCGATTTAATTGAAGGTTTGTCTCCAGCGATTTCGATCGACCAGAAGACGACCAGTAAAAACCCGCGGTCGACCGTAGCGACGGTTACAGAAATTTACGATTATATCCGACTTATGTATGCGCGGATTGGCAAGCCAATCTGCCCAAATCACGGCATTGAAATCTCGTCGCAAACAGTCGAGCAAATGGTCGACCGTTTAGTCGAATATCCGGAGCGGACACGTATGCAAGTGCTGGCACCACTCGTATCAGGGCGCAAGGGCACACATGTGAAACTGCTAGAAGACATCAAAAAGCAAGGCTATGTAAGGGTACGTGTCAATGGCGAACTGATCGACTTGGATGATAATATTTCACTCGACAAAAACAAAAAGCATTCTATTGAAGTGGTTATTGACCGCGTCATCATGAAAGAGGGAATCGCCCCGCGCTTGAGCGATTCGTTGGAGTCTGCCTTGCGCCTCGGTGAAGGACGCGTACTGGTGGACGTTATGGACGAAGAGGAATTGTTGTTCAGCGAACATCATGCTTGTCCCATTTGCGGATTTTCCATCGGTGAATTGGAGCCACGCATGTTTTCTTTCAACTCGCCATTTGGGGCTTGTCCGGAATGTGACGGGCTCGGGATGAAACTGGAAGTTGATCCGGAGCTAGTCATTCCCGATTGGGACGTTAGCCTCGCGGATCATGCCATCGCTCCGTGGCGCCCGACCAGTTCCCAATACTACCCTCAACTGCTGCAAGCGGTATGCAGTCATTTCGGAATTGAAATGGACGTACCGATGAAGGAATTGCCCGAAGACCAGGTCAACATCATCCTGCACGGATCCGATCGTGAAAAAATTCGCTTCCGTTATGAAAACGACTACGGCAAAATCCGCGACAGCCATATTTTCTTTGAAGGCGTGCTCGCGAATGTCGACCGCCGTTACCGAGAAACCAGTTCAGATTATATCCGCGACATGATGGAGAAATTTATGGGCCAGCAGCCGTGTCCGACATGCTCAGGCTACCGGTTGAAGCCAGAATCGCTTGCCGTTAAAGTGAATGACCTGCACATCGGTCAAGTGGTGGAGTATTCGATCACGGAAGCGCAAGCGTTTTTCGATAGCTTGACGCTATCCGAAAAAGACCGCCAAATCGCTAATATGATCCTCCGGGAAATTCAAGAACGTGTCGGTTTCCTCATCAATGTGGGGCTCGATTACCTGACACTGAACCGCGCATCCGGTACTTTGTCAGGCGGGGAAGCCCAGCGTATCCGTCTTGCCACGCAAATCGGTTCACGGCTGACAGGCGTCCTCTATATTCTTGACGAACCTTCCATTGGCCTTCATCAGCGTGATAATGACCGATTGATTAACACGTTAAAAAACATGCGTGATATCGGCAATACGCTGATCGTCGTAGAACACGATGAAGACACCATGATGGCAGCGGATTACTTGATCGACGTTGGACCTGGAGCGGGTGTACACGGAGGCGAAATCATCGCTGCCGGGACTCCCGAAAAAGTGATGAAAAACAAGAAGTCGTTAACCGGCCAGTATTTGAGCGGCAAGAAATTCATTCCGCTGCCAGTCGAACGCAGACAGCCGAACGACCGCAAGATTTCCATCCGGGGAGCATCCGAAAACAATTTAAAAAATGTCGACGTCGATATTCCAATCGGTTTGTTTACAGCGGTCACAGGAGTCTCCGGTTCTGGAAAAAGTACATTGATCAATGAGATCCTTTACAAATCATTAGCTCATAAATTGAACCGTGCACGCGCCAAACCGGGCCGGCATAAATCGGTAGAAGGCATTGGCGAATTGGAAAAAGTCATCGATATCGACCAGTCACCGATTGGGCGTACGCCACGTTCTAACCCAGCCACCTACACAGGCGTGTTCGATGATATCCGCGATGTTTACGCGACAACTAATGAAGCGAAAGTGCGCGGCTATAAAAAAGGGCGCTTTAGTTTCAACGTGAAAGGCGGTCGCTGTGAAGCCTGCCGCGGCGATGGCATCATCAAAATCGAGATGCATTTCTTGCCGGATGTTTACGTGCCATGTGAAATTTGCCACGGCAAACGCTATAACCGCGAAACATTGGAAGTGAAATACAAAGATAAAAACATCGCAGACGTATTGGAAATGACGGTGGAAGACGCGTATGGATTCTTCGAAAACATTCCAAAGATCAACCGCAAACTGAAAACCATTGTCGATGTCGGACTTGGTTATGTGACGCTCGGACAACCGGCGACCACGTTATCGGGCGGTGAAGCACAGCGTGTTAAACTGGCTTCGGAGCTTCATAAACGTTCTAATGGGAAATCGTTTTATATTCTGGACGAACCGACGACAGGTCTTCACGCCGATGATATTTCACGTTTGTTGAAAGTGCTTCAACGGCTAGTGGACAATGGCGATACGGTATTGACGATTGAGCACAATCTCGATGTAATTAAAACGGCCGATTACTTAATTGATCTTGGTCCAGAGGGCGGAGACAAAGGCGGTACAATCTTAGCGACTGGTACACCTGAAGACATCGCCAAAGTTGAGGGATCTTATACAGGGATGTACTTGAAGCCGATTCTCGAGCGAGACCGCGCACGCATGGAAGAATTGGTCGGAAAGGCAAGTGCCAAGAAAAGAAAGGCAAAGTGAAACTTTCCGCATGGCCAAACGTATCATTAAAGTAGACAGGAATTTCTGCTGAGGCAGGAATCCGAAGAGGAGGCCAAACGATATGCAAAGTGAAAAAGAACGCATTTTGGACATGGTTGAAAATGGCACGATCTCGGCACGTGAAGCAGTTGAGTTATTGAAAGCGGTCGACAGCGGGGAATCAGCCAATACATCGAAAGATTACAGTCGCGAAACCTACCGCAATCCGCGCGGCAAACGTGGATTCTTCCGTCCTGAGGACATGTTCAAGAAGTTTTCCAAAGACTTTTCAAAGGATTTCTCCAAGAACTTTTCCAAAAACATGTCCAAGGATTTCAACGAACTTGGCGACCGAATGATGCATTTCATGCAGACGTCCGCTGATAAGCTGAAAACGATGGAATTTGATTCGCCATTCGGTGAAGCAAGCCGTTTTGAACATACCTTTACGGAAGAAAGTGCAGATTTGCATACCATTATTGCGGATATTGCGAATGGGCAACTAGAAGTATTTCCTTCACAGGACGGGTCAATCCGTGCAGAATGCAGCATTAAAGCATTCCGTTCAGAATCACCAGAGCAAGCTAAACAGGACTTTCTGGAGAAATTCGTTTTCATTGCCGATGACCGCAAATTGCGCATCATCAGCGATATGAAAACAACGCAAGTAAATATTGTCTTGTACGTGCCAGCAGCGACATTCGAGCAAATTGTCGTTCGTTTATTCAATGGTGGTTTCACTATGAAACGCATCGATTCCGCATTGATCAAAGTCAAAACCGCCAATGGGAAAATTGACTTGAAAACGATGCAATTTGAAGAAGCTGAGCTTGAAACGGCCAATGGCCCGATTCAGATGATGGAAGTGAAGGGCCGTGAAGTTGAAGCGGAAACTTTAAATGGTCGCATTTATATCGATGGAGACATCGAAGACATTGACGCGAAGTCCTTAAACGGCAATGTCGTCGCGACGACGCGCAGCAAAGAAGCGAAGAAACTCGAAGCGAAGACTTTGGCCGGCAATGTGGAAATCTACATTCCGCAGCATTTGGCGCTGAGAGGGGAAGTCTCTTCTAATCTTGGTCGTATGGACGTTATGCTGTCGGACATCAATAGCAGTCATGAACAAGGCCAGTTTATGCAGAAAAAAATGCATTTCACGAAAAATGGGGATGTTGAGTCTGCTGCTGGGCCATTGCTCGTTTACGGTGAAACGAAAACAGGATCGATCCTGGTGCGTTATTTAACGATCGACTAAACAAAGAAAAAAGCCCAGTGGAGAATTTTCTCCACTGGGCTTTTTAGCGTTCTAGTTCCATGCAAGTGATTGCAAAACTGATGGCGCGTGCACAACGCATGCGGTAATCGGCAGATTGCAGTAGAGCTGCTTCATGACGGTGGGTCATAAATCCGCACTCGACCAAAACAGCCGGCATAACAGTATCTCGCAGCATGGCGAAATCTGCAGTTTTCAGTCCGCGGTCTTTCCGTTGCGTCGAGGCAATTAGCGAGTTTTGGAGTAGTCGGCCGAACTTCTGAGTGCGCTGTGGTGCAGTCGGGTAAATGAAAGTTTCAATGCCTTGCGCCGGACTATAGTTATTTCCGGAGGCATTCGCATGAATCGATACTAACAGCTCTGCGCCAGAGCTGTTAGCCAAGCGGGTCCGTTCTTTTAACGGGACATCGCGGTCTAATTGGTGGCTAAATAACACGATGTATCCTTCTGCTATCAGCCGCTTTTTGACTTCTTCCGCAACAGCGCTGTTAAAATGAAACTCACGCATCCTGCCATCTGGTGTCCGTTTGCCGATTGTCCCTGGCCCGTGTCCTGCATCAATGATAATCTTCATCACATATCTCCCCTTTCATTCTTTATATAGAAGGAAAGGGTGAGAAAGGGGACGAAATTCTTCAATTTCTTTTTTTCCATGTTAAAATGAAAACAAACCGACCGCAAAACAGAAGGGCTATTTGGAAGACCGAATTTTGCGCAGCAGGGGGAATGAGGGAAAACTATGGGACAAGTAACAGTGAAACAAGTGATGGAGATGTTCGGCTTGAAACTCATCAGCGGCGAAGAAGGCATCGGGCGGCATATTGCCATCAGCGATATTTCGAGACCGGGATTAGAGATGGCAGGCTATTTTACTCATTATCCAGCAAATCGCATGCAATTGCTCGGGAAAACAGAACTATCATTTTTTGCGATGCTTAAACCTGAGGAACGTCTTGACCGGATGATGAAATTGTGTGCAGAAGATACACCTGCTATCATCGTATCCCACGGCGTCGATGTGCCGGAAGAGTTGGTCATTGCCTCTTCTGAAAAACATGTGCCGGTACTCGGGACGAACATGACCACTACCCGCTTTTCCAGCTTATTAACAAACTTCCTGGAAAGCCAGCTCGCTCCGACGACAGCTGTGCACGGGGTATTGGTCGATATTTACGGAATCGGTGTGCTCATTACCGGAAAAAGTGGCGTCGGTAAGAGTGAAACGGCTTTGGAACTAGTTAAGAAAGGCCATCGCCTTGTAGCGGATGATTGTGTGGAAATTCGTCAAGAAGGCGAAAGCACGCTCGTTGGGCATCCACCAAAGCTAATTGAATACCTGCTGGAGATCCGCGGTGTCGGCATCATCGACATCATGACTTTATTCGGAGCGAGTGCCGTACGTAACTTCAAGCGTATTTCACTTGTCATTGATCTCGAGATTTGGGATCAAGACAAAACTTACGATCGTCTCGGCCTTGAGGAAGAGACCATGAAAATCATTGATACGGATGTGACGAAGTTGACGATTCCTGTACGTCCAGGACGTAACCTTTCTGTCATTATCGAAGTAGCGGCGATGAACTACCGCCTGAAACGGATGGGGGTCAACGCTGCTGAGGAATTCTCCAAGCGACTTGATGATGTCATCTCGCAAGATACAAATTAAGCGAATGGGAAGGTGCACTATATGTATTCAGTTTTAGCAGCGATCGATCCGACTGCATTTTCACTCGGGCCGATCGATGTCCGTTGGTATGGCGTCATTATTGCAACGGGCATCGTCATTGCCTTTCTTGTCGGGCAAAAAGAAATGGTCAAACGTGGGCTTCACCCAGATTACCTCACCGACTTATTGATTTGGGCGGTGCCGCTTGCCATTGTCGGCGCCCGTATTTATTATGTTCTGTTCGAATGGGAGAATTACCGGGATCAGCCCGCTCAAATCATCGCCATTTGGAACGGCGGAATCGCGATACACGGCGCGTTGATTGCTTCGGTCATTGTCGCATATGTGTTCACAAAACGACGCAATACGCCATTTTTAAAAGTAGCTGATATACTCGCACCGAGTATTTTAATCGGTCAGGCGATCGGGCGTTGGGGCAATTTTATCAACCAGGAAGCACATGGCGGGGAAGTGTCGCGTCAATTTCTGGAGAATTTATTCCTTCCTGACTGGATCATCAATCATATGTACATAGATGGCGCTTATTACCATCCGACCTTCCTTTATGAATCATTATGGAGCTTGGTTGGAATCATTATTTTGCTGCTGCTGCGCAAAGTCAATTTGGTGCGCGGGGAAATGTTCTTCTTCTATATGATTTGGTATTCGGTTGGGCGTTTCTTCATCGAAGGCATGCGTACCGATAGCTTATACGTCATCGGCGAATTGCGCGCTGCACAGCTTGTGTCGGTCATAGCAATCATCATCGGGCTCGCGTTCATCATTTACCGGCGAGTGGCCATCAAAAACCCGCCGCGCTATTTGGATAAATAACGAGGAAAGAAGAGATCGAATGTCGACAGTGAAAAATGGCTTGAAAGCCGGATTAAAGACTACGTGGTCACTCGGGAAAATCATTTTTCCGATCACTTTGCTTGTCACCATGCTGCAATTCACGCCAGTGCTGCCGTTTATCATCGACTTGGTGGCGCCGGTCATGGGGATTTTTGGACTCAGTGGCGAGGCGGCCGTACCGCTCGTGCTCGGCAATGCACTCAATCTGTATGCAGGAATTGCTGGGATTCTATCGCTTGAACTGACCGTCAAAGAAGTATTCATCTTGGCGGTTATGTTATCGTTCTCGCATAACATCTTTATCGAAACCGGCGTTGCCTTGAAAGTTGGTGTCCGGTTATGGATTGTTCTGGTGGTTCGTTTTGGTTTGGCTGCTTTGTCCGGCCTCTTGATCAATCTATTCTGGTCCGGTGGCGGAGAAGTTGCGCAATATGGATTTACACCTGAAGTCGCTGCTGCTCCAGAAACCTGGCTAGGTATTTTTATGCTGGGATTGGAAAAAGCGAGCTTTGGTGTACTCCAACTAGCGATGATCGTCATCCCGCTTATGCTGATGATTCAAATATTGAAAGATCGCCAGTATTTACAGAAAATCTCGAATATGATGGGGCCGCTCACCCGGCTGATTGGCGTCGAGAAAAATACTTCTTTGACGCTCGCTTCCGGACTGATTTTCGGGTTAGCGATGGGAGCTGGGGTCATGATCCAGGCTGTCCAAGAAGATGGCGTCAGCCGCAAAGACGCGACGCTCGCTTTTATTTTCCTGGTGGCGTGCCATGCAGTAGTTGAAGATACATTGATCTTCATCCCGCTCGGCATCCCAATCTGGCCATTATTATTAATTCGGGTCATTACCGCCCTCGCTTTAACGATATTCATTTCTTATCTATGGCGGCGGGCTGAAGACAATCGGAAGGAAGTGCTCTCTACATGAACAAAGAAATAAACACATTATTATTTGATTTTGACGGAACGTTGCTGGATACGAATGAATTAATCGTTCAGACGTTCCTAACGGTGCTCGGCGAACATTTTCCTGGTGAATATGGCCGGGAGGATGTTTTGCATTTTATCGGGCCATCACTCGAACAAACTTTTACAAATATTGCCCCGGACAAGGTCAATGAACTGAGCGACCAATACCGCCGGTTGAACCGCACACTCCATGACGATCTGGTGTCGGAATATGACGGGGTCACAGAAACTTTGCGTATGCTGAAGTCGAGAGGCTTGAAGATGGCGATCGTTTCCACCAAGCGGGAAGAAACCATTTTACATGGCTTGCGTTTGATGGGCGTTGATGATGTGTTTGATGTGTTAGTAGCATTAGATCATGTACAAAACCCGAAACCGCATCCAGAACCGCTTGAGTTGGCCCTACGTTTACTGGAAGCGGATCGGGAAGATGCTTTAATGATTGGTGACAATTCACATGATATCGAAGGTGGGAAAAATGCCGGGGTTCGCACAGCTGGCGTTTCTTGGACTGCCAAAGGAGAAGAGTTTTTAGCGAGCTTTGAACCGGACTTCATGCTGCAACATATTTCCGATTTATTGGAACTGACAAAAGAAGGCGTTAAATGAGACGCACCGAGCGTTATCCGGTCGAAGGGGCGAATTCGCTTTGGCACATCTACAAGACAGTGCCGTTCTGGAAAGTAGCAAAGAACTTCCTGGTCATCCAGACCGCTCGCTACACGCCATTTTTGCCATTGAAAAACTGGCTGTATCGGAAGTTTCTTGGCATGACTGTCGGCAAAGAAACTTCGTTTGCGCTCATGGTCATGCCGGATTTGATGTTTCCGGAACGCATAGAAGTCGGCGCTAATACCGTAATCGGTTATAATACGACTATACTCGCACATGAATACTTGATCGAAGAATATCGGCTCGGCGACGTCTTGATTGGCGACCGTGTCATGATCGGAGCAAACAGTACGATTTTGCCCGGCATCAAGATTGGAGACGGTGCTATTGTCTCCGCTGCCACGCTCGTCCATAAAGATGTACCGGCTGGAGCTTTTGTCGGCGGCAATCCGATGAAAATCATCTATACAGCCGAAGAAATGGCCGATCGACAAGCAAAATCCTGAAAGCTCAGCGCTTTCAGGATTTTTTCTGTTCTCCTTGCTTGACGGGCCAAAGCGGCTTGCGCTAAAATAAGAATCACTTTAACGATTCATCACTCTAGCGAACTAAAGTGAAATAACCGATAATAGGAAGTGTTCAACGATGACCATCGAAATGTTTGAGAAACCATTAGGCATGCGTGACGATTTTCCTGTAATTGCAAAACAAAAAGCGAATTTGAGAAAACAAGGCACTGAGCTGATTGAGCAAGCAGGCTACGAATTATTGCAGACGCCGACTTTGGAATATTACGAAACAATTGGAAGAATTTCTGCTATCTCAGATGATGCTTTGTTCAAGCTGCTCGATAGCCAAGGAAAAACGCTCGTCTTGCGACCAGATATGACTTCTCCGATCGCGCGAGTTGCAGCATCAAAACTATTGCGCGAGAAAATGCCGATTCGTCTCGGCTACTATTCTAATGTATTCCGGGCTCAAAAACGCGAAGGCGGCCGCCCTGCGGAATTCGAGCAAATGGGCGTCGAGTTGATTGGCGACGATTCCTTATACGCGGATGCGGAAGTGATCAGTTTGGCTTGGGATATTCTGAAGCAAGTAGGTGTTGGTTCCGCCCGCATTGTCGTCGGTCACACGAGACTACTTGAACTGATCTTGGCTGATTTCGGGCTGGACAGTGAACAAAGCAGCAAAGTGCGCGAACTTTTTGTCGCCAAAAACGGGGTAGGGGTGGAACAACTTTCGAGAGAACTGCCCATTTCATCAAACAAATTAGCATCGTTCTTGGCATTGATGCAGGCGACAACAGTAGCCGATTGGAAACAATGGATCAACAATGAAAATGAAGAACAAATTAAGCTCTACCACGATATGGAGCGTCTCGAAGAGTTATTCAAACGCAATGGGCTCGGGGATGCAATCACTTTTGATATCTCCTTCAGCAGCCATATGACGTATTATACAGGCTTAGTATTTGAATGTTACGGAGCAGGCAGCGGCTTTCCGCTCGGCAGTGGCGGGCGTTATGACGGCTTGATGGAGCAATTTGGCTTGCAGGTCGGTGCGACCGGGTTCGGTTTGCGGGTTGACCGTCTGCTCGAATCGGTATCACCTGAAAAAATCGAAGAACCACAAACGCTGATTTTATTCGACGAACAAAGCGAGCAGCGTGCATTTGAGAAAGCTCAGCAAATGAGGGCATCAGGAAAACGAGTGACTTTACAGTATGCACCAGCGGTACAAGCACTCGAGCCGTTTACGGACTTGTTCACCGAAGTCATCAGAGGGGAGGCGCTGGATAATGGATGAATTAACGATTGCCATGCCAAAAGGCAGAATTTTTGAGGAAGCCTATGAACTATTGGTCGGAGCTGGTTATGATTTGCCAAAAGAGCTCGACGACTCGCGCAAACTGATTGTCGAAGCACCAAACGAGAAATTCCGCTTTATCCTCGCGAAGCCGATGGATGTGCCGACTTATGTCGAGCATGGGGTTGCGGATATCGGAATTGCAGGAAAAGACGTCTTGTTAGAGCATGACCGAGACGTCCACGAATTATTGGACCTCGGCATCAGTGCTTGTTATATCGCGACAGCCGGCTTGCCGAATACCGAAATGGATGAAGTCACGCCGCGTATTGCGACGAAATATCCAGCCGTCGCTTCCCATTATTACCGCAGCAAAGGCGAGCAAGTCGAAATCATCGAACTGAATGGCTCCATCGAATTGGCACCACTGATCGGTTTGTCCGACCGCATCGTCGATATTGTTTCGACTGGGCGGACTTTAAAAGATAATGGCCTTGTGGAATATGAAAAAATTGCAGACATCACCTCTCGCCTTATCGCAAACCCGGTAAGCTATCGCTTGAAGCAGCAGCGCATCACAGAACTAGTCGATAAATTGCGGGAGCAGGTGGAGAAATGAACATCCAAAACCTGACAGGCGAATTGTCGATCCGGCGCCAATTAGCCGACTGCACCCAGCAGCAACTGCAGGCAGTAAAAGAAATCATTGAAACGGTACGGACCGAAGGCGATAGCGCTTTATTGCGCTTTGCAAAAAAATGGGACCAGGCAGACTTGTCTGCCTTAAAAGTGACCGAAGATGAAATTAAAGAAGCGGTTGAACGCTTCGATCCCCAATTGCTTGCTGACCTGACAGAAGCTGCAGACAATATCCGCAACTACCACCTTGGGCAAAAGCAACAGGGCTACCGGCATGACCGTGCGGATGGATCGTACGTTGCACAGCGCGTCACGGCCATCGAATCAGCTGGATTGTATGTTCCAGGTGGCACAGCGGCCTATCCATCATCTGTTTTAATGAATGTTATTCCAGCGCAAGTTGCTGGTGTGGGGCGCATTGTTGTGACATCCCCACCAAATAGCGAAGGTAAACTATCAGACGGTGTGCTCGCAGCCGCCCACATCCTCGGGATTACTGAATTGTACAAAGTCGGTGGAGCGCAGGCGATTGCCGCACTCGCTTATGGCACTAAGTCGATTCAGCCGGTCGACAAAATTACAGGTCCTGGCAATATCTTCGTAGCGCTTGCTAAACGCGAAGTGAACGGGGATGTGGCGATCGATATGATCGCAGGCCCAAGCGAAATTGCGATCATCGCCGATGACAGCGCGTATGCGGATGAAGTGGCGGCAGATCTTTTGTCTCAAGCAGAACACGATCCGCTGGCCAGTGCTGTATTATTGACAGAGAGCCGCGAGCTTGCTGAACAAGTCGCGGCGCAAGTGGCCAGCCAATTAGCCACTTTGCCGCGCGAGGCAATTGCGGCCGCGTCGATTCGCGACCACGGAGCTATCTATATCGCAGACAACCGCACAGACCTCATCAACGCAGCCAATCAATTGGCTCCGGAGCATTTGGAAATTATGACGGAAGATGCAGAAGAGATGGCACAAGAAATCGATCACGCCGGAGCAATTTTTATCGGCCGTTATTCATCGGAACCGGTCGGCGATTATTTTGCCGGCACGAATCACGTCTTGCCAACCAATAGCACAGCACGCTTTTCCAGTGCCTTGTCTGTCTATGATTTTGTCAAACGGACGAGCATCGTTCATTATAGCGAGCAGGCATGGCGTGAAAACCAAGAGAAAATTGCCAGGCTCGCAAGGCTAGAAGGCCTCGAAGCACACGCACGTGCAGTCGAATCGCGCGCTTGGAAAAAGGGGAGTCAATCATGAGAAAATCGGACATTACACGTAAAACCAATGAAACGGAAATTGCCGTCAGTTTTTCACTGGATGGAAAAGGGCAGGCAGATATCAATACAGGTGTGCCATTTATGGACCATATGCTGGACCTTTTCATTAAGCACGGACAATTTGATGGCCGCATCCATGCAAATGGCGACACCCATATCGACGACCATCACACGACCGAAGACATCGGCATTGTCCTTGGCCAAGCGGTGCTTGAAGCGTTAGGCGATAAAAAAGGCTTGCGCCGCTATGGCAATGCATTTGTGCCAATGGATGATGCACTCGCGCAAGTCGTCATCGATTGCTCAAATAGACCTCATCTTGAATTCCGTGGAGACATCCCGAACGCCAAGGTGGGCTCATTTGATACGGAACTGGTGCATGAATTCTTGTGGAAATTCGCGTTGGAATCACGTATGAACGTTCACGTCATTGTCCACTACGGCCGCAATACGCATCACATTATTGAAGCGGTCTTCAAAGCGCTTGCTCGCGCACTAGACGACGCAACGATGATCGATCCGCGTGTAGAAGGCGTTCCGTCGACGAAGGGGCTGTTGACATGATTGTCGGCATCATCGATTATGGCATGGGCAATTTGTTCAGCGTGGAACAGGCATTGAAAAAACTGGAATGCACCGTCATCACTTCAGACGATGTGGAAGTTTTGGCTGAAGCGGATGCGATTTTGCTTCCGGGTGTCGGGGCATTTCCGGATGCGATGAGACGATTAGACGAAAAGGGTTTAGCCGGATTTATCCGCTCCCTCCCAGAACAAGGCATTCCGCTGCTCGGCATTTGCCTCGGCATGCAATTATTGTATGAAGACAGTGAAGAAGGACGCGCGGTTAAAGGACTTGGCTTACTGAAAGGCCATATCCGGCGTTTTCCATCCGGTACATACCGCATTCCGCATATGGGATGGAACCGGCTGAATTTCATTCAGCAGCCGTATTGGCTAGAAGATATCCATGAGGACACACATGTCTACTTTGTTCACTCGTTTTTGGCGACAGAGACAACTAGCGAACAAGTGTTTGCTTCGGCTGAATATGGCGGACTTGAAGTGCCGGGCGTTGTCGGCGGAGGATCGATCACAGGAATGCAGTTCCACCCAGAAAAGTCTGGGGAGTTCGGGCATTATTTATTAGCGCAATGGATTGCAAATGTCAGGGGGGATTTACATGAATGAGTTTCAAATTTATCCGGCCATCGATTTAAGAGGCGGAAAATGTGTTCGGTTGTTTCAAGGAGATTATGGCCAGGAGACCGTTTATGCGGATTCGCCTGTTGAAATGGCGAAAAGTTTTGTAGACGCTGGAGCCAAATGGATTCATATGGTCGATTTGGATGGCGCGAAAGACGGCAGCCGCATTAATGATCAAGTGGTTATTGAAGCCGCTAAACTGGATGCCAACATTCAAGTAGGCGGCGGTATCCGGAGTCGTGAAGACATCAGCCATTACTTGTCGAACGGCGTTTCGCGGGTCATTATCGGCAGCTTGGCGGTAAGGGAACCGGAACTCGTCGCGACCTTCATTGAAGAATTCGGCGCAGAACGCATCGTTATCGGCATCGATGCCAAAGATGGCATGGCCGCGACAGAAGGATGGATTGAAACTTCGCATAAGCCAGCAGCTGAAGTAGCCGCTTATTTTGCTTCAAAAGGCGCGAAACATTTCATCTATACCGATATTTCGACAGACGGCACGCTTGCCGGGCCGAATATCGACGCCAACCGGCAATTAGTGGCAGATGATGTCTCGCAAGTCATCGTCTCCGGCGGCATCGGCACACTCGATGATGTGAAGAAAGTCAAACAAGCGGCAGCCGATAGCCCGATAGCCGGATTGATCATCGGTAAAGCTTTGTATGAAAACCGCTTCACGCTCAAGGAGGCGCTATCATGCTGACGAAACGCATCATTCCTTGCCTGGATGTCAAAGAAGGACGAGTCGTTAAAGGTGTGAGTTTTGTAGAACTTCGGGATGCAGGCGACCCGGTGGAACTTGCAAAATTCTACGATGAACAAGGCGCGGATGAATTGGTCTTTCTGGATATTTCCGCATCGCATGAAGGCAAAGAGACGATGGTGGAAGTGGTGCGCATTGTGGCGACTGAATTATCGATTCCCTTTACTGTAGGCGGAGGGATCCGCACCTTGGACGACATGAAACGGATGCTGCGTGCGGGGGCGGATAAAGTCTCCTTGAATACGGCAGCGCTTGATCGTCCGGAATTGATCAAAGAAGGTGCGGATTTCTTTGGGTCGCAGTGCATCGTCGTTGCTATCGATGCCAAAAGAAATGGCGATAGCTGGGACGTCTACACGCACGGAGGCCGCAACCAAACTGAATGGGATGCGGTCGAATGGGCGAAACATGCGGTCGCTTTAGGTGCTGGGGAATTATTATTGACCAGCATGGACAGCGATGGCCAAAAAGACGGATTTGACGTCGCGCTGACGAAAGCGGTACGTGACGCTGTAGAAGTGCCGGTCATTGCAAGTGGCGGAGCGGGGAACCGCGAACATTTCAATGAAGTATTCGAACAGGCGGATGCGGATGCAGCGCTTGCGGCATCGATTTTCCACTACAAAGAAACGAGTATCAAAGAAGTGAAACAGTATCTGCATCAAGAAGGAGTGAATGTCCGGTGACCAATGTGAAATATGATGAAAATGGATTAGTGCCTGTTATCTTGCAAGATGCATCCACTAAACAAGTATTGACTTTGGCATATGCCAATGAGGAAGCGGTCAAGCGTACGATCGATACGAAAGAAACCTGGTTATACTCAAGAAGCCGCAAAGAATTGTGGAACAAAGGGGCAACCAGCGGCAACACGCAGCGCGTCCAATCGGTCCAAATCGATTGCGATGGCGATTCTTTGATTTATGAAGTGATTCCAAACGGTCCAGCTTGCCATACGGGAGAGACAAGTTGTTTCCATGAAACCTTGGCAGGTGAACGTTCGTCTTCTGCTTCGGATATGATTACAGAACTGAGCGCTTTGATCAAACAACGCGAAATCGATATGCCAGAAGGTGCGTATACGACGTATCTATTTGAAGAAGGCGTCGATAAAATCTGCAAGAAAGTCGGAGAAGAAGCGGCGGAAGTCATCATTGCAGCGAAAAATCGCGATGCGCGTGAACTGGCAACAGAAAGTGCAGACTTGCTATACCACTTGCTTGTTTTGTTACAAGAGCAAAAAGTGGATTTCAAAGAAGTGACCGGTGTGCTCGAAGAACGCCATGCGGCGAAAAAGGACAAGTAAATAATAGGGAAATATGCTATAATAACAGCACATTTAGGGAAAGGAGCGATTCAGGTCGCTCCTTTTCCTGTTACGGAGGCATATTTTGGAGAAAAACAAAAGAAACAATTTTGACAATGTCGTATCATTCATTCCGACTGGGGAATTTTATTATCAGAAAGCCCTTAAGGAGCTGCAGCGCGAACATTATGATAAAGCGCATAAGTATTTGCAGCGGGCAAAAGAACTAACTCCGGATGACCCGCTCATCCTGATGCATTACGGAGTGGTGCTGATGGAGCGGCAGGAGTTTGAACTGGCGATGGATGAGTTGCGTACTGCCCATGAGCTCGATCCGGAAGAACCGAATATTTTATTCTTTTTGGCGGAAGTCCATGCACATTTGGGCTCGTTTTTTGATGCCCGGAAATATGCCAAGGATTATCTCGAAAAGGATGCCAGTGGAAGCTACGCGGCAGAAGCGATGGAAATCATCGATTTTGCCGAGCAGGAAGACTGGCAGTTGTTTGACAACGATGGGGAGTCTCATAATAGCGAGCATTATTATTTGCAGGAAAAAGCGCGTCGCTTGATGGAACAAGGGGAATTCCCGGAAGCAATCAAGTTACTAGAAGAAGTTATCGAAGAAAAGCCCGATTTTTGGGGAGCTTATAATAATCTCGCGCTAGCGTATTTCTATATTGGGGAAACGGAAATGGCGAAATCGCTACTACATGAAGTGCTTCGTAAAAACACCGGCAACCTGCACGCCTTATGCAATTTGGCAGTGTTCCATTATTATGAGAAAAACGATGAATTAGATGACATCTTAGGTTTGCTGAAGAAAATCCAGCCCTATGTTTTCGAACACCGTTACAAATTAGGCGCGACCTTTGCTTTGGTCGGAAAATACAAAGAAGCCTATCGCTGGCTGAAAAGCCTGCAAAAACGAGGGTTCGATGGAGATCCGGCATTTTATTTTTGGTTGTCGCACGCCGCGTACCACTCGGGCCATGAGGAGACAGCTAAGCACGCGTGGGAGCAATTAAAACGGATGGACCCCGCGAAAGAAGGCTATGAGCCATGGGGAGAGCAAGCGGTGATGCCGCATGCAGATGCATTAGAACACGATCGTGATTTTCTGATCGGCAAACTCGACCATATCCATTTAAGCGAGCGGATCTACGGATTGTTCCTTCTTGGGAAGTCTTCTCATAAACAGGAAATCATTTCGCACCCGAACTGGCTTAAATCCGAGCAGCCTTCAGTCTTGGAAACGTATATGCTTGGCTATGCGCTTGGCCATCCTTTCCGTGAATCAGTCAAAGAGGAAAAAGCCTTCTTGCGCGCGATGGAAACAGCAGAGCGCTTGTATTACCAAAAAGGAATGGTCGACCGTGAAAATGATACGGTCTTTCAATTATGGTTTCTATTGGCGGAACGAGCTTTCGACGCCGATTACATGTTCCGCAATCCTGCTGCGCTTGCTGCTGCCGTCAGCTATATGGTGGAATCGGCGGAAAAACAGGAAACAACCAAAAAAGCCGTTGCAGCGAAATTCGGCACGTCTGTTGCGACGATGTCCAAATATGTTGACGAGTTAAGCGGATATTTGCCGAATTTTGAAGCCTAGGCATAAAAGTTGAAGACGACCGTTTATTGCTTTACGATTTAGCTAGTGATTAAGAGGAGGGCCTACAATGACAGAAACAACTAATATTTATGATGTGTTAATAATCGGTGCGGGGCCTGCCGGCATGACAGCCGCGGTCTATACATCGCGAGCCAATCTTTCGACGCTCATGCTCGAGCGTGGAATTCCAGGCGGCCAAATGGCCAATACCGAAGAAATTGAAAACTACCCAGGATTCGACCATATCCTTGGTCCTGACCTATCTACTAAAATGTTTGAACATGCGAAAAAATTTGGGGCCGAATATGCTTACGGCGATGTGACTGAAATCATCGATGGCGATGAATTTAAAACTGTCAAAGCTGGCTCGAAAGAATACAAAGCCCGTGCTATCATTTTGACAACCGGAGCCGAGTACAAAAAAATGGGCATCCCGGGTGAAACCGAACTTGGCGGACGCGGTGTCAGCTATTGCGCAGTATGCGATGGTGCATTTTTCAAAGGCAAAGAATTGGTCGTCGTTGGCGGCGGAGATTCGGCAGTTGAAGAAGGGGTTTACTTGACTCGTTTCGCGGACAAAGTAACCATCGTTCATCGCAGAGACGAATTGCGTGCACAGAAAATCCTTCAAGACCGCGCCTTCGCAAATGACAAGATCGACTTTATCTGGAGCCATACCGTAAAAGAAATTCACGATAAAGATAGCAAAGTCGGAAGCGTTACTTTGGTATCGACCAAAGACGATTCAGAACGGGAATTCGAAGCAGACGGCGTGTTCATTTATATTGGCATGCTGCCACTAACGAAACCATTTGAATCACTGGGCATCTTGAATGACCTTGGTTATATTGAAACGAATGAAGAAATGCAAACGGCAGTGCCGGGAATATTCGCAGCTGGCGATGTGCGGGACAAAACTTTGCGTCAAGTCGTCACGGCGACTGGCGACGGCAGCATCGCCGCGCAAAGCGTCCAACATTACGTGGAAGAACTGGCAGAAAAAATTGCTTCCAAAGCGCAAGCTTAACGCGTTCTTAATCGCTTTGTAACAGCATTGTCATGCAAAAGAGGTATAGTAAGTAACGTATAACAACCCCCTTTTTATATAGTTATTTTTGACAGGCTGCTTTCCGGATTGTCCGGGGAGTGGCCTCTTTTTTTGTATTTTTTTGCATGACACGCCAGGATAGATGTATAATGAACATAGTTTATATTAGATGCGGAGTGGCAAATGTGCAGCGAATCGCGAATTTATTGCTAGTAGAAAATGGCAAAGTACTATTGATGAAAAAGCCGCGCAGGGATTGGTATGTAGCTCCCGGCGGAAAAATGGAAAGCGGCGAGTCGATTTATGACGCGGCTATCCGAGAGTTCATAGAAGAAACGGGTGCAGAGCCATTCGGCGTTCACTTGAAAGGCGTTTACACCATGATGATCCAGGAAAACAAGGAGACGGTAGATGAATGGATGCTATTTACGTTCCGGGCTACACAGCTCCGGGGAGTGCCTTTTGAAGATACGCGCGAAGGCATTTTGGAGTGGCATCCTGTGGAAAGTTTACGCACCTTGCCAATGGCAGAAGGAGACCGGACAAACCTATTGTTTGCGGCCTATCAGGAAGGCGTTCAATACGGGACCTTTTACTATACGCCGGAATTCGAATTGCTAGAAGAGAACATCCAATCATCGACCGAAGAGGTGAATCGCCAACATGGATAAGCATACAGAAGAAACCGAATTAATCATTATCACCGGCATGTCCGGTGCTGGGAAAACAGTGGCCATCCAAAGCTTTGAAGACCTCGGTTTTTTCACCATCGACAATCTTCCGCCGGCGCTGCTTCCAACATTTATCAAATTGATGAGGGATTCTGGCAAATCAATGAAGCGTGTTGCGGCGGTCATGGACCTGCGTGGAGGCGATTTTTTCGACAGCCTCGTTGATGCCATTGACGATTTATCGAAAGAGCCAGAAGTGGCGATTACCATTCTGTTTCTCGATGCAGAGAACCAAACGCTCGTGAGCCGTTACAAAGAAACTCGCCGTTCGCATCCCTTGTCTCCAGGCGGGCTAGTACTTGGCGGGATTAAAAAAGAACGGGACATGCTGAAAGACTTGCAAGGGCGTGCGCATTATATGTACAATACCTCGGAAATGAGCCCACGCCAGTTAAAGGGTAAAATCACCTCGGATTTTGCTTCAAAAACGAGCAATGTCTTCACGGTCAATTTGATGTCATTCGGCTTTAAACATGGCATGCCGATTGATGCTGACCTTGTGTTCGATGTTCGCTTTTTGCCGAACCCTTATTATATAGAAGAATTGAATCCACAATCAGGCTTAGATCAGCCGGTGTCCGATTACGTATTAAAATGGCAGGAAACGCAGACACTGGTGCAAAAACTGGAGGAATTATTCGATTTCATGATTCCCCAGTACAAGCAAGAAGGCAAAGCGCAATTGGTCATCGCTTTTGGCTGCACAGGCGGCCAGCATCGATCCGTGACGCTTGCTGAGTATTTCGGGAAATACCTCTCCAAAAACAATAAAGTCAGCATTACACATAGAGATGTAAAAATCAGAAAGGGTTGAGCATATGGAAAAAAGTCTCCAGCAAAAACGAGTCGTAATCATCGGGGGCGGGACCGGTCTGTCCACTTTGCTGAGGGGCTTAAAAACTTTTCCGCTCGATTTGACGGCGATTGTCACGGTAGCAGACGACGGCGGAAGCTCGGGGCGTTTGCGCGATGATTTGGATATTCCACCACCTGGTGACATTCGCAACGTCATGGCCGCATTGTCGGATGCCGAACCTTTAGTAGCTGAAATGTTCCAATACCGCTTTAAGCATTCGCTTGATTTGGAAGGGCATTCACTAGGTAATTTAATGCTTGCAGCGTTGACCGATTTAACGGGTGATTTCTCGCACGCTGTTCGGGAGATGAGCCGCGTCTTGAACGTCAATGGTACTGTTCTGCCCGCTGCCAATCAATTGGTGACATTGAACGCCGAACTTGAAGATGGAACCATCATCAAGGGCGAATCCAAGATCCCTGCCTATATGCAGCCTATCAAGCGCGTATTTCTGGAGCCGGCTGGTGTCAAGACATTGCCGGATACTATACAGGCCATCCAATCAGCCGATGTCATCGTTATCGGACCGGGTTCTTTGTATACAAGCATCTTGCCGAATTTGCTCGTGAAAGATATTAAAAAAGCGCTGCTTGAAGCGAAGGCGAGAAAAATTTATATTTGCAATTTGATGACCCAGGCGGGTGAGACTTACGGGTACACAGCCTCGGATCATGTGAAAGCTCTTTACGACCACGTAGGCGTGAACTTCCTCGATGCCATTTTGATCGATAAAGTCCAAATGCCGCAAGGAGTGGCCGAACGTTACAAGAAAGAAAAAGCATGGCCGGTGGAATACGATGAAGAACGCCTGAAGAAAATGGGGCTCGAAGTATACCGCCACGACATCGCGAACATTTTCGGGGAGGCCGTCCGGCACGAACCAATGAAAGTGGCGAATTGGCTTTTTGAATACACCAGCAGCGAAGTGGAAGCATCGCAACGCCGGTATTCCTGAAGCTCGAAAGGGGGGGCGTAATTGTCTTTTGCATCAGAAACAAAAAAAGAAATGACACAAATTGAAGTGGATGATTGTTGCGGAAAAGCAGAGCTGTCGGCGATGATTCGCATGAACGGTACCTTGTCCTTTTCGAACCGCCAGCTGAGCCTGGATATCCAAACAGAAAACGCAGCCATTGCGAGAAGAATCTATACATTGCTTAAACGCTTTTACAAAGCGTACCCGGTGGAATTATTGGTCCGCAAGAAGATGAGGCTGAAAAAGAATAATGTTTATATTTGCCGCTTGCGTGATGGCGCGAAACTAGTACTCGAGGATTTACTGATCTTGTCGGAAGGTTTTCAGTTTCAACAAGACATATCTCCCGAACTGATTTCCACTACTTGCTGCAAGCGCTCTTATTTGCGCGGTGCCTTTTTGGCTGGAGGATCGGTGAATAATCCCGAAACCTCCTCTTACCATTTGGAGGTTTACTCTTCCTACAAAGACCATGCGGAAGCGTTGGTCATCCTGATGAACCATTTCCAATTGAACGGAAAAATGATCGAACGGAAAAAAGGCTTTGTTACCTATCTAAAAGAAGCAGAGAAAATTTCTGATTTCCTTAGCCTGACAGGTGCCCATTCAGCATTGTTGAAATTCGAAGATGTCCGGATCCTCCGCGATATGCGCAATAGCGTCAATCGTTTGGTCAATTGCGAAACGGCTAATTTGAATAAAACAATTGATGCAGCTCTCCGGCAAATCGAAAATATCCGTTTTATCGATCAAGTGATTGGAATCGACCAGTTGCCCGACCGCCTGAAAGAAATCGCCCGCTTGCGGGTGGAATATCAGGACGTCACATTGAAAGAGCTGGGTGAGATGGTATCGACAGGGAAAGTTAGTAAGTCAGGTGTTAACCACAGGCTCCGGAAAATCGATGAGATTGCCGAGTCATTGAGAAAAGGCGAAACGATCAGCCGGTAACAAGGTTGCTCTTTCCTATAGATTGCGTGAGAGTCGAGTTTTCGGAGGAGGATATACATGGTAGAAAAACAAGTAGAAGTGCAATTGAAATCAGGATTACAAGCGAGGCAAGCGGCGTTATTCGTACAAGAAGCCAACCGCTACAGTTCGGATGTTTATTTGGAAAAAGGCAATAAGAAAGTAAACGCTAAAAGCATCATGGGAATCATGAGTCTCGCTGTCAGCAAAGGCACGAACGTCACGATTTCAGCCGATGGTGCAGACGAAGAGGCAGCAGTTGGCGCGCTGGCCCAATTGATCGATACGGAAGCTTAAAAAACGTAAAAAAAAAGCTGACCTCCATGCCCATGCATGGAGGTCAGCTTTTTTGAACTTACTCTTCTTTTTCGTGATTTTCAGGCAATTTATTGCGCGTGATGATTTGGTCGATTAAGCCATATTCCAGTGCACGTTCTGCTGTCATGAAGTTATCGCGGTCTGTATCGCGCGAAATGACTTCTAGAGACTGGCCAGTCCGTTCAGATAGAATCTGGTTGAGTTTTTCGCGCAAGAACAAGATGCGTTTTGCTGCGATTTCAATTTCCGTTGCTTGCCCTTGAGCTCCGCCAAGTGGCTGGTGGATCATGACTTCAGCATTTGGCAATGCGTAGCGTTTGCCTTTTGTACCAGCTGCCAAGAGGAATGCTCCCATGGATGCAGCCATGCCGATGCACACGGTTTGGACATCAGGTTTGATGAATTGCATCACATCATAAATCGCCATACCGGCCGTGATGCTTCCGCCTGGGCTGTTGATGTAGATGGAAATATCCTTTTCTGGATCTTCAGCTTCAAGGAATAGCAATTGTGCGACGATGGAGTTGGCGACATTGTCGTCGATTCCGCTGCCGAGCATGATGACACGGTCTTTCAAAAGACGAGAATAGATATCGTATGCGCGTTCGCCTCTGCTTGTTTGTTCGATTACTGTAGGGATTAAATTCATGGATCATTTCCTCCTTCAGGTAAATGTAAGTGTTGCTGAACACTGTTCAGCCGTACATTCATCATACACATCTTGGTCAATGAAGGTCAAATCTAACGAATTGAAAATCGGCGCTTGAAATAACAGGAAAGCTTTTGTATAATAGAAAAGTCGTCAACAATATTTGCCCTCGTAGTGTAAAGGATAACACGTAAGATTCCGGTTCTTGAGATGGGGGTTCGATTCCCTCCGAGGGTGTAAAAATGATAAAACCGCACAGTCTAACAAAGACTGTGCGGTTTTTTTGTTGAATCTTTTCGGCGTTTGAAACGTAGAATCCGGTAGAGCGGGTTTCAAGTCAAGCTTGGTCAGGGAAGACAGAAAATATTATTGTAAAAGAAAAGGGGATTGGAAAATGAAAAAAATACTTATACCGTTGCTATTGGTAGTAGGGCTTATTGTCATTGCTGCAGTCGTATTCGGTTCTAGCTACAATAATTTCGTTCAATTGGAAGAGGATGTCAATGAATCTTACGCTCAACTAGATAGCCAGCTTCAGCGCAGGTTAGACTTGATTCCAAACTTAGTCGAGACCGTAAAAGGTTTTGCCGATCAAGAACAAGAAGTTATCGATAGTGTAACAGAAGCTCGCTCAAGCATGGCGGGTGCTGGGTCGGTTGAAGAACAGGCAGCAGCAGACGCTGAATTGAGCGGAGCACTCAGCCGCTTGCTCGTCGTCGTTGAGAACTATCCGGAAGTTCGATCGAGCGAAAATTTCCAGCAATTGTCCGATGAACTGGCTGGAACTGAAAATCGCATCGCCGTCGCCCGCCAGGATTACAACGGTGCGGTAACAGAATTCAATCGCAAAGTCCGTAGTTTCCCTGGCAATATGGTAGCGGGCATGTTCGGCTTTGATGAGAAAGAGTATTTCGAAGCAGACGCTGGAGCGGAAGATGCACCGGATGTGGACTTTGGGACTGACGAAGAATGACCCGCAAAATTTTTACTCTGTTAATACTGCTATTGCTGATTCCCGCTATGGTACAAGCGGCAGAATTTCCGGAGTTGACGGATGATATTTACATCCAGGATATGGCCGGCGTTCTGAGCGAGGAACAAGAAACTGAAATCAAGAATCTGGGAGCCGGCTTGGAGGATGCTACTACCGCTCAGATTGCCGTTATGGTGATCGATTCCTTGGACGGTGAGCCGATTGAAAGCTATGCCAATGAAGCGTTGCGTCATTACGGTGTGGGTTCAGCGGAAGAGAATAACGGCGTGTTGGTTGTCTTGTCCATGACGGACCGCGAGATATACATTGAAATCGGCTACGGCCTTGAAGGGGCACTTCCGGACGGCAAAGTCGGACGCATCCTTGATGATTATGCCGTCCCGTATTTGAGTGAAGACCAACCCGACGGGGCGATCCTCAACACGTATCAAGCACTTTATAACGAGGTCGCTGCGGAATACGATTGGGATGGTGAAGCGGTCAGTCCGCAGCCACTCAATAAAGTGAACGCTGGCAACGAGGGCGAAGGCGGCATCATGCAGCCGATCGTGACTTTTCTAATTGTTCTGGCTGTCTTGTTCTTCTTTACAGGAGGAGGCGGCGGACGCGGACGTCGCGGACGCGGGAATACCATGAGGCGTGGCGGGTTTTTCGGCCCAGGTAGTTTTGGCGGCGGCTTCGGGGGCAGTTCCGGCGGAGGCGGTTTCCGCGGCGGCGGAGGCGGTTCTTCAGGAGGCGGCGGAGCAGGAAGAGGCTTCTGATAAGGAGGAATGGCATGTATACACTTTATACACGGCCGAATTGCGGCCTTTGCGAAGAAGCGAAGGCTGCACTGCGGCTGATGCAGGAAGATTACCCGATAAACTTTCGAGAAGTTAATATTGAAGAAGATGAACTATTGCACGAACAATATATGCTGATGATCCCCGTGCTCGCACAACAACAAGATGTGCTGCTCTACGGAAAGTTCGGCTATGGGGAACTCCTGGAAGCGTTAATTCTTTAACGCTTCTTTTTATTTGCATAAATCTAATAGCTCGGCTACAATGAATCTAGTGGGACGTAATTATATGTAGTGGGACAAAAAACGTCCAACAAAGGGGTGGGGCGATGGATCCAGTTCTGCAAGCGCAAGTGCATTTATTGCCTGAACTGCCAAGCTTGCTGAAAAAGCGCTATAGTATCCTCGAGCTGATTCAAACTGAACAGCCCGTCGGAAGGCGTACGCTCAGCGAGATGACAGGCGCAGCTGAAAGGGAAATCCGCAAAGAAACCGACTTATTGAGAGACCAAGCATTGATCGAGATAAGCAAGAGCGGCATGAGCCTGACGACACTCGGGAACGATGTCCTCGACCAACTCCGTGATTTGGTGAAGGAACTATCGGGAACAGCTGAACTTGAAGCCGGGCTGAAAGCTAAACTTGGCATCAAACAAGCAGTCGTCCTCCCTGGTGACAGTGACAGGCTATCATCAGCCAAAGCTGCTATCGGCAGGCAAGCTGCTCGCATCGCGGAAGAAATGTTCGAAAACTGCCGAACGATCGCTGTTACTGGCGGCAGTACGATGGCCGCTGTGGCAGCAGAGATTCGGACGGCGAGAAAAAATCAAGCCATGCAGTTTATCGCTGCACGCGGCGGTCTTGGTGAAGAAATGCTTCACCAGGCGAACACCATCGCTTCATCCTTTGCCGAAAAAACAGGCGGAGCTGTCCGCACGCTTTATCTGCCTGAGCATTTGAGTGCGGAAGCGCTCGAAATGATGATGAGAGAACCCGTCATTAAAGAAATGATGGAGCTGTATGACCGGACGGATTTAGTCATCCATGGAATCGGCGATGCAGAAGAGATGGCCATCAGGCGCCGCTCTTCAGTGAACGAAGTCGACAAGATCAAAACAGGCGGAGCTATTAGTGAAGCCTTCGGTTATTATTTCGATAAAACCGGAAAAATAGTTTATCGTATCCCAACAGCGGGCATTCAATTAGAGCAGGTCCAAAAAGCACCGCGCATTATGGCGGTCGCTGGAGGACGTACGAAAGCGCGTGCCATTGAATCTTATTTCCAGGCCGCGCCTGAACGCACCATCCTCGTTACAGATGAAGGTGCAGCCAGAGCAATTCTAAAACCAACAACAAAATTGGAGGAATTATAAATGACAATCAAATTAGCAATCAACGGTTTTGGCCGTATCGGCCGTGTAGTTTTCCGCCAAGCACTTTTAAACGACGAAGTGGAAGTAATAGCAGTTAACGACCTAACGGATGCATCTATGCTTGCGCATCTATTGAAATACGATTCTGTGCACGGCACTTTGGATGCAGACGTTTCAGCTAAAGACGGTTCAATCTTTGTCGATGGCAAAGAAGTAAAAGTATTTGCTGAAAAAGATCCTGCTCAATTGCCATGGAAAGAAAACAACATCGATATCGTCGTTGAATCAACAGGAATCTTCACTACTGAAGAAGCTGCTTCAAAACATATCGAAGCTGGCGCTAAAAAAGTTATCGTTTCTGCACCTGGTAAAAGCGGCATGAAGATGCTTGTCATGGGCGTAAACGAAGAAACGTATAACCCTGCAGAACACCACGTCGTGTCAAACGCATCTTGCACAACAAACGGCTTGGCTGGAATTTCTAAAGTTTTGAACGAAAAATTCGGCATCAAGAAAGCTATGATGACAACAATTCACTCATACACAAACGACCAAGCATTGCTTGATGCACCTCACTCTGACTACCGTCGTGCACGTTCAGCAGCTGAGTCAATGATCCCGACAACAACTGGCGCAGCGAAATCTGTTTCACAAGTATTGCCTGAACTTGAAGGCAAAATCGATGGTATGGCTATCCGCGTTCCAACGCCAAACGTTTCGTTGATCGACCTTGTCGCTGAACTTGACAAAGATGCTTCTATCGAAGAAGTAAACCAAGCGCTTAAAGAAGCAAGCGAAAACGAATTGAAAGGTTACTTGCAATACAGCGAGTTGCCACTTGTTTCACGCGACTATAACGGCAACACTGCTTCTGCTACTGTGGATGCACAATCTACAATGGCTCTAGCTGGCAACATGGTGAAAGTTCTTGCTTGGTACGATAACGAGTCTGGCTACTCATCACGCTGCATCGACTTGGCTGTACACATGTCTAAAAAAGGCTTGTAAGCTGAAAATCATAGCTTAATTACCAATGAACCTCTATAATAAAGAGGGTAAAAGGGGTGGGGAATTTACCCCACCCCTTATTTTTTTGAATATAAATAGGAGGTATTTTCATGCTGCAGAAGATGACCATGAAAGACTTGGATTTGAAAGAAAAACGCGTATTTTGCCGTGTAGATTTCAACGTACCGATGGAAGACGGAAAAGTAACCGATGACACGCGCATCCGTGCGGCGATACCGACAATTGAGTATTTGGTCGAACAAGGCGCAAAAGTGATCTTGGCAAGCCATCTCGGGCGTCCAAAAGGCCAAGTTAACGAAGACATGAGACTTGCTGCTGCAGGTGCACGCTTGTCCGAATTACTCGGCAGTGACGTGAAATGCCTAGAGGAATCTGTAGGGGAAACCGTAAAGCAAGAAATCGCTTCTCTGGACCCAGGCAGCATTCTATTGCTTGAAAATGTCCGTTTCCACGCGGGCGAAGAACAGAACGATCCAGAACTTGCCAAACAATTTGCGGCGCTTGCGGACGTGTTCGTCAATGATGCGTTTGGTGCAGCACACAGAGCCCATGCTTCAACGGCAGGGATTGCCGAACATCTTCCAGCAGTCTCAGGCTTATTGCTTGAAAAAGAGCTGGATGTGCTTGGCAAAGCCTTATCAGAGCCGGACCGCCCGTTTACTGCTATTATCGGCGGTGCGAAAGTGAAAGACAAAATCGGCGTCATCGACCACTTGCTCGATGTGGTTGATAACTTGATCATTGGCGGCGGATTGTCGTATACCTTCCTCAAAGCGCTTGGCCACGAAATTGGCAATTCGCTTGTTGAAGAAGACAAGCTGGACCTTGCCAAATCGTTCATCGACAAAGCGAAAGAAAAAGGCGTGAAGTTTTATCTGCCTATCGATGTGACAATTGCCAACGAATTCTCGAAAGACGCCGAGACCAATACGGCGAAAATTGAAGAAATTCCGTCTGATTGGATGGGACTCGACATCGGGCCAGAAACAGCGAAGCTGTATGCCGATGTTATTAACGAGTCTAAGCTGATTATCTGGAACGGGCCAATGGGTGTATTTGAAATGGAAGCATTCGCAAACGGCACGAAATCGGTTGCCCAAGCAATGGCAGAAACAGCTGGCTACACGGTCATCGGTGGCGGCGATTCCGCAGCAGCCGTTGAGAAATTTCATGTGGCAGATAAGATGGACCATATTTCAACAGGCGGTGGAGCGTCGTTGGAATTCATGGAAGGCAAAGAGTTGCCAGGCGTTACCGCTTTAAGTAATAAATAAAGGGAGTGTTTTTGTGAGAAAACCGATCATTGCAGGAAACTGGAAAATGTATAAAACAGCATCACAAGCAAAAGAATTTGTGGAACAAGTAAACGGCTTGGTCCCAGATGCAGACAAACTAGATTCTGTTATTTGTGCTCCAGCTCTATATTTGACTCAATTAATCGAAGCTGCTGAAAACAGCGCATTGAAAATTGGTGCACAGACGATGCACGAAAAAGGCGAAGGTGCCTTTACCGGTGAAATCAGCCCTGTGCAATTAGCTGATATCGGCGCAGATTACGTTATTATCGGGCATTCCGAGCGTCGCCAGTATTTCAATGAAACCGATGAAACGGTCAATGCCAAAGTGAAATCAGCATTCTCACATCAATTGACACCAATTCTTTGTGTCGGTGAAACCGACGAACAGCGTGAAGCGGGCCAAATGGAAAGCATCGTGGAAGCGCAAGTCGAAAAAGCGGTAGAAGGTTTGACTGATGCACAAATCGCAGAATTGGTCGTTGCCTATGAGCCAATCTGGGCAATCGGAACTGGCAAAACAGCAACAGCTGAAGATGCCAATGAAGCTTGTGGCATTGTCCGCAAGAAAATCGCTTCTCTTTACAGCGAAGACACGGCTGAAAAAGTGCGCGTCCAGTACGGCGGAAGCGTAAAGCCTGCCAATATCCAGGAATTGCTTTCCATGGAGCATATCGACGGCGCGTTAGTCGGCGGCGCAAGCTTGGAAACGGAATCGTTCGTCAAGCTGTTGGAGGCGGGTTCACATGCGTAAAACGGCCAATCCGGCTGCCTTGATCATCCTTGATGGTTTTGGCTGCCGCGAAGAAACCGCTGGAAATGCAGTTGCCCAAGCGAATAAACCGAATTTCGACAGACTTTGGAACGACTATCCGCATGAATTATTGACGGCTTCAGGCGAAGCGGTCGGTTTACCAGACGGGCAAATGGGCAATTCCGAAGTCGGTCATTTGAACATCGGTGCAGGACGTATCGTTTACCAAAACTTGACGCGTATCCATAAGTCGATCAAAGACGGCGATTTCTTTGAAAATGCCGCGTTTTTGGATGCAGTTATGAACGCGAAAGACAATGGTAAAGCTTTGCATGTCATGGGCTTGTTAAGCGACGGGGGCGTTCATAGTCATTATGAGCACCTCTTCGCGTTATTGCGCCTTGCAAAACAGCAAGGATTGAGCGAAGTCTATGTACACGGATTTTTGGACGGCCGCGATGTGGGACCGAAAACCGCTCTTGGTTATATAGAAGAAACCGAAAAGCATATGCAAGAAATCGGCATCGGGCGTTTTGCTTCGATCAGCGGCCGCTATTATGCGATGGACCGTGATAAGCGCTGGGAACGCGTAGAGCTCGCTTACCGTGCGATGGTTGACGGAACTGGGCCAAGTGCCCGTTCAGCTGCAGCTGGTGTAGAGGCATCGTATGCAGAAGGAATTGTGGATGAGTTTGTTATGCCGTTTACGGTTACAAAAGAAGGGGAAGCGCCTGCTGTCATTGAGTCAGGCGACTCCATCATCTTCTTCAATTTCCGTCCAGACCGTGCCATCCAATTGACTAGCGTATTGACACGTTCTGATTTCGATCAGTTCCAACCGAGCTCAAAGCATCCGACAGACTTGGTGTTTATCAGCTTCACGACGTACAGTGAAGAACTGGAGACCCGTATTGCTTATGGCAACGTCAATCTAGTCAATACTATCGGTGAAGTATTATCGGCGAACGGCATGACGCAATTGCGCATTGCCGAAACCGAAAAATACCCGCATGTGACCTTCTTCATGAGCGGTGGCCGAGAAGAAGTGTTCCCTGGGGAAGACCGCATTCTCGTGTCGTCACCGAAAGTGGCGACTTATGACCTGCAGCCGGAAATGAGCGCGTATGAAGTGACGGACCGCCTCGTTGAACAAATCGATGCAGGCGCACACGATGCGATCATTCTAAACTTCGCCAATCCAGATATGGTCGGCCATAGTGGCATGCTGGAGCCGACGATCAAAGCTGTCGAAGTTGTCGATGAATGTCTCGGGCGCATTGTTGAAGCCTTGCACCGTCAAGGCGGTTCGGCGCTGATTACAGCCGACCACGGCAATGCAGACGAAGTGTTGACAGAGGACGGTTCGCCGATGACGGCACATACGACCAATCGTGTGCCGGTGATTTTGACGAAACAAGGCGAAACCTTGCGAAGCGGCGGAATTCTAGCGGACCTCGCACCGACCATTCTCAAACTGCTTGATGTCGAGCAGCCGGAAGAGATGACTGGAAAGCCGTTGTACTAAAAAAAATAAAATCTGTACATTTCGAATTACTTATAAACGAAATTGACCAAACCATTTGAAAAGGGAGCTGTTGATATTGCCAATTATTACACACATCCAAGCACGCGAAGTACTCGATTCTAGAGGGAACCCAACTGTAGAAGTTGAGGTATTCACAGAAAGCGGCGCATTCGGCCGTGCCATCGTGCCATCTGGCGCATCTACTGGTGAACACGAAGCGGTTGAACTTCGCGATGGCGATAAGAGCCGTTACCTTGGTAAAGGCGTCTTAAAAGCGGTTGATCACGTAAACAATGAAATCGCTGACGAGTTGGAAGAAAACTATTCAGTACTTGACCAAGTATCTATCGACCAAGCGTTGATCGAGCTTGACGGAACTGAAAACAAAGGCCGCCTTGGCGCTAACGCGATTCTGGGTGTTTCTATGGCAGTTGCCCATGCAGCCGCAAACTATTTGGACTTGCCATTGTACCAATACCTTGGTGGATTCAATGCCAAGCAATTGCCAGTACCAATGATGAACATCCTAAACGGCGGTGAGCATGCAGATAACAATGTCGACATTCAGGAATTTATGGTTATGCCAGTCGGCGCTGAGTCGTTCCGTCATGCGCTTCGCATGGGAGCAGAAATCTTCCATAACTTGAAGTCTGTACTGAAAGACAAAGGCTATAACACTTCTGTCGGCGACGAAGGCGGATTTGCACCGAACCTTGGTTCAAACGAAGAAGCACTTGAAACAATCATGATCGCTATCGAAAAAGCAGGCTTTAAGCCAGGCGAAGATGTCTTGCTGGCGATGGACGTTGCCGCATCTGAAATCTACGACAAAGAAAAAGGCGTCTACACATTGGCTGGCGACAACACAGTGAAAACTTCAGCTGAAATGGTTGACTGGTACGAAGAGTTGGCGAACAAATATCCAATCGTCTCTATTGAAGATGGATTGGACGAGAACGACTGGGATGGCTTTAAGCTATTGACAGACCGCATCGGCGAAAAAGTACAATTGGTCGGCGATGACTTGTTCGTTACCAACACGAAGAAATTGGCACAAGGCATTGAGCAAGGAATCGGCAACTCGATCCTAATCAAAGTGAACCAAATCGGTACATTGACTGAAACATTCGATGCAATCGAAATGGCAAAACGTGCTGGCTACACAGCGGTCATCTCCCATCGTTCAGGCGAGTCGGAAGATGTCACGATCGCAGACATCGCAGTCGCGACAAACGCTGGGCAAATCAAAACAGGCGCACCGTCACGTACGGACCGTGTAGCGAAATACAACCAATTGCTTCGCATCGAAGATCAATTGCACGATACAGCGAAATACTTGGGCGTTAAAACGTTCTACAACTTGAAGAAATAATAGCCAATAAGCGAGGAAGAGCTGCCGGAGATTTTTTCCGGCAGCTTTTCTGTTAGAATGTGTGAGGAATATAGAGGCTGCGTTCCAGGGGACGCTTTCCGCGGAGTGGGCATCGAGCCTCCTCGGCTTGCTCCACTTTCGCTATGCTCAAGCGTCGCAAATGAATGAACTCAGCGAAGCTTCGCTCATTCATTCCCTGCGGGGTCTCTCAAACCCACTTTTTCCGCAGGAGTCGCCCCTTACACTCCGCCTATAGGATAGGTACTATAAAAAATCGTTTATAATTTCATTTGTGATGCTTGAACTTAGTAAGAGCTGAATAAAACTTTTGTAGCGATTTTGTGGAGTGACGTCAAAATGAAATCTTGTTCTACTCTTTACTAAGAAAGCAAATGCTACTCATCAAGAGATTTTAAAAAAGAGTGAACAAGAAAATATTGAAATGGTCTAAACTATTTGTATTTTTTAGGGGCTCTATTGCTTGAGGTTTCAATTTTTGGTAAACTAGAGTTTGTTGTGAAGGTTCTTTTCAGGAGGTGGTATTTATGCATACATTGTTAATGACATTACTTCTTATCGTTTCGATCGCTTTGATTGTTGTCGTTCTATTGCAATCAGGGAAAAGTGCAGGCCTTTCAGGAGCCATCTCCGGTGGAGCAGAGCAACTTTTCGGCAAGCAAAAAGCCCGTGGGTTGGATCTTGTCCTTCATCGGGTGACGATCGTTCTTGCTGCCTTATTCTTTATTCTGGCTATCGCCGTAACGAAAGTATAATGTAGAGTACACCGCCTGACCATTTAGTGGTTGGGCGTTTTCTTTTAGGGAAAAATGGGCACAAGCCTATATAATAGTAAGCAAATGTAGTTGGAGGGAAAGTTTATGCGTATTTCACAACCAAAACCATTCTTCTTTGAGCAAGGGCCGCGTGCCGTTCTGCTATTGCACGGCTTTACCGGCAATTCTGCAGACGTCCGGATGCTTGGACGCTTCTTGGAAACGAAAGGTTATACGAGCATCGCGCCTCATTATGCGGGACATGGTGTAGCGCCTGAGAAATTGGTGGAAACGGGTCCTGAGGATTGGTGGCAAGATGTCGAAGAAGCTTATCAAACGCTGATCGATAAGGGCTATCAGGAGATCGCAGTGGCTGGCTTGTCACTTGGCGGCGTATTCAGCTTGAAATTAGGGTATACAAAGCCTATGAAGGGTATCGTGACGATGTGTGCACCGATGCATATGAAATCGACGGACCTAATGTATCAAGGGGTTTTGGACTATGCCCGGGAATACAAGAAATATGAAGGAAAAGATGATAAGCTTATCGAAGAAGAGATGAAGAAGTTCCAGGAAAAGCCGATGGAAACACTTGCAGCACTGCGCGAATTAATCGGTGAAGTACGGAATAATGTCGATCATGTCTATTCGCCACTTTTCGTCGTCCAAGGCTCACTTGACAAAGTCATTAACCCTGAGTCTGCCAACATCATTCACGACGAAGCGGAGTCGACTGACAAGCGCATTAAATGGTACGAGAAATCGGGCCATGTTATCACGCTAGATCAGGAGAAAAAGCAATTGCATGAAGATATATACGAGTTTCTCGAATCGCTCGACTGGAGCGTGTGAGACGGTCTCAAAAGGAGGAGTTAGGATTGAGCAAGAATGAACAGTCATTGGATCAGCGGTTATTAGCCTTTATGCGCGATGATGCATACAAGCCACTAACCGTTACAGAAATAGAAGAACAGTTCGGCTTTGAAGACGCCGATGAATTTAAAGAATTGGTAAAAACGCTCGTTAAGCTTGAAGAAAAAGGCGAATTGGTGCGCTCGCGTGCGAATCGCTACGGTGTGCCGGACCGCATGAACTTGATGCGCGGCAAATTCATCGGCCACGCCAAAGGCTTCGGCTTTTTTGCGCCCGAGGAAGCGGGCCTTGATGATGTCTTTATCCCACCGAATGAAGTAAACAGTGCGGTAAACGGCGATACGGTCATGATCCGCGTTTCCGAAGGATCGTCCGGAGACCGTCGTGAAGGATCGGTTATCCGCATCTTAGAACGCGGCACAACCAAAGTTGTCGGCACGTTCCAGGCGAACAAAGGCTTCGGCTTTGTCGTCACAGACGATAAAAAAATGAACATGGATATCTTTATCGCAAAAGGCGACACACTCGGTGCGGTCGATGGCCATAAAGTCGTCGTTGAAATCACGGGCTGGCCAGAAGGGCGTTTGTCCGCAACGGGCATGGTCACGCAAGTGCTCGGGCATAAAAACGACCCGGGCGTCGATATCTTGTCGATTATCCATAAATACGGCATCGAAGTCGAATTCCCGCAAGATGTGTTGGACCAGGCAAATGCAGTGCCGGACCAAATCGATCCTGAAGACCTGAACGACCGCCGCGATTTGCGCGAGGAGCAAATTGTGACGATCGACGGGGCGGATGCGAAAGATTTGGATGATGCCATTCAAGTCAAGAAGTTTGAAGATGGCACATATAAACTTGGCGTCCATATTGCAGACGTCAGCCATTACGTGACAGAAGGTTCTGCTATCGACCGTGAAGCTTACGACCGGGCGACCAGTATTTACTTGACGGACCGTGTTATCCCAATGATTCCGCACCGCTTGTCGAACGGAATCTGCTCTCTGAACCCACAAGTCGACCGCTTGACTTTATCTTGCGAAATGATTTTCAACGACAAAGGGGAAGTATTGTCACACGATATTTTCCAGAGCGTCATCAACACGTCGGCCCGCATGACCTATACTGACGTCTATGAAATTCTTGAAAAAGACAATCAAGAACTAAAAGAACAATACGCTGAACTAGTTCCAATGTTCGAATTGATGAAAGAACTTTCAGCTGTCTTGCATCAGCGCCGCATGACACGCGGAGCGATCGATTTTGACTTTAAAGAGTCCAAAGTAATCGTCGATGACGAAGGGTACCCGATTGATATCGTTGTTCGTGAGCGCACTGTTGCTGAGCGTTTGATCGAAGAATTTATGCTCGCAGCGAACGAAACCGTCGCGGAGCATTTCCATCGCATGGATGTACCGTCTCTATACCGTATTCACGAAGAGCCAAAAACGGAAAAATTACAGCGCTTTTTCGAATTCATTACTAATTTCGGTATTACCGTAAAAGGTTCTGGGGACGAAGTTTCTCCGAAAGCATTGCAAGAAATCATCGAATCTATCGCAGGCAAGCCTGAAGAGCCAGTTGTTTCGACAATGATGTTGCGCTCGATGCAGCAGGCAAAATACTCTTCAAATAGCCTTGGCCATTTTGGCTTGTCGACGGAATTCTACACGCATTTCACGTCACCGATCCGCCGCTATCCGGATTTGATCATCCATCGTCTGATTCGCACATATTTGATCGAAAAAGACTTGTCGAAAAAGACCATTCGCCATTGGGAAGCGGAAATGGATGATATCGCCACTCACACATCTGACCGGGAGAGACGGGCTGTGGAAGCGGAGCGCGATACGGATGCACTGAAGAAAACACAGTATATGGCAGATAAAGTCGGAGAAGAATTCGACGGCATCGTGTCATCTGTCACGAACTTCGGCATGTTTATTGAACTGCCGAATACCATCGAAGGATTGGTCCACGTGTCCAATTTAACAGATGATTATTATCAGTTTGATGACCGTCAGATGATCATGATGGGCGAACGTACGAAGCGCCAATTCCGCATCGGCGATGAAGTCAAAGTGCGCGTCATCGGTGTTAAACCGGAAGAATCGTCAATCGATTTCGAAATCGTCGGCATGACTCAAAATACGCGACGCAGCTCGCGCAAAGAAACCCCGAAAGTGATTCGCAGCGGCCGTAGCGGCGACAAGCCGAAAGACGGCAAGAAGCGCGGGCAGGGCAGCGACAAACGCAAGCCGAAGAATGACAAGAAAAAGTTTTATGAAGGGGCTGCAAAACAACAGCAGCGCCGCAAGAAGAAATAAAAAAGCGGCCACGTGCCGCTTTTTCCAACAGTTTGAGGTGAATAGATATGGCCAAAGGAGAAGGCAAAGTAATTGCCCAGAATAAAAAAGCGGGATTTGATTTCGCGATCGAAGAAACGATCGAAGCGGGGATTGTGCTACTTGGCACGGAGATTAAATCCGCCCGTAACGGCAAAGTGCAGATCAAAGATGCATTCGTCCGCATCCGAAACGGCGAAGCTTGGATTTCCAATATGCACATCTCGCCGTATGAGCAAGGCAACCAGTTTAACCATGACCCGTTGCGCTCGCGCAAGCTCTTGCTCCACAAAAAGCAGATCAACGAACTGGTCGGCAAATCGAAAGTCGACGGTGCGGCAATCGTCCCGCTCAAGATGTACTTGAAGGACGGATATGCCAAAGTGCTGCTCGGCGTCGGTAAAGGGAAGAAGAAATACGACAAGCGCGAAGACTTGAAGAAGAAAGATGCGAAGCGGGCAATCGACCGCGCGCTCAAAGAGAGAAGCCGTTAAACTTGAACTCTGACCTGTTTTGTCCTATACTGGTAACAGTACACCGAAGCTAAACCACTTCCGTGTTCTCTTTTAATGAGGGGACGTTACGGATTCGACAGGGATGGTTCGAGCTTGGGTTGCGCGTCGGAGGATCGGCTCCGTCATCAACGTAACTTATAACAACTGGCAAAACTAACAACAACCTAGCATTCGCAGCGTAAGCTCGGATCTGCTTTATGTAACCATCGCCCATGTGGCTGCATAGAGCTCACTTTTAGTGGGATACGGCAGTCAGTGCCGTTTGAGCTGACTGCAAGAGATTCTCGAACTAGCCCTCATGACGCCTGCTTGTCGGCAGATTGAGCGGCGAAACTCCAATAGATAAGCTACACGCGTAGATGCTCAAGTAACGGAGTCTCTGGACGCGGGTTCGACTCCCGCCGTCTCCATAGAATTTTATGGAGTTGAAGAAACGCCAAAATCCTTTGTTAAGGGTTTTGGCGTTTTTTGTTGTCTTTAAAACGGCTGAGTTCCGTTTCGGGAGACGCTTTCCGCGGACGAGGTGCTGAGCCTCCTCGTCATTATAAAATTGCTCCCACATCTGCAAGCAGATGCGTCGCAAATGAAAGAACTCAGCTATGCTTCGTTCTTTCATTTCCTGCGGGGTCTCATCACTCCGTTTTTCCGAAGGAGTCGCCGCCTGCACTTCACGCAGCTGTTATTGAAAGATCACAATCTGTATTAAGATTTTCTATCGCCATCTAAAAAAACCGGCAGCTCCATTACAGGAGCTGCCGGTTTCGCATATTATTTCTTCGTATTATCCACAAATGCCCCGTACTGTCTGCGCTGATGTTGCACGGACAGCCATTTCAAGGTAGTGAATTCCTCGAGCACCCATTCGCCGTTAAAGCGGCCGAGGCCGGAGTCTTTTTCGCCACCGAATGGCATGTGCGCTTCGTCGTTGACCGATTGGTCGTTGACGTGGATCATGCCAGTCTCGATTTGGTGGGCGATATTCGTACCGTGTTCGATATTCGCTGAATGCACAGCACCACTTAAACCGAACGGATATTTATTGGCCTGTTCGATGACTTCTTCATCGCTTTCAAACGGGATGAGAATCGCGACAGGTCCGAAGATCTCGTTCTCTGCAAGCGGCATGTCGTTTGTAACGCCAGTCAAGACGGTCGGCTGGAGGACATTGCCGTCTGCTTTGCCGCCGAGGCGGATTTTCGCGCCTTGCTCGACCGTCGCATCGATGTCTTTTAGGATGCGGTCGACTTGGTCGCGGTTGATGAGCGGACCGACTTGTGTATCGTCTTCCGCAGGATTGCCGTATTTCAAGTTGCCAGCGCGTTCAATGAACTGCTCGGCAAATTCGTCGTAAATGTCTTTATGGACAAAGATGCGGTTGATCGACATGCAGATCTGTCCTTGATGATAAAATTTGCCGAATAGGGCAGAATCGACAGCCTGGTCGATGTCGGCATCGTTCAACACGATAAAGTTGTTGTTGCCGCCAAGTTCTAAAGCGGTTTTCTTCAATGCGCCACCAGCTAATTCTCCGATGTGTTTACCAACAGGTGTTGAGCCCGTGAATGAGATCAAACGCGGTGTCGGGTGGGTAACGATATCATCGCCGATTTCAGAACCTCGGCCAACGACAACGTTTAATAGTCCTTTAGGCAAGCCAGCTGCTTCAAATAGGCTCGCAAACAGGAGGCCGCCAGTTACTGGCGTATCGGTTGCCGGCTTGATGACGACAGCATTGCCAGTGGCAAGTGCGGGTGCAATCGAGCGGACCGCCAAATGGAACGGGAAGTTCCACGGGCTGATGATGCCGATGACGCCAAGCGGGTTACGGTAGACGCGGTTTTCTTTACCCGGTTGTTGGGAAGGCATGATTTTGCCTTCCATGCGGAATGGGAAAGTTGCCGCTTCTTTTAAGATGTTCATGGAAGCGCCGAATTCGACGGTCGCTTTGATCTTCGTGCTGCCGGCTTCTTTGATAAGCCATTCGATGATCAATTCTTTGTTTTCTTTCATGACTTCGATGGCTTTTTCCATGACCGCTTGTTTCGCTTGCGGCAATTCCTTCGCCCATTCGAGTTGTGCGGTTTCTGCTGCTTTGTAAGCAGCATCCAAATCGTTCTTATCGGCTGCTTGAGTCGTAACCAGTTCTTCACCGGTGAACGGGTTGGTATTTTTCATTTGGCTATCGCTGGACCCTGTTGTCCATTCGCCATTTATAAAAATCTTGGAAAAATCGGTTTTCATTTGAATCGTCTCCATTCTATTTCTTAAGGTTGTTGTCTAGGGCGGATCAAGATTTCGTTAACGTCGACGTGTGATGGCTGTTCCACAGCATAGCCGATGGCATTCGCGATGTCTTGTGCTTGCAGTGGCTCCATGGAATCGGACATGCTCTTGAAGCTGTCGAGTACGTCATCATCAGTGATGGTATTCGTCAATTCGGTTGCGACCGCACCCGGCGATACGATGGTCACGCGGATTTCATGCGATGGGTCGATCTCCTGGCGCAATCCGTCTGAAATGGCACGGACTGCGTATTTTGTTCCACTGTATACTGCGCTGCCTTTCATGACTTGATGGCCTGCAACAGAAGAAACGTTCAGGATATGCCCTGATTTTTGTTCTTCCATGATTGGGAGGACGGCGGCGATTCCGTAAAGAACGCCTTTAATGTTGACGTCGACCATTTGGTCCCATTCATCGAGTTTTAATTTATTCATATACGATAAAGGCATCAATCCGGCATTGTTGACGAGGATGTCAATCTTCCCAGTCTGCTCAATTGCGGCTTGAGCCAAGGCTTTCATTTCTTCCGCTGAAGTCACGTCGGTTACCCGGTAATCGGCTTTACCGCCTTCAGCTTCAATTTCTTTCTTCAGTTCTACTAGGCGTTCTTCGCGCCGAGCAGCGAGTAGGACGGGATAGCCTTTTGCTGCCAGTTCCTTTGCAGTAGCTTGACCGATACCACTGCTAGCGCCGGTAATAATTGCGGTATTTTTCTGTGTCATATCTATTCAGCTCCAGTTCTGATTTAGTGTTGGCTAAAATGTCCTGAAATAAAGACATCTTGTTTCTTTACCCCCATTGAGGGGTCATTTAAACAACTGAAAATCATTTAACGAAAAAATGATGACACGCATTATGGAGAGCAGGGAAGGCTCAGTAATCAGAAAATGACAATAAATTGTTTCCAAAAAGCCTAGTAATCTTTTTTTTGCTGGATATCGGCTAGTTTTGTCTGGGCAATTGGTCTTAATTTCCATTGTTTCGCGGCATACATTAGCGGGTATTTGATATTGAAGCTAAGCACTTTAGTTGATACATAATTCAGACAGTTGACAAGCGCGCCAATGTTCCGTAGCGTTATATCTTGTGAACAAATTAAAAGGAGGAGACTATATGAAGAAAGTAACAAACGTGTTTTGGATCGCGATTGTTCTAATTGCCTTGGCAGTTGGTTACGGTGCGCTTGCTCCAGAACATTTCGCGGAAGTTACCGGCAATATGGAATCATTCCTGACGACTTCGTTCGGTTGGTATTACTTATTAATCGTCTCAGTAATGGTTATCTTTTGCTTGTACTTCCTTGTCAGTCCAATGGGGCAAATTAAACTAGGGAAAGATACAGATAAACCAGAATACTCATTCGCAACATGGATTGCAATGCTGTTTTCAGCGGGCATGGGTATCGGGCTCGTATTCTGGGGTGCGGCAGAGCCGCTATCGCATTTCGCGATCGACCCGGCGACAGCTGAGCCGGGATCTCAGGAAGCGTTCCGGGAATCCATGCGGTTTACATTTTTCCACTGGGGCATCCATGCCTGGTCGATTTACGCAGTAGTTGCGTTATCGCTGGCATATTTCCAATTCCGCAAAGGCGAACCTGGACTTATTTCTTCTACACTTCGCCCGTTGTTTGGCGATCGCATGAGAGGCCCATGGGGTGTTCTTGTCGACGTTATTGCCGTGTTCGCCACAGCAGTCGGTGTAGCAACAACGCTTGGCTTTGGTGCCATCCAAATCAATGGCGGACTCGCTTATTTGTTTGACGGTATTCCTGGAGACAGCTTGATCACGCAAGTCATCATCATCGCGGTCGTTACCGTACTGTTCATGATTTCGTCTTGGTCAGGCATCAGTAAAGGGATTAAGTACCTGTCTAATACGAATATGGTATTGGCTGTCGCATTGCTCGTCATGGTCATCATTCTCGGACCGACCTTGTTGATTTTCAACATGTTCACCGATTCACTCGGCAGCTATTTCCAAAACTTGATCAACATGAGCTTCCGTGCCGCTCCGATTGATGGAGAAAACCGCTCATGGATTGATGGCTGGACCATTTTCTATTGGGCTTGGTGGATTTCATGGTCACCATTTGTTGGTATTTTCATCGCTCGCGTTTCAAAAGGCCGCACAATCCGTGAATTCCTGTTTGGCGTCTTGCTCATTCCGACGTTTATCAGCTTTATCTGGTTCGCTGCCTTTGGTACAACAGCGATCGATGTCCAAAGCAGCGGTGTCGATTTGACTGGATTGTTGACGGAAGAAACCTTGTTTGCTGTATTCAATGAATTGCCGCTTGGCATGTTATTGTCAATCGTCGCTGTGTTGTTGATCTCGACGTTTTTCATCACATCCGCTGACTCGGCAACATTCGTACTCGGCATGCAAACGTCTAACGGCTCGTTAGACCCAGCGAACGCCGTCAAGCTGACATGGGGGATTGCGCAATCGACCATCGCAGTCATCTTGCTTTTCGCAGGCGGGCTCGGCTCCTTGCAGACGGCATTAATTATCGCCGCCTTCCCGTTCTCATTCATCATGCTATTGATGATGGCGTCGTTCTACAAAGCTTTGACTCTTGAATACAAAGCGATCAAGCGCAAACGATAAACGATAAACGATAAACGATCTAAAAGGGTGCCGGAAATCCGGCACCCTTTTTCTATGGTAAGTCGCGTATAATGAAGAATGGAAATCGTCTTGAATGGGGGAATACTTTTTGGAAAAACCACATATTATGCTAATCGACGGAATGGCCGTGTTGTTCCGCTCATACTTTGCCACAGCGGGTGTCGGGCAATTTTTCCGCACGGAAAGCGGGCTTGCAACAAATGGGGTACAAGGCTTTGCGCGCCACGTGTTGACTGCTAAATCTTTGATGAAACCGACGCATATCGCCGTGTGTTGGGATATGGGTGCGCATACGTTCCGAACAGAAATGTTCGACGGCTACAAAGCAAACCGGCCCGCGCCGCCTGAAGACATGCTGCATCAATTCGACCAGGCACGTGAAGTGTCCGAGTTGCTGGGTTGGAAAAACTACGGTGAAAAAGGCATCGAGGCGGATGATTTTATCGGTTCGTTTACAAAGAAATGGCCGGATGAGGCAGATTATACGATCATTACGGGGGATAAGGACATGCTTCAACTACTGAATCCATCGGTCAAGATCGCCTTCATGAAAAAAGGCTTCCATATTTACGATCTCTATACCGATGCGCGATTCGGCGAAGAATACGGCATCTTACCAGAGCAATTCGCCGATGTGAAAGCATTTATGGGCGACCCAAGCGATGGGTATCCGGGCGTGAAAGGCATCGGGCCGAAGACGGCACTTCAATTGATCCAGCAATACGGCTCGGTTGAAGGTGTTCTCGGGCACATCGAAGAATTAAAACCAGCACAGAAAAAGAAAATCGAAGAACATCAGGATATGCTCGCATTATCAAAAAAACTAGCGGTCATCAAAGATGACCTCCAGCTGGATGTGGCACTCGAGGAAATTGCAGTGCCGGAATATTCTTCTGATTTGGTAAGGATTTGCGACGAGCGGGAATTCCACTTGCTCGCAAGGCTCCTAGAAAAATCATTCGTTTGATCGTTGTACCGGAGAAATCCGGATAAAACTCAAGACGTTTCGGTTCTTTCGGAATGACACCGCCCGCAAATTGCTCGGGCGGTTTTTTTGTCCATTGTCGTGGACATACAGCAGCAAATCGTCCTCGGTTTCTTCATAGCCAATCAGCGGCACCCAGTGATAGGCGAAAGTAGTTTCTTGTCGCCAGCGCAATGAGAAATAACGATCGAATTTCACTGCGAGCGGATTACCGGCATCAAGCTCTTGCTTGATCTGTCCGATGGAGCGCACCCGTTTGATTTCATACCGCGGGCCCAGCCATTTTTTCAGCCGCCGGATAAAGCAAAATGCACTCAAGCCAAGCGAAGTCGTCCCGAGAAATCGATAAAGCTGTCCGATTCCTGGTGTAAGCTCTTTGTGATAGCGGAGGATGGAAGCTGCAGTGATCGGCCCGCAAGCAGAAGCGCGGTAAGAAGCCGGTACCTGGTCAGCATATTGGTTCATGGCTTGAAAAGGAAGCAGCACTTTCATCATCCATCCTCCTGTCAAAATAGATTAACGCAGTTTCGCTTCGCGTTCATCGAGCAAAGTTTGCAAGGCGCTGCGGAATGTCGTATACACTTCCAAGTCGACTTGGATGCCAGCGTGAACGATTTCACGGACGAAGCGGGGATTGAAGCCCACGTAAATGCCACGCAGCCCCATCAATTTCAATGCGCTATTCAATTGCGTCAATTCCAAAGCGAGCTCATTGAAATCAAACGATTGTACATCTTGCATCGTGACGCCGGTAAAATCGAAAATGACTTGCTCCGTATCGCGATGATCCGCTGCGTATTCAAGCACTTTGGTCCGGATCGTTTCAAAACGGTCACGGAAAATATAGCCGGCAATCGGCGCAAGAATAGTATTCGGTACAATTGACGGAATGATTGGTGCAGACATATTGTGAATGACATCTTGGTAATGCGCGACAAGTTCTTTCAGTTCTTTTATTTCCTGCTGTGGATCCATATGTGCACCTCGACTTCATTTACTAGACGATATTTAAATGGTGGGATTAAGCGTTTTGTTCTTCAAGAAAATGAATGACAGAAGCCGGAGTTTTAGCGTTGGCGCTGTGCAAATGTGCTTGCTTTTCACCATTTTTGAAGATCAACAAGCTCGGGATGCCCATGACATCGTATTGCTCAGCGATTTCTGGCAGCTCGTCGCGATTGACGTCAAACCATTGGTAATTATCGTATTGTTCAATGATCGGGTCGATAAACATATCCATGCGTGTGCAATCCGGGCACCAGCCAGCTTGGAATTTTACGATGACCGGAGCATCGTTGTTAATAGTATCGTTAAATTGTTCAGTAGTGTTAAGCGATTTCATGAAATTGCCTCCTTCTATATAATCTTTATCAGTTTACCCTTTTTTTCCTGTCACTCCAAGCACTTGATTTGAAGTGCTTGAAAAATCTTCCGATTAAATATTGCGAAAATAAGAAATATAATTTACACTAAGAACAAGAAGGACAGCATTTCTTTTTTTTATCCAGAAAATGAATGAGTGTTCATTCAAAAACAGGAGGGTTTGCTCGTGTCATATAAAATTAAAAAAGCAGCCGTGCTCGGATCAGGCGTCATGGGATCTGGAATCGCAGCGCATCTAGCCAATATTGGAATTCCGGTCATGCTGCTTGACATCGTCCCGAAAGAAACAACACAAGAAGAACTAGCGAAAGGGCTGACGCTAGAAGACAAAGCAGTCCGCAATCGCATGGCCCAAACGGCTACTCAAAAATTATTGAAACAAAAACCTGCTCCACTGACACAAAACAAAAATCTGCAATTGATTACACCTGGTAATTTCGAAGACGACCTCGACAAATTATCTGATGTGGATTGGGTCATCGAAGTCATCGTGGAAAACTTGGAGATCAAAAAATCGCTTTATGAAAAAATAGATGCCGTTAGAAAACCTGGCACCATCATCTCGTCCAATACATCGGGCATCAGCATCAATGCGATGGCAGAAGGGCGCTCGGAAGATTTCCAGAAACATTTCCTCGGCACTCATTTCTTCAATCCGCCGCGCTATCTGAAACTGCTCGAAATCATTCCGGCGCACAAGACAGCTCCAGAAGTGGTCGAGTTCATGCAGCAATTCGGGGAGGACCAGCTCGGAAAAGGCGTCGTCTTAGCAAAAGACACACCGAATTTTATCGCCAACCGCATCGGAACGTATGGCTTGCTTGTCACAGTACGTGAAATGCAAAACCGAGGCTATTCTATCGGTGAAGTGGATTCGGTTACCGGACCTTTGATCGGCCGCCCGAAATCGGCGACATTCCGCACGCTCGATGTTGTCGGACTTGATACGTTTATGCATGTTTCGAGAAACGTCTATGATCAAACGGAAGGCGAAGAACAGCAAGTGTTCAAAACGCCTGACTTTATGACGCAGATGGTCGAAAACGGCTGGATTGGCGCCAAAGCGAAGCAAGGCTTCTTCCAGAAAAAAGACAAAGAAATCCTAGAGCTCGATCCAGAGACGATGGAATATCGCCCAGCGCAAAAATTGAAAACGCCTTCACAGGAAATGGCCAAGCAGCAAAAAGGCTTATCCGCCAAAATGAAAACACTCGTTTATGCAGATGATCGCACAGGTGAATTGCTATGGAGCATCCTCGCTCCAACGCTTGCCTATTCTGCACAATTACACGGTGAGATCGCAGACGACATCGTTGCCATCGACAATGCCATGAAATGGGGCTTTGGATGGGAGCAAGGGCCGTTTGAAGTATGGGATGCAATCGGGGTCAAGCAATCCACTGAAAAAATGACCGCGCAAGGTTTGGAAGTACCAACATTTGCACAAAGCTTATTGGATAAAGGATTCGATTCTTTCTATAAAGAAGAAAACGGAGACTTGTATTATTTCGATGGTTCGGATTATCAGTCGGTCCCGGTCAATGATAAAGTGATTGACTTAAAACGCTATAAGAAAAAGCACGGTGTCATCAAATCAAATTCTGGCGCAAGCTTGATCGATCTTGGAGACGGCATCGCATTGCTCGAATTCCATTCGCGTTCGAATGCGATCGGGCTCGATATTATGCAAATGATCAATTTTGCAGTGGATGAAGTCGAGAAAAACTATAAAGGGCTTGTCATCGGCAACCAAGGCAAGAATTTCTGTGTCGGCGCCAACCTTGGCATGATTTTGATGGAAGCGCAAGACGACAATATCTTTGAACTGGATTTGACGATCCGCACGTTCCAGAATGCAATGCTGAAATTGAAATACAGCTCGAAGCCGGTCGTTGCGGCACCATTCGGCATGACGCTTGGCGGCGGGGCCGAAGTCATCTTGCCAGCGGCACGCGTCCAAGCTTCGATGGAAACGTATATGGGCTTAGTTGAAGCAGGCGTCGGGCTTATTCCTGGCGGCGGCGGAAATAAAGAACTTTATATGAAGCAATTAAAAGGCTTGCCAAATCATGTGACAGCCGATTATGTCAACGTGGCAGCGGGTGTATTCGAATCGATCGCGACCGCTAAAGTGTCCACTTCAGCAGATGAGGCACGTCAAAACAACTTCCTGAACTTTGTCGATCACATCAGCGTCAATAGCGACCATTTGATCTATGATGCGAAGCAATTGGCGTTAGCGCTCCATGATAGCGGTTATCAGGCGCCGAGAAGAGAAAAAGTGCCGGTCGCAGGGGAAGCGGGCTATGCAGCCATGCTACTCGGCGCGGAAGGTATGCTATTGTCCGGCTATATTAGCGAACACGATATGAAAATCGCCAAAAAACTGGCTTATGTTTTGTCCGGAGGCAAATTGCCATACGGCACAAAAGTGGATGAACAGTATTTGCTCGATTTAGAACGTGAAGCATTCTTGAGCCTCGTTGCGGAACCGAAATCACAGCAACGCATGCAGCATATGCTCGTCAAAGGAAAACCATTACGCAATTGATCGCCGATTAGTATAGAGGAGGAAATGAAATGCGCGAAGCAGTTATTGTGGCCGGTGCTAGAACACCGGTCGGAAAAGCGAAGAAAGGTTCTCTCGCCTCGGTGCGCCCGGATGATTTCGGGGCACTGGTCGTGCGGGAAACATTGAAGCGGGCAGGATATGACGGCCCGATAGATGATTTGATCATGGGTTGTGCAATGCCAGAAGCAGAACAGGGCATGAACATCGCCCGCAATATCGGGGCGCTTGCGGGATTGCCGGATACAACGCCGGCTGTTACCGTCAACCGTTTTTGTTCATCAGGCTTGCAATCAATTGCGTATGCCGCGGAACGGATCATGGTCGGCCATGCAGAAGCAATTATTGCCGGAGGCGTCGAATCGATGAGCATGGTGCCAATGATGGGCAATGTGCTGCGGCCAAACGCCAAAATCGCTGAAACTGTCCCGCAATATTATATGAGCATGGGCCATACAGCAGAACAAGTCGCCACGCAATACGGCGTGAGCCGGGAAGACCAGGATGCGTTTGCGGTCCGTTCCCATGACAATGCAGCTCGGGCGATTGAAAAAGGCCATTTCGTCGATGAAATCGTGCCGGTCGAAGTGATCCAGCGCTATGTCGATAGCCAGAACAAATATCAGCAAAAATCATTTATGTTCGAAATGGATGAAGGAGTGCGTCACGGCACTTCTATCCAGACACTCAATAAATTACGCGCTGCGTTCTCTGCGCGCGGCACGGTGACTGCAGGGAACTCTTCCCAAACTTCTGATGGTGCTGGTTCAGTGCTCGTGATGGACCGGGAAAAAGCGGAAGCGTTAGGCCTAAAGCCAATCGCGAAATTCCGTTCATTCGCGACAGGTGGTGTCCCACCAGAAATCATGGGAATCGGTCCGGTCGTCGCAATTCCAAAAGCGTTAAAACTTGCGGGTCTGACAAAAGACGATATCGATGTTTGGGAACTGAACGAAGCATTTGCGTCTCAATCGCTCGGCGTCATCCGCGAGCTCGGCCTGGATATGGATAAGATCAATTTGAACGGAGGCGCCATCGCACTCGGCCATCCGCTCGGCGCGACAGGTTCAATTTTGACTTTGCGCATGCTTAGTGAATTAAAGCGTCAAAACAAACAATTCGGCGTCGTCACAATGTGTATCGGCGGCGGCATGGGCGCAGCTGGCGTCTTCGAAATGTTGTAAGAAGAATTTTACAGAGCGTGAAAGTAATGAAAGCTTTTTCAGTCATACAAACATAATATTCAATGCATAAAACGGAGAGATATCTAGTAGTTTGGAGAAGAGTCCGCTCGACTCCTGTGGGAAAGCGAGACGGCCGAGACCCCGCAAGGCGCGAAGCGACTGAGGAGGCTTGGACGCGAGCCCACGGAAAGCGAGCGGTACGCTTCGGAAAACTATAGGTACTACAAATCTTTCTAAAGTTAGCGTTTTCTAGAAGGGGTCAATCAAAAGATAAATTGGGAGGAATGGAAAATGGAACAACAAAAAACATTGATCAAAGGCGGAAGCTTCTTGATCGAAGATGCAGACTTATCGCGTGTGTTCACGCCGGAAGATTTCACAGAAGAGCATAAAATGATCGCTAAGACGACAGAGGATTACGTTAACACAGAAGTTATGCCTTTAGTTGAAAAGTTGGAGAACCATGAATTCGAGCATTCCGTAAACCTCTTGAAAAAAGCCGGGGAACTCGGGTTGCTTGGCGCAGACGTTCCGGAGCAATACGATGGTCTCGGGCTCGACAAAATCGCTTCAGCCTTGATCGCGGAGAAAATGTCTAAAGCAGGCGGCTTTTCTATCACGCACGGCGCTCACGTCGGCATCGGCTCGCTTCCAATTGTCTTGTTCGGTAATGACGAGCAGAAAAAGAAATACTTGCCAGTACTGGCCACAGGTGAGAAAATCGCAGCATATGCTTTGACTGAGCCAAGCTCCGGTTCGGATGCTTTGGGCGCGAAAACAGTCGCGAAACTAAACGAAGCAGGCACGCATTACGTTTTGAATGGTGAAAAGCAATGGATCACAAACGCAGGATTTGCGGATGTCTTCGTCGTTTATGCAAAAATCGATGGCGAACAGTTCTCGGCCTTTATCGTCGAGCGCGATTTCGGCGGCGTATCGGTCGGCCCGGAAGAAAAGAAAATGGGCATCAAATCATCTTCTACGCGTACATTGATTTTGGAAGACGCAGAAGTGCCGGTGGAAAACCTTCTCGGCGAAGCAGGGCGTGGGCATATCATTGCCTTTAACATTTTGAACATCGGGCGCTACAAACTGGGCGTCGGCACAATCGGCGCATCCAAGCGAGCAATGGAATTGACGATTCCTTATACAAACCAGCGCCAGCAATTCAAGACGCCAATTTCTTCTTTTAACCTGACAAAAGAGAAACTAGCGACAATGGCATCCAAATTGTATGCAGTTGAAAGTTCGGTTTACCGCACAGTCGGCTTGTTCGAGGACCGCATGAGCGGCTTTACGGACGAGCAGCAGGCAGATGGCAAACTGGTTGCGGATTCCATTGCGGAATTTGCCATCGAATGTTCGTTGAATAAATTCTTCGGGACAGAAACTTTGGATTATATTGTGGACGAAGGCGTTCAGCTGCACGGCGGTTACGGCTTTATGCAGGAATATGAAATTGAGCGCATCTACCGCGATTCCCGCATCAACCGGATCTTTGAAGGGACAAATGAAATCAATCGCTTGCTCGTGCCTGGTACGCTGCTCCGTAAAGCGATGAAAGGCGAATTGCCTCTTTTAGAGCATGCACAAGCTTTGCAAGAAGAATTGTTGATGATGATGCCGGAAGAAGTCGGTACAGAAGCTTTGGCGCAGGAAAAAGTATTGGTGAAAAACGCTAAGAAAATTGCCATTCTTGCAGCCGGGCTTGCCGCGCAAACTTACGGCAAGAAATTAGAAGCTGAGCAAGAAGTATTGGTTAACATCGCCGATATCGTCAGCAATGTATTCGCAATGGAATCCGTTGTTCTTCGTACAGAAAAAGCGATTGCAGCAAGCGGAGAAGAAAAAGCGAAGCAGAAACTTCTCTACACGCAAATTTTCTGCCAGGAAGCGTTAGAAGCTATCGAAAAAGATGCGAAAGAAACGCTCATCGCAGCAATCGATGGCGACAACCAGCGCATGATGCTGTCCGCGCTCCGCAAGTTGACGCGCTCTACGCCGTACAACTTGATCGCGAAAAAACGCGAAGCATCCGAAAAATTGATCGATGTGGAAAAATACGTCGTGTAATAGATTGGACAGAACAGGAAGGGGAAGCCCTTCCTGTTTTCAGGCTGTCGAGAAAGGTAATAAATCGCATTTTCCGAAGCTTATCGCACGACTCCGTGGGCTCGCGCCCAAGCCTCCTCGGTCGCTCTGCTCCTTGCGGGGTCTCGGTCGTCTCGCTGTTCCACTGGAGTCGAGCGAACGCTTCTCCAAATACTTAAATAGGTCTTTGATTTTTAAATGTCGAAAAGATGGTCCGATTTTAATTCGTAACTGTTTATTAAACTTCTTCAACAGTCTGAGAAAGGGAAGGAAAAACCTTTCCTTTTTTGTTTAAGACATGCAAGAAGAGGAAATTTTATAATTTTTGTATAAAGTACTTTTCTGAGCAATAGAAACGGTAAGGTTTCTTTAGTATTTAAGGTCTTTCCTTCGTTCAATACACAATAACGGATGGGAATGGAGACGGCGACTCCTGCGGAAATAGCACGAGCTGAAGACCCTGGACTGAGCGCAGCGAAGGAAGCGAAGGAAGCCGTGTCCGCGGAAAGCGTCCGTCGAAATGGACATCCGCTTTTTAATACAGGACAACCTTATTTTAAATTTAATTTGCATAAACTCCCTTCCAGTCGACTGCTCCGGGGCATTTTGATATGCTTGATTGACAAGACAGGAGGAGATTGAATGATCCAGTATTATGCTTACCCGAAATGCTCGACCTGCCAAAAAGGCAAGAAATGGCTCGAGGCGAATGGTGCGGAATTTGACTACATCGACATCGCACAAAATCCGCCTTCCGCAACACAACTAAAAGAAATCCAAGAGACAAGCGGCATCGAACTGAAAAAGTTTTTCAATACGAGCGGCAAGAAATACCGCGAACTGGAATTGAAGGAAAAACTACCGGAGATGACTGCAGACGAACAATACGAATTGCTCGCCTCAGACGGCATGCTGATCAAACGCCCGCTTGCTTGGGACGGAACACAAGCGACACTCGGCTTCAAAGAAGAAACCTATACAAATACCTGGGGCTAACAAGTCTGTCATCTTGTTTTTCATTCAGGGTTGTGGCAAACTAAAATTGAGTCAATTACATATTTGGAGGGGTTTGGATGAGCACACCACAAGAGCTTCGTTATTCAAAAGAACACGAATGGGTCAAAGTTGAAGATGGCAAAGCCACGATCGGCATTACTCATTTCGCGCAAGATGAACTTGGAGACATCGTATTTGTCGAGCTTCCGCAAGTCGGCGACGAGCTGAAAAAAGACGAGCCGTTTGGCAGCGTCGAATCCGTTAAAACGGTATCGGAATTGTATGCGCCAATCAGCGGGAAAATCGTCGAAGTCAATTCTGAGCTTGAAGACAGCCCGGAATTCGTCAACGAATCCCCTTACGAACAAGCGTGGATGGTCGTTGTGGAAGCCCCTTCCGAAGATGAGGTCAATGCCTTGATGTCAGCTGACGAATACAAAGAAATGACTAACGAGTAAGTTCCAGAAGCGCCTTTTTTTGGCGCTTTTTTTCATCTATCGTTTTCTGGGGGGATACGTATGGAGAAAGTAATAGTGGTTGAAGGGATTAGCGACAAAGCCCGCATCGCGCCATTGATTGCAGAACCCGTGACGATTCTTTGCACAAATGGTACAGTAAGTGCTACAAGACTCGAGGAGATGCTTTTGCCATTTGAAGGGCAGGATATCATCATCCTGGTCGATGCGGACGCTTCGGGCGATAAGCTGCGCAAGCTCATCAAGCGCGAGTTTCCTGAAGCGCGCCATTTCCATATCGACCGAAGTTATAAAGAGGTGGCGACGACGCCGCTGCGCAAGCTGATCGATGTGCTCATCGCAGCCGATGTACGGGTCTTAAATCCAGTAGCAGGGAATGACTAACATGAACGAATGGACACATAAAGAATGGCTGAAGGAAAAAAACACGCAGCCCGTTTCAGCATATTATTTGTATACGCCGATGTGCGGCACTTGCCAAGTGGCCAGTAAGATGCTCGGTGTGGTGGCGGAACTATTGCCGGACCTTCCGATGGGCAAAGCCAATTTGAATTATGTACAGGAAGTAGCGGAACTCTACGAAGTGGAAAGCGTGCCGTGTCTGTTGATTTCACAAGATGGCCAAGTGACGGATAAGGTCTATGCGTTTCAGTCAGTGCCTTATTTATACGAAAAATTAAAAACGGTTGACGAATACAGCCAGCCATGATAGATTTAATTTCTGAAATTAACTAAATAGCGTAGCTCTTATACAGAGAGGTGGAGGGAAGTGCCCGATGAAGCCCGGCAACCGTCATGAAAATGAAATGGTGCCAAGTCACTCAAAGTGAAAACTTTGAAAGATGAGAGAACGGTTTATTGTGTTTACACATGTGCCTTTCTGCTTATCTGAGCAGAAAGGCTTTTTTATTAGCAAAAGATTTAGGAGAGTGCCCAAACATGATTGAGTTAAAAGGATTAACAAAAGTGTTCGATACGGGAAAAGCGCGTTTAACGGCTGTCGACCATGTCGATTTAACGGTGCCATCCGGTGAAATTTTTGGCATTATCGGCTATAGCGGAGCAGGGAAAAGTACCTTGATCCGCCTGCTAAATGGCCTAGAACAGCCGAGCGAAGGATCCGTAGAAATCAATGGCCAAAACATCACGGCGATTTCAGGCCCGAAGCTCAGAAAAGCCCGTCAAAAGGTCAGCATGATCTTCCAGCATTTCAACTTGCTATGGTCACGCACCGTTCGTGAAAATATCGAATTCCCGCTGGAAATTGCCGGTGTAGGGAAGGAAGAGCGGCGCAAACGTTCTGCAGAGTTGATCGAATTGGTCGGCTTAGAAGGACGCGATAATGCATATCCGTCACAACTTTCCGGTGGGCAAAAGCAGCGCGTCGGCATCGCACGCGCACTGGCCAACGATCCAGAAGTTTTGCTTTGCGATGAAGCGACTTCAGCACTGGACCCACAAACGACCGATGCCATTTTGGATTTATTGGTCGACATTAACAAACGATTGGGCTTGACGATTGTGTTGATCACTCACGAAATGCACGTCATCCGGAAGATCTGCCACCGGGTGGCGGTCATGGAAGGCGGGCGCGTCGTCGAATTGGGCGAAGTGCTGCATGTCTTCCAGCATCCGAAAGAGAACATCACCAAAACTTTCGTCGCTCAGGTGACCGAGACGGAGGACTCAGCAGAAACCGTCCGCCATTTGCGCGAGCAATATCCGGAAGGCCAATTGGTCAAACTGATTTTCGTCGGAGACCAAGCAGAACAGCCAATCTTGACGCAGCTCATCCGGGAATATGCAGTGGAGGTCAATATCGTCCACGGCAATATCTCTCACACCCAGCGCGGGGCGTATGGTACGCTGATTCTTCAATTGAAAGGCTCTGCAGACGAAATAAGCAAAGCGATCGCTTTCCTCGGTGCACATGATGTACAGACGGAGGTGATGGGCAATGCTTGAGACTTTATTCCCGAACGTGGATTGGGCAGATATGTGGGAAGCGACACTTGAAACCATCTACATGACAGCGATGTCCACATTCTTCACTTTCGTCATAGGCTTGGTTCTAGGAATCGTTTTATTCCTGACCGCACCTAATCAATTATGGGCCAATAAAATCGTCAACTGGCTGACCGGCGCATTCGTCAATATCTTCCGGTCGATCCCTTTTATCATTTTGATCATCTTATTGATCCCGTTCACGAAATTCTTGATCGGCAGCATACGCGGACCGAACGCGGCGCTCCCGGCACTAATCATCGGAGCTGCTCCTTTTTACGCCCGAATGGTGCTCATCGCCTTGAAAGAAATTGATAAAGGCGTTATCGAGGCAGCCCGTTCGATGGGAGCGACAACGTGGACCATCATTCGCAAAGTATTGCTTCCTGAATCAAAACCGGCATTGATTTCCGGTATTACGGTAACAGCAATCGCTTTGGTTGGGTATACGGCAATGGCCGGCATTATCGGTGCTGGTGGCTTAGGAACACTAGCTTTCTTGGACGGTTTCCAAAGAAGCCGTGAGGACGTCACGTTGATGGCAACTATCGCGATTCTCGTCATTGTATTTATCGTCCAATTCATCGGCGATTATTTGACCGGAAAAGCAGACAAGCGCTAAAATCCGGATTGTCTTTAGATCATGAAAAAGATTGGGCTTTACAGTCCATGAAATAAAAAATACATTCAATAGTAGAAAAGGGGAAATTTGTAATGAAGAAACTAGTATTTGGTTCATTTGCAGCAGTATTGGCATTATCCGCTTGTGGTGCAGAAGATAGCGGCAGCGGTTCATCAGAAGGAGAAACAAGCACGCTAAAAGTTGGCGCTTCTAACATTCCGCACGCTGAAATTCTGGAACAGGCAAAACCGATTTTGGAAGAACAGGGCATCGAGCTTGAAATCGAAACGTACCAAGATTACATTCTCCCGAACCAAGACCTTGAATCAGGCGATTTGGATGCAAACTATTTCCAACACACACCTTATTTGGAATCACAAATTGCTGATCATGGTTACGATTTCGCCAGTGCTGGAGGCATTCACATTGAGCCGATTGGTGTTTACTCGCAAGACTTTTCGTCTCTAGAAGAGTTGCCGCAAGACGCAACAATCCTCATGAGCAATTCTGTCGCTGACCATGGCCGCATCCTGGCTATGCTTGAAGCAGAAGGATTGATTACGTTAGAAGAAGGCATTGACAAAACAACGGCTGAAACGAGCGATATTGTAGAAAACGAGAAAAACTTGCAGTTTGATACAGAGTACGAAGCGGCTCTACTCGTACAAATGTACGAATCAGGCGAAGGGGATGCGGTCTTGATCAACTCAAATTATGCGATCGATGCTGGCTTGAGCCCGATGGAAGATGCTATTGCGCTGGAAAGTTCAGATTCTCCATACGCTAATATCATCGCTGTGCAAGCTGGAGATGAAGAAAACGAAGATATTCAAGCTTTGGTGGACGTGTTGACATCACAAGAGATTCAAGATTTCATTTTAGAAGAATGGGACGGATCAATCGTTCCAGTTGAACAGTAAAATTTTTAACCAGCCTATTCCATGAGAATAGGCTGGTTTTTATATTGCGCAAAGTGGGGGACTAGGCAAACAGCTTACAAGTATAGACCTGAACAAATGTCAGTCTTCCTCTTTTTGTTTTATCGGAATAATAAAAATATTACGTGATTTCGTAAAAAGCTATTAGCTTTTCGAAAACTGTGGTAATTTCACATAATACACAATAAACATCTGTTTACACAGGGAGGACAAGATCATGAAAATTCAATTCGGTTTATTGCCGCGGATTGTGCTGGCCATTGTGCTTGGCGTACTCATCGGTTCGTTTGCTCCAGAAGCGCTCGTTCGTGTATTTGCAACATTTACAGGAATCTTTGGCGGGTTCTTGAATTTTATCGTGCCCTTAATCATTCTTGGCTTTATCGCACCAGGTATCGCGAAGCTTGGGAAAGGCTCAGGGAAATTATTAGGCCTGGCAACTGCGATCGCGTATTTATCAACGGTAGTGGCAGGGGTTCTAGCGTTTGTTGCGGCATCATCGATTTTGCCTAGTTTGATGGAAGGCGGTTCACTGAGTAATCTGGATGATCCTGAAAATGCACTTGCTGAAAGTTTTATCGCTTTAGAGATCCCTCAATTGTTTGGGGTCATGAGCGCTTTGATCTTGGCATTCCTGCTTGGTATCGGAATGGCTTCTACAGGAAGCAAGACGATGGCATCGTTTTTTGAAGAGTTCCAACAGATCATTGAAAAAGTTATTTCATACATCATAATCCCGCTATTGCCTTTTCATATTTTCGGTATTTTCGCGAATATGGCACACGGTGGGGCGGTGTTTGAAATCCTTTCGCTCTTTGCGGTTGTCTTTATTCTCATCATCGTCATGCATTGGCTGATGTTGACAGGACAATACACAACGGCAGGCCTATTACGAAAGAAAAACCCGTTCACTTTAATCCGTACGATGCTGCCGGCATACTTTACAGCGCTTGGCACACAGTCTTCGGCAGCGACAATTCCAGTAACATTGCGCCAAGCACGGAAAACAGGCGTGAAAGAACGCGTAGCGGACTTCACAGTTCCGTTATTTGCCACTATCCATTTGTCGGGCAGCACGATTACGCTCGTTACATGTGCAATTGGTGTCATCTTATTAACTGGTCAATCGCCTTCATTTGGCAACTTCTTCCCGTTTATTCTGATGTTGGGCGTAACAATGATCGCAGCTCCCGGCGTTCCGGGCGGTGCTGTCATGGCAGCCATCGGATTGCTTGAAGTGATGCTCGGCTTTGATGAAACGATGGTCGCGTTGATGATTGCTCTATACTTGGCGCAGGACAGCTTTGGAACAGCGGCAAATGTAACTGGAGATGGAGCGCTCGCGAATATCGTCGACCGTTTTACTCCTTCTCAAAAAGTATGAATTGTGCCGGAATTCAATGAATTCCGGCTTTTTCACGCTCTCTATACGGATAAATCTGGCTATGCTATCATATGCTGGATATGAAAACCAGGAGGCACGAACATGAAAAAAATCACAATTCTCGGCTTGTCTGCGGCGTTATTGCTAGCGGCATGCGGAAACGAACAATCTACTGATACAACTGAAACGACATCGGGGTCTGACACGATGGAATCTGGAAAAGAAAGCATTAAGAGCCAATTGATGCAATTTTATCTATCCGTTTCCAAAGAAATAAATTCAGAAGATGCACCATTAAACGACTTTGAAATTGCGCAAGCTGAAGAGGCATTGCCTAGTGGTACAGAGCTTTCAGAGATGAAAGAAGCGGCTGCTACAGCTGCTGAACAAGCCAAGCAAGCGGTGGAAACGATTGAAGTACCCGAATCGCTAAGCGACTATCAAGAAGAGATCGATGGAGCGCTTGCTTCGATTGCTACATCTTACGAGATGAAAATCGAAGAACTTGGAAAAGAGACAGTTGACTTCCAAGCGGCTGCTGAAAAATTTGCGGAGGCTGACGAAGCACTCAATGAATTATTGGAAGAAAACGGCTTAGTTGCTTCTAACTTATACAACGAAGTAAGCCAATAAATTATGAAAGCTGTCCGTCTAGCGGGCAGTTTTTTCTATATATTCCCAATAACTATGACGATAGGTCTATTTTCAGATAAATTAGATTATTTTTGTTGTTTAACCCTCAATCAGTCGGGTATACTATTAAAAGTAAAATACGAAAACTCGAAAGGGATGGTTTATTATCGATTCTCAAGGTATTGAAAAGACGGAAAAAATGGAACAGGCATTCAGAGACGTACACGGGTACGGACTGAACGAATACCAAAACGACCCGCAAAAAATCCTTGAAGTTGAACAGCGCCGTGAGCAAGACTACCGTCAAGGCCAATCGGTCGCATCACAGATCGAGCGCCAAGCGCACCGCGAATAGTAAAATCCCTACACACGATTTTGACATGAAGCTGCCGGACAGAGTGATTTCTCTGTCCGGTTTTTTCTATGTCCAGACGGGTAGAATCAGCCAATTTAGGAGAGCTTCACTGAAATGCATTCTCATTTAGACTGACTTTATTGAAAATGCAGGCAATCGCCGCGATTTGTTAGAAATGGCTTCCTGACAGCAGAGAATACGGATTTCAAAATGGTTTTAATCCAAGGTTTCTAGCCGATTTTAACATTTGCTACTGAAGTGAATATAAGTTAAGATTAGAATGATACTAATTAAGAGTGCGCGGCATTCTTTAATAACATTATGGAGGTATTTACATGTCAACTTTGGTCATTAAAGATCTGCACGTTGAAATCGAAGGAAAACAGATTTTAAAGGGTGTAAACTTAAGCATTAACACAAGCGAAATTCATGCCATCATGGGGCCGAACGGAACAGGGAAATCAACCTTGGCGTCTGCTATCATGGGGCATCCTAAATATGAAGTAACACAAGGTACGATTGAATTGGACGGGGAAGATGTGTTGGCGATGGAAGTCGACGAACGTGCCCGTGCAGGCCTATTCTTGGCTATGCAATACCCAAGCGAAATCTCAGGTGTTACAAACGCTGACTTCATGCGTTCTGCAATGAACGCACGCCGCGAAGAAGGCAACGAAGTTTCTTTGATGAAGTTCATCCGTGAACTTGACAGCAAAATGGAAACTCTTGCGATGGACCAGGATATGGCTCAGCGTTACTTGAATGAAGGATTCTCAGGCGGCGAGAAGAAACGCAACGAAATTCTTCAGATGATGATGATCAAACCAACATTCGCTGTACTTGATGAAATCGACTCTGGACTTGATATCGATGCATTGAAAGTTGTTTCAGAAGGCATCAACCAAATGAAGGGCGAAAACTTCGGCTGCTTGATTATCACTCACTACCAGCGTCTCTTGAACTACATCACTCCAGATCACGTCCACGTGATGATGCAAGGCCGCGTCGTAAAATCCGGCGGACCTGAACTTGCTCATAAACTGGAAGCAGAAGGCTATGACTGGATCAAGGCAGAGCTCGGCATCGAAGACGAGACTGTTGGACAAGAAGCATAATTGGAAGGAGAGACTAACGTGACGGTTGAAACAAAACTAACGATGACCGAGCAGGATGTACGCTCCTTCTCGGCTTTGCACTCAGAACCAGAAGCATTTACAGATTTGCGCGTACAAGCATTGGCAGCTGCTGAAGCGTTGCCGCTCCCAAAACCTGATAAAACGAAAATTATCAACTGGAACTTCACGGACTTTCCGGCGCATACAGTAGATAGCTCTACGTATGAATCGCTTAACGAACTGCCAGAACAAGTGAAATCTATTGTTGATTTGGAACAGAAAAACTTATATATCCAGCACAATAATACGCCAGCTTATATTTCCTTGGATAAAAACTTGGAACAGCAAGGCGTCATTTTGACGGATATCCAAACAGCGATCCGTGAGCACAGCGAATTGGTCGCTAAATATTTCATGACAGAAGCGGTTAAAGCGGAAGAGCACAAATTGACAGCCCTTCACGCTGCATTATTGAACGGCGGGGTTTTCCTCTACGTGCCAAAAAATGTGGTAATCGAAAAGCCGGTACAAGCGGTTTTCCTTCATGATAATGAGGAAGCATCTTTGTTCAACCATGCGCTGATCGTAGCGGATAAGAGCAGTTCTGTCACTTACGTTGAAAACTATATTTCTACAGTGCCGCATGCAAAAGGCCAAGCGAATATCGTGTCGGAAGTATTTGCTGAAGACAACGCGTCTGTCACTTATGGTGCAGTCGATGTACTCGCTGAAGGTTTTACAACTTATGTGAACCGCCGCGGTGTCGCACAGCGCGATGCACGCATTGAATGGGCGCTCGGCATGATGAACGACAGCAATACCATTTCTGATAATACGACATTCTTAATCGGTGACAATTCAGTCGGCGATACAAAAACAGTCGTAGTCGGAAGAGGCACGCAAAAGCAAAACTTCACGACACAAGTCATCCATTGGGGCAAAAACTCCGACGGCCAGATCTTGAAGCACGGCGTCATGAAAGATTCCGCTTCTTCGATCTTTAACGGTATCGGCAAAATCGAACACGGTGCAACGAAATCTAACGCAGAACAAGAATCACGTGTTCTGATGTTGAGCCCGAAAGCGCGTGGCGATGCAAACCCGATTCTCTTAATCGACGAAGATGATGTAACGGCAGGACACGCGGCATCAGTCGGACGCGTTGATCCGGTTCAATTGTATTATTTGATGAGCCGCGGTATCACAAAACAAGAAGCTGAACGTCTTGTTATTCACGGCTTCCTGGCACCGGTTGTAAACGTGTTGCCAATCGAAGGCGTTAAAAAGCAATTGACGGAGGTTATCGAAAGGAAAGTCCGCTAATGAATCCAGAGATCAAGAGCTATTTCCCGATACTCAACCAGGAAATCAATGGACACCCCTTAGTCTATTTGGACAGTGCAGCTACTTCACAAAAACCGACTTCGGTCATTGAAGCGCTGAAAGAATATTACGAGTTTGATAATTCCAATGTCCACCGTGGCGTTCATACGCTAGGAAACCGGGCAACAGAGAAGTATGAAGGCGCACGCGAAAAAGTGCAGCAGTTCATCAAGGCGAATTCGACGCAGGAAATTGTCTTTCTCCGCGGCACGACCACAGCGATCAACCTGGTCGCACAAAGTTATGGGCGTGCAAACGTGGAAGAAGGCGACGAAATCGTCATTACGTATATGGAACATCACTCCAACATCATTCCTTGGCAGCAGTTGGCAAAAGAACGCGGCGCTGTCTTGAAATACATCGAGCTTGAAGAAGATGGCACCATCTCTCTTGAGAATGTCCGTGCAGCCATTACTGACCGGACCAAAATTGTTTCGATGGTTTACGTTTCCAATGTACTTGGCACGATGAATCCGGTGAAGGAAGTCGCGAAGATTGCCCACGAACATGGCGCTGTCATGATGGTGGACGGAGCCCAGGCTGCCCCTCATTTGAAAATTGATGTCCAGGACTTGGATTGCGATTTCTTTGCATTTTCTGGCCATAAGATGGTCGGACCGACCGGTATTGGCGTACTCTACGGTAAAAAGCATTTGCTTGAAGCGATGGAGCCTGTCGAGTTCGGCGGCGAGATGATCGATTTTGTCGGATTATACGATTCGACATGGAAAGAACTGCCTTGGAAATTTGAAGGCGGTACGCCAATCATTGCAGGAGCAGTCGGCCTCGCTGCGGCCATCGACTTCCTGCAGGAAATCGGATTGGACGAGATCGAAAAACACGAACACCATATGGCTGCCATGGCCATGGACAAGATGTCGAAAATTGAAGGGCTCGATATCTACGGCCCGACCGATCCTGCGAAACGAGCAGGAATCGTCACCTTCAATTTGAAGGAAGTCCATCCCCATGACGTGGCAACCGTGCTCGATATGAGCGGCATCGCTGTCCGCGCAGGACACCACTGCGCACAGCCATTGATGAAATGGCTTGACGTGACAGCGACAGCACGCGCAAGCTTCTATCTTTATAACGATGAATCGGATATCGATCGTCTAGTGGAAGGCTTGCGTTCTGCAAAGGAGTATTTCAGCGATGTCTTTTAATAACTTAGACCAGTTGTATCGACAAGTGATCATGGATCATTACAAGACGCCCCGCAACAAAGGGACGCTTGAACAGGATAGTGTTAATATCGAGATGAACAACCCGACTTGCGGCGACCGAATTCAATTGACGTTGCAAGTAGAAGACGGCATCGTCAAAGATGCCAAATTTGACGGGGAAGGTTGCTCAATTTCTATGGCTTCTGCCTCTATGATGACGCAAGCCGTCAAAGGGAAAGACGTAGACTCGGCATTGAAAATGTCTGAAATCTTTTCAGACATGATGCTTGGGAAAGAGTACGACGATTCAGTGGACCTTGGGGATATTGAAGCCTTGCAAGGTGTATCCAAATTCCCGGCGCGTATCAAATGCGCGACCTTAGCGTGGAAAGCCATGGAAAAAGGTGTGCACGAGGAAGAAAAATCGTAACAGAGAACGGAGGAACGACGATGGCGAAAAAAATGCCGGATATCGGAGATTATAAATATGGGTTCCATGACAAGGACGTTTCCATCTTCAGATCCAAACGCGGTCTGACAGAAGACATTGTCAGAGAAATTTCGAAGATTAAAGAAGAACCGGAATGGATGCTTGAATCACGCTTGAAAGCGTTGAAACTATTTTACTCCATGCCGATGCCACAATGGGGCGGAGATTTGAACTCGTTGGATTTTGACGAAATCACGTATTACGTGAAACCATCAGAAGCGAGCCAGACTTCTTGGGATGAAGTTCCTGAAGAAATCAAGCGTACGTTTGATAAATTGGGAATTCCTGAAGCGGAGCAAAAATACCTCGCGGGTGTTTCTGCACAGTATGAATCTGAAGTGGTTTACCACAACATGAAAGCGGACCTTGAAGACATGGGCATCATCTTTAAAGATACAGATGCAGCGCTTCGTGAAAACGAAGACCTCTTCAGAGAAAACTTCCAGACGGTCATTCCAGCAGCAGACAATAAATTCTCTGCCTTGAACACGGCTGTTTGGTCGGGTGGTTCGTTCATCTACGTACCAAAAGGCATCAAAGTGGAATCGCCGCTGCAAGCTTATTTCCGCATCAACTCGGAAAACATGGGCCAATTCGAGCGTACGATGATTATCGTCGACGAAGGCGCAAGCGTTCATTATGTAGAAGGTTGTACAGCACCGGTTTACACGACCAACTCATTGCACTCTGCTGTTGTTGAGATCATCGTGAAAAAAGATGCTTATTGCCGTTATACAACGATCCAGAACTGGGCGAATAACGTCTATAACCTAGTGACTAAGCGTGCTTTTGTTGACGCGAACGGCACAATGGAATGGATCGATGGCAACATCGGTTCGAAATTGACAATGAAGTACCCTGCTGTCTTCCTTAAAGGCGAAGGCGCACGCGGCATGACCTTGTCAATTGCAATTGCTGGTAAAGGCCAGCACCAGGATGCAGGCGCGAAAATGGTCCACTTGGCACCAAATACGTCTTCATCCATCGTATCCAAATCGATTTCGAAACAAGGTGGGAAAGTTTCCTACCGCGGAATCGTGCATTTCGGTCGTAAAGCGGACGGCGCACGTTCGAACATCGAATGCGATACATTGATTATGGACAATCAGTCCACATCCGATACAATTCCTTATAACGAGATCATGAATGACAACGTTTCGCTTGAACACGAAGCGAAAGTGTCGAAAGTCTCTGAAGAGCAATTGTTCTATCTGATGAGCCGCGGCGTTTCTGAACAAGAAGCGACGGAAATGATCGTCATGGGCTTCATCGAGCCATTCACAAAAGAATTGCCGATGGAATACGCAGTCGAAATGAACCGTCTCATCAAGTTCGAGATGGAAGGCTCAATCGGTTAATAGTTTTCCCCCGGCATTTTCATGTCGGGGATTTTTTATGCCGATTACGAGTGTGCCTAACTCTTGTTTTATGGATTTCCTACTGGGTATATAGAAGGGGAAGCTAAAAATTGAGGAGGGACCTTTTCAATGAGCCAAACTTTTGACGCGTTAAAAGAGAAGATCAGCAATGCCGATATGGGAGAAGCAAAAGAAATCATCACCCAAGTCAAGCAGGCATACGAAGACGGCAAAATCGATGAAAACGAAAAGAACGAATTGATGGACCTTGCCAAATCCAAAATTGGCGGCGGGCTCGGCGGGCTATTCTAAGAGCCTCTAGCCCGGTGAAAAATAAGCTTTGGCTCCCTTATGGAAGCCAAAGCTTATTTTTTCATGTGTTTCAAGGCTTCCCGCCTGCTCGATGGGCGCAGTGAATGGGCCGCTGCGAAATCCAGCACCCACTCCGGGTCGGTTTTTGCGTATTCCCGCAAAGCCCAGCCGATGGATTTCTGAATGAAGAATTCATTCGATTCCACATGCTGTGTCAAGATGTCGCTGAGCAAATGAGTATCGGTTTGCTGCTTAAACTTCAATTGGTGCAAAATGGCTGCCCGGTTAGTCCAGAAATTGTCTGCTTGCGACCATTCGAGCATCACCGGCGCCGCAGCTTTTCGGTCGAGCAGAACAATAGCCCCAGCAAGTTTCGGGGAGATGGCATCGACGCTGTCCCACCAGGAATTGGACTCGATCAATTGACGTAAAAACGGCAAGTCGCCTTGTGTCAATTCCGCTTTCGCTTTTTCAAGCAAGTCGATGGCAGCGTAATGATATTCCCGCTCTGGCAGTGCATATAGCGCTCGAACGGCGTTTTTTAATTCTGCTTTACGGGGGAGGCAGTATTCCGTCAGATGTGCTTTCATCAAAACAGTACGGAGAGGTTTTTGGATTCCTAAAAATGGGAATTTGTGTTTCATATAGGCGGCCATCTGAATGGCCAACTCTTCATTGCGGTGGCCTTCAAAGCGGGCAATAAGTGCCGTGGTATTCCAGGCCTTATTCATGTCAATACCTCCTCACCGATTGTAAACTAAGCCTAAAGCGGCGCACGCACCTCAAAAAGGACGCCTGTTTTGTTCTATGCTATCATAAAATAATAACGAAAATGGAGGCAGGACGATGATTTATGTTGGATTGACGGGCTGGGGCGATCATCCGGATGTGTATAGCCCCGGGTCGAAACAAAAAGATAAACTGACCGATTACAGTGCACATTTCCCGATTGTCGAGTTGGACTCTTCGTTTTATGCAGTCCAGCCTGAACGCAATATCCGTAAATGGATCCGCGAGACGCCTGATAACTTCCAATTCGTCGTCAAAGCCTATCAAGGCATGACAGGGCATCAGCGCGGCGAAAATCCGTTCGATAGCCGGGAGGAAATGTTTGAAGCCTACCGGTTATCGGTCCGGCCATTAAAAGAATCTGGCAAACTCGCGATGGTATTATTGCAATTTCCGCCATGGTTCGACTGCCAGAAAGAACATGTCGATGAAATTCGCAGCATTATCGGAGAACTGCAGGAATTTGATTTAGCGGTCGAATTCCGCCACCAGTCTTGGTACGCAGAGGGCATGAAAGACAAAACTTTAGCGTTTCTCCTTGAAAATGATTTAATCCATTCAGTATGCGATGAACCGCAAGCGGGGGATGGCTCGATTCCGCTAGTGCCGGAATCGAGCCGCAAGGATAAAGTGCTGCTGCGCTTGCATGGCCGCAATGTCCACGGGTGGCTAAATCCGGGAAATGCTGAAAAATGGCGAGAGGTACGCTATTTATACGATTACAATCAGCAAGAGCTGGAGCAAATCAGCCAGGCCGTAAAACGCCTCGAGCAACAAGCGGAGCAAGTTTATGTCATCTTCAATAATAATTCAGGCGGGCATGCCGCGGGAGACGCCAAAGAATTCCAGGAATTGAACAGTTTGCAGTTTGAAGGCCTGTCGCCGAAACAGCTGGACTTGTTCGAAGGCGATTTTTGATGGTCTTCCTTATCCTTCTGGCGGCCGGTCTGGCTTCCGGCATTGTCGGCGCGCTGATCGGCTTGGGCGGAGGCGTCATCTTGGTGCCGGCCCTGTTGTTTCTCAGCTCATCGGTCAGTCTATTCCCGGACTTGTCCCCTCAACAAATTGTCGGCTTGTCGGTCGTCATGATGATTTTTACCGGCTTGTCTTCGACGATTGCCTATATGAAAGTGGGAACTGTTGATTACCGGAGCGGCTTTATTTTCTTTCTTGGCAGTGCGCCGGGAACGGTAGTGGGCGCCTACGTCAACCGCAGCCTCGATGTGCCGTCTTTTCAATTGTATTTCGGCTTGTTGTTAGTGTGTTTGTCGCTTTTGTTATTATTAAGAGACCGCTTGAAGGCAGTCAGCTGGTTTGTGGACAACGGCACAAGGAGAAGCTTTTATGACCGCAAAACGGATCAGGAATACATCTACGGCTATCCAATATGGTTTGCGCTCGCATTGACTTTTTTCATCGGCTTTGCATCCGGCCTGTTCGGTATTGGCGGCGGATCGATTCTTGTGCCGGCCATGATCCTGCTGTTTTTATTTCCTCCCCATGTCGCTGTTGGAACGTCGATGCTCATGGTTTTCTTATCGGCCATTGTCAACTCTATTACACATGTCTCGCTTGGGAATGTGCCATGGATTTATACTTTAGCCATTATCCCTTCTGCTTATATCGGAGCAAAGTTAGGGGCAAGGCTGAACCGCAACATCCAATCTGAGACACTAGTTGTCGTGCTGCGGATTGCGTTATTATTATTCGGGCTCCGATCGATTTACGAAGGAATCTTCAGTTCATAAGAGGTGTTTGACATGAGTGAAATCATTCATATTTATCATACAAACGATTTGCATAGCCATTTCACGCATTGGCCGCGTATTCAATCCTTGCTGAAGGGACGCAGGCAGTGGCATGAGGAAGCTGGTGATATGTGTTTGGTGCTCGACATCGGGGACCATGTAGACCGCTCACATCCGTTTACCGAAGGTTCAGCAGGAAAGGGCAATATCGAGCTGCTCAATGAAGCAGGATACGATGCCGTGACGATTGGCAATAACGAAGGGATCACATTATCGAAATCAGAACTCGATGAGCTGTACGATCAAGCTGATTTTTCCATAGTGGTCGCTAATTTAATGGATATGGATGGCAAGCAGCCACCATGGGCCAGCCCAAACAAAATCATTGAAACAACAGATGGCACGAAGATCGGACTCGTCGCTGCTACCGCTGAATTTACGCCCTTTTATCGTCGTCTCGGCTGGCAAGTGACGAGCGGCAGGGAAGCGATCAAGCGTGAGGCGGCAGAAATCCGCCAATCAGTCGATTTGATTATCTGCATGTCGCATCTTGGCATCCGTGAAGATGAGCTTTTGGCTGTCGAATGTCCGGAGATCGATATCATTTTAGGGGCGCATACCCATCATCTATTCCATCAAGGAAAAGAAATCGGCAATACATTGCTCGGGGCTGCCGGCAAATTCGGCTATTATGTCGGCCATATCGAAATTGACCTCGAAACGCGCAAGATGACCGCAGAAGTGATCGAGACTGACCAATTGCCAGAAGCCGATGAAGGGTTCAATGAATACTTGGTCGGTGTTGGTAAACAGCAGATGGCTGAGACTGTCTTCTATAACGAACGCCCCATGAAAGCCGAGTGGTTCAAGCACTCCGCGATGGCCGAGCTGTTCGGCGATGCCTTGGTTTCTTTTGCCACAGCGGATTGCGGGCTCTTCAACGCCGGCATATTTATGGAAGATATGCCGGAAGGCGAAATGACGCGCTACGATTTTCATCGTATGTTGCCGCATCCAATCAATCCGTGCGTTATTGACCTGAGCGGCGCAGAACTGAAGGAAATTTATTTGCAGTCTTTGAACGAAGACTGGCCACAGCTTGAGCTGAAAGGGATGGGCTTTCGAGGAGCGGTATTTGGCCGCATGATCCATAGCGGGATGAACATGCATAACCATCAATTGATGGTGGGCGGCGAACCGGCAGACCCGGATCGCATTTACCGGCTTGCGACTCTCGACCTCTTCACATTCGGTTATTTTTTCCCTGCACTTAAGCGTGCACCGAAGAGTTATTTCATGCCGGAGTTTTTGCGAGATGTGTTCGGTGACTATTTCCGCATGAAAACCGTGAAATAGAACAAACATTCAAAATGGACTGTTAGTTGATTTTCTGTGCATTTTGGGCTATGCTTTTTATGAATTAGATATCGATGGGTAGAGGCTGCAGCCTCCATCAGTAGGATGTGCGAGTTGACCGCGTTGACCACATCTGAAAGGGGAGCTTGCCGAAATTTCCGTCTCCAGGTCAAGGAGTCGGCGATTGGGGACATTTCGAAGAGGAATGCCACTGTCATTTGCAGGTTGCTGCAGATGGAGAGCTACAGGGTTGTTTGATGCTTGTGCACACAGACGAATTGTAGGAAGCCGGTTTATCCATTGGATGAGCCGGCTTTTTTTAGTCTAGGCCTTACCATCAAAATGAATAGGAGGAATCTAATTATGGAAAACACGATTTTTTCGATACTGCCGCCAATCATCGCGATTGCGATGGTGTTGTTGACGCGGCGTGTATTGCTGTCACTCGGTGTGGGTATTGTCGCGGCTGCGCTGATCCTGACTTCGTTTGCGCCAGTAGAGGCCCTGAATGAATTATTCACTTCGTTTGCGGTCATTTTTTGGAACGAGGGCTTTAATGCTTACAATGTCTTTATCATTTTGTTCTTGTTATTGCTAGGCGTCATTACCGCATTCGTTAGCTTGTCTGGCGGTAGCCATGCCTTCGCCGACTGGGCTTCAGCACGCGTGAAAACACGCCGCGGGGCGAAATTGGTTACGGTATTTCTTGGTATCTTGATCTTCATCGACGATTATTTCAACGCGTTGGCGGTCGGGCAAGTTGCACGGCCGATTACAGATCGCTATAAAGTATCACGGGCAAAACTTGCCTATTTCATCGATTCTACAGCGGCTCCAATTTGTGTTGTGTCTCCGGTATCAAGCTGGGGCGCAGCGATCATCGGCATTATCGGCACGATTCTGGCAGGCCAGACTTTCTTGGAGTATTCAGCCTTGGAAGCCTTTCTCTGGATGGCCCCGATGAACTTTTATGTCATCGCGGCATTGGCCATTGTTCTTTTCGTCGCTATCCGTGATGTCGATTTTGGGGAAATGAAAAAGCATGAACGTTTGGCAATTACAGAAGGCCAACTGTTCAATCCGGACAAAGTAATTCCGGGTGAGATGAAAGAAGATTTCCCGAGCCATTCACACGGGCGTGTGCGTGATCTGTTATTGCCGATCTTGCTATTAATCGTCGGAACGGTTGCCGCAATGATCTGGACAGGTTATGTAAACGCGGGAGAAGTATTCGACATCTGGCTCATTTTTGAAAACACGGATGTGCCATTGTCCTTGATCACAGGCGGCCTTATTGGTGCGCTTGCTGCAATTATCCTGTACGCCCTTCAAATCAAACGCAACGAAGTGGCAAAAGTGCAGTGGATCGGTAGAGGCATCTGGGCTGGTATTCAATCGATGGCTGGCGCAGTGTTTATCTTGATCTTTGCCTGGTCGCTGACTTATTTGATCGACGCGCTGCAAACTGGGACTTATCTTGCCGATGCAGTGGCACGCGGCAATGTACCGACTAGTGTACTGCCGGTGTTACTGTTTGTGCTAGCAGGCGTCATGGCCTTTTCAACGGGCACTTCTTGGGGCTCGTTCGGGATCTTGCTGCCGATCGCTGGTACGATCATGATCCAGGCGGAACCTGAGTTATTGCTCGCTTCGTTATCGGCAGTTTTGGCAGGGGCTGTATTCGGAGATCATTGCTCGCCGATTTCGGATACGACCATCTTGTCATCGACAGGTGCAGGGAGTAACCATATGGACCATGTCGTGACACAGCTTCCTTATGCATTGACCTCGGCTGCCATTGCAGCGATAGGGTATATCGTCATAGGCTTTACCGGCTCCTTGCCTTTAGCTCTTGGAGCGGTAGCTATTGTATTGGCAATACTATTCGTTTTCTGGTCTAAGCGTACAACCTTAATGGAAAAACATGAACAGAACTAAGATTTCAAAGGTGGAGATAAACTATCTCCACCTTTTTATTATTGTTATAATAGTTTTTTTGAAAAATTTTCAGAAATTATCTTTACTTTGCACAAGGCCCTAGTTATACTAAATTTAGATTCCAAAATAATCTGAATATAAACAAACTTCCTATTTTTCTGTTAAAAAATTGGAAGTTACAAACAAAAGGGGGAAGAGAAATGGAACGTTCTACATGGGGAACGAGAGCCGGTTTTATTATGGCGGCAGTCGGTTCAGCAGTAGGGTTAGGGAATATTTGGCGATTCCCGTATGTAGCTTATGAAAATGGTGGGGGCGCATTTTTTATACCGTATTTGTTTGCTCTTTTAACTGCCGGGATTCCAATTCTCATATTGGAGTTCACTATCGGCCATCGTTATCGCGGATCCGCACCACTTTCATTTTTTAGAATGAGCGGCAAGAAAGCAGAATGGCTTGGTTGGTGGGCGATGTTCGTATCGTTCGTTATATCCGTCTATTATGCCGTCATCATCGCTTGGGCGATGCGTTACACGTTGTTCTCATTCAATCAGGCATGGGGCGAAGATACAGAAGGCTTCCTATTCAGTGATTTTCTTCAACTGACTGTATCGCCAGGCGAAACCGGGGGAATCGTCTGGGGCATTTTCATTCCGTTAGTAATTGTTTGGGCCATCACGCTTGGCATCTTGCTTGCTGGGGTCAAAAAAGGAATCGAATTGGCCAACCGGATTTTCATTCCAACTTTGGTGCTTATCTTCATTGTCATTGTTATTCGCGCAGTGACGCTTGACGGGGCAGCAATGGGCTTAGAAGCATTCTTCAAGCCGAACTTTGACGCCATTATGGACCCGACCGTTTGGGTTGCGGCCTATGGGCATATCTTCTTCAGTTTATCGGTCGCTTTTGCGATCATGATCACTTACTCCAGTTACCTTCCGAAAAAATCGGATATCACGAATAACGCATTCATTACTGGATTTGCGAACTCAAGTTTTGAGTTACTTGCCGGTATCGGGGTATTTGCAGTACTTGGGTTCATGGCAGCGCAATCAGGCGTAGAAGTGGCGGATGTAGCATCTGCCGGCGTTGGTCTTGCCTTCGTTGTATTCCCGGCGATCATCAATGAATTCCCAGGATTTAATGGACTCTTCGGATTCCTATTCTTCTTGTCATTGACGCTTGCGGGACTCACATCGCTTATGTCGATCACTGAAACCTATGTCGCTGGATTCACCGAGAAATTCGGGATTTCACGCCGTAAAGCAGTCGCAATCGGCGGGGGCCTTGCAGCTTTGATTTCCATCCTTTTCGCTACTCAAGGCGGTTTGTTCTTCTTGGATATCGCCGATTACTACATCAACCAATTCGGTGTCGCGGCTGTCGGTCTTGTGGAAGTCGTCATGGTCGTTTGGATCTTGCGAAAAGCAGGTGCTTTGCAAGACCATGCAAACGAAATCTCGGACATCCGTCTCGGCGGCTGGTGGAAGTTCAGCCTAGGCGTCATCACGCCAATCGTTCTTGGCTATATGATGTTCGGCTTACTGCGCTTGAACATTTTCCAGCAATTCGAAACGGATACTGGTAACTATGAAGGCTATTCCAATATGTTCACCTTGTTCGGCGGCGTAGCCGTCGCAGCAGGAGCCTTGATCTTCGGCATCTTGTTCTCGCTCGGCAAATGGCATAAAAACTACCGCTATTACGACGAGCATTCCGAACATCCAGCAAAAGAAAAAGAATAAGGGGGAATCGGCATGTCAGTTAGCGCGATTGTAGTCATGATCATCGGGATGGTCCTCCTCTGGGGTGGCCTTGCAGCGAGTATTTTCCACGCTGTAAAATCCAGTAAAGCAAATAAAGCAGAAGACTTAGGATAGAAACAAAAACCTCTGGCACAAGAGTCGCCAGAGGTTTTTGTTTGTACCTAGGCCAATAGCACAGCTTGTCCACAAAGCCCTGTTGTGATACATTTGAAGCAGGATTCAAGCACGTAAAGCAGAATGATGCGGGCCCAGGCTTTTGTCATTACTAGGTATGGATGGTGAGGATATTGATCACAATTGAGAAATGGAATTACGAGGTGATCGAGGATCATCGCGAAGGGTTTCAGCAAGAAGCGTTCGAGAACAGGTACAGCGATATTCTGGCCAAATACGATTACATCCTGGGCGACTGGGGATACGGGCAGCTTCGTTTAAAAGGATTTTTTGACGATACCAATAATAAAGCAAGCTACGATACGAAGATTAGCACGCTTCAAGATTATTTATACGAATACTGTAATTTTGGATGCTCTTATTTTGTTTTGAAAAAGGCAGGAAAAGCGCCTGAACCGGAAGTGCAGGAACACCTGGAAACCCCCGAGGCGGATTGAGCCGCTGGGGGTTTTTTTGTGTCTGTATGATATGATAGAGAAGAAAAGACACAGCGAGAAACAGCTAAATGGAGGGACTTATTATGTACTTTATCGACCGTGGAAACATCAAGCAAGCCATCACCTATATGGATGCACTCATCGCATTATATGAAGAGAACGGCAGCTGGGAAACTTTAAAAGACCAATTGGCTTTGGAGCGTCTCGCACTCGGGGCGATTGAAGCGGTGATCGACGTCGGAAATTCCATGATCGATGGTTTTATTATGCGCGATCCGGGTAGTTACGAAGATATCATCGATATACTCGTGGATGAAAAAGTGATCACTGAAGAAATGGACCAACCGTTAAAAGAGCTTGTTGGACTGCGCAAGATGCTGGTGCGTGAATTCATTGCGGTCGACCATGCCGAAATCAAGCGGGTGCTGGATGCCCACCTGGACAGCCTGAAGCAATTCGGCCCTAAAGTGGCCCATTATCTTGAGCATGAACTCGGCCCAGTTTCTGCGTTTATCCCGGAGAACGAAAATGGAAAAAATTAAACGCTACAAAGCTTATTGTTTGGATTTGGACGGCACTGTGTACCGGGGCGAGGCACCGGTACAAGAAGCTGCCCAATTCGTCAGCCGCTTGCAAGAAGACGGCATTGAAGCTTTTTATGTGACGAACAACGCTTCTAAAACACAGGACCAATTATACGAAAAACTGAAACGAGTTGGGGTCCAGGCCGATAAATCGCGTATTATGTCTTCAGCGGTAGCGGCAGCGAAATACATCAAGCGCTGGTATCCTGGACGCACAGTTTACTTGATCGGTTCAGATGGCTTGAAAGAGGCACTTGATGCAGAAGGAATTGAGCGCGTCGAACAGCAGGCGGATATCGTTTTGATGGGCCTTGATCTGCAGATTTCGTATGACAAGCTATCCCGTGCTTGTCTTGAAGTGCAAAAGGGAGCTGTCTTCTTGTCGACCAATAAGGATTTGGCATTCCCTTCAGAACAAGGGTTTCTGCCAGGCAACGGATCTTTTACGGCCGTGGTATCAAAAGCGACAGATATTGACCCAGTATATATCGGCAAGCCAGAAATCCATATGCTCGAAGCGATTCAGCAGGAATGGGGATTTGAAAAAGAAGACATGGTGATGATCGGGGATAATTACGATACGGATATACAAGCCGGTATCCGTTTTGGTATCGATACGGTCCATGTCAACACGGGCGTGACCTCGATGGATGCCGTGATGCAAAAAGATCATCCTCCGACACATCTGCTTGAAAATCTTGGTTTTTGGAAACATTAAAAAAAGCCGCTTAACAGGCGGCTTAAAACAAAGGATTTTCCTCTATGAATGTATATATTTTCTGGGTTAGCTCTTCAGGGGTGTCCGCTTCCACAATTTCACCATTAACGAGTGCAAATAAGGATTCAGCGCATTGGCTACAATAGCTTAAACAACCATATTCGAGTACATCCAGATTCGGGTCTTGCTCTAATTTTGCAAAAGACTCTTCTGAACCATTGGCAAGATTGCTCATGCAAAATTCAATAATCGGATTCATTCCAGCTCACCTCACTACTAGAAAATCCTACCGTGTTTCCGTTCAACCGTCAATTAATTGATTTTGCCGAGAAATGATTGTGAAAGTTATCACAATCAGCTATACTCATATTTGGAATCTACAGCAGAATGACGGGCTAAAGGAGAATTATATGAAGAAACTAGTCTTATTAGGCGGCGGCTATGGAAATATGAGGGTCTTGCTTCGGCTTTTGCCGAATAATTTCCCGCAAGACATGGAAATTATCCTCATCGACCGTACGCCTTTTCACAGTATGAAAACGGAATTTTACGCACTCGCGGCAGGCACCGAGTCTGACCATGAGGTACGTGTGCCGTTTCCGGAGCACGAACGCCTGAAAATCGTCAATGGGGAAATACGCGAAATCGGCCTGGAGGAAAAGTGCATCTTCTTGGAAGATGGCCAGCGCATCGCATACGATGACTTGGTCATTGGGCTTGGCTGCATCGATAAATATCATGGCGTGCCGGGGGCGGATGAGTTCACCTACAGCATCCAGACCATCGGTAATTCCCGGAAAACCTACGAAGCCTTACTTGGTTTAAAATCAGGAGCTACTGTTGGTGTCGTCGGTGCAGGGCTTAGTGGCATCGAGCTTGCGAGCGAATTACGCGAAAGCCGGAAAGATCTGCAGATCAAGCTGTTTGACCGCAGTCCGCGGATTTTGCGCGACTTCCCGGAACGGCTCAGCAATTTTGTGAAAAAGTGGTTCGATAACAATAACGTCGATGTCGTCTCTAATTCAAACATCACAAAAGTAGAGCCGAACTTGCTCCACAACCATGAAGAAACGATTCCCGTAGATGCTGTCGTCTGGACAGCCGGGATTCAGCCGGTTAAACCAGTGCGCGATTTGAATTTGGATAGCGACAGCAGCGGGCGCGTCGTCATCAACCAATACCACCAATTGCCAAACGACGAGAATGTTTATGTTGTTGGGGATTGTGCGGCACTTCCAATGGCGCCTTCTGCACAATTAGCTGAAGAACAAGCGGAACAGATTGTCAAAGTGCTGCGCATGAAGTGGAAAGGCGAAGCATTGCCTGAAACGATGCCAGAGATTAAGCTGAAAGGTTTCCTTGGTTCCCTTGGGAAAAAACAAGGCTTTGCTTACCTCGCAGACCGCACCGTCACGGGTCGAATTGCGCGTCTGATGAAGTCGGGCGTCTTGTGGATGTATAAATGGCATAACGGATAAAGAAAAAAGCGCTCCTCGGAGCGCTTTTTTAGTACGAAAATATCAGTTTCATTTTTTAAACACGGGATCATTTTTGCAAAATAAATATATAGCATTATTCATAAATCTTTTTGAGGAAAACGACTCAATATCAGTGAAGTGGAAGCCGGCGACTCCTGCGGGAGCGTCAGCGACGAAGCGGTTGAGGCCGTGCCCGCGGAAAGCGTCCGGCTGGAACGAAACGTGAAAAAATGAACTCCCCGGAGCGCTTTTTTTATTTACTCAGAAGCGGTAAAGCCGTGTTTCTCGAGCTCCCGGTAGACGGGTTTCAATTGAATATAGCCTTCACCGACCACTTCACCTTCGACCAGCACGAGCGGGTAGAAAAATTCATCTTCTAAGATGCGCTCCGCATAGTCTTGTTGCTTGGCATCTTGCAGCGGTTTCTCAATATCGATATAGCTTATTGAAAATGGCTGGTCTTTGTATTTTCGTGAGATGGCCGCCTCGAGCCATTCGTAGGTATCTTTAGACGACGGGGCATTTACACAGCTGGCGCAGATCTGGTCGGTTCCGTAAACTTCGATGTTCGGTTTTTTTGTCATGGATAATGGCCTCCTGAAAATTCATTATTGGCTTTTTGTGCTTATTCACATTATAATGATTGTAATGAAAGGAGTCGATAGAAATGACTGAAGCTATGATGGAAGATCAAGTAATGGAAGTCTTAGATAAATTACGGCCATTCCTTTTGCGCGACGGGGGAGACTGTGAATTGGTAGATGTAGAGGACGGCATTGTGAAATTGCGCCTACTCGGAGCTTGTGGCAGCTGCCCAAGTTCGACGATCACATTGAAAGCGGGCATCGAACGCGCGCTCGTTGAAGAAGTTCCTGGCGTTGTTGAAGTGGAACAAGTCTTTTAATGTCCAGGGGCCTGCTACAGGTCCCTTTTTATGTCTGCCCCATGCGGGTAGCAAAATGGAAAAGAAAGGGTGAACGTAGATGACACAAGTTGTAGAAATTACAGAAGCCGCTTCTTTCCAAGTGAAGGAAATGATGCGCCATAACGAAGAGGAAGGGTCCTTCCTGCGCGTCGCTGTTAAAGGCGGCGGATGCAGCGGTTTGACTTATGGCATGGGTTTCGAGCCGGAAGCTTCTGATAAGGACGATCAATACGAACAACACGGTATCCGTATTTTGATCAATAAAGAAGATGCCCCGATTTTGCAAGGAACAATCGTGGATTACAAACAGTCCTTGATGGGCGGAGGCTTCACGATCGACAATCCGAACGCCATTGCCTCATGTGGTTGCGGAACGAGTTTCCGTACTGCGAAAAAAGCAGGGACTCCTGAAAACTGCTGATGCAAGAACCCGCTTTGTGACAAAAGCGGGTTTTTTTATTTTCGTTTCTATGACGCATCTCGTGCTGAGGCATTCAACTGTTGAAAAGCTTTTGCAAAAGGGCTAATATAGAGGATAGGTGTTTACTGGATTCGGTTTTATTATTTCCGGTACATAAAATGACTTGAAGGTGGTTGCGATTGTGTTGAAAAGACCGTCAATATTAGTATTAGGTGCAGGCTATGGTGGCTTGACTACTGTAGTGAACTTGCAAAAAGAATTTGGGACAGACGCTGCGGACATTACGCTGATCAACAAAAACGAATATCATTACGAAAGCACGTGGCTTCACGAAGCGGCAGCAGGAACATTGCTTCCGGAACAAGTGCGCTACGATATCGCAGACGTCATCGATACGGGCAAAGTCAATTTTGTCCAAGCTACTGTTGAAGGCATCGACGTTGACAGCAAAAAAGTTTCGACTGACAACGGGGAATTCACTTATGATTACCTTGTGATCGGACTTGGCTTTGAAGGGGAAACATTCGGAATCGAAGGCCTTGACACATATGCATTGTCGATTGCCAACGTAAAAGCGGCGCGTTATATCCGCGAGCACATTGAATTCCAATTTGCGACTTGGTCGACTGAAGACGTGAAGAACGACAGCCGTTTGACGATCGTTGTCGGAGGAGCTGGCTTTACGGGAATCGAATTCCTTGGGGAACTTGCGAACCGTGTGCCTGAACTATGTAAAGAATATGATGTGCCACGTGAAAAAGTGCGCGTTATCTGCGTAGAGGCTGCACCGATGGTCTTGCCAGGATTCGATCCTGAATTGGTAGATTATGCTGTTGGCCATCTTCAGGCGAAAGGCATTGAGTTCTCTATCGGAACGCCTGTCGTAGAAGCGACTCCAGAAGGCGTGAAGATCAAGAAGAATGATGATGAGTTTGAATTCATCTATGCTGGCACAGTTGTTTGGGCAGCTGGTGTCCGCGGAAACCGCTTGATTGAAGAAACATCGATCGAGAGCATGCGCGCACGTATTAAAGTCGAAAAAGACATGCGTGCACCAGGCTACTCCGATGTGTTCATCGTCGGTGACTGCGCATTGATGATCAATGAAGAAACGAATCGTCCATATCCGCCAACTGCACAAATTGCGATGCAGCAAGGCGAACGCATTGCGAAAAACATTAAAGCACTTGCGGGCGAAGGGTCGACTGAAGAGTTCGTACCGGACTTGAAAGGAACTGTTTGCTCACTAGGCGATGAAGATGCAATTGGCGTCGTATTCGGCAAAAAGGTAACAGGAAAACGCGCGTCATTCATGAAGAAAATGATCGACAACCGTGCCTTGTATATGATTGGTGGACCTGGACTTGTCCTGAAAAAAGGTAAATTCAAGGTACTATAAGAACGAAAGCCTCCCAGTGCGGGAGGCTTTTTTTCACATGGCGAGAAGGAGGGACCTCTATGTCAAAAAGCAAAAGAGGAGACGTCTGGCTTGGTGCTGCCGGGCTAGTCGTAAATCAAAAGAATGAATGGCTCGTTGTCAAAAAGCGTTACGGCGGGCTACATGGCAAGTGGTCATTGCCAGCGGGATTCGTCGAAAAAGACGAAACCGTGGATCAAGCAGCCTTAAGGGAGGTTAAGGAAGAAACCGGTATTGATTGTCGCTTGCTCGGTATGATCGGCTTTCGCTCAGGTGTTATTAAGGGGAGAATTAGCGATAACATGGCAGTTTTTTTGTTGAGCCCAATTGAGGATGGTCAAGCCATTCAGGCACAGCAAGAAGAGCTGTACGAAGCTGCCTGGCGTACCCCTGCAGAGTTATCAATCGATGAAGACGCTTCAGTCATGCTGCACGAGATGGCTTCCTATATCGTTGAAGAGGGCTTCGAGCCGATAGAAGATGTCGACCCTGGACATATCTTTGGTTATACCGACTACAAATTATTTTTCCGACATAAATAGCCTTGAACTAATTAACAGATTATTTTGAAATAATAAGAAAAAAGAAGTATAGAAGAGAATAAATGAGAAAAAGGCGTTTGTATCCGTTTACAAATAGCCTTTTTCATTTGCGGCCTTTTGCGATACGTGATATATTACCAATTATCAGAATATTAAAAACAACAGAGGAGGTGTTTCGTATGACAGTCTTCAAGAAAAGAGCAACTAGCAACCATTGCCCTTACTGCGCGGGCCAAGGATATTTCCAATTGCGATTGGGCGGCTCCGAAACGTGCTCCTGCTGTTCAGGATCTGGAAAAAACAAATAAACTATGAACACACAAAAGAGCAGCTATGCAGCTGCTCTTTTTTCATGGACTGCGCTCTTCTGTGACAAAGTCATGAATACTGTTCCTCCACATTGAAAGGGGCTTGGGTTTCGGGTAAACTGAGGAAAGGAATAACGGAGGTTAGAGTCCATGAACAGTTCATTTACTATTGTCCAATTGATCATTTCCATCTTACTTTTTTATGTAATGTTTTTCGGCATCGGCTTTCTGTTGAACATGCTGCTGCGTATGACGTGGCTCATGGCAGTTGTCTATCCGGTTGTCATTTTGCTCGTAATAGACGATGTCGGTGTGTTTGATTATTTTACGGCTCCAGGCGAATCCTTTGCCATGCTCGGAGATACAATCCGTTCGTTGACGGGCAGCGATATTGCGGTCCTGACAGCCGGTTTTCTCGGGGCAGTTACTTCGGGATTTGTCATGAAAATATTGCGCAAGATGGGGTATCAAATGTTTTGAGCCCGATTATCAAAAAAGCCGGTCCGCAAATTTGCGGGCCGGCTTTTTTTTAGAGCATGCTATAGAAGACGACGGACAGCGCAATTCCTGTCAGTGCCCCCATGAACACTTCACTCGGTTTGTGGCCGAGCAGCGTCTTGAGTTCCTCTATTTTCTCTTCCTCTTTTTTGGATGGCCATTTGCGGGTTTCTTCCATAAAGTTATTCAAATCCTGGCGCAAGCGATTGATGGTCAATGCCTGTTGCCCGGCCTGAAAACGAACCCCTGTCGCATCATACATGGTGATGACCGCGAAAAGGGCGGATACCGCGAAGACAGTCGACGAAATGCCTGCCTCATAGGCGACTGCTGTCGTCAATGAGGTCACGGCAGCAGAATGTGAACTCGGCATTCCGCCGGTCGATGTGAAAAGCCCCCAATTCAATTCTCGTGTAACTGCATATTGAATGGGAATTTTAACGAATTGGGCGAAAAAAATCGCAAACAACGCGATCATTAATGGCGTATTTGATAAGAGTTCCATTTGGCCAACAGCCCCTTCCACATAAATTCCGTACAGAAAGTATATCATATGCCTGTCCTGGCACGCGCTTCATGCCACTATTCCGGAAGCCGAAGGAATGATACACTGAAGATGCAGCTAAAAGGAGGATACCTATGGAAATCAATGTATTGAAATCAACTGAACACAACGAAGCCGAAATTTTGATTGTCGGCTTAAGCCGTCACCCTGAAAATGCGGAGGGCTGGAAAGAATTAGAGAAGCGCTTTGATGGCCGATTGGCACAATGGATCAAAGCCGGCTTGTCATTCGATTCGAACTCGCTGAGCATTTACCCGACCTTGACAGGCGACATCCCGCGTGTGTTATTTGTCGGCATCGGCGACCGGAAAAAATTGACCGCAGACGATTTGCGCCGTTCTTTTGGCATCGCAGGCAAGCGGCTCGTCAAAGAAAAAATTCGCCATGCCGCCATCTACACCGCTTCTTTCGAAAATGGGGAAGTGAACGGGGAACAAGTCGCGCATGCTGCGGCTGAAGGTATTCAAATGGGCGCTTACCGATTTGCCGATTACAAAACCAATTCCAATGAAGTAGATCATCGACTTGAATCACTGAGCTTTTTGACGGATCAGTCGGTAGATGCGATCCGCCAGGCAGCATTTGTCGGAACAGTTCATGCAGAGGCCGTCAACGAAGCAAGAACGCTCGTCAATATGCCGGCTAATATTCTGACGGCAACGGCAATGGCTGATTACGCACGAGATCTCGGTGAGACTTACGGTTTTGAAACAGAAATTCTTGGCGGCAGCGAAATCGAAGAGCTTGGAATGGGCGCACTTTTGGCCGTCAACCAAGGTTCTGTTGAAGAGCCGCGACTGATCGTCATGAAATACAAAGCGACAGATAAGTTTGAAGCACCGATAGCTTTGGTCGGAAAAGGCATCACTTTTGATACGGGCGGCTATTCGCTCAAGCCGAAAGACGGCATTGTCGGCATGAAAGGGGATATGGGCGGAGCGGCCGCTGTGCTCGGCGCCATGCGTATTATCGGTGAATTAAAGCCTGCTAAAGATGTGGTAGCGGTCATTGCTTCTACCGACAATATGGTATCAGGCGATGCCTTCAAACCGGATGATGTCATCACATCGATGAGCGGCAAGACAATTGAAATTCTGAATACTGATGCTGAAGGACGTCTCGTATTGGCGGATGCCGTCACGTATGCCAAACAGCTCGGAGCAAGCCAAGTGGTGGATGTGGCGACGCTTACAGGCGGTGTTATTGTTGCGCTCGGTAAAGACAAAACGGGCGCATTGACGAACGATGAGGCGTTTTACAGCAAACTAGTAGATGTCTCAAAGCAGGCTGGGGAGTTTGTTTGGCAATTGCCGCTTACTGAAAGCGATAAAAAGCGGCTGCGCAAAAGCGATGTCGCAGACTTGAACAATTCACCCGGACGCGATGGGCATATGATATTCGGTGGTGGTTTTGTCGGTGAATTCGTTGGGGATACCCCGTGGATCCATCTCGATATCGCCGGAACATCCCACGCTGATGGAGCGTACGATCTGGGCCCTGCTGGAGGCACTGGCGCCATGGTCAGAACGCTGGCATTATTTGTGGAGAAGTTGGGTCACAAGGAATAAAAAAAACTGCAGCCAAATCGGCTGCAGTTTTTTTATTCGTTTTCTAGTTCTTCCTGCTGGTTGTTTTTGCGTTTTTCAATTGCTGTGCCCATATCGTCGCGCACGGTTTCTTCTGCGACTTTGATGCCTGTCATATAAGCAGCGCGGCCGATCAAATGGCCGGCGACGGGCTGTGTGATGAACAGAAAGGCGATAGCAATGACCATCTGGGTGTTGAAAATATCTTCCTTAAACCAAAAATGGACGAAGGTTCCGAGTAAGATGGACAATACACCAAGTGTCGAGCTCTTAGAGGCTGCGTGTGTCCGCGTATAGACATCCGGGAGTCTGATGAGCCCGAGGGCGGTGACGGCGCTAAATAGGACGCCAGTGCCGATTAAAACGATAATTAAGATATCAACGAGAATCTCGATCGAAAATCTCCCCTCTCTCTAGGAATTTCGCAAAGGCGGCAGTTCCGATAAAGGATAGAATACTCATCAGCAGAATGACCTCGAGGAAAAATTCTGTCTCAATGATCATCGACAATAAAGCAACAATCGATACGAGCGTCACGCCAATTGCATCGAGTGCAACAACGCGGTCTGCAACTGTCGGACCTTTAACGAGGCGGAACAATAAGCCAGCAAACGATATGCTGACGATGAACAGGGAAACCCAATAAAACATCATCATGTCCGGCTCACCTCCTGTATTGCGCGCTCAAACGTGTTCTTGATAGATGACACAGCGGAATCGATGTCCTCAAAATCCAAGGCATGGATGTACAGGCGTTTTTGGTCTTCGGAAATTCCGATGACCAAGGTCCCTGGTGTCAAAGTGATTAATGCTGACAGCAAAGTTACTTGCCAGTCGTTATTGAGTTCGGTTTCCATTTCAAAAATGGCCGGTTTGATGTTCATATTCGGGCTGATGACGATGGATAGCACCTGAATACTTGATTTGAAAAGCTCACGTAAGAATAACAAGAACAGCGAAATCACTGCCCAGATACGCAGGACGTATAGCCGTTTTGAAAAGAAGCGGCGCATCAGGATGATGATGCCAAGGCCGACCAAAAAGCCGATAACGAAGCCGGAAGGAGTGAACGACACGGTCATAAACATCCAGACGAGCGCCAGGAAAAAATTCAATAGAACTTGTAAAGACATATTGACCTACTCCTTTAATACCGCGTCAATATAGAGCGATGGGTTCAGCAGCACTTCACCTGCGTCCGAAACGAACGGCATGAAGAGTTCCGCGCCGGCGCCGAGCACAACGGTCAAGGCGACGAGTATAGCTGTCGGGACGAACATGGATAGATAATGTTTACGGTCAATCGAAACAATCTTCGCTGGCTCGCCCCAGAATGCATAGATGAAAATGCGCACGACACTGAGCAAGACCAGCAAGCTAGTCGCCAGAATCACCAGGCTGCCCCAAAAGTGGGTGCCTTCAAATCCACCTTGGACAATCAACAGTTTGCCCGGAAACCCGCTAAGCGGGGGAATGCCGGCAAGGCCGAATGCCGCAATGAGGAAGGTCCAGCCAAAGAGCGGATAGCTCTTGATCAAACCACCCATCTTGCGTAAATCGCTAGTACCGAAAATGACTGTCAAGATGCCCACCAACAAGAAAAGAGCCGCTTTGATCAGCATGTCGTGCACCAAATAGAAAATGGACCCTTCGACACCCGCCTCGTTCATTTGCGAGATGCCGAATAAGATGACGCCCACTGCGATAATGATGTTGTAGATAATAATCTTTTTGACATCAAAATATGCAAGGGCGCCGATGCAGCCAGCAAGGATTGTCAAAATGGCGATGATCGCCAGCAACTCATGGGTAAATCCAATATTCATCGTGAAGAACAGTGTATAAGTTCTCATGATGGCATAGACGCCGACTTTCGTCAGCAACGCGCCGAACAAGGCAAGAATGGCCATAGGCGGGGCAAAGTAAGATCCAGGCAGCCAGAAGTACAATGGGAAAATCGCCGCTTTAAAGCCGAAGACGACCAAGAACAAGACAGCAATAACTGTCAGGATGCCGACAGCTTCAATTTCTGGAATCTTGACAGCCAAATCGGCCATATTGAGTGTGCCGGTGACTGAGTACAGATAAGCGACAGCGGAAACGAACAATGCAGATGAAATGATGTTCACGAGCAAGTATTTGATGGATTCGCGCAGCTGTGGCTTTTCACCGCCGTGAACGATCAATGCATAAGAAGCCATCAACAACACTTCGATAAAGACGAATAAGTTGAAGATATCGCCTGTCGTGAACGCACCATTGACGCCGGTCATCAAGAACAAGACAGCTGGATAATAGTACGATTGCTCCCGCTTTACACCAATCGTTGGGATGCTGTAGAACAGCACGAACAACGTGACTAGTGTAGAACTGAGCACCAATAGCACCGACAACATATCGGATACCATGGAAATGCCGAACGGGGCAGGCCAGCTGCCGAGCGTCACGGCTTGAATGCCATCAGTAGAAACTTTTGAAAACAAGAACAGTGCCGAAACGAGTGTCGCACTAACACCGACAATCGCCACAGTGCGCTGCATGGACAATTTTTTCGGGAATAGCATCAAGATAGCGGCAAAAATCAACGGGATAACTATTGGGAATAAGGCTAAGTTACTCATAATCTTCTGTACCTCTCAATAGCTCCATATTGTCAGTGCCAAGTTCCTGATACGCTCGATAGGCGAGCACTAAGAAAAATGACGTGACCGCGAACGAGATGACAATCGCTGTCAGGATAAGTGCCTGTGGCAGGGGATCGGCATAATCACTTACCGAAACCCCATCCGCCACAACAGGCGGCGCCGTGCCGCCAAGGCCACCCATTGTTAACAACAATAGGTGCGCACCATGGCTCAAGAGGCCAGTGCCGATAATGATGCGGATTAAACTTTTCGATAGCATTAAATATACAGCCGCCATAAACAATAAGCCGATGGCAACCGACATGACTATTTCCATTATTCATCCTCTCCAATCGTTTGAATAATGGTCATCGTTACTCCTACAACAACCAAATAGACACCTAAATCAAATAACATTGCCGAGTGCAGAGAAGTTTTCCCAAACAGCGGCAAATCGAAATAATCGTAGGCATGTGTGAAAAATGGAACATCAAAAACGATCGATGCGCTGGCAGTTGCGATAGCAATCAACAAGCCGACCGCAGTCAGCACGACGTAATTGATCGGTACAATCTTTTTGACGGTCGGAAGGTCAAACGCCAGCATCAATAAGACGATGGCACTAGCGGTTAACAACCCTCCGACAAACCCTCCGCCAGGCGTGTAATGACCGGCGAAGAAAATATGGACAGCAAACATCAAGATGATGAAGGTCACCACTTTCGTGGCGGTTTGAAGCATGACATCATTTGTTCTCATGCTGACCCTCCTTTTTTGTGAGGCGAAGGCGGATCATGGTAATAATCCCAATGCCCGCAATGCCAAGCACGGCAATCTCGAACAAAGTATCAAATCCGCGGTAATCGACAAGGATGACGTTAACAATATTGCCGCCACCTGCTTCTTTGTACACGGTTTCTTTGTAGAATTCAGAAATCGATGGCAAAGCTTTTTGTGAATGTGCCGACAAGGCAACTAAGGTCATCGTGACCCCGACGCCAAGTGCGACAAGTGCATTGCCGAAACGGAATTTCATGCGTTCTTCTTTGCGGCTGATTTGCGGCAAATGATAGAACGCCAGCAAGAACAAAGCGACTGAGATGGTTTCGATGACAAGCTGTGTCAGCGCCAAGTCAGGTGCGCGGAAGATAACAAACAATAAGGCAACAGAATAGCCGACGGCCCCAAGTGCGATAATCGCAGTCAACCGGGACTTGGCACCAAGAATTGTCAAAGTGGCACCGACCATCGCCAGTAAGATGACGATTTCGTAGACGCCAATTGGCGCTAAATTACTAAAATCGACTTGGAACGCTTCGGTCAAGAACAGTGTCAGCAAAACGATGAATGTCATAAAGCTGAACATATAAACGAGATAGGACCGGATAAATCCTGTCATGTAAATGCGGGAGAAGCGGTTGGCCCCTCCGCCGCTAAGCAGCATCATTTCATCATAAAGACGATTCAGTGACACAGCGTCCGGATACAAGTCGTAAAGGCGCTGCCATTTGCGCAAGGTCCAGAACATCAAGCCGCCGATCGAGAAAATACCGAGTGCCATGAACAACTCTGTATTGAATCCATGCCAAGCTGCAACGTGAATGTCGACGTTTTGCGGCGAGTCATAAAGGAAGGGCTGGATAGCCGCAACGGCTGGCTTCACGAGCCAATCGCCAATCAAGTTCGGAATAAAGAAGATCAAGACGACAAGCGCGGCCAAGAACACTGGCGAAATGAGCATGCCGATTGGCGCTTCGTGCGCTTGTTTTGGCAATTCTTCCGGCTGATGTTTGCCGGCAAATGTATGGAATACGAAATACAAGCTATAGATGAACGTGAAGACCGATCCAATCCAAGCGACGATCGGGAACAACACCCACCAGACGTCCATCGAGAACATCTCGAATTCCTGAAGCGACAGCATCGCCGTCAAGAACATTTCTTTACTGAGGAATCCGTTGAACGGGGGAAGACCCGCCATGGACAAAGAACCGATCAAGGCGACCGTGAAACTAACTGGCATCAAACTCATCAAACCGCCGAGTTTTCGGATGTCGCGTGTTCCTGTCTCATGGTCGACAATGCCTGCAATCATAAACAGGCTGCCTTTGAACGTTGCGTGGTTGATTAAATGAAAAATCGCCGCGAACGCTGCGTATTTTAAGTAGGTTTCAGCCGCATCTTCGACATGGTAAGCCGCTGCAGCGACACCGAGCAAGGACATGATTAGCCCGAGCTGGGAAACAGTCGAGAATGCCAAAATCCCTTTCAGGTCTTTCTGCTTTAAGGCGAAGAATGAAGCCCACACCATCGTGAACAATCCAACACCAGCGACGAGCCACATCCAAACTTCAGATAAAGCGAAGACAGGGGTCAAGCGAGCGACCAAATAAATGCCCGCTTTAACCATCGTCGCCGAATGGAGATAGGCGCTGACAGGCGTCGGTGCTTCCATCGCGTCCGGCAGCCAGATATAGAACGGAAATTGTGCAGATTTCGTAAATGCGCCGAGCAGCACAAGAACCAATGCCCAGATGAAGAAATCATGCTGTGCAAGCTCAGGTGCCTGTGCGATCAATTCGCGGATGGAATACGTGCCGCCCATGATGCTGAGAAGAACAAATCCACCGAGCATCATCAAGCCGCCAAAGACGGTAATCATCATCGACTTTAATGCGCCGAAACGAGAACGGTCGCGCGTATACCAATAGGCGATCAATAGGAATGAGGAAATCGAAGTCAATTCCCAGAACAAGTACAGTGTTATCAAGTGATCCGATTGCACGACGCCGAGCATGGCGCTCATGAAGATCAAGAGATACACATAGAAATTATGTAATTGTTCGCGGTGCTTGTCCAAATAGAAAATCGAGTAAAGTACGACAAGCGCGCCAATTCCAGTAATCAGCAAAGTGAACAATAAACTCAACCCATCGAGATATGCAACAAAGGCGATATCGAGGGAAGGGATCCAGGAAAATTCAGATACATAAGTGCCACCTTCCATAACTGAAGGAAGGCGAGTGGCGTAGTATGAGAACAGAGCTGCCGGAACCAGCAAAACGAACCAGCCTGTATGAATCTGGCCGAGTCGTTTAAATAGCAGCGGAATAAATAGCGCTGCAAGGATCGGTATGAAAATTAGAAATACAAGAGACAAATGAATCCTCCTTCCAAAGTGATACGTGATGAGTTTCTAATTAAAAAGTATAACGCATTCAGAGCGGATTTGCACCGCACACCCTTGCGATGATTGAAAGCGTGTCTTTTGATTTTGGTGTTTTGTAATAGGAAGAAACTCTTCGATCTGAATATTGCGAATATAAAAAGAGGCTAAAAAACCGGTTAAAGGCAACTGCCTTTAACCGGTTTTTTCCAGTTGGTTTATGAATGTTTCAATTCCTGCTCCAATAACACATCCTCAAAATCTTGGTCAGGTTGTTTTTTCGTATACCATAAAAAGACGAAAGCCAAGATGAATAAGGTACCTGTCACGATAAAGACAGAAGAAATGCCGATAAAGCCACTGACGATTCCGCCGAACATCGGCCCGACGATATTGCCAAGAAAACGGAAGCTCGTATTATACCCCATGACTTCGCCTTGGATATCAATCGGCGCTTCTCGGCGCATCAAGGCGGTGGTGGTCGGAATCATGCCGCCAACTGCGATACCGAAGAACAAGCGTAGAACAATGAGCTGCCACAATTCGGTAACAAAAGCTTGCGGGATGATGAAGACAAACGCAAGGAGCAATAGCAAGCCGAGAATTTTCTCATAGCCGACTGAGTCTCCAAGCCGTCCCCAAAGCCTTGCGAACAGTAAATTGCCGACGCCTGTCGCACTAAAGGTGACACCTGCGAGAAAAGCGACTTGTGCCGTGCCTTCCGTCAATTCCGCGACATATAAAGACAATAAGGGCTGAATGCTGAAATTGCCGATTTGAATCAACGCAGTAATGATCATGACATTGAGCAGCAAGCGGTGATGCAAAATGCCATGGATGACGGTGCTGCGTGCATAGACGTGCGCACCTTTTCGTTTCGGTTTGCGGATTTCCTTTAGACCGAAGACAACGAACAAGGCAGCGATGCCGATGATCGTAGCGGTAATGAGAAACGTATAGGTAAAGCCGAATGCATCTGCCATCAAACCGCCGATGACCGGCCCGAACAAAGTGCCTGACACACTGCCCATCTGGAGCGTGCCAAGTGTTTTACCGGCTGTTTCTTTTGTTGTCTGGGAACTGACAAATGCAAGCGAAGTCGGGATGAATCCCGTCACGACGCCCATAAACAACCTAATCATGAACAAACCTAAGACGGAGTCGGCTGTCCCCATCAAGAAAATGCTAGTAGCGATTCCGAAGCCGTTAATTATTAAAATAGGCTTGAAACCGTATTTGTCCGCAATGCGCCCCCATACCGGCGACATGAACAATGCCGCAACAAAGGTCACACCGAACACCAGCCCCGACCAGCGCTGCACGTATTCATCCGAAAAGTTGCCGAGCGATTCGATATACAAGGATAAAAACGGCATGATCATTGTGGTGCTTCCAGCGACTAGGAAATTGGTGAACATAATGATGTAGAAATTTCTTTTCTGAGTATCCAGTTGGAACCCCTTCTTTCTGAAACCGAAACTCTTCCTATATTATATAATAGTTCGTTACCCGAAAAAAGCAGAATTAATTACCGCTGTATTCTGAAAAATTCTATGCTAGAATAAAGCGGGGTGAAACGAAATGAAAAAGAGTATATGGTCAGGACTACTTCTAGTCTGTGCAGTTGCGTTAGCGGCTTGCGGGAATTCTGAAGAAGAGCCACAAGGCTATCCGCAGCTTGAAAAAGGTATTACGGAAGAAACTGTAGTAGAGATGACGACATCGGAAGGCACGATGCGCATCCGCCTATTCCCAGAAATTGCACCGAAAGCGGTAGAGAATTTCCTTGGGCATGCCGAATCGGGGTATTATGAAGGCATCATTTTCCACCGTGTCATCGAGGACTTCATGTTGCAGACCGGTGACCCGACCGGCACAGGGGGCGGCGGCGAAAGCATTTACGGCGAGCCGTTTGAAGACGAATTCAGCGATCGGCTGTTCAATTTCCGCGGCGCCTTGTCAATGGCGAATGCCGGCCCTGGGACAAATGGCAGCCAGTTCTTTATCGTCCAGGCTGATGGAATTGAAGCAGGCAGCGCCTCTGATTATCCAGAGGAAATCACGGCCGCTTACGAAGAAATGGGCGGGACACCTTGGCTAGACGGGATGCATACCGTCTTTGGACAAGTTGACGAAGGCATGGAGGTCGTTGATAAAATTGCCGCTGTCGAAAAAGGAGCAAATGACAAACCACTTGAAGACATCGTCATCGAATCAATCGAGATCATCGAATAATAAGAAAAAGCTATCGCTTCAAGCGATAGCTTTTTTGTGTTTCAAGTGAACGCGCGGACGATCCGGCTGATGCCATCTTCTAGGGTTTTTGTAGGGCAGGCAATGTTCATGCGCAAGAAACCACGCCCGGCTTCACCGTATTTCGATCCCGGCTCAAGCGCCACTTTTCCTTGTTCGAGCAGGCGCTTCATGGCTTCGTCTTCCGTGAGGCCAAGTGAACGATAATCAATCCATAATAAATACGTCGACTGAGGCTTACGGATTTTCAAACCAGGCACTTCCCGTTCGAGCCGATTAACCGCATAATCGATGTGATGAGCTAATACCTCTAGCAATTCATTCAGCCACGGTTCGCCTTGCTCATACGCCGCTTTCCATGCCACAGGCGCAAACGCATTCAAAGACCCGGTGCCATGGGCTTGCATATGTTGCTCTAAACGGCTGCGTTTGTCTGGGTCTGGAGTGACAATCATGGCGGCTTGAATACCGGCTAAGTTAAAGGTCTTCGTCGGGGCAATGCATGTGAAGACGCGATTCCGTTCGTTCCCAGCAAGTGATAAGAGCGGCAGGTGGGTTTCGCCTGTATGGATCAAGTCGCTATGGATCTCATCCGACAAAATCAAGACTTCGTGGCGTGCACATAACTCGATGATGTGCTGCAAATCTTCCGCAGTCCAAAGTTTGCCGCCAGGGTTATGCGGGTTGCATAAGATAAACAAACGAGATTGTTGGAGCTTGGCTTCGAAATCAGCCCAGTCGATCGAATAATCGCCGCCCTGTTCGATGAGTTCGGAATACAAGACTTCACGCCCCAGGTTTTTCGGGATGGAGAAAAACGGCGGATAGACAGGCGGTGTCACTAATACAGAATCGCCTATTTCTGTAAAGACATCGATGATACTGGCCATGGCCGGGATGACGCCCTGATGGAACAGCATCCAGTCGGTTTCAAGTGTTAACCCGTGGCGTTTTTTAAACCAATCCGAAGCCGCCGTCTTGCACTCCTCGCATATATATGAGTAACCGAAAATCGGATGTTCCAATCGCTCTCGCAAAGCGGCAGTCACTGGAGGGGGAGCCGGAAAGTCCATATCCGCCACCCACATAGGCAAGATATCGGATGCATCTTCGATTCCATAAACACTCTCCATACGCCCCCATTTTACCGAACGGGTTTTTTTGCGTTCATGCACTTGTTCGAACAAATTCAAAACAATCTCCTCATTTCTTTTTGGTTTCTATGATATTATAGCTGGTAATGATACAGGAATGATAGGTGAAGGCGATTGAATACGGTGGAGATGGATAAAAGAGCGCTAAGGATTATCGAGGGATGGGATCCTTTCTCGCTCAAGACAATCGAATACCAGGCAGAAGCGGCTCAAGTCATTAATAAGCTGCACGATATTGACCACCCGTCAGATTTAGGGAAGGCGATTCAAGGGATATACGAATCATCTTTTAAATTGTGGATTCCACTGGAAAAGTGCGTGGAAGTCTCATATAAGTTACTCGCTGTAAAATACGAAGCGAAGCACATTATTTAAAAAGGCCAAAATAAAAAAGCTCCGGCACATTGCCGAAGCTTTTTTATTTGGTAGTTTCCAGCCCATCTAGCAAGTTGGAAGCAGGTACTTCGAGTGCATTCGATAGCACGAGGATCGTTTGGACGGATGGTACTTCTTCGCCACTTTCATAGGATTCAAGGCGTGCTGTGCCGATACGTGTCTTCAAGGACAAGTCATCGAGCGACAAATTGCGTTCTTCCCGCAGCATTTTCAATTGGGTGTGCAAATCTTTTTTCAAAGTCATACACTCCTTTTCTTAGAGACTTCCTTCTAGCTCCATCATACCACGGGGAAGTCAAATGTTGCATAAAGAGTTGTGGCATTTTTCGAACAAAGGGCTCACGAAAAGATATTAATGATGCCATTGATGAATACGACGATAATGGCAGCTGGCGCTACATAGCGCACAAGCACGCGCCATACTTCCACCCACGACTGTTGCTGGGTCAATTCGTTGTGCGCATCTTTATTGCTCAGAACATATCCCGCAAACAGGGAGGTGAATAATGCGCCGAGCGGCAAACCGATACGGCTCGTCAAGATGTCGACAAAGTCGAAGAAGGTATATCCGAAGAATACAGGTTCGCTCATGACGCCGAACGACAATGCGCTCGGAATGCCGACGACGAAAATGGCCAAGCCGATAATGAATGCCAAACGGCGGCGGCGATCGTATTTGTTTTTGACGGCGATCGATACAGTGATCTCAAGCATCGAGATGGATGAGGTCAAAGTCGCGAACAATAGCAGGATAAAGAAGATGATGATCAGGAATTGCCCCATGAACAATTGGTCGAAAATGGCCGGCAAAATAATAAAGACGAGCCCGGGCCCCTGATCCGGTAAATAATCAAGTGCGAATACGGCCGGGAAAATGATTAAACCGGCCATGATGGAAATGACGATATTCAAGGTGACGACACTGACGGCCGAACGCGTCAAATTCTCGGATTTCTTCAAGTAGGAAGCGTAAGTGATCATGCCGGCAACACCGACACTCAAAGAGAAGAACGCTTGACCGAGTGCCACTAGCGCCGTTTCGAAATTGAAAAACGACCAGTCAGGCACGAACATGAACCGCACGCCTTCCATCGCCCCGTCGAGTGTCAAGGAACGAATCATCAAGATAACGAAGAATACGAGCAATGCCGGCATCATGATTTTGCTGGCACGTTCGATGCCGCCTTTAATGCCGCCTTGGACAATCCAAATGGTTAAGGCCATGAACGCTGCCTGTGCAATCAGAACTTCCAATGGACTGCTGATGATGCTGCCGAACAGCTCGGCGAAATCAGCATCGCCAAGCCCAGATAATTGTAAAGTGATGGCTCGGACTAGATACGATAGCACCCAACCTCCGACGACGCTGTAGAAAGAAAGGATCAAGAAAGAAAAAATAAATCCGGACCAGCCAATCAAATACCACGGCTTTCCGGGTGCTTGTTTTTTGAGTCCGCTGACGGCGTCTGCTTGGCCGCGGCGCCCGATGACAAATTCAGCAAGCAGGACCGGCAAACCGATCAAGACGGTGCTAAGGATGAACAGCAAAATAAAAACGCTGCCTCCGTTTGCGCCGGTTTCATATGGGAACTTCCAGATCGCCCCGAGGCCGATAGCGCTGCCGGCTGCTGCGAGAATGAAACCGATCTTGGATGTCCATTGTTCACGTGCTTTCATAATTGGTTCCTCCTAAATCGATTGGATTTCACTATTTTACACGAGCCCCCCAGAAAAAAATAGAATTATTTAAGAAGGGATTGATTTTCTTCTGTATAATAGAAATAAAAGGAAATTCATGAGAAAGAGAGCTGATGGGGAGATGGACGAAAACAACAATCCGGTAAGTGGAACGAACGAACCAACGACACAGCTAGCAGAAGAGCTTAGGCGGTTCGCTTACCAAAATGGCATGTCTGCGGACCGCACGAATGCCTTTATTCAAAATGTCTGGGAATCTGTGGGAAACCTGGATGCAGCGGACGATACGGAGTTGTATTTCTACCGGGCTGCCGCAGAACAACTGGCACAATTTCCCGATTTGCAAAACGATGGGAGTTTGATCGGCTTTCAAGAAGATCGGGAAAGTCATTTTGCGCTGCAATCATTGCCGTTCAATCAACGGATAGCGACCGTTCTCTATTTGGTGAATGGGAGAAATCTATCTTTTGCCGCACAGGTACTACAACTAAATGAACCCGAAATGCTCAGTTACATAGACAGCGCAAAAAGCGAATTAGCAATGAAGTTGGCCGTTGCAGATCAACAAGAACTTCTCCAACGGCTTGAATTCCTGGAGAAATCTATCAAACGGCTCAAGCTGCCGGATAGGGAAATGCTGATGGAAGATCATATCAGCCCGGCCGAAGCTCCGCAACCACAAGTGCCAACAGCGAAAAAGCCGGCTATTTGGATAGTGGCAGCTGCGATCGCCATGCTTGCCGGAGTCGTCGGCGCGTCTTTTTTCTTCGACAGCTTCCGCCTGCCATCCGCCTCTGAAGCAACAGCAGGGCAATTGACACAGGAGATGGCAGAAGAGATGGAACAGCAGTATGAAGAAACGCGGGAAAATGCCAAACAACGTCTCGGCTTGGAAGAAGAGGAATTCGTCGAGTTTGCTTACGTCGCTGACGCGGACGAAGAAAAAGACCGTTTATTCAGCCGCAGCGAGCTAAAGCAGCACGAAGATGATGCGGAACTTTTTACTCAACAGGTGGAAGAACTGCTGTGGAGGATTGAAACTCCGAAAGGAATGACCGAATCCTTGGTGAACTCTGGTCATATGCAGACCGACGAAATAGACCGATTTATGCAAGTGTACTTGGAGAAAACAAATGAACTGCAAGGTTTTGCGGAGGGCATTTTAAAAAATAATGAAGATCAATTGCCCGCTGCATCTGAGCATTACGGAGAACCCCAGTTATTAATAGAAGATATTCCGGATGCATCAGCTGAATTGCAGCAATTGCTTACTGGCTGGAGTGAATACGGGTTGCGCTTTCGTCTGACAGAGCCTGATAGAATGTACTTATTGATCAAGGATACCGAATCATTGCAGTGGCTACCGCAATTCCAGACGCATCCATTTGCGCATATGTATCTAGAAATCTTTGCCGTCTATCCCTATTTTGATGAGCAGGGCTGGCTAGTGGAACCGTTCCAGCTCTCCAATGAATTTTACAAAATGCTTTACCTATTGGTTGAAGAACCGACCGATAGCAAACTAAAAGCTGAAATCGAAGTCATATATGAACAAACCGTTTGGCAAATCTTGAAAGGCGCAGAACAAGATATTTATGCGGATGGTGTCGTTAAACCTGAAATCCGCGAGTTTTGGAAAACGCTGACTTACCATGACGCATTGGCGGCCATCCTGATGCCGGTGATTAACGAAATGGAAGACAGCGGCTGGCAACATTCCGCTTTCTTGGACAACTTAGAATACGGCGACAGTCTGGAAATTCTTAAGCTCGCACAGCAGGGAGAGCTCGGTGAAACTTTGCCAAATGGCGATTTTCAAGTGGAATCGGAAATGGTGGACTTGGCAGATTTCGATTACAATCGTGTGAAAGAGCTGTATACGCGTTTCAAAAAATCGCATGATACGAATTTACTAGCCGGTGTTCACCCCTTAGACATTTACTTTCTTTATTTCTACGCCAACCATGAGAAGGACCCAGAAACGATGTACCATCTTTTAGCTGACAGTGAGCTCAAGCCAAGCTTAGAAGAGTATATGGTTGATTGGGAACCGATTCCTGAATTGACGGAAACTGCATTATGGGTAGAGATTCGGGAAGAAATGACACAGCGCATCTACGAGAAAGTGATGATCCACCCGTCGGTGATGTACGAAGAGCAGGATATTGGATTTCACCAATCCAATCCGCTTCAGCCAGCATTGGTGACTGAACGTGACCAGATTTGGCTGATCCAATACGAACTGCAAGAATTTTCACAGGGATCGAACCCTGAACTGCAAAAACGTGGCTTGGAAGCCTATGAATTGTTGGCAAACAATAAAGCGCTGCCGGATGACACACGCCCATTTGTCATCGCTTATGCTTTATTGCACGCGATTGATAACGAGAACATAGCGGTTGCCAATAAATTGCTCCAACCAGGAGTGGAAGAAAGGGAAGCAGAGTTTTGGCGTAATTTTGCCAGTAGCCATATGGTCGCCGGATTCGAAAATATGACAAGTATGTCGTTTGCTGCGACAGATTTAAATGTTCTCGACCAAGTGGATGCGAATTTGCAAATTAGCTACGAAACGGAGGAATCCGAAGTCTGGCACGAACAACTGATGATGGTCTTGACGCCTGAAGGCTGGCGCTTCGAGCTATTTCCTAACTACTGATTTTACTCTTACAAGGAACCTGTGCTATAATATACAGATGCCAATAGGTGTACAGTAATTTAGATAAAGACTAGGAGCGGTTAACTATGACAAACACGTATCAAACAGGAGATAAAGTCTCCGGCAAAGTAACAGGAATCCAGCCATACGGTGCATTCGTTGCACTTGACGACCAAACACAAGGACTTGTCCACATTTCAGAAATTACGCACGGTTATGTGAAAGAAGTCAGCGAATACTTGTCTGTTGGACAGGAAGTAGACGTAAAAGTATTGGACGTCGATAGCAAATCGAAAAAAATCAGCTTGTCGATCCGCGCGTTGCAAGAACAGCCGCCGGCAGCTCAAAAAAGTGAAAAGCCACGCCAATCACTTCAGTCTCACGTGAACGAAAGCGATTCTGAAGGCTTTAACACATTGAAAGATAAGATGCAGGAATGGATCAAACGTTCTGGCCAATAAGTCTATAGCAAAACGCCCAATCGACCTTACGTCGATTGGGCGTTTTTTTTGATTTTCCGCAGGCGGTATTGAAGATTCTGTCGGCTCATGCCGAGTGCCTGGGCGGCTTTTGTTACATTGCCCCGAACAGGTCCATCGCCTTTTCCAAGTAATACATTTCCGCCTCCTGCAAGTATTCCTCTAAAGGCAGCAAATCCTTGTCGGTGCGGACCAGGAAATCCTCCGGCTGCAGCGACCCGCTTTGTGTTTTCAGTTTAAAATGGTGGGGCAGCATCGAAGCTGTCACCGTTTCCTGTGTCGTCACAAGCGAGGTAATCTCATCGAGCAGCAATTCGAGTTCTTTCAAATTGCCTGGCCAATCATACCCGAGGAATAATTTCTTCACTTCGTCTGATAAGGAGCGAATGACTGATCCGACTTTCATTCGGTGCCGTGAGAAATAATCATCGACAAAAGGAAGGATGTCTTCTTTTCTATGGCGTAATGGTTCCACTTGAATGGTCATCGCCGAGAAGAAATAATACAAATCTTTCACCAATGTATTGGAAGAAACCAATTCGACAGGATCATCCCCGACACTTGCCACAAAATAACACTCACCGGCCATGTGTCGCTCGACTACCTCAAGCAATTGCAGTTGCAATGCGCGGGGCAACAAATCGATGCGTTCACAATAAATCGTTCCGTGCTGCATGCGTTCAATTTCCTCACCCAATTCATCGATCAATCGGCCGTCAGTGCCATGGCAATACAAAATATGCATCGGAAGTTCAGAATCGTGTGCAGAATGGATAGCTTCTGCGAGCAGTTCTTTTCCTGTGCCGGATTCGCCTACTAATAATACGGGGAGTTTAGCCGCAGCCGCTTTTTCTGCGCGGGCAATGATGTTTTTCATACTGGCAGATACGGCAGTCAGACTAGCAAACGTGATTGGCTCTTCGTATTTTTTCAAAGGTTGATAAATGACCCGTTCGAGTGTCGTCACATCACGCGCCAACTCAATTGCCCCGATTAGTACATCATGATCGAATACCGGATAACTATCGTTAATCGTAGTGATTTCTTGTCCCTTACGGTTCCAATAGGTTTGCTTAATGTTCAAAATCGGCGTTCCGCTTGTCAGCGCTTTTAGCAAGGTGCTCTGCGTTTGATCAAAACGAAACATCTCTAACAGCGAACGGTCGGTTAATTCCTGAAAATCGAAACCTTCAATCTCTCGCATCTTGCGATTATATAAAATGGTTTTCCCTTTGCTGTCAATAGCATGTATCCCTACTGCCACATGGTCTCCAGCGAATTTATAAAAAGGGGCCAAGTCTATTTGCTGTTCGTTCATAGCCTTCACTCCAAAATTTTTTTGACTTTTTAGATTAAAACACTTGAAAAACGCAATAATCTTTTGCATTATTATAAGTGGAAACAGATTAAGAGTGCAAATTTTTTTTGCACTCGCTCAACTACAAGGAGGATTCCCAATGATTCCCTACAAACATGAACCATTCACAGACTTCTCGATCGAAGAGAATCGCAATGCATACTTGGAAGGCCTGAAAACGGTAGAAGGATACCTCGGCCAGGATTACCCGTTAATCATCGGCGGAGAACGCGTAACGACTGAAGATAAAATCGTTTCATTCAATCCGGCGGATAAAGAAGAAATCGTTGGGCGCGTCTCCAAATCAAATAAAGAACTAGCAGAAAAAGCCATGCAAGAAGCAGACGCTGCATTCAAGACATGGAAAAAAGTGAAATCAGAAGTACGTGCTGACGTGTTGTTCAGAGCAGCAGCGATCATTCGCCGCCGCAAACACGAATTCTCAGCACTTTTGACTAAAGAAGCAGGCAAACCATGGAACGAAGCGGATGCAGATACTGCAGAAGCGATCGATTTCCTTGAATACTACGGCCGCCAAATGCTACGCCTGAAAGACGGCATGCCAATGGAAAGCCGCCCAGGCGAATACAACCGTTACGACTATATTCCACTTGGTGTCGGCGTTGTCATCTCTCCATGGAACTTTGCGTTCGCAATCATGGCAGGAACAACTGTCGCAGCAATGGTAGCAGGCAACACGGTGCTCTTGAAGCCGGCATCCACAACTCCGGTCGTCGCTTACAAATTCATCGAAGTATTGGAAGAAGCAGGCATGCCAAAAGGCGTCGTCAACTACATTCCAGGACCGGGCTCAGAAGTCGGTGATTACTTGGTCGACCACCCGAACACTCGCTTCATCTCATTCACTGGTTCAAAAGAAGTCGGTCTGCGCATTGCAGAACGTTCTTCTAAAGTGAACGAAGGCCAGATCTGGATGAAACGCTTGATCGCTGAAATGGGCGGCAAAAACACGATGGTCGTTGACAACAACGCGGACCTCGAGCTTGCTGCACAATCGATCGTCAAATCGGCTTTCGGTTTCAGTGGGCAGAAATGTTCCGCAGGTTCACGCGCAGTGATCGTTGAAGATGTTTACGATGAAGTACTAGAGCGCGTTGTGGAATTGACTAACGAACTCACGATCGGCAACACGGTCGAACAATCCAACTTCATGGGTCCTGTCATCGATGGCAACTCATACAAAAAAATCATGGACTACATCGAAATCGGCAAAAACGAAGGGCGTCTTGTAGCAGGTGGCGACGGCGACGATTCAACTGGATTCTTCGTCAACCCAACGGTCTTTGCTGACTTGGATCCACAAGCCCGCATCATGCAAGAAGAAATCTTCGGACCGGTTGTTGGTTTGATGAAAGCAAAAGACTTTAAAGAAGCAATCGACATCGCTAACAATACAGAATACGGCTTGACAGGCGGCGTAGTTACTAACAACCGTGAGCACCTCGAGTACGCGCGTGAGGAATTCCATGTCGGGAACTTGTACTTCAACCGCGGCTGCACAGGCGCAATCGTAGGTTATCAGTCATTTGGTGGATTCAACATGTCCGGTACTGACTCGAAAGCAGGCGGACCAGACTACTTGGTGCTTCATATGCAAGCACAAACAACTTCTGAAATGTATTAATTATTCATTTAATGGTATAATGATGCACAAAAGGCAGACTCCGTGTCTGCCTTTTTTAAAAAGGGCACCGTTAAGCGCTTCCAACAGGATTAATGGATAGGGTCTAAATTTAAGGAGGAATTTGGAATGACACAAACACAGTCAATCATTGAAAAAACAGAACAATACGGGGCGAAGAACTATCATCCACTGCCAATCGTTATCTCAAAAGCAGAAGGCGTTTGGGTAACGGATCCAGAGGGCAATAAGTTTATGGATATGTTGTCTGCCTATTCTGCAGTCAACCAAGGCCATCGCCACCCGAAAATCATCCAGGCATTAAAAGATCAAGCAGACCGTGTCACATTGACGTCTCGTGCTTTCCACAACGACCAATTGGCTCCGTGGTACGAAATGATTTGTGAAATTTCAGGAAAAGAAATGGCCTTGCCGATGAACACCGGAGCGGAAGCTGTGGAAACAGCTATCAAAGCTGCCCGTCGCTGGGCATACGACGTCAAAGGTGTCGAAGAGAACAAGGCAGAAATCATCGCATGTGAAGGCAACTTCCATGGCCGTACAATGACAGCCGTTTCCCTTTCATCTGACCCGGAATACCGCAGAGGCTTCGGCCCGATGCTGCCAGGTATCAATATTGTTCCATTCGGTGATTTAGATGCGCTGAAAAATGCCATCACGCCAAACACAGCAGCTTTCCTCATCGAGCCGATTCAAGGCGAGGCGGGCATCATCATGCCATCGGAAGGGTTTTTAAAAGCAGCGCGTGAGCTTTGCCGTGAGCACAATGTCTTGTTCATCGCTGATGAAATCCAATGTGGGCTTGCACGCACAGGAAAAATGTTCGCTTGCGAATGGGAAGATGTAGACCCAGATATGTACATTCTCGGAAAAGCGCTTGGCGGCGGAGTATTCCCAATCTCTTGTGTTGTCGCAAACAATGAAGTACTTGGTGTCTTTAACCCAGGATCGCACGGTTCGACATTTGGCGGAAATCCGCTTGCTTGTGCCGTATCCATTGCTTCTATGCAAGTGCTTCAAGAAGAGAGCCTCCCGGAACGTTCATTAGAGCTTGGCACATACTTTATGGAAGAGTTGAAAAAACTCGACCATCCAGTCATCAAGGAAGTTCGCGGACGTGGCTTGTTCATCGGAATGGAACTGACAGAAGCAGCGCGTCCATACTGCGAACAACTAAAAGAACTTGGGCTATTGTGCAAAGAAACGCATGACACAGTCATTCGTTTTGCACCGCCATTGATCATCACAAAAGAAGAATTGGACTGGGCACTTGAGCGCATTCACCAAGTGTTCACAAAATAACAATCGTTATGGCAAATGGAAGTTTGCCATGTTACACTAGATGCGAGTAATTACTAAAACACAAAGAGGCGAAACTAAACAATGGCTGAAAACTTGAACTTGTTGACGTCAACGCAGGATGTCATTAAAATTGCATTGGATAAACTTGGATACGAAGATTCGATGTACGAACTTCTGAAGGAACCGATGCGGATCTTGGAAGTGCGTATCCCGATCCGGATGGACGATGGGAAAACGAAAGTGTTCACGGGCTTCCGTGCGCAACATAACGATGCGGTCGGTCCCACTAAGGGGGGAGTCCGCTTCCACCCTGATGTGAACCGCGACGAGGTTATCGCACTTTCCATGTGGATGACATTGAAATGCGGAATCGTGGACTTGCCATACGGCGGCGGTAAAGGCGGCATCATTTGTGATCCGCGCGAAATGTCCATGCACGAAATCGAAAAGCTGAGCCGTGGCTATGTACGCGCCATCAGCCAGATTGTCGGGCCGAACAAGGACATTCCGGCGCCGGATGTATTCACAAACTCGCAAATCATGGCCTGGATGTTCGACGAATACAGCAAGATTGACGAATTCAACTCACCAGGATTCATTACAGGTAAGCCGATTGTGCTCGGTGGCTCGCAGGGGCGTGACAAAGCAACTGCACAAGGTGTCACAATCGTGATTAACGAAGCGGCGAAAAAGCGCGGTCTTGATATGAAAGGCGCACGCGTTGTCATTCAAGGCTTCGGTAACGCAGGTAGTTTCCTAGCCAAATTCTTGCACGATGCAGGCGCTAAAGTTGTCGGCATTTCCGATGCGTACGGTGCACTTCATGATCCGGAAGGTCTGGATATCGATTATCTACTAGACCGTCGCGACAGCTTTGGAACCGTCACAACACTTTTCGATAACACTATTACTAATAAACAATTGTTCGAAATCGATTGTGACATTTTGGTTCCCGCAGCAATTGCCAACCAGATCACAGAAGAAAACGCGCACGACATTAAAGCTTCTATCGTAGTAGAAGCTGCTAACGGGCCGACAACGGCAGAAGCGACAAAAATTTTGACTGACCGCGGAATTTTGCTAGTGCCCGACGTGCTTGCAAGTTCTGGTGGTGTAACAGTATCGTACTTTGAATGGGTTCAGAATAACCAAGGTTATTATTGGACGCAGGAAGAAGTCGATGAGAAACTTGAGAAGAAATTGGTGGAAGCTTTTGAGAACGTATACAATGTAGCCACCAACCGCAATATCGACATGCGCCTTGCCGCTTATATGGTCGGTGCAAGAAGAACTGCAGAAGCCTCACGCTTCCGTGGATGGGTATAAAAACAACCGCTCGGCATTAGCCGGGCGGTTTTCTTGCGCTCAAATTTTTGCTTTTTAAGAAATAGAAATTCATAATGAAAAATGAACGTATTTAGAGGAGGAGATTAGATGAACGCATTTTCATTTTATAACCCGGTCAAATTGATTTTTGGCAAAGGGCAACTAGAAGCATTAAAGAACGAAGTTCCAAATTATGGTAAAAAAGTATTGGTCGTATATGGTGGAGGCAGCATCAAAAAAAATGGCCTTTACGACGAAGTGATGGCGACGCTAAATGAAATGGGTGTAGAAATCCATGAACTATCCGGTGTAGAGCCGAACCCGCGCTTATCAACAGCGAAACGCGGAATCGAGATCTGCAAGCAAGAAAACATCGATATGCTCCTAGCAGTAGGCGGCGGTTCTGTCATCGACTGCACAAAACTCATCGCAGCTGGAGCGAAATATGACGGCGACGCATGGGATTTCGTTACCCGTAAAGCGACACCGGAAGAAGTATTGCCATTTGGCACAGTATTGACTTTGGCAGCAACAGGTTCAGAAATGAACGCTGGTTCTGTTATCACAAACGAAGAAACAGAAGAAAAATACGGCTGGGGCAGCCCGTTAACTTTCCCGAAATTTTCTATTTTGGACCCAAGCTATACGAAATCCGTACCGCGCAACCATACAATCTATGGGGTAGTGGATATGATGTCGCATATGTTCGAACAATATTACCACAACGCAACGAACACACCGGTCCAGGATCAGATGATCGAAGGGGTATTGCGCGCTGTGATCGATACAGCTCCAAAACTTATGGAAGACCTCGAAAGCTACGAACACCGTGAAACCATCCTATTCGCTGGCACAATGGGGCTTAACAACTTCCTACAGATGGGCTATAACGGAGACTGGGCATCGCATAATATTGAACATGCGGTCTCTGCGATCTATGATATTCCACACGCAGGCGGCTTGGCGATCCTGTTTCCACAATGGATGCGCCACAACGTTCCGGTCAACCCGTCACGTTTTGCGCAAATGGCTGTTCGTGTATTCGGAGTCGATCCAGAGAACAAATCTGAAGAGCAAATCGCGAACGAAGGAATCGATCGTCTCGTTGAGTTCTGGACATCAATCGGAGCTCCGAGCAGTCTGAAAGATTACGACATCGATAATTCCCGTTTCTCAGACATCGTCGACAAGACTCTCGTCTACGGCGAATTCGGCAACTTCAATAAATTGAACGGTGAAGACGTAGAGAAAATTTTGCAAGCTTCGCTCTAATATAGAAAAGATCCCGATGCATCATGCATCGGGATTTTTTTATTCTGGTTTTTTTAAGGAATCGGGGCGCTTGCTTACGTGCACCCAATGTTTTTCACCGTCATCCGCATCAAGTGAAACAATCACATCGTCCACGCTCGGCTGGCTCAAGATAAGTTCAGCCAAACGGTTCTGAAGTTCATCTGCTTCCCTGACGGTGAGATTAGGATCGACTTCCACTAAAGTTTCAACGTGCAAGAATTCACCTTCCTTCACTACTTCAAGTTCCCGGATATCTTTGACGGAAGGACGATCGGTAAGGAGGTGCGCGATGTGATTGACCATCTGTTCGTCCGTTTCTCCAATAACCCCACGCGCATTATCGAGGAAAACTTTCATGACAACATAGAACATCATCAGCCCGATGGCAATAGACGCTGCGCCTTCAATTTGAAGGAATCCGCTATAGTGAGCAATCAAGACAGCGGCGAGAGCCAGCACCCCACCAGAGGTCGCGACCAAATCTTCGAGGAAGACCAATTTAGTAGCTGGTTTCGCACGGTTTAAATGAGTGAAGCTTGTCGTCAGTGGTGCAAGGGCGCCGCCTTTGACGCCAGCTTCATGTAATACTTCCTTACCGGCTTTATATAGAACGAAAAACTCTAATATAATGGCGATTGATAGAACGATGACACTAATTATAAAACCTTCCGCTTCAGTTGGATGCAGCATTTGGTGCCATCCTTCACGAATGGTTTCATAGGCCATGATACCAACGACTAGTACCGCTGCTAGTAAAACTAAATTCAGAAGACGTCCAAAACCATTCGGAAACTGCTTAGTCGGTGCTTTTTTCGATAATGCTGATCCGATAAAAACAAAATACTGATTCGCAGCGTCCCCGATGGAGTGCATCGTTTCAGCGAACATGGCGACATTTCCGGTAAAAGTAAAGGCAACTCCTTTCATGATGGCAATAAACGTATTGATGAGTGCTGCGTAGAGTGAAGGTTTATTTCCGCCCTTTAACAATCCAAAAAATTCTTTCAAAAAAATTCCCCCTTAAGTAATCATTTCGACATCCACTTGTTTTACGCCACTAATAGAAGAGACCTCCCTGTACAATTCAATAGTCTCCTTTCCTTGTGCGTAAGATACACGGATCGAAAGTTTGTAGTACCACGTGCCGTTATTGTGCTCTGGGTGAAGAATCGACAAGTTTTCAATGGTTATGCCGCCTTGCTTCAGCTCTTCCATTACTTCACTGATCGCTTGCTCCTCAGTAACATAAACGGTAAGTCTTGCTTCAACCTGCCTCAGTCGTTTCGGACCGAAGTGGAATAGGAGAGGGGGGATCACTTCAATCCCTACGAGAACTAGTAAAACGGCAGTCACTGCTTCAACATAAAAACCAGCGGCAACAGCAATACCAATTCCGCCAGATCCCCAAATCATAGCTGCCGTTGTCAGTCCAGAAATAGAATCATTCCCTCGTTTCAAAATAACCCCTGCACCCAAAAAGCCAATCCCAGAAACAATTTGGGCGGCAAGCCGAAGTGGATCCATTGTTATATTGACACCTTCATTGCTACTGGGTTCTGCAATATAAGCAGATTCAATTGAAATAATAGTCAATAAACAACTGAAGGTGGCAATGACCATGCTTGTTTTCAAACCCACTGGCTTTTTTTTCAATTCCCTTTCCAACCCAATAACTAAACTCAAAACGGCGGCAATCGCTAATTTCATAAATGTCTCGAATGAAGAGACTTCGAATGAGCTGAAAAATTCCAAGGTCATAACCTCCATTTCACTTTGCGGTTGAATGTGAAGCCAGCAAATGGCAAACTGGAAAGTGATGTTAAAACTAATGCAGCAAGAGGTGCAAAATGGAAAAACCTGCGATTCATCCTTACATACCCATTCTAATAGGAGTTATTTCTGTTGCGATGTCTGCGATCTTCGTAAAGATGACAAATGCTGATGCTGGAGTCACGGCTTTTTACCGGATGTTATTTTCTATTCTATTAATGTCCCCGGTATTCCTTTATAGCTATCTGCCTGAAATAAAGAAATTAAGTAAGAGAGACTGGGCATTTTCTGCAGTTGCCGGCATTTTTTTAGCCTTCCACTTTATCCTATGGTTTGAATCACTTAATTTCACTTCTGTGGCTAGTTCTACTGTTTTGGTAACATTACAGCCTCTGTTTGCATTTGCAGGCACATACTTTTTCTTCAAAGAGCGACTTTCTACAAAGACCTTAATCTCTGGAATGGTTGCTATTACAGGAAGTATCGTAATTGCATACGGAGATTTTCAAGTAAGTGGAGACGCATTGTTCGGTGACATCCTCGCTCTAATTGCTTGTGCGTTAATCACAGCGTATTTATTATTCGGTCAAGATGTAAGGAAGCGCCTATCCCTAGTAACATATACATTCATCGTTTATGGATTTAGTACGATAACGCTATTTTTCTATATTATTGTTAAAGGAGAGTCGTTTGGACCTTATCCGAAGGAAGAGTGGATGTGGTTTCTTCTATTAGCTCTTATTCCAAACCTTCTTGGCCACACTTTGTTTAACTGGGCAGTGAAGTGGGTGAGTACGAATGTGATTTCCATCGCGATTCTGTTTGAACCAGTGGGAGCAGCAGTCTTAGCGTATTTCATACTCGGAGAACTGGTTAGCGCGTCGCAAATTATAGGTGGAAGCATTGTAATAGCAGGGCTGTTATTCTTTATCGTAGACTACAAAAGAATTAGAAAAATCTTTTTTCGGAAAAGTGCTTGATTTTTTTAGGTATGCGGTTTATAGTAATAAATGTCCTCGAAACAGCCGATAAAAAATATTTTGAAATAGTATTGACATCGAGTTTCAAAAAGGATATAGTAATCAAGTCGCCAAAACAAGGCGCACAACATGAACCTTGAAAACTGAACAGCAAAACGTCAATAATACAGTCGCGAGCGATCGTGACACAACTTACTGATCAGCTTCGGCAGATCAAGCGAATCGCGCGTCTTTCGAGACGGCGATACGCCAGCAGTATTGAGCAATCAACTACTCTATAATGGAGAGTTTGATCCTGGCTCAGGACGAACGCTGGCGGCGTGCCTAATACATGCAAGTCGAGCGGAACCATTGGAGCTTGCTCCTTTGGTTTAGCGGCGGACGGGTGAGTAACACGTGGGCAACCTGCCCTGCAGATCGGGATAACTCCGGGAAACCGGTGCTAATACCGAATAGTTTGCGGCCTCTCATGAGGCTGTACGGAAAGACGGTTTCGGCTGTCACTGCAGGATGGGCCCGCGGCGCATTAGCTAGTTGGTGGGGTAATGGCCTACCAAGGCGACGATGCGTAGCCGACCTGAGAGGGTGATCGGCCACACTGGGACTGAGACACGGCCCAGACTCCTACGGGAGGCAGCAGTAGGGAATCTTCCGCAATGGACGAAAGTCTGACGGAGCAACGCCGCGTGAGTGAAGAAGGTTTTCGGATCGTAAAACTCTGTTGTGAGGGAAGAACAAGTACCAACTAACTATTGGTACCTTGACGGTACCTCACCAGAAAGCCACGGCTAACTACGTGCCAGCAGCCGCGGTAATACGTAGGTGGCAAGCGTTGTCCGGAATTATTGGGCGTAAAGCGCGCGCAGGCGGTCCTTTAAGTCTGATGTGAAAGCCCACGGCTCAACCGTGGAGGGTCATTGGAAACTGGGGGACTTGAGTGCAGAAGAGGAAAGTGGAATTCCACGTGTAGCGGTGAAATGCGTAGAGATGTGGAGGAACACCAGTGGCGAAGGCGACTTTCTGGTCTGTAACTGACGCTGAGGCGCGAAAGCGTGGGGAGCAAACAGGATTAGATACCCTGGTAGTCCACGCCGTAAACGATGAGTGCTAAGTGTTAGGGGGTTTCCGCCCCTTAGTGCTGCAGCTAACGCATTAAGCACTCCGCCTGGGGAGTACGGCCGCAAGGCTGAAACTCAAAGGAATTGACGGGGGCCCGCACAAGCGGTGGAGCATGTGGTTTAATTCGAAGCAACGCGAAGAACCTTACCAGGTCTTGACATCCCGCTGACCGCCTAGGAGACTAGGCTTTCCCTTCGGGGACAGCGGTGACAGGTGGTGCATGGTTGTCGTCAGCTCGTGTCGTGAGATGTTGGGTTAAGTCCCGCAACGAGCGCAACCCTTGATCTTAGTTGCCAGCATTCAGTTGGGCACTCTAAGGTGACTGCCGGTGACAAACCGGAGGAAGGTGGGGATGACGTCAAATCATCATGCCCCTTATGACCTGGGCTACACACGTGCTACAATGGACGGTACAAAGGGCTGCAAACCCGCGAGGGGGAGCCAATCCCAGAAAACCGTTCTCAGTTCGGATTGTAGGCTGCAACTCGCCTGCATGAAGCCGGAATCGCTAGTAATCGCGGATCAGCATGCCGCGGTGAATACGTTCCCGGGCCTTGTACACACCGCCCGTCACACCACGAGAGTTTGTAACACCCGAAGTCGGTGGGGTAACCCTTACGGGAGCCAGCCGCCGAAGGTGGGACAGATGATTGGGGTGAAGTCGTAACAAGGTAGCCGTATCGGAAGGTGCGGCTGGATCACCTCCTTTCTAAGGATAATATCGGAACCGATTTTTCGGAATCGGGTTGACGTTTTGCGTTCAGTTTTGAAGGTTCACTCCTTACGGAGCACTTTCAAACTTGTTCTTTGAAAACTGGATAGATCGACATTGATTAAGAAACAAGCATCATAGTAGCGTGATCGCAATTGCGATCAACTTATTTTTTTTGACCATCAGTGGTTAAGTTAATAAGGGCGCACGGTGGATGCCTTGGCACTAGGAGCCGAAGAAGGACGGCACTAACACCGATATGCCTCGGGGAGCTGTAAGTGAGCTGTGATCCGGGGATTTCCGAATGGGGAAACCCACTGTTCGTAATGGAGCAGTATCCATGTGTGAATTCATAGCACATGAGAAGGCAGACTCAGGGAACTGAAACATCTAAGTACCTGAAGGAAGAGAAAGCAAATGCGATTCCCCAAGTAGCGGCGAGCGAAACGGGATCAGCCCAAACCAGAAGGCTTGCCTTCTGGGGTTGTAGGACACTCTATACGGAGTTACAAAGGAACGGATTAAGCGAAGCGACCTGGAACGGTCCGCGAGACAGGGTAACAGCCCCGTAGCTGAAAGTTCGTTCCCTCCAGAGTGGATCCTGAGTACGGCGGAACACGAGAAATTCCGTCGGAATCCGGGAGGACCATCTCCCAAGGCTAAATACTCCCTAGTGACCGATAGTGAACCAGTACCGTGAGGGAAAGGTGAAAAGCACCCCGGAAGGGGAGTGAAATAGATCCTGAAACCGTGTGCCTACAAGTAGTTAGAGCCCGTTAATGGGTGATAGCGTGCCTTTTGTAGAATGAACCGGCGAGTTACGATTACATGCAAGGTTAAGGTGAGAAGCCGGAGCCGCAGCGAAAGCGAGTCTGAATAGGGCGAATGAGTATGTAGTTGTAGACCCGAAACCAGGTGATCTACCCATGTCCAGGGTGAAGGTAAGGTAACACTTACTGGAGGCCCGAACCCACGCACGTTGAAAAGTGCGGGGATGAGGTGTGGGTAGCGGAGAAATTCCAATCGAACCTGGAGATAGCTGGTTCTCTCCGAAATAGCTTTAGGGCTAGCCTCAAGAAGAGAATCCTGGAGGTAGAGCACTGTTTGGACTAGGGGCCCATCCCGGGTTACCGAATTCAGACAAACTCCGAATGCCAGTGATTTATACTTGGGAGTCAGACTGCGAGTGATAAGATCCGTAGTCAAGAGGGAAACAGCCCAGACCACCAGCTAAGGTCCCCAAATATCCGTTAAGTGGAAAAGGATGTGGCGTTGCTTAGACAACCAGGATGTTGGCTTAGAAGCAGCCATCATTTAAAGAGTGCGTAATAGCTCACTGGTCGAGTGACACTGCGCCGAAAATGTACCGGGGCTAAACGGATTACCGAAGCTGTGGATGGACATCGTAGATGTCCGTGGTAGGAGAGCGTTCTAAGGGCGTTGAAGTCAGACCGGAAGGACTGGTGGAGCGCTTAGAAGTGAGAATGCCGGTATGAGTAACGAAAGACGGGTGAGAATCCCGTCCACCGAATGCCTAAGGTTTCCTGAGGAAGGCTCGTCCGCTCAGGGTTAGTCGGGACCTAAGTCGAGGCCGATAGGCGTAGACGATGGACAACAGGTTGATATTCCTGTACCACCTCCCCGCCGTTTGAGTAATGGGGGGACGCAGAAGGATAGGGTGAGCGTGCCGTTGGTTGTGCACGTCCAAGTTGTGAGATGAGAAACGAGGCAAATCCCGTTTCTATATACATCAAGCAGTGATGGCAAGAGGTTTACCTCAGAGTCCCTGATTTCACACTGCCAAGAAAAGCCTCTAGCGAGGCGGGAGGTGCCCGTACCGCAAACCGACACAGGTAGGCGAGAAGAGAATTCTAAGGTGAGCGAGTGAACTCTCGTTAAGGAACTCGGCAAAATGACCCCGTAACTTCGGGAGAAGGGGTGCTCTGGTAGGGTGTTAAAGCCCGAGAGAGCCGCAGTGAATAGGCCCAGGCGACTGTTTAGCAAAAACACAGGTCTCTGCAAAACCGTAAGGTGACGTATAGGGGCTGACGCCTGCCCGGTGCTGGAAGGTTAAGGGGAGTGCTTAGCGCAAGCGAAGGTGCGAACCGAAGCCCCAGTAAACGGCGGCCGTAACTATAACGGTCCTAAGGTAGCGAAATTCCTTGTCGGGTAAGTTCCGACCCGCACGAAAGGCGTAACGATCTGGGCACTGTCTCAACGAGAGACTCGGTGAAATTATAGTACCTGTGAAGATGCAGGTTACCCGCGACAGGACGGAAAGACCCCGTGGAGCTTTACTGTAGCCTGATATTGAATTTTGGTGCAACTTGTACAGGATAGGTAGGAGCCAGAGAACCCGGAGCGCCAGCTTCGGGGGAGGCGTCGGTGGGATACTACCCTGGTTGTATTGAACTTCTAACCCACAAGCCTTAGCGGCTTGGGAGACAGTGTCAGGCGGGCAGTTTGACTGGGGCGGTCGCCTCCTAAAGAGTAACGGAGGCGCTCAAAGGTTCCCTCAGAATGGTTGGAAATCATTCGCAGAGTGTAAAGGCACAAGGGAGCTTGACTGCGAGACGGACAGGTCGAGCAGGGTCGAAAGACGGACTTAGTGATCCGGTGGTTCCGCATGGAAGGGCCATCGCTCAACGGATAAAAGCTACCCCGGGGATAACAGGCTTATCTCCCCCAAGAGTCCACATCGACGGGGAGGTTTGGCACCTCGATGTCGGCTCATCGCATCCTGGGGCTGTAGTCGGTCCCAAGGGTTGGGCTGTTCGCCCATTAAAGCGGTACGCGAGCTGGGTTCAGAACGTCGTGAGACAGTTCGGTCCCTATCCGTCGCGGGCGCAGGAAATTTGAGAGGAGCTGTCCTTAGTACGAGAGGACCGGGATGGACACACCGCTGGTGTACCAGTTGTTCTGCCAAGAGCATCGCTGGGTAGCTATGTGTGGCCGGGATAAGTGCTGAAAGCATCTAAGCACGAAGCCCCCCTCAAGATGAGATTTCCCATTGCGCAAGCAAGTAAGATCCCTCAGAGACGATGAGGTAGATAGGTTCGGGGTGGAAGCGTGGCGACACGTGCAGCTGACGAATACTAATCGATCGAGGACTTAACCAATAACTGAAATGCGTTTCCATAATTCAATGTCGATTTATCCAGTTTTGAAAGAACAAGAATTTTTGCCTAAAGGCAAAAAAAGACTTGTAAAACTCGCCAGAGTTGGTATAATAAAACTTGTCTTTCAAAAACTTTATAGTCCAGTGATGATGGCAAAGAGGCCACACCCGTTCCCATCCCGAACACGGAAGTTAAGCTCTTTTGCGCCGATGGTAGTTGGGGGTTTCCCCCTGTGAGAGTAGGACGTCGCTGGGCATACATACGGAGGATTAGCTCAGCTGGGAGAGCATCTGCCTTACAAGCAGAGGGTCGGCGGTTCGATCCCGTCATCCTCCACCATTTTTTACTCCATGCCGGAGTAGCTCAACTGGTAGAGCAACTGACTTGTAATCAGTAGGTTGAGGGTTCAAGTCCTTTCTCCGGCACCACTCATGTTTGAGCCATTAGCTCAGTTGGTAGAGCATCTGACTTTTAATCAGAGGGTCGAAGGTTCGAATCCTTCATGGCTCACCATTTTAATTTTATAATTGCCACGCGGGTGTGGCGGAACTGGCAGACGCACTAGACTTAGGATCTAGCGCCTTCGGGCGTGGGGGTTCGACTCCCTTCACCCGCACCAAGCGGAAGTAGTTCAGTGGTAGAACGCCACCTTGCCAAGGTGGAGGTCGCGGGTTCGACCCCCGTCTTCCGCTCCAATTTTATTATCTGTCCAATGCCCCGCCGGGGTGGCGGAACTGGCAGACGCACAGGACTTAAAATCCTGCGGTAGGTGACTACCGTACCGGTTCGATTCCGGTCCTCGGCACCAACTGTTTTATCAAATTTTATATTAAGCGCCCGTAGCTCAATTGGATAGAGTACTTGACTACGAATCAAGCGGTTAGAGGTTCGAGTCCTCTCGGGCGCGCCATATTTTTGTCATCATCCTATTCAGTCGGGAAGTAGCTCAGCTTGGTAGAGCACTTGGTTTGGGACCAAGGGGTCGCAGGTTCGAATCCTGTCTTCCCGACCACTTTATGGGGCCTTAGCTCAGCTGGGAGAGCGCCTGCCTTGCACGCAGGAGGTCAGCGGTTCGATCCCGCTAGGCTCCACCAACTATACAATTTAAAGATCCTGGCGGCGTAGCTCAGCTGGCTAGAGCGTACGGTTCATACCCGTAAGGTCGGGGGTTCGATCCCCTCTGCCGCCACTTTTTTAGGACCTTTAGCTCAGTTGGTTAGAGCAGACGGCTCATAACCGTCCGGTCGCAGGTTCGAGTCCTGCAAGGTCCACCATTCAATATTTATCACGGAGGAATACCCAAGTTTGGCTGAAGGGATCGGTCTTGAAAACCGACAGGGGAGTCAAATCCCGCGGGGGTTCGAATCCCTCTTCCTCCTCCATCTTTTAAAAAAATGAGTGGACAATTTTCAATTAATATTATTATCGCGGGGTGGAGCAGTTCGGTAGCTCGTTGGGCTCATAACCCAAAGGTCGCAGGTTCAAATCCTGCCCCCGCAACCAAATGGTCCCGTGGTGTAGCGGTTAACATGCCTGCCTGTCACGCAGGAGATCGCCGGTTCGATCCCGGTCGGGACCGCCATTTTTATTACTAATATGGGTCAGTAGCTCAGTCGGTAGAGCATTAGATTGAAGCTCTAAGTGTCGGCGGTTCGATTCCGTCCTGACCCACCATATTGCGGGTGTAGTTTAGTGGTAAAACCTCAGCCTTCCAAGCTGATGATGAGGGTTCGATTCCCTTCACCCGCTCCAACAATGGGCCTATAGCTCAGCTGGTTAGAGCGCACGCCTGATAAGCGTGAGGTCGGTGGTTCGAGTCCACTTAGGCCCACCATTGTTCCGAAGTAGCTCAGTGGTAGAGCACCGCACTGTTAATGCGATGGTCGTAGGTTCGAGTCCTACCTTCGGAGCCATACTGGGGAAGTACTCAAGTGGCTGAAGAGGCGCCCCTGCTAAGGGTGTAGGTCGGTAACACCGGCGCGAGGGTTCAAATCCCTCCTTCTCCGCCAGTAAGGCCCTTGGTCAAGCGGTTAAGACACCGCCCTTTCACGGCGGTAACACGGGTTCGAATCCCGTAGGGGTCATTATAAAAAGCGTCATGCATTTATATGCATGGCGCTTTTTTCTTTTTCTAATTTTTGTTCATGGCTTGAAGCGAAACTGTGAATGACCATTCCTAGTATTACCAAAATTAGCCCCGCAAGTGCGATTGTGGAAGGGAAAGCAATGCCTAAAAGTAAAAATTCACCTATTAGTGCAAATATGACTTCCATTGATTGTGTAGCTTCTACTGCTGCAAGCTTCGGCATGCTAGTTCTAACCATATCGGTCGCCATAAAGAAGAGTACAGTCGCAATGACTCCTGAACTAATCGCAACTATCAACGATTGATAAGCCTGAGAATTGGAGGGTAATCCATTTGTCAAGACCCCATAAATAGAAAGAACTAACCATAGAGGTAAACTGGCTATCGTCATTCCAAGTACACGTTGATATGCGTCGAGTTTACCTTCGCATACCTCCATCATTTTACGATTTCCAAGTGGATAAGCAACAGCTGCGATTAAAACGGGTATCAATCCCAACAATAAGTTTGAAATCGAAACATTGGCTAGGTGGTCAAGTTGAATGAGAGCTATGCCAGCTAAGATAATTGTAGAGAAGAGTAATCCTTTAATGGGTATACGTTGTCTGTGCATTAAAATTTGATCGGCTATAGGAACTCTAACGAAAAAAAGTGGAGCCATTAAGGTTCCAGCGATGATAGTAAATTGCCACGTTCCAGCAATTAACCAACCTGGTGAATGGGCTGCTGCAAAGCATAAAGGGGCATAAAAAAGACCAAAGCCTACAAAACTCCACACTATCCATTTAATTTTGTGCTTCTTCATTTCTTTGAAGAGCGGATACAAGTTCCCCCTGATTATTACGATCAACAAAAGGAAGGGGATCATAAATAGGTAGCGGAGCGAAGCGCTCCATATCCAATGGCCTCCTTGCGCTTCCATTATGGAATTGACGATAAAAGTGACTGCAAAAAACATTGCGCCGGCAAGACCAAATACAATCGGTTTCATAAAACTCCACCTTTTCTATATGTTATATCCAATATATCGCAGTTAATGAATTTTCACCATTCTTATTTAGTTAAGAGGGCTTTCGTTATCTAACTCAATAATAAAAAGCTGGTGACACATTGCCATCAGCTTTAGGATATTAAGATAAAAAGTAATCTACTAGTAAACCAATAGCTAGTAGGAAGTTAAATAAAGTATTCGTGATTCCTGTATCTTTCATAGCTGGCATTACTTTCAAAGGTTCAGTGTGGCGTTTGAATGTTTTGATTACCTTTACAGGCTTAACTACACTAAGCAGTACTAATAATGCCCATGGAGTGATAATGCCGAGCACTACTAATAAAATAATCCAGGCATAGGACAAAATAAAGAACCACATGAAGATGGTGACGGCAGCTGGTCTGCCGGCCAGAATGGCTAAAGTACGCCGGCCGCTTTTTTCATCCCCAACTATGTCTCGAATATTATTGGACATCATAATGGCCGCTACAAGCAATGTGCTAGGGATCGCGAGCATCACAGCAGTCGAGGTGATCGTTTCTGTCTGGATATAAAAAGCAACGATGACAATCAGAAAACCCATAAACAGTCCTGAGAACAATTCGCCAAGTGGCGTGTAAGCGATTGGATAAGGACCTCCGGTGTAAAAGTATCCGACTAGCATGCCGATGCCGCCGACTGCCAATAACCACCAGCTGGTAGAAGCTGCAATATAAAGCCCGAGTATTGCAGAGATCGCATAAAGCAAGAATGCCAGCGCCAAAACGGTTTTCGGTGAAACGCCGTTACGCACAATGGCTCCACCTATGCCGATGGATTCTTCATTGTCGAGACCGCGTGCAAAATCGTAGTATTCATTGAACATATTGGTTGCTGCTTGAATCAGCAGGCTTGCTATTAACATGGCTGCGAATAGCGCCCAATCTAAAGCGGTGTAGTGGATGGCGATCATTGTTCCCAGGAATACAGGGGCAAATGATGCGGTCAAGGTATGGGGGCGGGTAAGTTGCCACCAGACACGCCAGCCGCTATCAGCTTGTATCGAATGTGTCATTTCTATCTCTCCTATTCATTTCTTTCCAACCTATATTGTACTGCAATACGCAGAGATTTACAGCATATGTTGTGCTGAATTCCAGAGAAAGGGGTATGATAGAAAGTAGAGATTAAAATGTATCGCAGTCAGTTAATGCTGCAGTAAACGGAGGTAATCCGGTGAATTCACAATCGTATTCATCAACTGAACAGATGGAAGCGAACCGCTTTAGCGAGTATCGCTTTTATACAGAAACCATTGAAGTATCGACCATGTCTGCTTTGGCGTTTTTTGAGGCAGGGCAAGAGAAATATGAAGGCAAGCGGATGTTCTGGCAGAATCGGGAGAAGTCCTTTACGCTAGTTGGCCTGGGGCATGCCTATGTTCTCACAGCAGATGATTATAAGGGGCGGTTTAACAACATACAAAAAGATTGGAAAGCATTGAGTGCCCAATTGGTGAATGAAGAGACAGCCGTTCAGCCAGTGTTATTTGGGGGCTTTTCATTTGATCCTTTGAATGACCAGCCGAGCGAGTGGAGAAATTTCCCTCAGGCTTATTTTGCCGTCCCGACTTTTCAGCTGATTATTAAAGGAGAGCAGGCTTATGTTAGTGTCCACCTGATCACGAAGGCACCGAATAGTTTTGCGGATTTTGAAGCACTTCGGAAAGAACGTGACCGGCTGATTCACGCAGCGCAAGTATCCGAGCCAAAAGCGTATCAAAAGCCCCGAGTCGCCGAAAAGAAAGAATTAAAAAAAGATGAGTATATGCGTTCTATTGAAAAGGTCACTCAAGTGATTCGTTCGGGCGAAGTGGATAAAGTTGTGATTGCAAGGGCGCTTGGTCTTTGTTTTGATGAAGTCCTATCCCCGGCATCGGCTCTATATCAGGCGGCGAATGAGCAGCCTGAAAGCTTTTTATTCGGCTTGGAAGCAGGAGAGCAATTTTTCTTTGGCGCAACGCCAGAGCGCCTTGTTAAAGTAGAGCAGCAAAAAGCATTGTCTACGTGCTTAGCGGGATCTACACCTCGTGGACAATCCGTAGAACAAGACGAAGCATTAGGAAAAGCTTTGCTCGGTGATTCCAAAAATCGTTCTGAACATCAATATGTGGTTCAAATGATCGGGGATGTATTTAAGGAACATTGTATAGATCCACGGATTCCGCAGCATCCGAAACTGATGAAAATCCGAGATATCCAACATTTATATACTCCGGTAGAAGGGGAACTCAAAAATGGCAGTTCGCTACTGGATCTTGTCGAAGCGCTCCATCCTACGCCAGCACTAGGCGGGGAACCGAAACAGCAGGCGCTCAGCTTGATCCGTTCTTATGAGCCTTTGAATAGAGGCTATTATGCGGCACCGATCGGTTGGATCGATGCGAAAGGCGACGGTGAATTCGCCGTAGCGATTCGCTCGGCGTTATTGGATGGGGATAAAGCTTATTTATTCGCAGGCGGTGGCATTGTGGCAGATTCTACGCCGGAAGCGGAATACGATGAGACATGGGTGAAGTTCCGCCCAATGCTTCGTGTACTGGGAGGAAATTTACATGACGAATCGTGAATTTTTAACTGAATATGTATTAGCTTTTACACATTCTTTGCTCCATGCGGGGGTAACGAAAGCAGTTATTAGCCCAGGTTCGCGTTCCACTCCACTTGCTTATGCATTCATGAAACAGCAAGGGATTGAGACTTATCGTCAAATAGATGAACGTTCAGCCGGCTTTTACGCGCTCGGTTTGGCGAAAGCGTCAAACGCCCCGGTCGTTTTGCTTTGTACATCAGGCACTGCAGCAGCTAATTATTTTCCGGCCATCGTAGAAGCCTATTATGCGCGTGTGCCTCTTATTGTCGTCACGGCAGACCGTCCGCATGAACTGCGCGAAGTTGGGGCCCCGCAAGCAATTAATCAAATCAACTTATTCGGATCTCATGTTAAGTGGTCAGTCGATCTGGCACTGCCAGAGCAAGGCAATCATCTGGATTCGTTGAAACGCCATTTGGGGCGTGCCGCCACCTTAGCTAAAACAGCGCCTAAGGGCCCGGTCCATCTGAATGTGCCATTCCGGGAACCGCTTAGCATTGATTTCGATCAAGCTTATGTAAGTGGCACTGAATTATATCGTTTCGAAAGCGGCGAGCGGTTAACTGATAAAGCAGCTGATTTCTTAACAGAAGTGTTCACGCAGTCTCGCGGTCTGCTGATTGCGGGAGAAAACACCGGTGAGATACCAGTTGAGCAATGGGAATTTATCCGCCGTCTCGGCTGGCCGGTGCTTGCCGATCCGTTGTCGAATTTACGGGCAAATGTGCCAGCGGATCTTCATGAGCTCATTATCGATTCCTATGATGCGTTGCTGAAAAATGCTGAATTCGCTGATCGTGTAGCGCCGGATGCCGTAGTAAGAATCGGGCCTCAGCCTGTGTCTAAGCCGCTCAGCTTATTCTTGAGGAAAGCCAAGCCAGCGCGTTATGTCGTGTTGGATGAAAGTCCGATGCTGAGAGATCCACAATCAGCAGCCACGCATCATATCCAGCAGCATTTTTCTGCCTTGTGGCAGTTGAAATTGAACGCGAAATCTTCTCATCCGTACTTGAGTCTTTGGATAACAGCACAAAAATTGGTGCAGGAGACAATGGAGACTCATTGTCAGGAAGAATTGGACGAAGGGGTGTTAGCAAAAGCCTTTTTCGATGAGCTGAACGATTGCGATTTGACCGTCAGCAGCAGTATGCCAATCCGGGATGCCGATACGTATTTCCAAACGACGCAGCGGGACGTGCGAATTTTTGCCAACCGCGGCGCTAATGGCATTGATGGGGTGGTATCGACAGCTTTCGGGATCCAGGCAGCAAACAAACGGCCTGGGTATCTATTGATCGGGGATTTGGCCTTGCTGCATGATTTAAACGGCTTGATCGCTTCGAAACTGCAGCATGCGGATATGACGATTGTTGTGATGAATAATGACGGCGGCGGGATCTTCTCTTATTTGCCACAGTCGAAAGAAGAGCGCTATTATGAGGATCTTTTTGGTACCCCGACCGGGATTCAATTCAAAGCGGCAGCTGAAATGTATGATGCCGAGTACTTCCCTGTAAAAACAACAGCAGAATTGCAGGCGGCGCTTCGGATGCCGAAAGAAAAACCGGTGCGTATTTTAGAAGTGGCAACAGACCGAGCCAATAACGTAAAGATCCACCGAAAATTGTGGAGCCGGCTGGATGAGGAGCTAGACGCATGGAATTGATGGCCAATGGGATCCGCTACCATATTGAAATGACAGGAGATGAAGACTGTCCTGTTTTGGTCCTGCTGCACGGTTTTACGGGCAGCACGGCCACATGGAACCCGGTAATCGAACACTGGCCTGATTTCCGTGTAGTGGCAATTGATTTGATAGGCCATGGCAAATCGGATAGCCCGACAGATAAAAACCGTTATGCCATGGAGCGGCAATTAGAGGACCTGGAAAGCATTTTTGAAAAATTGGATTTGAATGGATTTAGCTTGCTTGGCTATTCGATGGGCGGGCGCACAGCACTTGCGTATGCTTGTGAATATCCAGACAGAATTAATGAGCTTATTTTAGAAAGCGCGTCACCCGGCTTGCTGCTGGAAGCCGAAAGATTACAGCGGCAAGAGGCGGATGCCCGACTGGCACAAGAAATTTTGAAATTTGGTATTAAGCCTTTTGTTGCCAAATGGGAAAATATTTCGTTGTTTGATAGCCAGAAATCTTTACCCAAAAACGTGCAGCAACAAATAAGACAAGAACGGCTAGCCCAATCTGCACAAGGATTATCGAATAGTTTGCTTGGCATGGGCACAGGTTCACAGCGTTCTTACTGGAATTGCTTGCAAGATCTAAACGTACCGGTGTTGCTGTTAACCGGGGAACTGGATTCGAAGTTTTGCGCCATTGCCCAGAGGGTGCAGCAATTATTGCCGAATGCGGAACACCGTATCATTTCAGCAGGACATGCGATTCATGTGGAAAAACCGGCTGAATTTGCTACAATGGTTATGGAACGATTAAATCAGAATTACTGAGGAGGACTAGAATGTCAACACGTCAATGGGTTACAGAACTTACATATGAAGACATTAAATACGAAACATATAATGGGATTGCGAAAATCACCATTAACCGTCCGGAAGTGCGCAATGCCTTCCGTCCGAAAACGGTTCACGAATTGATCGACGCGTTTTCACGTGCGCGTGACAACTCTGATGTTGGGGTCATCGTCTTGACAGGCGAAGGCGAAAAAGCATTCTGTTCAGGCGGAGACCAATCTGTCCGTGGACACGGCGGTTATGTCGGGGAAGATGAAATCCCGCGTCTTAACGTCCTGGACTTGCAGCGCTTGATCCGCGTCATTCCAAAACCGGTTGTCGCAATGGTTGCTGGATTCGCAATCGGCGGCGGACACGTACTTCACGTTGTTTGTGATTTGACGATTGCAGCGGATAACGCACGTTTCGGCCAAACAGGACCGCGCGTCGGTTCATTTGATGCAGGCTACGGCTCTGGCTATCTAGCGCGTATCATCGGGCACAAGAAAGCACGCGAAATCTGGTATTTGTGCCGTCAGTACGATGCACAAGAAGCGCTGGATATGGGCCTTGTCAACACAGTCGTACCTTACGAGCAATTGGAAGACGAGACGGTGAAATGGTGCGAGGAAATGCTCGAAATGAGCCCGACTGCATTGCGCTTCGTCAAAGCAGCGATGAATGCGGATACGGACGGCCTTGCTGGGCTTCAGCAAATGGCTGGCGATGCAACATTGCTTTACTACACTACGGATGAAGCAAAAGAAGGCCGCGATGCGTTCAAAGAAAAACGCAAACCGGACTTTGGCCAATTCCCACGTTTCCCTTGATTATATGAATGAATTGAGCTGTCTTCTTCGGAGGCAGCTTTTTTTCAATCAATCGGCTATAAAAGAAAGGATTTTGAAGATGACTTATCCGAATTGGTTGACTCAACGTGCTTATGTGACGGGCAATCAACTGGCTTTATCATTTAGTGAGGATAACTGGACATTCGCAGAAATAAACGCTATCGCACTTGACTATGCCGGAAAACTGGCGCATTTTGGCATCACGGAACAATCACGAGTGGCTTTATTGGCGAAATCGAATGCTGAAGCGGTTTTTGTCATGTATGGCTGCTTACATCTTGGCTGTGAAATGGTCATGCTCAATGAACGGCTCGCCGCAGCGGAACTGGCTTATCAAATCGAAGATGCGGGCGTGGACCGAGTATTTGCGGATGCTGAATTAATCGAAAAAGTGTTGTCGGCAAAGCCGGTTTCGTTCGAACAATTAAAACAAGCACAACCTGCTGAGTTTAACTTAATAGCGGAATGGGAGAAAGACAGAACTATTTCGATCATGTACACATCAGGAACGACGGGTCAGCCAAAAGGGGTTAGGCAAACCGCTGAAAACCATTTTTCGAGCGCGGTGTCTTCTGCTCTGAATTTAGGCATTGCTCCTGATGACGTTTGGTTATGTACGGTGCCCTTGTTTCACATTAGCGGCTTTTCGATTTTGATGCGCTCGCTCGTCTACGGCATGGGGGTTCGGCTTTACGACAAGTTCGACGCTTCGTCGTGTGCGGAGGAATTGTGCAAGGGGCATGTGACGCATAGTTCGATGGTCGGTGTGACGCTTGACCAAGTATTGCGGGAAATCGAGCAACGCGAATTACGGGTATCTTCGCGTTTCAAGCAAATTCTGGCGGGTGGTGGCCCAGTGCCGGTGTCTTATTTGCAACGGGCGGAAGCGCATGGTATTCAAGTGCTCCAAACTTATGGCATGACGGAAACGTCGTCACAGACGACGACCTTGCAGCCGGCTGATGCGAAAACGAAAATCGGTTCCGCTGGAAAACCTTTGTTTTTGTATCAAGTGAAAATCGATGGGGCAAAACCGGGGGAAGCGGGAGAAATTTTGATTAAAGGGCCACAAGTGACCCCGGGATACATCGGACGTTTTAAAGAACGTACTGTCCAACAAGACGGCTGGCTCGCGACGGGCGATATCGGTTATCTGGACGCAGAAGGGTTTTTATTCGTAGTCGACAGGCGTTCGGATATGCTGGTTTCTGGTGGTGAAAATGTCTATCCGGCTGAAATCGAAAACGTTTTAATGGCGCATCCATCTGTACGTGAAGCTGGAGTTTGTGCAATGGCAGATAGCAAATGGGGCGAAGTGCCGGCAGCGTTTGTCGTGCTTGAAAACCCGCAGATGCTAGAGGAACTCGCGGATTTTTGCCGCGGCAAGCTGGCTGGTTATAAAGTGCCGAAACTGTTCAAGCTAGTGGATGAGCTGCCGCGAAATGCGTCGAATAAACTGCTTAGAAGGGAATTGAAGCAATGGCTGTAAGAATCGCAGACATCCAATTCCATAAAGTGAAAAAGCCATTGAATCAGCCTTTTGTGACTGTCTTGCAGAGAGTGGAGGAGCGGGAAGCTACAGTGGTGATCGTCCAGGATGAGGATGGGCAAGAGGGCTACGGGGAATGTGTGGCGTTTGATACGCCTTGGTATACCTCAGAGACAGTTGTCGGCAGCCGTTTTATTATGGATACCGTATTGATGCCATTGCTTAAGGGACAGTTGTTGGACCATCCTACTGACGCAGCGCGGCTGTTTTCAAAAGTGAAAGGCAACCAGATGGCGAAAGCGGCCATGGAGATGGCTGTCTGGGATTTATTCGCCAAGCAAAAAGGCCTGCCGCTCTATGAGTATGTCGGAGGAGTTCAAAGGCCAGTGCCTGCGGGTGTGGTGGTCGCTGGAAGCAATGATCAATTGGTTGAGAATGTAGAAGCAGCCATAGAGCGTGGATACCGGCGCATCAAATTGAAAATTTCACCTGCAACCGATGCCGTAATGCTCAAAGAGATAGTAGCGGCGCATGCCGAAATATCTTTCTACGCTGATGCCAATGGCAGTTTTTCAGGATTGGCGCTAGAGGAGTTGCTGCCATTTGATGAGGCCGGATTTGCATTAATTGAGCAGCCGTACGGTGAACAGGAATGGACAGCCCACCGAATGGCCAGGGCGAACATGAAAACGCCGATTTGTCTGGATGAAAGCATTCATAGCTTGGAGGATGTGAAGCGTATGACAGAACAACAGGCTGGCGATATCGTCGTCTTGAAAATGGGGCGTCTTGGTGGCTGGGCGGAAACTTTGAAAATTGTCGAGTTCTGCAAACAGTCACAGATTGAAATGTGGGTCGGCGGCATGATCGAGTTTGGCATTTCGAAAGCGCATAATTTGGCGCTTGCTTCTTTACCGGAAATTAAGCTGACGGGTGATTTCTCAGACTCGGGCCATTTTTGGCAAACCGATATTGTTTCTCCGGAAATTCACGTGGAGCATGGGGAAATCAAACTTAGCGAACGCCCAGGAATCGGGTATCAGCTGAATATATAAAAAAACTCGCCGGCTATTCGGCGAGTTTTTGCTATTTCAATACGGTTTCGAGTGCTTGAAGATTTTTTTCCATCAAAGTGAAATACGTTTCGTCGTTGTCGATGTTTTCTTGAGTCAGCACACCGAGGTTATGCATTTCGATCGCTTCGGCCCCGACTTCCTTTTGGATGACTTCCGTCAAATTCGAGGAGACGTTTTGCTCGAAGACGATATATTGGATGTCTTTCTCGCGAGCCATGTCGACGATTTCCGTCAATTCTTTCTGGGACGGTTCATCTTGGCTATTCAATCCTGCGACGGCGACTTGTTCAAATCCATAAGGTTCGGCCAGATAGCCGAAAGCCGCGTGTGACACGAAAAAGGTATCGCGTTCGACTTTTGTGTGTAGATTTTGGAAGGATTCATCGAGCGTTTCGAGTTCTGCGACGAGCTCTTCGTAATTTTCCTCAAATTGTTCTGCGCCTTGTGGGTCTTGCTCGATTAGGGAATCACGGACAGAAGCAGCGAGTTCTTGGCTTAATACTGGGGAGATCCACACGTGTGGGTCGGTGGAGCCATGGTCATGCCCTTCATGGCCGCTCTCTTCCTCTTGGCTTTCGCCTTCTCCAGCATGGCCATCCTCTTCGTGTTCATGTGCATCCTCCTCTTCATGGCCGTGTTCGTCCTCTGTATGTGTACCTGCCGCGTCTTCGAGTTGTTCATCGGATATGCCATCTGCGGTTACGACAAATTCAAGGTCTTCGTTTTGCAGCGTTTCCTGTGCGCTGTCGATGAAGCCTTCAAGGCCTAATCCGACATAAAAGAGCAAGTCGGCGTCTGCCATATTGATCATGTCTTTTTGAGTCGGTTCAAAACTGTGTTCGTTTGCTCCAGCTGGATAAACCGATTTAACATCGACGCGATCGCCGCCTATGCGTTCTGCAAAATAGACTAGCGGGTAAACGGTCGCATAAACATCGAGCTTTCCTTCCGCTGCTTCATCTTCCGCTCCGTTGCCGGGTTCTGTGGTATTGCCACACGCGGCTAGCAATGAAATAAGTGCGATTCCCGATAATGCTGCTAATTTCTTCATATTAAATGTCCCTCCGAGTTTTTGGTGAATGATAAAATGTAATCATTACGTTTTATTGACTCTTAGAATCATACAATAGAACGCTCTTGAACACAAGAAAAACCCGCCTATTTTTTAGGGGGCCATTCTTCGGGGACAAAATCTACTCCGCCTTTATGGAACGGATGGCAGCTCAATATGCGACGAGTTGCGAGATAGCCGCCTTTTAAAGCTCCGTGTTTTTCTACGGCTTCAATGCCGTAATGAGAGCAAGTTGGATAGAACCTGCAGCTCGGCGGGGACAAGGGAGAGATGAAGCGTTGATAAAAACGGAACAATTTGATCAATGCAGTTTTCATGGTGAGACCACTTCTTTCTCGTTTGATTGAGATTCGTTGATGTTTATTGTAGAGCTTTCAGAGGTAATTATAAAGCATAGGAACTTATTAAAAAATGGAGAGTGATGTCTTGTGTCAACAGCTTTAAATGAAGAATTAAATGTTCAAGTCGCTTCGTGGTCAGTAATTTATACGAAATTACATAATTTCCACTGGTATGTTAAAGGGCCTTCTTTCTTTACTTTGCACGTGAAATTTGAAGAACTATATAACGAGGCGACGCTTCATATGGATGAAATTGCGGAGCGCTTGCTGGCACTAGGCGGGAAGCCTGTTGCGACGATGAAAGAACAACTTGAACTGTCGGTCGTCGATGAAGCGACAAGCAGCGAAAGCGCGGAGCAAATGGTCGATAACATCGTTTCCGATTATGACAAAATCATGAAATCTTTGAAAAAGGGAATGGAACTCGCCTCTCAAGACGGTGATGACATGACAGAAGACATGTTCAATGCCATTCATCAAAACTTGGAAAAGCATTCCTGGATGCTGTCTGCATTTCTTGGCGAAAAGAAGTAGAATAGAAGAAATGGGCGTACGACCGATAGCCGGTTGTACGCTTTTTCTGAAGCCGGGAGGATGTTCGATGGAGTATAGAGATTTGAATGGATGTGTTTGCCACTTGTTTTTTGAAAAGGGGCGGTCGCAAATTGAAAGCCGGCATGTGCTGGTCATCGGGAAGTTTGAAGGGCAGTGGCTATTGACGAGACATTCTGTTCGTGGACTTGAATTTCCTGGAGGTAAAGCAGAGCCAGGTGAATCACTGGAACAGGCAGCGAAGCGGGAAGTTTATGAAGAAACCGGAGCCGTCGTGAATGAATTGGAATGGCTCGCGGAGTATCAAGTTCATACAGATCAAGCTTTCAGTAAAACAGTATTTACTGCGACTATCAAGAACATGAAGAGTGTGCAGTGGATGGAGACAGAGGGTCCTGTACTGGTTCCGAAACTTATGGTCGATGAAAATTACAGCTTCCTCATGCGCGACGCGGGGATGGAAGCGATTATAGAGAAGGTGAAGACTATTGAAAAATGGAGACATTGAATCGATGAGGTGGTATCCTTCGCCGAATCCGAATGTGCGCTTGAGCGAAGTGACGTATTGGTCTGAGGGCTTGCGCATTAAAGGCTTGCTGGCAGAACCGAAAACCGTTTCAAGCGGCAGCGGAATCTTATATTTGCGCGGTGGCATCCAATCAATTGGAATGGTAAGACCGGCACGGATCGCGCAATTTGCAGGCATGGGATTTACTGTGTTCGCGCCTTATTACAGGGGCAATCGGGGCGGTGAAGGGAAAGACGAATTTGCCGGTGCAGATCGCTATGATGCTGTCCATGCCGTGGATGTGCTAAAGAAATTCAGTACTGGTCCGGTACATTTATTGGCCTTTTCACGTGGCGGCATTATGGCCTTGTGGACAGCTATTTTGAGAAATGATATTTGTTCTGTCGTAACCTGGGCTGGTGTAACAGATACGGTACTGACCTATAAAGAGCGGCTGGATATGCGCCGCATGATGAAACGGCTTTACGGCGGCACGCCGAATACCGCACTTCCGGCATTTGAAGAGCGTAATCCGTTGATGCATATCGGAGAAAGCAAGGCAGCTTACCTGATTATCCATGGCTTGAAAGACGATAATGTCTCACCTCAGCAAGCCTTTCTGTTAGAACAAGCTTTGGAACTCAATCATCAGCCTTGTGAAACCTGGTATTTTCCAGATTATACGCATTTCTTCCCACCTTTGGCGAACCGTAAAACCGCGAAGGCATTGACGGTATGGATGAAAGATCAGGAGAAGCGCAAAAATGGCATAGTTAGTCGTCAAGATGAGGTAGAAGCTTAAGTAGAAATCCACAATAAAATAAACAAAAAAGGCCAAGAGAAATGACTCATTTCTCTTGGCCTTTTTAATTGGATTAATTATGCGTAGGGCCGCCTTTTTGGCTGATGCCAGCATCCACAGTACCGAATTTTTCAAAGTTGTCTTTGAATTTCTTCGCCAGTTCCTGTGCTTTTTGGTCATAAGCTTCTTTATCAGCCCATGCGTTGCGTGGATTCAAAACTTCGGTCGGGACGCCAGGAATTTCTTTCGGCATATTCAATCCGAAGACCGATTCGTGTTCCATGTCGACACCGTTCAAGTCGCCGCGGATTGCTGCGCGGACCATCGTGCGTGTGTAGGACAATTTCATGCGGCTCCCGACGCCGTATTCGCCGCCAGTCCATCCCGTGTTTACGAGGTAGACGTCTGCACCGTGCTCATCGATCTTGTCGCCGAGCATTTCAGCGTAAACGGTTGCGTGAAGCGGAAGGAATGGAGAGCCGAAGCAAGTCGAGAAGGTTGCTTCAGGTGACGTGACACCGCGTTCTGTGCCAGCCAATTTCGATGTGTAACCGCTAAGGAAATGATACATCGCTTGCTCTTTCGTCAATTTGCTGATTGGAGGCAATACGCCGAATGCATCAGCCGTCAAGAAGACGATCGTTTTCGGGTGTCCTGCAACAGAAGGGACGACGATATTATCGATGGCATCGATCGGATAAGCTGCACGCGTATTTTCAGTCAGCGAGCCGTCATCGTAATCCGGGATGCGGGTATCTTCATCGACCACTACGTTTTCTAGTACCGAGCCGAAACGAATCGCGTCAAAAATTTGTGGTTCGTTTTCACGTGATAGATTAATTGTTTTGGCATAGCAGCCGCCTTCGATATTGAAGACGCCGTTATCGGACCAGCCATGCTCGTCGTCACCGATCAATTTGCGGTCTTCATCAGCCGACAAGGTTGTTTTTCCAGTACCTGAAAGGCCGAAGAACAAAGCAACATCATCGTTTTTGCCGACGTTTGCTGAGCAATGCATCGGGAGGATGTCTTTTTCAGGAAGGATATAGTTCATGATCGAGAAGATGGATTTCTTCATTTCGCCAGCGTATTCCGTACCGCCGATCAAGATGATTTTCTTTTCCATCGATACGATGATAAAGGTCTCAGAATCCGTTCCGTCCACTGCAGGGTCTGCGTGGAAAGTCGGAGCGTAAACGACAGTGAATTCAGCTTCATGCGTCTTCAATTCTTCCGCAGTAGGGCGGATAAACAATTGATGGGCGAATAGGTTATGCCAAGCGTATTCATTGATCGTCTGAATCGCCAGACGCGATTCAGGATCTGCACCGGCAAAGCCTTTGAAGACATACAAAGCGTCTTTTTCTTTCAAATGATTGATGACTTTAGCATATAGGTTTTCAAAAATATCAGAGGAAATCGGGCGATTGACAGTGCCCCAGTCAATTTTGTCTTTCGAAATTGCCTCTTCTACCATATACTTGTCTTTAGGCGAACGGCCTGTATATTTGCCAGTTTCCGCTTTGACAGCGCCTTCACGCGTAAGAACAGCCTCCCCGCGGGATGTTGCCGCTTCCACCAATTGGGGAACGGATAATTGCATATGGATATTCGAGCCGTTCACAAGCTCTTTCAAATCATTTGATAGGTTCACTGAAGTCATATATATGTACCTTCCTTTTCGTTTATTCCCAAATGAATGGGGAAGATGTATATTCGAACATTAGTATAACACATTGCCATGATTAGTCTATACTAATAACTAGAAATCTGTCGATGTTCGCGATTTGTGTTTATACAATAGTAGAAAAAGATGCATGCTTAAAAGTCTGACAACCGTTTCCTTTAAAAACGTTGACAGCGCTTGACTCATTCCGTATGATGGGAAATTGAACGGATACTCTTATTCCGAGCTGGTGGAGGGTGCAGGCCCTACGAAACCCGGCAACCTGCTGTTTATGCAGCGATGGTGCCCAACCTGAAGCAAGGCGTATGCCTTGGACGATAAGAGTGAAAGGTGCTTATGATGATTATTCCTTTCCTCATTGCTTAAAGATGAGAGAAGGGATTTTTTTATGGAATGCCCTTAATCCTCGTGTGCAGGCTGAAAAAGCTGGAAGTTCAATTCCCTCTAGGGAAACGGACTTGACATGGGAAAACGAGTACCGTATCAATTTCGAGAGCAATCTCGCAGGATATAAGGAGGAACTTTTTTTGACAAACCGTCGATTATTCACATCAGAATCAGTAACAGAGGGCCATCCGGATAAGATTTGCGACCAAATTTCAGATGCAATTCTGGATGCCATCCTAACAGAAGACCCAAATGCACGCGTGGCATGCGAAACCACTGTAACAACAGGACTTGTCCTTGTTGCAGGAGAGATCACGACATCTACTTACGTAGACATTCCAAAAGTTGTCCGCCAAACCGTCAAAGAAATTGGCTATACGCGCGCGAAATACGGATTCGACTCCGAGACGAGTGCTGTGTTAACGGCAATCGATGAGCAATCGGCGGATATCGCTGCAGGCGTCAACGTGGCACTTGAAGCTCGTGAAGGACAGATGACCGATAAGGAATTGGATGAAATTGGGGCAGGCGACCAAGGCTTGATGTTTGGTTATGCTTCCAACGAAACAGAAGAATTGATGCCATTGCCGATCAGCTTGGCGCACAAACTTGCACGCCGCCTGGCGGAAGTGCGCAAAGAAGAAATCTTGCCGTATTTGCGCCCTGATGGCAAAACGCAAGTAACGATTGAATACGATGAAAACAATCAACCGGTGCGTGTCGATACGATTGTCATTTCAACGCAGCATCATCCGGAAGTTTCTTTGGAGCAAATCCAGCGCAACTTGAAGGAATATGTCATCAATGAAGTCGTACCGGCTGAATTGCTTGATGCAGAGACAAAATACTTCATCAACCCGACTGGCCGCTTCGTAATCGGCGGGCCACAAGGCGATGCTGGTCTTACTGGCCGTAAAATCATTGTTGATACGTACGGTGGCTACGCAAGACACGGTGGAGGCGCATTCTCTGGTAAAGACGCAACGAAAGTTGACCGTTCCGGTGCTTATGCAGCCCGTTACGTCGCGAAAAATATCGTCGCTTCTGGACTTGCTGATAAGTGTGAAGTGCAGCTTGCCTATGCAATCGGCGTTGCACATCCGGTATCGATTGCGGTCGATACGTTCGGTACAGGCAAAGTCAGCGAAGATAAATTCATCGAACTAGTACGCGCGAACTTCGATTTGCGTCCAGCCGGCATCATCAAGATGTTGGATCTGCGCCGCCCAATTTACAAACAAACAGCGGCTTATGGCCACTTCGGACGCACGGATGTCGACCTTCCGTGGGAACGCACAGACAAAGCGGATGCTTTGAAACAACAAGCGAACGCATAAGAAAAAAGCAGGCGGAAAAATTCCGTCTGCTTTTTCTATTGAAGAGATTTATAGTAGGCGGCTTTTTCCGCATACTCCCGGACGATGCGTTCCATATCTGTTTTGTCCGCTTCGTTTAATTCGCGCACTACTTTTGCGGGGCGTCCGAATGCGAGCGTGCCGGCTGGAATGGTTTTTCCTTGCGGCACAAGGCTTCCGGCGCCGATAAAAGCACCTTCCCCGATCTCCGCGCCATCGAGGATTATCGAGCCCATGCCGACGAGCGCGCCTTTTCTCACGGTGCAGCTGTGCAAGGTCACTTGGTGGCCAATCGTTACATCGTCTTCAAGTATAAGAGGGGTGTTCGGACTTTGGTGTAACATTGATAAATCCTGGATATTGGTGTTGTTTCCGATAATGGTCGGGGCAACGTCTCCACGGATAACGGTATTGAACCAGACCGATGAATGAGCTCCGATTGTGACATCGCCTGTTATAGTCGAATAATCAGCGATAAATGCAGATTTGTCAATTTTTGGTGATTTGTCTTTATATGGATAGATCATGGCAAAGCTCCTTTAAGATTGATAAGATGTAATTAGTTCTAATCGTATCAAAACATTGGAAAAGGTCAATCGATCGAGCTGGATAAGGGAGGCGCGCGTTATGTGGAAGTGGCAAGCAGAAGGTGAAGCGAAAGGCGTCGTGGTGTTGATTCATAGTGCCTATGAGGAACATCAGCGTTATGCATGGCAAATCGAAAACTGGCGCAGGAATGGCTTTCATGTGTATATGGCTGATTTACCAGGCCACGGAACGCAGACATCAGCCGATGCTGTGCACCGGGAATCTTTCTATGATTACGACAAAACCGCTGCTGAACTGCTGCGCTTAGCGGCAGAAAATAACTTGCCGGTTATTCTTTCTGGACACGGGCTTGGCGCTTCGATCGCTATCCATGCGCTATCAGAAAATCGCCATCCTGTTGCTGGCGCCATCCTAAGCTCTCCTTGGTTTGAGCTGCAAAAAGTCCCGAGCAAGCCAACACTTGCCTTGTCCGGACTCAGCAAACTGACCGGCAAAGGGAAAGTCGACCACGGAGTGGAATTGCGTCATTTGACGAGACGTAAATTCCAAGAAGAGTCGGCGAAAGCGCCTCAAGCGATCCAATCGCTCAGTTCGCCGGCTTGGTGGAAAGAATTACTCGTTTATTTGGAGCAGGCCGCACATCTACAGTTGCCGGATATGCCGATTATGCTTCAGACGGGCCAGCGGGATTTGATTACGCAGACGAAAGCTGGACGGTCATGGCTGTCCAAGCAGTCTGCGAATGAATTTCATTTTAAGGAATGGCCGTTCTGCTATCACGATTTGCTGCAAGAACCGGAGCGCGATGAAATATTCAAGTCCATGCTGCATTTTGCCGAAACGGCAGTTGAAGCGGAAAGAATGCGCCGCAGCCAATAATCCTTTAATCTATTCACAACGATAGTTAATAAAAAGGAGAGATGGAAATGCCGCTTCGTTTCAGCATATTGGATCAATCTCCGGTTTCTCAAGGACAGACAGCGCAACAAGCGCTAGCTGATACGGTGCAGTTAGCACAACACGCAGAAGACTGGGGCTATACGCGTTTTTGGGTATCGGAACATCACGATGCCAAAACCCTAGCCGGTTCTTCTCCGGAGATCTTAATCAGTCATATCGGCGCGAGAACGAGGTCGATCCGCCTTGGTTCCGGCGGCGTCATGCTGCCGCATTATTCGGCCTTCAAAGTGGCCGAGAATTTCAATTTACTGGAGAGTTTATACCCTGGCCGCATTGATGCTGGAGTGGGCCGTGCGCCAGGTGGCATGCCGAGAGCCTCATTCGCTTTATCGAATGGACGTGTGCGGGATGCGGGACGTTTTCCGGAGCAGTTGGATGAGCTGCGCATGTATTTGGAAAACAGCATTCCAGAAAGCCATGATTACTACGGCATGAAAGCGACACCCCTGCCACCACATGCACCGCCGATCTGGATGCTCGGCTCTGGTGAAGGATCTGCGCGCTTGGCGGCCGAAAAGGGCTTGCCGTATATGTTCGCTCATTTCATTAATGGCGAAGGCGGACAGCCATTTGCAAACAGCTACAGAAAAACATTCGTCCCTCATAAAGGCAACAAGCCGTATGTGGGCCTAGCGATTTTTGCCGTATGTCAGGACACACAAGAACAGGCGGAATACGTCGCGTCTTCCTTGGATCTGTCTCTTGCGATGGGGGCGCAAGCAATGCCTTCTGACGGGACGCCCCCGCCTGATCAAGCGCTTACTTATGAGTATTCAAAATTTGAAAAGCTGCTCGTGGCAGAAAATCGCCGGCGCATGGTCGTCGGGGACCCTGTACAAGTGGTGGATCAATTGGAAGCGCTTGGTGAAGAATACGGGGCTGATGAAGTGATGATTGTCTCTGTCGCTTATGACTTCAATGATAAATTAACGACGTTCCGATTGATCGCTGAAGAAATGAAAAAAAGAATCTCTGAAAAGCAGTAGGCTGATAAACAGCTTGCTGCTTTTTTATATGGATAGAAAAAGGTTTAGAGATGCGCTGGAAGGATAAAGAGTTGAAACAACAGAAATCAGGAAAGAAGGAATGAATATGTTCGATCGTACCGCAGGCAGCCACACAGTAGAATTATTAAAGCAATGGAATGTAGACCATATATACGGAATGCCGGGAGATTCTATTAACGAATTGATGGAAGAATTACGCAAAGTGGACATTCGCTTTATCCAGATCCGTCACGAAGAAACCGGCGCGCTTGCCGCCTCGGCCTATTCGAAACTGACAGGGCACATCGGCGTGTGCTTGTCGATTGCGGGACCTGGGGCGATTCATTTACAAAACGGCTTGTATGATGCGAAGAAAGACAAAACACCGGTACTTGCGATTGTCGGTCAAGTAGCCAGCGACTCCATTGGCACCGACACGTTTCAGGAGTTGAAATTGGAATCGATGTTTGAAGACGTATCGGTCTATAACCGCCGCGTGCAAACCGCCGAGCAATTGCCCGATATGCTCAACCAGGCAGTCCGTGCAGCTTACGCTGAAAAAGGGCCGGCTGTCCTTGTCGTCTCGGATGATTTATTCAGCACGAAAATTAAACGCGACCAACAGATGACGTCCCCCGAATATTCAGAACCACACATCCGGGCAGCACAAGACGATTTGACTAAGGCACTCGAGCTATTGCAATCTGCGAAAAAACCAGTCATTCTGGCAGGCAAAGGCGCGCAGAATGCTTCTAGTGAAGTATTGGCATTCTCCGATAAATTAAACGCGCCGCTGATTGCTTCGCTTCCGGCAAAAGGCTTGGTTCCAGATGACCACCCGAATAATTTAGGGCAGCTCGGGCAACTCGGGACAGAGCCGGCAAAACAAGCGATGAAGCAGACAGACCTCGTCATCCTAGCAGGTACTGCTTATCCATACCGTGAGTATTTGCCGGAAAAAGCGCAAGCTATCCAGATTGATGTCGACCCTCGAGTAATCGGCAAATATTATCCAGCGACAGTTGGGATTGTGGGTGATCTTGGACCGGCACTTTCTTGGTTAACAGGTCAGCTCGGTGAACGAGATGCTGGTTTTTTAGAGGAATTCAAAGAGAAAAGGAACGATTGGCATGACAAGCTGCAGGCAGATATCGATAAACAAACCGATAAACTCCAGCCCCAGCAAGTGATCGGTGAAATCCAACACATCATGGAGCGCGATGCCGTCGTTTCGCTCGATGTCGGGAGCATCACGATTTGGACGGCAAAATATTTGCAGCTGACTGGGCAAAAGCTCGTATTGTCGTCGTGGCTCGGTACGATGGGCTGCGGTCTTCCTGGGGCTTTAGCAGCGAAACTGGCCTATCCCGATAGACAAGCGATCGCCATTGTCGGAGACGGCGGATTTTCTATGGGCATGCAAGATTTTGTCACCGCAGTGAAATACGATTTGCCGATGCTCGTCATCGTCTTCAACAACCAAAAGCTTCAATTAATCGAAGACGAACAGAAAATGACGGGCAACAAGCCGACAAATGTCGAAATTGCCAATATCGATTTTGCGGCATTCGCCATCGCGTGCGGCGGAGAGGGGTATACCGTAAAAACGCGCGAAGAATTACAAGATGCCTTATCGAAAGTGAAAACAAGCAAAAGGCCAGTGGTTGTTGATGCTTACGTTGAAGATATTTCGGCTGTGCAATAGAACGAATGGCAATGAATATATGAATAAAGGAAAGAGAGGCGAAGTGAATTGAGTTCAAAAATGACAGCACTTGGATTTTACAAACCTGGAAATACGGAACAGCCACCGGAATTTGAAGCGGTAGAATTGGATAAGCCTGAGCCAAAAGAGCATGATTTGCTTGTCGAGGTAAAGGCCGTGTCAGTGAACCCGACCGATTATAAAACACGCGATGCAAAAAAGCAGGACGATGATTCCTTGACGATCGTCGGGCGAGACGTTGCTGGAGTGGTGGTGGCCGTTGGCAATGAGTGTTCATTGTTCGAAGTAGGTGATGAAGTATTCTACGCAGGCACCAACGTTAGAGCAGGCGGTCATAGCGAATTTCATATAGTTGATGAGCGCATCGTTGGCCATAAACCGAAAAAGTTGGATTTTGCGCATGCGGCAGCCTTGCCTTTAACAGGCGTCACGGCGATGGAAGCTTTATTTGTCCGCTTGGGCATCTCCAAAAACCCTCAAGACAACGAAGGCAAAAATATTCTCATCATCGGGGCTGCAGGCGGTGTCGGTTCGATTGCGACGCAAATTGCAAACTTAGTTGGACTGACGGTTATTGGAACGGCGTCACGGCAGGAAACGATGGAGTGGACAGAAAAACTTGGATCACATTTTATAATTGACCATCATGAGGAATTGTTGCCTCAATTAGAGAAAGTAGGTATTGCAGGTGTGGACTATATTTTCTGTCTGACCAATACCGATGACCACATGGCAGGAATGGCTGAGGCAATCAAGCCTCAAGGTAAGATTTGTTCCATCCTGCCAGCGTTTGAACCACTTGCTCCGTCCCTGTTCGGAAAAAGCGTAACTTTTGTGTATGAATTAATGTACACACGTTCAATGTATCAAACGAAGGATATGATCGATCAGCACCATTTGTTGAATGAATTGTCGGATTGGGCGGATATGGGCAAGATCCGGTCGACACTTAATGACAGGATGACGCCAATCAATGCTGCAAATTTGAAAGAAGCTTACGGAAAATTGATGTCCGGCAAGACAATCGGGAAAATCGTCCTAGAAGGCCCGGTAGAGAAATGAGTAAAAGAGCAGCGTGCAAATGCACGCTGCTCTTTACTTTTGGACTCACTTTTGTTTGCGCGGTTGTTTTTTTTCGATGGCGACCAAAAAGGGCGGGGAATGCTGTTGATTGATGAATTCATATTTCATGACATCGTAGTCGACTTGCGGCAATTGCTTGACGTAATCCATGACAGCGTCGCGCTCTTCGCTGCCGCCATCATGTCCTGAATAAATGACCACCAGCACCAAGCCGTTAACCTTTAACCGCTCTAGGCATTGGCCGATTGCCTGCAAAGTACTGTCAGCTTTTGTGATGATAGAGTGGTCGCCTTTTGGCAAATAGCCGAGATTAAAGACGGCGGCGGCAATCGGCTCTGTTACATATTGTTCGATTTTCGCGTGGCTATCACAAATCAATTCGACATGGGGAAAATTTTCGACGCGCTGTTTGGTCGCTTCGATGGCTTGTGCTTGAATATCGAAGGCGTACACTTTTCCGCTATTACCGGTAAGTCCCGCGAGGAAATGGGTATCGTGCCCATTTCCGGCGGTGGCATCTACTGCAATGTCCCCAGGTTGAATAGCTTGTTCGAGCAAAGATTTAGTGAACGGCAAGACACGTTGCAAAGTCATAAAACCACACTCCCGACAAAATGCTTTCCTTGCCAGCTGCCGCGTGTTTCAAGTTCTTTGTCAATACCATTCAACACTTCCCATTTATTGGTGCTCCACATCGGTCCAATCATCAAATCGATCGGCCCGTCTCCTGTGATGCGCTGGACGACCATATCTGGCGGGATGATTTCCAATTGATCGGCGACCAGTTGGATATAGGCATCTTTTTCCATAAATTCGAGCATACCTTTTTCGTATTGTTTGACCATGGGGGTGCCATTCAGTAAATGCAATAGATGGATCTTGATCCCTTGAACGTCGAGCTGTGCGACGGCACGAGCTGTTTCCATCATCATGTCTTGGTCTTCAAGCGGTAGGCCGTTGATGATATGGCTGCAAATATTGATGCCGTGTGCCCTCAGTTTGTCGACGCCTATTTTGTATGTATCAAAATCATGCGCGCGGTTGATGAGGCGGGCGGTGCGCTCGTGAACCGTTTGCAAGCCGAGTTCTACCCACAAATACGTGCGTTCATTGAGTTCGGCCAAGTATTCAACGACTTCATCAGGCAAACAATCAGGACGTGTGCCGATGCTGATGCCGACGACATTGTCCTGCGCGAGTGCCGCTTCGAATTGCTTTTTAATGACGTCGATCGGCGCATGAGTATTCGTATAAGCCTGGAAATAGGCGATGTATTTGGCATCTTTCCATTTGCGGTGCATATTGGCTTTTACTTGCTCGAATTGAACGGGAATCGGATCGACGCGATCGCCGGCGAAATCGCCGGATCCTGCAACCGAGCAAAAGGTGCAGCCGCCAAAAGCGACCGTGCCGTCGCGGTTTGGGCAATCAAATCCAGCATCGAGCGAAATCTTCATGATCTTTTCGCCGAACTGGTCGCGCAAATGGCGATTCCATGTATAGTAACGCTTCCCGTCGCTTGGGAAAGGGAATTCCTTGTTCATATTAAAACCACTCCTTGCTCGCTATTATAACACGCAGCTGCCAGCCGGAAAGCTTGTGCGCCACGATCCTTGTTGCGTTTACAAAGGACTTTTGGTTAAATTGGTAATGGAAGCGTTTTATTGAATTAAAATTCAGTTAATGTTGCAGAGGGGGAAACACGCGATGAAACCGATTTACAATTCTGCCAAAGAGGCAGTCGAACCGATAAAAGACGGCGCCACCATCATGGTCGGAGGATTTGGGCTGGTAGGAATTCCAGAACAGCTAATCCTGGCGCTAGTCGATAAAGGGGTCAAAGACTTGACCGTTATTTCCAATAACTGTGGAGTGGATGAATGGGGACTCGGCTTATTGCTGAAAAACAAACAAATCAAAAAAATGATCGGCTCATATGTCGGTGAAAACAAAGAATTTGAACGCCAAGTGCTGTCTGGCGAAATCGAAGTGGAACTTACGCCACAAGGCACGCTCGCTGAAAAAATGCGTGCAGGCGGCGCGGGCATCCCGGCTTTCTTTACACCGGCTGGCGTCGGCACGACTGTTGCGGAAGGCAAGGAAATCCGCGAATTTGATGGCAAGGAACATGTGCTGGAAATGGCTTTGAAAGCAGATTTTTCACTTGTCCGTGCACATAAGGCTGATAAAATGGGCAATCTTGTTTACAACAAGACGGCACAGAATTTTAACCCGCTAGCAGCGGCAGCCGGAAAAGTGACCATTGCAGAAGTTGAGCATTTAGTGGAAATCGGCGATATTGATCCGAATCAGGTGCAAACACCTAGCATTTATGTGCAAGGCTTGTTCCAAGCAGATCAGGAAAAACGAATCGAGCGTTTGACAACGCGTTAAGAAAGGGTGGGGACAGAAGTGGACAAACAAGCTATCAGAGAACGAATCGCAAAACGGGCAGAAAAAGAAATCAACGATGGAGATTACGTCAACCTAGGCATCGGTATGCCGACCTTGGTCGCAAACTTCATTTCCGACAACAAGCAAGTCGTCTTGCAATCTGAAAACGGTTTGCTTGGCATTGGGCCTTATCCGACCGAAGATCAAGTTGACCCCGATTTGATCAACGCCGGCAAGGAAACGGTTACCACCATCCCAGGCTCCGCCTTTTTCACGAGCGCTGAGTCATTCGCGATGATTCGCGGTGGTCATATCGACGTGGCCATTCTGGGGGGCATGGAAGTCGCAGAGAACGGTGACCTGGCCAACTGGATGATTCCCGGAAAAATGATCAAAGGCATGGGCGGTGCGATGGACCTTGTGCACGGCGCGAAAAAAGTCATTGTTATCATGGATCATGTTTCAAAAGACGGTTCCGCCAAAATCAAGAAGGCGTGTGAATTGCCGCTGACCGGCAAAGCAGTCGTCAATTTGATCATCACGGAACGCGCTGTAATCGAAGTGACGGACACCGGGCTGGTTTTGAAAGAAGTGTTCGAAGGCTTCTCAGTCGATGACGTCGTCGCTGCAACTGATGCTGAACTGAATACAGAAGGCGTCAAAGTACACTGAGCTATTGCATAAAAATGAGCGCTCAGCTAAAATGAAATCAATAGCAAATGGCCGTGAAGAGGAATAGTAGGATGTTTTTGCAGCACAGAGAGCCGGCGGATGGTGCGAGCCGGCCTGCAGGATATCCAAACTCGCCTTGGAGTCTGCGCAATGATTGCGCCGTTTTCCGCGTTAAGGAATCAAGTTGAGCGCTATAGCGCTAATTTGGGTGGTACCGCGGGAAAACTCCCGTCCCTTAGTTTAAGGGGCGGGAGTTTTTATTTTGCTTAAAATTATGTAAGGCATGCGGACATCCGCTTGTATTTAGAGGAGGAAATAGGAAATGTCGTTTAACCACAAGGAAATTGAAAAGAAATGGCAGCGTCACTGGCAGGAAAACAAAACCTTCAAAACCGAAAATACGCCAGGCAAAGAAAAATTCTACGCGCTGGATATGTTCCCGTATCCATCAGGTGCCGGTCTCCACGTAGGGCACCCGGAAGGTTACACGGCGACCGATATTTTGAGCCGCCAAAAACGCATGCAAGGCTACGATGTGCTGCATCCGATGGGTTGGGATGCCTTCGGTTTGCCGGCTGAACAATATGCGCTTGATACAGGAAATGACCCGGCTGAATTTACGGCTAAAAACATCGAGACTTTCAAGCGCCAAATTCAGGAACTTGGCTTCTCGTATGATTGGGACCGTGAAATCAACACGACCGACCCGAACTACTACAAATGGACGCAATGGATTTTTATCCAACTTTACAATAAAGGCTTGGCGTATGTTGATGAAGTAGCGGTCAACTGGTGCCCGGCACTTGGTACAGTGCTCGCCAACGAAGAAGTGGTCGACGGCGTTTCTGAACGCGGAGGCCATCCGGTCGAACGCCGCCCGATGCGCCAATGGGTGCTGCGTATTACGGAATACGCAGACCGTTTGTTGGAAGATTTGAACGAACTCGACTGGCCGGAAAGCTTGAAAGACATGCAGCGCAACTGGATCGGCAAATCCGAAGGGGCTGAGCTTGAATTCAAGATCGACGGCACAGGGCTTTCTTTCCGTGCTTTCACGACTCGCCCGGATACAATTTTCGGCGCAACATATGCAGTACTTGCCCCAGAACATAAATTGGTCGGAGAAATCACGACATCCGAACAAAGTGAAGCGGTAGCTGAATATATCGACAAAGTGAAAACGAAAAGCGATTTGGAACGTACCGATCTGGCAAAAGACAAGACGGGCGTCTTCACAGGTGCTTATGCGGTCAATCCGGCAAGCGGCGAGAAGATGCCGATCTGGATCGCTGATTACGTCCTCGCAACTTATGGAACTGGTGCCATCATGGCGGTTCCGGCACATGATGAGCGCGATTACGAATTCGCCAAACAATTCGAATTGCCGATCGTTGAAGTCGTCTCAGGCGGCAACATCGACGAAGAAGCATACGCTGGTGACGGCGAACTCGTCAATTCTGGATTCCTTAACGGCTTGAACAAAACCGAAGCGATCGGAAAAGCGATCGACTGGCTCGAGACGGAAGGCGTCGGCGAGAAGAAAATCACGTACCGCCTGCGCGATTGGCTGTTCAGCCGCCAGCGTTATTGGGGAGAGCCAATTCCAATCATCCACTGGGAAGACGGCACAATGTCACCGGTCGACGATGCGGATCTGCCACTCGAACTTCCGGTCACGACAGACATCAAACCGAGCGGAACTGGCGAATCGCCGCTTGCCAATATCGAAGAGTGGGTCAACGTGACGCATCCTGAAACGGGCATGAAAGGCCGCCGCGAAACAAACACAATGCCGCAATGGGCCGGCAGCTGCTGGTATTATTTGCGCTTTATCGATCCGACCAACGACGAAGCGATTGCGGATCCAGAATTATTGAAACGCTGGCTTCCGGTTGATGTCTATATCGGTGGTGCAGAACACGCCGTCCTTCATTTATTGTACGCGCGTTTCTGGCACAAAGTGCTGTACGACCTTGGCGTCGTGCCGACGAAAGAACCGTTCCAGAAATTATTCAACCAAGGAATGATCCTCGGCGAAGGCAACGAGAAAATGTCGAAATCCAAAGGCAATGTCGTCAACCCGGACCAAATCATCGAAAGCCACGGGGCGGATACACTGCGCATGTACGAAATGTTCATGGGGCCGCTTGAAGCGTCGATCGCCTGGTCAACAAACGGACTCGACGGATCCCGCCGTTTCCTTGATCGCGTCTGGCGTTTGCTGGTCGAAGATGGAACGATCTCAAACAAAGTCGTTAAACAAAACGACGGCAAATTAGAGAAAGTTTATCACCAAACCGTCAAAAAAGTGACAGAAGACTTTGATGGCCTACGTTTCAACACAGCTATTTCCCAAATGATGGTTTTCATCAACGAAGCGTATAAAGCGGAGAACTTGCCGAAAGAATACGTCGAAGGCTTTGTGAAGTTGCTATCGCCGATTGCGCCGCATTTGGCTGAAGAGCTGTGGAACAAACTTGGACATAGCGAGACGGTAACGTATGAAGCATGGCCTGAGTTTGATGAGTCGAAACTGGTCGACGATGAAGTCGAAATCGTCGTCCAAGTGAACGGCAAAGTGAGAAGCAAGCTGACTGTCGCAAAAGACAGCACGAAAGAACAACTGGAAGAAGCGGCACTCGCCGACGAGCACGTCCAAAAGGCGGCTGAAGGCAAACAAGTACGCAAAGTCATCGCCATTCCAGGGAAATTGGTTAATATCGTTGTAGGATAAATAATGAAAGCCGCCAGGGAAATTTCTCTGGCGGCTTTTTGTGATACTAAATTAGAGAATTAAATAGTTTCTGTTATTCGACGGCACTCCAATGGCTGCTTGGGGCTCGCAGGATGCGAGTCATGCAGTTGATGCGACAGAAAGATAAATGAAGTGAATAGAATAGCTTCCGCAATTCGACTGCGTTTCAGGGGGCTGCTTGCCGTGGGGCGGGTGTTGAGCCAACGTGTCGCAAAGTGCGCGACACGTTTGTCTCGCCAGCCCGCGCGGTCCCACAGGCGTCAGCCTCCTTCCACTCCGTCTCTAGTTTTAGAGCGGGAGATCTTTTTTCGACTTTAATTAATGAGCCTTGTAGAAATGCATCATATTTTGCAACTTGTTTCATGCTGAAAAACATGTCGCTGGTTACCCCACACTAAATGCAACAACATGCTGTTCGACCGCTTCTTGGGAAGCGATTTCCCCACTAGCCGGCAACTACCTAAAGAAGTAGATCTGCTTAAACAGTCTTCACACAACGAAATCGCTCAGCCGCCGAGCGCCAAGGGTGAGCCGACGCAGGAAGACAGGTGGTCTTCCTGGCTTCCTGCAAGAGGCCAATCCAAAGCAAGGTGGCGAATACAAAGAAGAAACTTACTTCAATGTTCAGTAACATCTTTACAAGAAAACTCCCGCTATCTTTGATTCTGTCTACTTTAAGAAGTGAGTTCTCATTTGCCCTTTCAATTTCATTCCAAAGAAAAAAGCCCATTGCTTAAGCAATGGGGCTTTCGGTTTGATAAGAAGCAGCGAACTCGGCTGCGTTTTTTCCTGCAACGTGTCCGGTGACAAGGGCGGATGTGATATTATAGCCGCCGGTGTAGCCGTGGATGTCGAGGATTTCGCCGCAGAAGAACAAGCCGGGCTTTTTCTTCGAATGCATCGTCTTCGGCTCGATCTCCTTGATCGACACGCCGCCGCCCGTAACAAAGGCTTTCTCAATCGGCTGTGTGCCGGAAACGGTCATCGTGAATGCCGTCATCTCACTAGCGAGTGAACGAACTTTATCCGCCGGCAATTCAGCGCCGGTTAATTGCGGGTCGATGCCTGCACGGTCCAACAAGAACAACAGCCAGCGTTCCTGCGCCAAGCTTTTCCAAACATTCTTCAACGCTTTTTTCGGTTCTTCTTTCATCAGCTTGTTTAGGAGCTGGAAAGCCGATTCTGCGTTGTCATTCGGCATGGAATTAATGCGCACAGTGACCGCTTGGCCGCCGTTTTTCTTCATTTCCTTCACAACGTACTGGCTACAGCGCAAGATGGCTGGGCCGCTCAAGCCGAAATGGGTAAATAGCATATCCATCTGGTGGGTGACGAGTGCTTTGTTTTTCTTGTTCAAAACCGTGACGGCGACATCGCGAAGCGCGAGTCCTTGAAGATCGCGTGATTTGATGAACGGTTCAGTAGACAATAACGGAACTTCCGTTGGGTAGAGATCGGTGACGGTGTGTCCCGCTTTTTCCGCCCACGGATAGCCGTCACCGGTCGATCCGGTTTGCGGCACCGCTTTGCCGCCGACTGCGACAACGACTGCGTGCGATTCGAATTCCTCGCCAGAGTGCAGGCGGATGCCGGTCACTTTATCGTCGTTCATCAATAAGCTTTTGACGGGGGAATCAAGTTTGCGTTCAACGCCAAGCCGGTCCATCTCGCCAAACATCGCATCCGCCACGTCTTGTGCACGGTTGGATACCGGGAACATGCGGCCGTGATCTTCTTCTTTTAGCTCGACACCGAGGTTCTCGAAAAACTCGATAATGTCTTCATTATTGAAGACGGAGAACGGGCTGTACATGAAACGCCCGTTGCCGGGAATGTGGCGGACGATTTCTTCTAACGGCAGGCGGTTCGTCACGTTGCAGCGACCGCCACCGGAGATGATTAATTTTTTTCCTAGCTTTTTGCCTTTTTCGACGAGCAGCACGCGCTTGCCGTTTGATGCGGCAGCGATGGAAGCCATCAAGCCGGAAGGGCCTCCGCCGATGATGATGATGTCATACATATAGTAAAAACTCACTTTCGTTTTTCTTTTCAGTATACACGATGAGTCAAAACACGTTGAGTAATTTTGTCTATAGGTGTAAACTATCGTGTAGATTGCTTTTTATTTTGAACAAGTCAGGGAGTGCAAAATGTCCTCATTAATTAAAGGTACCGCCATTTTAACATTAGGTTTATTTCTGTCGAAAGTGCTCGGCGTCATTTATATCATCCCATTCTACAGCATGGTGGGAGAGGATAATATCGGGCTTTACCAGTATGCCTACATTCCGTATAACTTGATGTTGGCACTGGCGATTTCCGGTGCGCCGATCGCGTTCTCCAAATTCACGGCCAAATACAATTCACTCGGTGATTATGAAACCGGGAGGAGATTATTGCGTTCAGGCTTATTGACGATGATGGTTACAGGATTCGTGTCGTTCTTGGCACTGTATCTATTGGCAGAACCGCTTGCTCGTATTACCATCTCAGACGATGAGCCTATCTACTCGGTAGGCGATATTGCAGATGCCATCCGCTGGGTCAGCTTCGCGTTGATCGTGGTGCCGTTCATGAGTCTGTGGCGCGGCTTTTTCCAAGGCTATAATTACATGATGCCGACCGCCGTGTCGCAATTGATCGAACAGATCGTCCGCATCATCTTCTTGCTCGGCGGTGCGTTCGCAGTCATTTACATATTCGACGGCACGCCAAAAACCGCCATTCAGTTTGCGGTATTGTCCGCTGCTATTGGTGCACTGGGCGGGCTCGTCACTTTGTATTATTTCTGGCGCAAAAAGAAACCGGAGTACAATCATTTGCTGTCGACGTCTGTGGAATCTTACGATGTCCGCTTGCGCGATATGTACCGGGAGATCCTGTTATATGCCGTGCCGGTCATTTTCCTTGGCATCGCCAACCCTTTGTTCCAGTTTGTCGATTTGATGACCTTTAATCGGGCCATGGCAGCTGGCAATAATATCATGGAAACGGATTTACTCGGGATTTTGAATTTGACTGCCCATAAACTGGTAATGATCCCAGTCATGCTCGCGACAGGCTTCTCGATGGCGCTCATTCCGCTCATCACGAAGCATTTCACGCGCAATGAGCACTTGCAAGTAACGAAAACATTGGATCAGTCGTTCCAGTTGATCTTATTCTTGACCTTGCCTGCAGTCATCGGCATGACGATGCTGTCGGATGAACTGTACCATGTCTTTTATCAAGTGAGCGACATCGGTTCGGAGATCTTGGCACATTATTTGCCGGTCGCGATTCTATTCGCTGCATTCCCCGTCACCGCTTCCATTTTGCAGGGAATCAATAAACAAAAATGGATTATTATCAACTTAGTAATTGGGCTTGGCTTGAAGGGCTTGTTGAATACGCCGCTCGTCATGTGGTTCGAAACGGATGGCGCAATCGCTGCGACGATCATTGGTTATGTGGTTGCCATCACGATGAATATGATCATTATTTCAAGAACAATGAATTACCGCTCGAAAATGGTATTCCGCCGTATTTTACTGATCCTCATCTTGAATGCTGTTATGGCGCTTGCGGTATATTTTGCGATGAACGGTCTGGATTACTTGATCGGCATGGACAATAAATTCTTGTCGATGATCCGCATTATCTTGATCGGTGGGGTAGGCGCGATTGTTTACGGATACCTCAGCTTGAAGACAGGGCTTGCCCAGAAGCTGCTCGGCGCGAGAATTACACGCATTACAAGACGCTTCGGCTTCTAGGAGGAAACAACTATGAGAATCGATAAACTATTATCGAATTCAGGATTTGGCTCACGAAAAGAAGTGAAAATCTTGCTGAAATCGAAAGATGTGGAAGTCAACGGCGAAACGGTGCGTGATCCTAAATTTCACGTAGATGAAAAACAAGACCAAGTGTCTGTCGGGGGCGAATCGGTGATTTACCGGGAATTCATCTACTTGATGATGAACAAACCGCCAGGCGTCATTTCCGCGACAGAAGACCGCTTCGATGAAACCGTCATCGACCTTCTGACACCAGAGGAACAGCGCTTTGAACCGTTTCCGGTTGGGCGACTCGATAAAGATACGGAAGGGCTGTTGCTAATCACTAACGATGGCAAATTGTCCCACGAGCTGTTGTCGCCGAAAAAGCATGTCGACAAAACTTATTATGCGAAAATCGATAGCCCGGTGACAGAGGAAGATGCAGTGGCATTCCAGCGAGGTGTCGTGCTCGATGATGGGTATGAGACGAAGCCTGCAAAGCTGCGCATTTTACGCAGCGGACAAGAATCCGAAATCGAATTGACCATCACTGAAGGCAAGTTTCACCAAGTCAAGCGCATGTTCGAAAGCGTCGGCAAACAAGTGGTGTTTCTAAAGCGTTTGTCGATGGGTCCGCTATCGCTTGATGAATCGCTTGCTAGCGGAGAATACCGCGAATTGAGCGAAGTAGAATTAACCACATTAAAACAAAGAAAATGACCGCCTAGGCGGTCATTTTCTTTGTTTTCAGGATGTCATCTTGACTTTTTTCTCCGTCGTTGTCCATTTGCCCCGAACCGGGCTTTTGATCAGTTCGTTAAAGGCCAACACATTCAAATCTCTTTGAATGGTGCGAGGAGTGATGCCGAATTCATCGACCAGATCCTGTGTGGTCACAGTCCCGTTCTCGAGAATGTACTTGTACATGTCTTTGATTCGAATGAGCATGCGGTCAGTTGTGGGTTTCATAAGTTAAGAACCACTCCTTCATCTTTAGTACCAATGGCAAAGACTAGCGGACGCGTGAGTGTGGTGTATACAGCAATTAAGGAATAATAGCGGTAGACAGCTCCTTTTTTTAGAAAATCCGTCAATTTGACTTGTCTGACAATTTGATTATAGCGGAAAAACGTTTCGAATTCCATGATTTCGGGTTTTCTTTACGGGAACTTAATATGCATGAAATAGAAAGTTTCTGCAGAAAAAAGCCAGCTGTTCTTTAAATTATTTGAAAAAGGTGTACAATAGCCATAACAAAAAGGAGTGTGAGGCATGGATTGGCAGCAGGAAGCAGAGCGGCGTAAAGAAGAATTGCTCAGTGAATTGCAGGAGTTGATCGCAATTCCGAGCGTATTAAGCGAAGATGGAAATCCTGACGCTCCTTACGGAAAAGAAGTGAGAAAAGCGCTGGATTGGTTTTTGGAAAAAGGAGACCGTGCAGGATTCCAAGTGAAAAACGTCGATAATGTGGCGGGGCATTTGGAAACTGGCGAGGGGACAGGACTTCTCGGGATCCTTGGCCATGTAGATGTCGTTCCGGCTGGAGACGGCTGGACAAAAGATCCGTTCGGCGGTGAAATCGCAGACGGCAAACTATTCGGCCGCGGCGCTATTGATGACAAAGGGCCGACAATCGCTGCATGGATGGCGCTGAAAATGGTCAAGGATGCAGGATACGATTTCAAGCGCCGTGTCCGTTTGATTATTGGTACAGACGAGGAAAGCGGATTCCGCTGTGTGGAGCGGTATTTCCAGACGGAAGAAATGCCGGATATCGGTTTTGCTCCCGATGCGGATTTTCCGATCATCAATGCGGAAAAAGGCATTGCCGACATCAAGTATTCATTGGCTTCAGGAGATGCCGGCGAGTTGCTGGAGTTCACTTCAGGGGAACGAACCAATATGGTGCCGGACCGAGCAGTGGCAAGAGTGGGGCTATCATTCGATGAAATCGATTTGGCATTCCGTGAATTTTGCGGAGCGGAAGACGTTTCAGGTGATTGCCAGCAGCAAGCTAATGGCACCGTTTTGACCCTGTACGGAAAATCAGCCCATGCCATGGAGCCGGATGCCGGCGTCAATGCCGGGATTTTGCTCGCGAAGTTTTTGCAGGATAAAGTGACGCAAGACGGAGCGGCATTCACCCGCTTTATCGCCCAATATTTCAGCGGCGATTCTAGGGGCAGAAAGCTTGGGCTTGACTATACAGATGAGGCATCTGGAGATACGACTTTCAATGCCAGTATCATACGCTACAAGGCAGGAGAGCGAGCTGATGTACGCGTCAGCATGCGTTATTCGGTCAGTTGCCCATTCGATGAATTGATGATGGCTGGCCATGAATTAGAAGGTGTTAGGGTAGATATAGTATCCAATTCGATGCCGCACCATGTAGATGCAAATGATCCATTTATCAAAACGCTACAGCAGTCATACGAAAAACAAACCGGTGAACACGCAGACTTATTGGCGATCGGTGGCGGCACATATGCCCGCGTGCTCGATAAAGGAGTTGCTTTTGGCATGTTGTTTCCTGGAGAACCGGATGTTGCGCATCAAGCCGATGAATTCGTTGATATCGACAATTTAGTAAAAGCTACAGCCATCTATGCAGAAGCCATCTATCAATTGGCTTGCAAATAACGACAGGAAAGAAGGAATGGCAATGGAATGGATTTTGTTCAATGGGGAAACGGTAAAAGAACAGGATGTAGAGATTTCAAAAGAAGATCGCGGCTATCAGTTCGGAGACGGCATCTATGAAGTGATTCGCGTGTACGAAGGAGATTTATTTACGGCAACCGAACACATCGATCGCTTTTATGACAGTGCAGAAAAAATTCGCATTACGGTTCCTTATACCAAAGATGTGTTCCATAAAATGCTCTACGACTTGGTGGAGTTGAATCAAATCGATAACGGTCAAGTATACGTACAAATCACACGTGGGGCGGCTCCGCGCAATCATCAGTTCCCGGCAAATGCAGAGCCGGTTGTTGTCGGTTACACGAAATCGGTCGAACGCCCGGTGGAAGCTATGGAAAACGGAGTGAAGGCGTTGCTGCTCGAAGACATGCGCTGGTTGCGCTGTGATATCAAGAGCTTGAACTTGCTTGGTAATGTGCTCGCGAAACAGCAGGCTTCTGAAGAAGGCTATTTCGAAGCGATTCTTCACCGTGGCGATACCGTAACGGAAGGCTCGTCATCGAATATGTATGGACTCAAGGATGGCATTCTCTATACTCATCCAGCAACCAATTTGATTTTAAACGGCATCACAAGACGGGTCATCTTCGAACTTTGTGAAGAGCTTGGCATTGATGTGGTGGAAACGGCGTTCACGAAACAGCAAGCACTTGAGATGGATGAATTCTTCATGTCTTCTACAACATCTGAGGTGATGCCGGTGATCGAGATTTCCGGACAACAAATTGCGGATGGCACACCTGGCGAGATAACGCGCAAACTGCAAAAAGCATTTGAAGCGCGGATTAAATTGGGTGTCATTTCCTGATTCTTGCATTTATTATACGATCCCGGGACCGGCAAAGAGCCGGTCCTTTTTTCATGTTTGTCAGTTATAATGAAGTGAGGTGATGACCATGAGCACGCATTATTTTATTGGTATCCGTATTCCACAGCAAATTGCACAACAAATTGGCCAAGCGAGAGATTCCTGGAATTTGTCTACGCATAAGCGCCTGACACCACCGGGCGATATGCATATTACTTTGGTATTTATCGGCGAAGACCGTTTCGGGGAATTACAGGAAATTGCCGAGCGGCTCGGAAAAATTGCCAAAGCGTCGTTTCGCTTACAACTCGCTGGCGTCAAGACATTCGGCAATCCGGAAACCCCGCGTATCGTCTATGCAGCGCTGGCTGATAGCACTGAGCTGATGAATCTTCAACAAGCTGTCGTGCAACAATTAGAGACATTGCAGCTTTCGACAGACCCAAAACCGTTTGTCCCGCATATTACGCTCGCCAGCCGCTGGAAGGGCGGAAGTCTTCCAGCGAGCTGGGGGCTCGAAGCAATGGAGTTTTTGGTCGATTCGTTCTCATTATTCGAAATTCATCCGCAAGAAACCCCTCGTTACAAGGAAATTCAAACTTATTCATTGAGAGGCGACGCTTGAGCGTCCGGCAAATTTATATGAAAATTATCTTTGTTATTAACCCGCAAGCTGGAAATGGCGCGGCACTCATGAAATGGCACAAGTTTGCCAAAACGATCGATTTTCCACATGAAGCATTCATCACACGATCCTCCGGGCATGCCTTTCAATTGGTCAGCCAGTTGACAACACAGCCGGACAAAAGCCTAGTGATAGGTTTTGGTGGAGAAGGCACGATGCGAGAAATTGCCGCGGCGGCAGCCGGTGCAGGGCATTTAATTATCGCTTCGGTGCCTGCAGGATCGGGCAATGATTTCGCCAGGACGTTCAGCTGCTTCTCCGATACACAGGAAATCCAGCGATACATAGACAGCCCAGCTGAATTAGCGACCGACATCGGCCAAGTGACGGGCACAACGGAGCAGCTATTTGCTAGCAGTTCAGGAATCGGCTTTGATGCGGCTGTTGCACAAGCGGTCAATCATTCACGCATGAAACGATGGCTGAATAAAGTCGGGCTTGGCAAACTGGCCTATTTGATTTTTGTCATAAAGACCTTGTTTACATTCGAGAAATTTCAACTGACGGTCGAAGCAAATGAAGCGGTTCACCATTTTGATGATGTGTGGCTCGCCACCGTCAGCAATCAACCGTATTTCGGTGGAGGGATGAAAATATCGCCTTGCTCGTCTGTCCATGATGGCCTGCTTGAATTGACGGTCGTCCACGGCTTGCCGAGATTGAAACTGCTGGCTGTTTTTGGTACGGTATTTAGCGGAAGCCATACGAAATTCTCGGAAGTCGTGCAGTTCAGCGAAGAGCGTTTTGTACTCGTCGTGGACCGCTCAGTGCCGCGTCATGTGGACGGCGATGAGGCAGCAATGGCGTCTGTAAAAGAAGAACTTGAGTTTCGCGTATCCGCCAAACATTGGCAACAAGCAAAATTATAACCAGAAAGAGGATGTCTATACATGAGAGCAAGATACAAACCATGGGCTGCAGAATTGATCGAGGCCCATCCGGAAATCGTCATTCCGAATCCGGAAACACTGAAAGGCAAGTGGCACGAGGAGTTCGGCAATGACCATCCGATCCATATCGAAGCCGGAAGCGGAAAAGGCCGTTTCATTACGGGAATGGCACAAGCCAATCCGGATATCAATTATATTGGTATTGAGTTGTTCGAAAGCGTTATTGTGACAGCTCTTCAAGGGGCGCTCGAGCCAGAAGACGGCATCCCAAACTTGCGCCTCTTGCAAGTGAATGCGCAAGAGCTTGAAACTTTTTTTGAAGCGAGCGAAATCGGTCGCGTTTACTTGAACTTTTCGGATCCTTGGCCAAAAACCCGTCACGCGAAACGCCGTTTGACGCACGAGAGTTTCCTGAAACTGTATGAACGCGTTTTGCCAGAAGGTGGCGAAATTCATTTTAAGACTGATAATCGAGGGCTTTTTGAATATTCACTCACAAGTATTTCCGAATATGGTATGTTATTGAAGGATGTATCGTTAGATCTTCATGCCAACGAACCAGAATGGAATATCATGACAGAATATGAAGAGAAGTTTTTGAAAAAAGGGCAGCCGATTTACCGGCTGGAGGCGAAATTCCAAGCGTAACATCAACTCATAAGGGGGAGTTTGTATGCAGAAATTTCAATTTCACGATATGGAGTTAACTTGGCTTGATGGGGGAACGACGTGGCTCGACGGGGGCACGATGTTCGGTGTCGTTCCGAAAGTAGTATGGTCAAAACGCTATCCTGTAAACGGGCACAATCAAATCGAATTGCCAACGCATCCGATTTTGGTGCAATTTGAGGGACGTAATATTCTCGTAGACAGCGGCCTTGGCAACGGCAAATTGAGCGAGCGCCAAAAGCGCAATTTGGGCGTTTCCTCGGAATCGCGTGTAGAAGAAGAGCTAGAAGAACTAGGCTTGTCTGCAGGCGATATTGACACTGTCTTAATGACACATCTTCACGGCGATCATGCGGCTGGCTTGACGAAGAAACAAGGCGAAGCGTATGTGTCGGCGTTCCCGAATGCAAAAATTTATGTATCGGCAGTGGAATGGGAAGAAATGCAAAACCCGAATATCCGCTCACGCAATACGTATTGGAAAGAAAACTGGGAGCCGATTATCGGCCAGGTCGAAACCTTTACTGACGAAATGACCATTTTCGATGCGATCACTATGATCCATACGGGTGGGCATTCAAACGGCCATAGCGTCATTAAATTTGAGCAAAACGGAGAAACGATTCTCCACATGGGTGACATTATGCCGACCCATGCGCACCAAAACCCGCTTTGGGTATTGGCGTTTGACGATTATCCGATGGACTCCATCTATGCAAAAGACAAGCTGATGAAAGAAGCCTTGCCGGGCAATTTCTACTTCAGTTTCTATCACGATGCCTTTTACCGCCTGATCAAATGGACTGAGGACGGGAAAGAAGTCGTTGATGCTTTGGAACGTAAAGAAAAGGTATTTGAATAAAAAAATGCCCTGCGGTTATATCGCAGGGCATTTTTTATGATTTGGTGACTTCGAGGACAGCGCCTGTATAAGCGTCGGCCAAAAACTCATATTGCTCAAGTTCATCGTCCCGGTGGCGTGTGATGCCGCCTTTGTAGACCTCAGTCTTGACCGCATGTTGGTTGTAAGGCTCAGTTTTCATAAAGATCCATGAACCATCGATCGGGCCTTCCTCTTTAAAAGACTGTTTAACTTTTTTCAACACATCATCAGCTGGATAAAGCGTTTGTTTGTTTTCGTAAACTTCCTTTGCGATATAAGCTGCGGCAGCGCCGGCAGCAAATCCAATGAGCAAATCACGATTTTTCATGAAAACCCCTCCTTTGCATTCTGGCTAAATTGTACCATAAAGAAGAAAAATGCACGTGAAGAACGATAAGGACTCCAAATATTTCGTTAATCGAACTACCTGAACTGGCATTCAGTGTGAAAAACCTCTAAACTGATTAAGGATACAGTTACTCATTCGATCAAGGGGGAAACAAAATGAACCAGGATACACGAGCAATGTTTAAAACTTTAACGGAACTTCCGGGAGCGCCAGGCAATGAACACGCCGTGCGCAAATTCATGCGCAGCGAGCTTGAAAAATATTCGGATGAACTTATACAGGATAATCTCGGCAGCGTATTTGGCGTCAAGAAAGGTCCACAAGACAGCCCTCGTGTCATGGTAGCCGGGCATATGGACGAAGTTGGCTTCATGGTAACGCAAATCACCGATAACGGCATGCTGCGCTTCCAGCCACTAGGTGGTTGGTGGAATCAAGTCATGTTGGCCATGCGCGTGGATGTCATTACAAGCGACCGAACCATTCCAGGCGTCGTCGGGTCGATCCCGCCACATTTGTTAGATGAGGCGACTCGCCAAAAGCCGATGGATATTAAAAATATGCTGATTGATATTGGTGCAGACGATAAAGAAGATGCACTGTCGATGGGGATCCGCCCTGGACAGCAAATCATCCCGTTCAGTCCGTTCACTCCGATGGCCAATGACAAGAAAATCATGGCAAAATCCTGGGATAACCGCTACGGCTGTGGATTATCGATTGAATTATTGAAAGAACTGCAAGGAGAATCCTTGCCCAACCAATTGTTCTCCGGTGCAACGGTTATGGAAGAAGTCGGGCTGCGCGGTGCACAAACAGCAGCGAACCTAATCCAGCCAGACATTTTCTTTGCGTTAGACGCAAGTCCGGCAAACGATGCGACAGGCGATAAGAATGAATTCGGCCAGCTCGGCCAAGGTGCGCTTTTGCGAATTCTTGACCGCACAATGGTTACGCATCGCGGCATGCGTGAATTCATTTTGGATACAGCCGAAACGCACAACATCCCATACCAGTACTTTGTCTCTCAAGGCGGTACAGATGCAGGGAAGGTCCACATCGCTAACGAAGGGATCCCGAGTTCTGTTATCGGCATTTGCTCTCGCTATATCCATACCTCGGCGTCGGTCATCCACACCGACGATTATGCAGCAGCGAAAGAGCTGCTCGTCAAACTGGTCAAAGCAACGGACCAATCAACAATGGACACGATCAAACAAAACGTCTAATAAAAAGCGGCCCCCGGGCCGCTTTTTATCCAGAGTGTTGAAGAAGTCCATAGTTCGCTATCAATTATGAAAGAGAGAACCTTTTTCTATATCCAACATTCAATAACCTCTCTAAGTATTTGGAGAAGTGTTCGCTCGTAAACCCTTCTGCTTAATAATGCTGCGCATTACTTTCGCAAAGATAATGTCTCCCGTAGGTCGACCTTATCTTTCCAGTGGATCAGCGAGACGACCGAGACCCCGCAAGACGCGAAGCGGCTGAGGAGGCTTGGGCGCGAGCCCGTGGAAAGCGAGCGATAAACTTCGGAAAATACGACTTTTAACTTTCTCGATAACCTGAATAAAAAGCGGCCCCCGGGCCGCTTTTTATCTGGCTACAAATAAACATTCAACACGATGAAAAGGAGAGAAAAACATGAAAATAGGCGTCGCCTCGACCAATCCGGCGAAAACCGGGGCTGTCTCATCAGCTCTTGAGCAATTAGGCATTCAAGCCGAGCTTATCGAACAAGCAGCAGAATCAGGCGTTTCGGCACAACCTTTTTCGATTGAAGAAACAAGAACTGGTGCAATCAACCGAGCGCATCAAGTTCTTGCAGATTTTGACGCAGCCATCGGGTTGGAAGGTGGAGTTTTTGAACTTGATGGGCAATTGTATTTATGCAATTGGGGAGCACTCGTCACGTCAGATGGTACGGTATATATAGCGGGGGGTGCGCAAGTGCCTTTGCCTGTGGAAATTGAAAAGCCGTTGCGTGCTGGGGAAGAGCTAGGTCCCGTGATGGATCGCTACGCGCAAGAAACCGGCATTCGCCATCACAAAGGCGCCATTGGCATTCTGACGGCTGGCAAGCTCAACAGGGTCGAGTTATTTTCTCAAATCGTTGTCTTATTGTTTGGGCAGTGGCAAGCAAACAGCGATTAAGTTGCATGTGCTACTAAACATCTTTAAAATATAGCTAGAAAAGAAATGCTTAAACAAGTATGCCTATTTCCCGGAACGATTTTGGTAATGGGAAGCAAATGGAGAAAATGAGGGGGAAACGCTGTGCGTCGATTGGGTTTGCAAACAATATTGTGTTCATCAGTTTTGATCCTCGCTGGCTGCGTCAGCCCAGAGGACGACCTGGCAGAAGGCGTATCAACTGTCAGAGCGGTATTTGAACAGGAGGCGCCGGAGCCGAATGAGGCAGCCGGCGACACGGAGTTGTATGTACCTGGTGGCTATGAAGTGGAACAGCCTTCAGATGATCACAATGTATTGATCACCCGCGGCAGCCAAGCGTTTGCGTTGTCCCTCAATCCAAACGAAGCACCAGACAGCACGTTCTTCTATGATCTGCAAAAAGCGAATCCGGAAGAGACCTGGCTTACAGATGAGAAATTCAGCCAGCATGGCCGTTTTGGGTTCGTCACAGTCCGGGCTATTGCAGAAGACCGCTACGAATTGGTCGTCAGTTCTGGAGGCGCCAAACTATCAACGATTACAGAGCAAGCAGCGCTTCAAAGCCAAATGGAATGGATGATGAAAACGACCCGATCCATCGAAGCCGCTCAAGAGGAGTGAACCACATGGAAAAATTAAAATCTGCCGAACAATTCACGAACTTGGCGAACGCAGAAGACGTCATTTTCATGTTTACAGCAGGATGGTGCCCGGATTGCCGGGTGATCGATCCCATCATGCCTGAAATCGAAAAGAAATTCTCCGACTATACGTTTATCTCGGTCGACCGGGATGAGTTCATCGATCTATGCATCGAAAAAGATATTTATGGAATTCCAAGTTTTCTTGGATTCCGTGGCGGCGAGGAGCAAGGGCGCTTTGTCAGCCGTGACCGTAAAACACAGGGGGAAATTGAATCGTTTATCTCCAACCTGTCGAAATAAAAGGGAAAACGGTTCTCCTGTGTACAGGATGAACCGTTTGTTTGTGAAAAGGAGGAAAATAGGAATGAAATCCGCCGAGTTATTTACTATACTGAAAGAGCGGGTTGCAAATGACCAGTTGACCTGGACATTGGACCGCCAAAAAGATATCGCGAATGTTAGACATAAAAAGCTAGGGAAAGGCATGACCATTTCCTTGCCGCAAGTGATCAACCGTTTTGAAACGAAAGGTGACGCAGCGATCGAAGAAATCACCTATACCATTTCAGAAACTTTCAATGCGATGGAACGTGAGTCAGTCGGGGAATTGCCGGGCGAACAACATATTTATCCGGTCATCCGCTCGACATCCTTCCCTGAAGAATCCCGTGAAGGCCATCGTTTCCTGACATCCCCACATACAGCGGAGACACGGGTTTATTATGCACTCGATGCCGGGACGACGTATCGCCTGATCGATGAAAAGGTTTTGGAGACCCTGGGGATGACAAGCGAACAAGTCCAGGAAATCGCTAAATTCCAAGTGAAGAAGTTGAAGACGGCGGTCAAAGAAGACCACGTCGCAGGAAATGTCTTCTACTTCCTGAATGAAAACGATGGCTATGATGCCACGCGCATCTTGAACGAATCATTTCTGAAAGACATGAAAAAGAAAGTCCAAGGGGATATGACTGTATCGGTCCCCCATCAAGACGTCTTGATCATCGGGGATATCCGAAACGAAGCCGGATATGATGTGCTAGCCCAAATGGCGATGCATTTCTTCACGAATGGCAAAGTACCGATTACGTCCTTGTCGTTCGTCTATGAAAACGAGGCGCTTGAACCGATATTCATCTTAGCGAAAAACAGACCCGAGAAGGAGAACGATAAAAAATGAATGCATTCTATAATAAACAAGGCGTCGGCGATGTGCTGCTCGTCCAATTAATGTTGGAAAAACCAGAAAAAATCCATACGGAACAATTTGGAGATGTGACTTTGATCAAAAATGAACAGCAAGAGATTGCCGGGTTCAATTTGTTCCAAGCAAGCGATTATGTGGATCTTCCAGAAGGACAGCCTGTAGAAGTGACTGAGTCGGTAGTGACTGCACTTCAAAATGCATTGGAGAAAAACGGTGTCTCCCATACGCTAGAAGTCGATTTGACACCTAAATTTGTGGTCGGCTATGTTGAGTCGAAAGACAAGCATCCGAATGCTGACAAATTGAATGTGTGCCAAGTAGCGGTTGGTGAAGAAACCTTGCAAATTGTTTGTGGCGCGCCAAATGTCGAGGCTGGCCAAAAAGTAGTCGTTGCCAAAGTAGGAGCAGTCATGCCTTCAGGTATGGTCATCCGTGATGCGGAACTGCGCGGCATCGCTTCTAGCGGCATGATTTGCTCAGCGAAAGAATTGGCCTTGCCGGATGCACCGGCTGAAAAGGGAATTTTGGTATTGTCGGAAGATGCACAAACAGGATCTCCATTTGAAATGAAGGTGTAACGATGAGCTGGATGAAAAATATGTGGAATAAAATGTTCACAGAAGAGACGGAAACTGAAGAAAAGCCATTGGCCCGTAACGACCAAGCGCCATATGCTGAACCGGAAAAGCAGGAAAGTAAACCTGCCCCATTCCGGTTTCCGCTTATTTCTGACGATGAAGCAAAAGGCTTGCCTATGGACAACCGTAAACCCGAACGTCGGGAAGAAAAGCCACGTTTTGACGGAACACCAAAAGAGGCTGAAGAAAAAACATATGAACTGGATGCCTTAGAACCAAGTGGCAAATTGCCAAAACCCAACGCAGGACGTAATAAGAAAAAACGGCCTCATGTGCCGAAAACAGCTGAACCGCAAGGCCTTGACCTTCCGGGCAACACGACGCGGCGCTTCCAGCCAACGCGTGTAGCTTCGCCTGTCCACGGCTTCACAGACCGCCCGACACCAATTGATGAATTATTGGAACAGGAAGCGAAAAAGAGGGCAGAACTAGAACGCAAAAATGACTGGTCCCAACGCAGCTTGCAGGAACTGTACAAAAAAAGCGATGACCGCTTACCGCAAGTTAAAAAGTCTGAAACTAGCACGCAAACGACGGTCAATAAGCCAAAAGAACATGAAGAGCATACGCTAGAAACTTCAGCTGTCGATGAAAAAACAAACGTAAACGAAGAAGCGGGAGATAGCCAGGCAACGGAAAAAAAGCCTGAACCTCATTACGAATGGGCAGACCGCAGCTTACAGGACTTATTGCCGAAAAATCAAAAACCCGTAAGCCAGCCGGAAAAAACAGATGAGACAGTTTACGAAACAGCAGACTCAAAACCTGAATCATTGGAAAATCTAACGGTCGGCAATGTCGAGAAAACGGATAATACTTTCACCCAAGAGGTCAAACAAAGCAACGTGTCGGTAACTTCTGGGCTGCCTGAAGCCGAGGCGCTGTCAGAAACAACAGTGGAAACGGATACAAAAGTAGAATTAGAAACAGAAACAGAGATGGCCGAGCTGGAAGCAAGCGAGAAAGAACTGGTACATAGCCCGGAGCCGAAAACGGTATTGCCGCAGGCGAAATCTCCAAGCAAAGGCAAAAAAGAACGGACAGTGCCATTTAATGTGTTAATGCTGAAGTCTGATAAAGAACGGTTGCCAAAGCAACCGCTAGCTACGGCAGCGGAAAAAAAAACGGCATTAATAGAGAAAACGGCAACTAAAACGGCAAATCCTGACGGGCTAAGCCATTCCGGCTATCAATTGCCAGGCCAAGAGTATCTTTTGAAGCCTGAAAACGATTTGAAAGATGAAACTTGGATGGAAGAACAGGGCCAGCGCCTAATCGAAGCTTTATCCCATTTTCAGATCAAGGCGGAAATTGTCGATACTGTACAAGGACCGGCAGTCACCCGTTTTGAATTGCGTGTTGCCCAAGGAATCAAAGTGAGCAAAATTCGCAATCTAGCTGATGACTTAAAGCTGGCGCTCGCTGCGCGGGATATCCGCATACAAGCACCGATTCCGGGGAAAAGCTCGATCGGCATCGAGATCCCGAACCGCCAAAGCCGTGCTGTACGCTTATCGGAAGTAATCGGAAGCCCCAATTTTAAGGCCTCAGACTCACCGCTAGAAGCTGCACTTGGGCTCGACCTTGCGGGAAATCCGGTGACGCTTGATTTGCGGAAGATGCCGCACGGCTTGATCGCAGGAGCTACAGGCTCAGGCAAAAGTGTTTGCATCAATTCGCTGCTCGTCAGCCTACTTTACCAATCATCACCGCGCGACTTGAAAATGCTGCTGATTGATCCGAAAATGGTCGAACTGGCTCCTTATAACCATATTCCACACTTGGTCAGTCCAGTCATCACTGACGTTAAGGCTGCTACAGCTTCATTGAAGTGGGCAGTGGAAGAAATGGAACGCCGTTACCAGCTGTTTGCGCACACAGGGGTCCGTGATTTGGATCGTTACAATAAAATGGTTCATGAAAAGGGACAGCCGGCACAGCATCTACCATATATCCTGATCGTCATAGACGAACTGGCTGACTTGATGATGATGTCACCATCGGATGTAGAAGATTCTATTTGCCGCATTGCACAAAAAGCACGTGCTTGCGGAATCCATTTAGTTATCGCTACCCAGCGTCCGTCGGTGGATGTTATTACTGGATTGATCAAGTCCAATATTCCAACGCGTATTGCTTTCTCGGTATCGTCTCAAGTCGACAGCCGGACAATCCTGGATACTCAAGGGGCAGAACGGCTTCTTGGACGCGGAGATATGCTTTACTTAGGAAATGGCATGGCTGCACCTAGCCGCTTGCAAGGAACGTTTGTAACAGATGATGAAATCGAAAAAGTCATCAATCATGTCCGTGCACAAGGTCAACCGGAGTATATCTTCAAAGAAGAGGAATTAATGCAGCGCAGCCAGTCTCCTTCTGAGCAAGATGATTTGTTTGAAGAAGCCTGCCGTTTCATCATGTCACAAGGAAGCGCCTCGACTTCCTTGCTGCAGCGGAAATTCCATATTGGTTATAACCGAGCAGCGCGCTTGATGGACCTGATCGAAGAATATGGTTTCATTTCAGAACAGAACGGCAGTAAAGCAAGAACGGTGCTAATTACGGAAAGCGATATTGAAGAAGTGTTCCGTTAAACCTAGCTGTCTCTGAAATTACAGGAATTATTGATTATTTCAGTGCCTCCCCACTTTGTGATATAATCGGAGCATTGTGAAAAACCACTCGGCTATTGATTCCGCACAGGCGGTTTGACTAGACTAATTTTCCACTCCCACAGGAGGTTCATTTATGACAGTATTACATTTTACGGGCATTAAAGGCTCGGGCATGAGCGCGCTCGCCCAAATCATGCACGATATGGGCGAATCGGTGCAAGGCTCTGATATCGCGCAACATTTCTTCACAGAAGAACGGCTGCGCGAAAGAGGCATTACGATTTTGCCTTTCGATCCCGAAAATATTTCGAAAGAGATGACGATTATTGCGGGGAATGCGTTTAACGACGAGCATCCAGAGCTGGTCAAAGCCCGTGAAAGCGGAGCGACTATCATTAGATATCATCAATTCCTTGGCGACTTGATGAAGCAATACGTCTCAGTTGCCATTACAGGAGCACATGGTAAAACTTCGACGACCGGATTGATGGCACATGTTCTAAACGGCTATAAACCCGTCTCATATCTGATTGGAGACGGTACAGGCTCAGGGCAGGAAGAATCCCATTTCTTCGTGGCAGAGGCGTGTGAATACCGCCGTCATTTCCTGGCGTATCACCCGGACTATGCCATCATGACCAATATCGATTTTGACCACCCTGATTATTTCGGGAGCGTTGATGATGTTTTCAAAGCGTTCCAAGAAATGGCGCAACAAGTGAAAAAATGCATTATCGCTTGTGGAGATGATGAATACCTTCAGCAAATTCAAGCGCCAGTGCCTGTTGTCTACTATGGCTTCGGCGAAGAAAATGATTTCCAAGCACGCAATATCGTCAAATCGACAGAAGGAACAACATTTGACGTAGTCATCCGCAATGAGTTTTTCCATACTTTCACTATTCCGATGTACGGGGATCATGCTGTTCAGAATGCCTTGGCAGTTATTTCACTGTGCCAATATGAAAGCATTCCGGCAGATATTATTCAAGGCCAATTTCTCAGCTACGAAGGAGTTAAACGCCGCTTTACGGAAACTATTATTGATGATCGCGTACTAATTGACGATTACGCACATCACCCGACAGAAATTCGCGCGACTTTGCAATCGGCAAGCCAGAAATATCCGGATCGCGAACTGATTGCGATTTTCCAACCGCATACTTTCAGCCGTACCCAGACATTCCTTCAGGAGTTTGCTGATTGTCTGCAAGAAGCAGACCATGTCTATTTATGCGATATTTTTGGTTCTGCGAGAGAAGAAGCGGGCACATTGACGATTCGGGACCTTCAAGAGAAAATTGACAGCAGCCAGCTATTGTCACTAGAAGATGTTGAGAAGCTAACGAAACATAATAATGCAGTATATCTTTTCATGGGAGCTGGAGATGTAACGAAATTTCAGCAAGCGTATGAAGAAGTTTTAACAACGCCTAAAAAAGCCTAACCATCACGTATGGTTAGGCTTTTCCTTTGAATACGACAAGAAATAAGAAAAAAATTACGGATAGGGAAGGGCATTTAAAAGCTTTTGCCGAATAATATTAGAGGCGTGTTTAAACCCATATAGGGCAGGGTAGAAACAGGTATACGAAATTTAACAAAACCGAAGGAGGAAACAGAATGGATTGGTCAATTTTGCTTTACATTGCCGCGATTGTAGCCGCTGTTGGATTTTTAGTTCTATGTATAGCGCTGGCAATGACTTTGAACTCACTCAAGAATACATTAAAAGAGGTTTCTGGAACTGTTTCAGGGCTGGAGAACCAATTGCAGGGAGTTACGTTGGAGACAACAAACCTTTTGCATAAGACGAATGAATTGGCAGAAGACATTTCTGTTAAATCAGAGAAACTGAATGGTGTCGTCGATGCAGTCAAAGGTGTCGGAAACTCAGTGACGGACTTGAACTCTACGGTCCGCAGCATCACTTCACGCGTTGGCGTGCAAGTCGAAGAGAACGAAGACAAAATTGCCCAAGTAGTTCAGTGGAGCAATGTTGCCATGGGCATTGCAGACAAATGGAAAGAACGCAAAGCCTATCAAACACGCAGCACTGAACAATACGCGCCGGTTCCTGGACAGAAGAAATTGCCAGGCAGCAGCGATCAATATTAAAACAATGAAATCATAAACATAATGGAGGAATGGACAATGGGAAAAAACAAAAACACGTATTCAAAACCTGACTATAACGAATCCCAATATAATGGCGAGTATTACACGCAAGGTGGCAAATATAGCGACCAAGGCGGACAGTACGAACAAAGCCAGTATGTGCCTCAATCATACGGTTCATCAAGCCGTTATGACGACCTATATGATTACGAAGAGTCAACTGGTGGATCTGGCTTCCTAACGGGCATGATCGTAGGCGGCTTAGTAGGTGCGGCAGCAGCATTGTTTTTCGCTCCTAAAGCCGGTAGAGAACTGCAAGCAGATCTGAAGACACAAGCTAATACCATTAAAGAAAAAGCGCAACAGTCGAGAGAATCAGGCGATTCAAACGACGGCCAAGGCTTCACGCAACAATTGAAAGAACAATCGACGAAAGTAGTCGACAAAGTAAAAAATCTTAAAGCTAGCAATTCCCCGATGGATGACGGCACGGCTTCGTCTGAGGGCGAAGAAAGTGTAGAATTGCTCGAAACTGTACAAAACAAAGTCGATAGCGGTGACAAAGCCGGTAACGATGCGTTTACATCTACAGCCAATGCATTGAAAGAAGCGGTTGAAGAAGTGAAAGAAGAAAACAAATCGAGCCATAACGATTCGAAGACATCTGCAGCGACGAATGCCGCCGCAAACTCTCAAGGTTCGGCCGATTCGACTTCTTCATCAAACGCTAAAAGCTCTTCAGCGGCTAAGGGATCTTCAAATTCACAAGGCAATCAAAACAAAAAGAATTAATTTTGGGAGCGGTTAAAATGGAAAATTTTGTACATGTGAGAAACTTGGATGAGCTTAAGCAAGCGGTAGGCAACGAGCAGCATTATTGGTTGCTCAAGCACAGCAGCACTTGCCCAATCTCAGCAGGCGCTTGGAAAGAATACGCTGAGTATGCATCATTGCACCCCCAGCAAGTATTTCTTTACCTAGTCGTCCAGGAAGACAAGGAACTTTCGACGGCTATGCAGGAAATTACGGGAATTCGCCATGAATCTCCTCAACTTTTCCATTTTGCCAGCGAACAAGTTGATTGGCATGCGAGCCACAATAAAATTAAAAACGAAGCGATGAAGGAATTCATTGCTTAATTAGAAAGTGCGGATGGAGTGATTCCATCCGCTTTTTCTATGCAAAAAATTATTTTGTGAAAAAGCTATATGTCCCGCCACGTGTACATTCCGGCCTTCATTTTATGAGTGAAAACGCTTTAGCGCGTTGAATCGCTAAACATATTTCGTGACTTTGCTGAATAGTTTGCTTATAATGGTCATATCGTGTTAATATGACAGCTATTATAGCGTCACTCTTGAAAGGGGAAGTTGAGAATGAGTCAGACAGAATTAGAACAGCTTAGAGAACAAGTGGATGCAGTGAACCTGCAAATTCTATCTCTTATCAATGAGAGAGCTTCCGTGATCCAAGAGATCGGAAAGATTAAGGAAAAACAAGGTGCAACGAAATACGATCCATTGCGCGAGCGCCACATGTTGAATCTATTAAAAGAAAATAACAAAGGCCCACTCGATCAAAAGACCGTTGATCATATTTTCAAGGAAATTTTCAAATCTGCACTTGATATGCAGGAAGAAGATAGCCGCAAAGCACTTCTCGTTTCACGCAAGAAAAAGGCAGAAGACACGATCGTTTCTGTTAATGGCGAAAAAATCGGCGAAGGCGCACCATCGTTCATCTTTGGTCCGTGTGCAGTAGAGTCCCAAGAGCAAGTCGACCAAGTAGCACAGGCCATTAGCGATAAAGGCTTGAAATTGATCCGCGGCGGCGCATACAAGCCACGTACATCGCCATATGACTTCCAAGGGCTAGGCTTAGAAGGATTGAAGATGCTCAAAAAAGCAGCAGATCAATACAAGCTCGGAGTTGTTTCTGAAATTGTCACACCTCATCATTTGGAAGAAGCGCTTGATTACGTAGACGTTGTTCAAGTTGGCGCACGTAATATGCAGAACTTCGAACTATTAAAAGCGGTTGGACAGATCAACAAACCGGTGCTCTTGAAGCGCGGCATGTCTGCCACTGTTGATGAGTTCATTAAAGCAGCTGAATATATTATCGCGAACGGAAACGACCAGATTATCCTTTGCGAGCGTGGCATCCGCACATATGAAAAAGCGACACGCAACACGCTTGATATTTCTGCCGTGCCAATCTTGAAACAAGAAACGCATTTGCCGGTATTCGTAGATGTTACGCATTCTACAGGACGCCGCGATCTTTTATTGCCTGCTGCTAAAGCAGCAATCGCGATCGGAGCTGACGGCGTGATGGCGGAGGTCCACCCGGATCCTGCAGTCGCACTGTCTGATGCTCAGCAGCAAATGAGTTTGCCGCAATTCGATGAATACTACGATTCATTGATGAAATTCATGAAGCAGTATGAATTGAAAATATAAGAAAAAGCCGGACGCGTTCCGGCTTTTTTTATTGTTCATAAGCAGTAAGCGATAAGGGCATGAAAACGTCCGAAAGATGGACAGTTTCATGAACTTTCCCTGTAAGCGCTGCAACAATACATAATAAGAGTTGATATTCATAAAGCGGTTATCGTATCATTGAATGAAAGAATGGAACAGGAGGGCGCAAAATGACCGTTACGATTTATGATGTGGCACGTGAGGCAAACGTTTCCATGGCTACCGTATCCCGTGTAGTGAATGGCAACCAAAATGTAAAACCGGCCACAAGAAAAAAAGTACTGAAAGTGATTGAAGAACTCGGCTATCGTCCGAATGCCGTAGCTCGCGGATTGGCGAGCAAAAAAACCACAACGGTCGGCGTCATTTTACCAGATATCTCAAACAGTTCGTATTCTGAACTGGCACGGGGCATCGAAGATATTGCGACGATGTATCGCTACAATATCATCTTGTCCAACTCCGATCAAAATCCAAACAAAGAATTGCAATTACTTGAAACAATGCTTGGCAAGCAAGTGGATGGCATCGTATTCATGAGCGATGTGATTTCTGATGAATTGCGCAAGGAAATGGAGCGATCGCCTACACCGATCGTTTTAGCAGGGTCGCTTGATGATACGGCAACGATTGCTTCTGTAAACATTGATTATTATGCGGCGGCATATGAAGCGGTGCAAAAATTCATCGACAGCGGCCATAAGAAAATCGCTTATATTTCGGGACCCTTGTCCTCTGAAATTAATCGTGAACACAAGTTGAAAGCCTATCAGGATGCTTTGAAAGAAGCGGGCCTTGGCTATGATGAGCGGTTGGTCGTCGAATGCAATAACACATACGAGGAAGGCTTAGCGGCTGTGCGTACATTGGAAACGGTTGAACCGACGGCGTATTTTGTCAGCAATGACGAAATGTCGATCGGTGTTATCCATGCAGTGGAAGCACTCGGCAAAAAGATTCCTGAAGATGTGGAAGTCATCACTTACGAAAACTCGAAACTTGCCCGTATGGCGCGTCCAATGTTAACTGCTGTGGCTCTGCCGCTATACGATATCGGTGCTGTCGCGATGCGCTTGTTAACAAAGTATATGAATGACGAAGAAATTGAAGAAAATCAAGTCGTGCTGCCTTATCGTTTGGAAGAACGGCAGTCAACAAAAAACGAGTAATCGGCTAATACTATAAAAAACGCCCTTGCATTAGGATTGAATTCAATCCCGTTGCAAGGGCGTTTTTTTAGCTGAGGAATATTCCGAACTAATAAGGTGCAATTTATTGATTGCGGATCATGTAAAGAGCTTTATCGAGCATTTGCTGATTTTTTTCCGTGATTTCTGTCTTCCTTGGAATGGGCTTATACATGTTTTCGGGATCTGACCAGGTCTCGATTAAAGGGACAGGAGATTCTGCTTGCCAACGCTTGAGCCATGCTTCAGGCAGTTTCCCGTGCGGCAAAGGCTGACTGTTCATTTCCATCCATAGCATTGACCAGGCGCGCGGTACGACCCGCCAGATGTCATACCCGCCGCCACCGACCGCTATCCATTTGCCATCGCAGAATTCATGCGCCAGTTCATGGGCGATTTTGGGGATTTCGCGGTAGATTTCCATTGTGCTGCTCAAGTGAGTCAAGGGATCTAGATAATGTGCATCTGCGCCGTTCTGGCTTAAAATGACATCGGGCTTGAAATGCTCGATGATTTCGCGCATAGCGGTCCGGTAAATGTCCAGAAACGATTCGTCCTCCGTGAACGCGTCGATCGGGAAGTTGAATGAAGTGCCATAGCCTTGGCCGCTTCCGCGCTCATTGATATTGCCAGTGCCAGGGAACAGGTAGCGGCCAGTTTCATGAATAGATACCGTACAGACGTCGGGGTCGTCGTAAAAACACCATTGCACTCCGTCTCCGTGATGTGCGTCCGTGTCGATGTACAAAACGCGTGCGCCGTATTTCTGTTTCAAATAATGGATGGCGACTGAGCTATCATTATAGATGCAAAAACCCGATGCCTTCCCGCGAAAGCCATGATGAAGACCGCCACCAAGGTTTAATGCATGTTCGGCTTTGCCCTCCATTACTTGGTCAACCGCAGTCAAAGTGCCGCCGACCAAGCGGGCACTCGCTTCGTGCATATTTTCGAAAATCGGCGTATCTTCTGTCCCGATGCCATAACCTTCGCCGGCTTCCGGTGTGACTTCGCCGCGGCTCGCTTTTTTGACGATGTCGATATAGCGCTGGTCGTGCGCGAGCAATAATTCTTCATCTGTTGCAGTCCGTGCAGGCACAATCAAATCCTCTGGAAGGGCTTTCATTTCCCTCAGCAAGTCAATCGTTAAAATGAGCCGTTTTTGGTTGAACGGATGCGTTTCAGAAAATTTATACCCCAATTGATCTTCTGAATAGATGAAGACTGCGTGTTTTTTCATTCCTGTAAGAGATTCGGCCATAGGACATCGAAACCTTCTTTTCGCAAATCTTCAATAATGGAAATGGGGTTCATCGTTTTGATACGGAAAGCCAATATCTTATTTGCATTGTCTTCCCGGTCCGGATAGACGAGGACGCTTAATACATTAACTTTATGCTCATAAAACACTTTGCTCACTTCGTATAGAGCACCAGAGCGGTTGGGCACTTTAATTTCGATTTGAGACCCGGGTTGATGCGCACCAGTCAACTCGATATACGTATATAACAAGTCGGTCTCTGTTAGAAAGCCCACAAGTTCATTTTGGCTGACGACCGGCAAGCAGCCGATTTTTTGCTCATAGAACAATAAAGCAACCTCCTCTACGAAGTCTAACGGGTGAGCGATCATCGGATCCTTTGTCATAATTTCGGATACTTTCTTTTTATACGGTTCGCCTTTTGGGGAGACCGTAAACATGGAAGGCATCGCGTCTTTTAAATCACGATCGGTGACGATGCCGACAACTTTTCCATCGTCAACGATGGGGGCGTGGCGAATTCGTTTTTCTTCAAACAAATCCAGCACGTCTTGGACGGTCTGGTCTGAACGCAGCGTGAATACGTCTTTCTTCATGATTTCTTCTATCAGCATACAAACACCCCTTTAGTAATCAGTACATATAGCGGTTCATGAAACGCAGCTGGTCGAACTGTTGGATCGAGTCTGTATCGACACGCGAACCGATGCGTGCCATTAGCGTATTGGCTGGATGTGAGCTAATTTCTGGATCGTCGGTAGCGAAATATTCAAGTCCACCCGCTTGCATCATTTTTTCCATGATTTTACGGTACTCCCAAACATTCAGTCCAGTACCTTTTAAATCCCAATGCCAATAATATTCTGTCGTGATGACGATAAAATCGTTGAAAGCATCGTCCATCATCGACACTTGCAACAGCGCTTTGCCGACTCCGGCGCCCCGATACTTCGGGATGACTTCGATTGCCCCGAGCTCAATCAAATTTTCCATTTTCCCTTCAGACCAACGCTCGAGCGGATCGGGGTAGAGGTATGTGACATACCCAACAATCATATTCTGGTCACGCGCAATCAAGATGCGCCCTTCTGGCAAATCAGCAATATCTGTAATGGCTTTGTGCTGCTGTTCTGGAGGCCGGAAAGCCGTCAAGTCTTCATGGAAATCGAGCTCTTTTAACTCTCTAGAAGGGACTGGCCCTTCGATGATGATACGTCCGTGTTTCGTTTTTAATTCCATCGCATTATACGTCTTCTTATGTTCCATCATTTCACCGCCTGTGGTTGCAATTAGCTTTATTATACATGAAGGGGGAAAGGAAAAGAAAGTTGCTTGGATAAATACACCGTATTTTCTAAAGAATTAAAATTATTAGCATTTCCCTTCCAGCTTGATGTAGAATATAGAGAAACAATAGGAAAGGATGATTTATGTGAGAGTGGAAGCGTTACCAGCAAAACCAGGAAAGCATCATTTACATAATTACGAAGAGCAGTCAGCGAATTTTGACTGGTCCGAAGTTGAAAAAGAGTTCAGCTGGTCGAAAACCGGGAAAATCAATATGGCCCACGAGGCGATTGATCGCCATGCTGAATCGGACCGTAAAAACAAAGTTGCTCTCTATTATAAAGATCAATACCGCAATGAAACCTATACATTTTATGAAATGAAACGCATGACGAACCGTGCAGCAAATCTATTGAAATCACATTCCGACTTGGAAAAAGGGGACCGTATCTTTATCTTTATGCCCCGTTCTCCTGAATTATACTTCCTTATGTTCGGCGCGTTGAAGATGGGTTTGATTGTCGGACCTTTATTCGAAGCATTTATGGAAGGGGCCATTTACGATCGTCTTGAAGATAGTAATGCCAAAGCGATTATTACGACACCGGAATTGCTTCCGCGCATTCCGAAAGATCGCCTTCCTAATTTGAAAACGATCTTCCTCGTCGGGGAAGAAGGGGCAGAAGAAACGGATGGCCATGTCGACGTCTTGAAGCATCTGGATTCCTGCTCGGATCAATTCGATGTAGAGTGGCTGGAAAAAGAAGATGGCTTAGTGCTTCATTATACTTCCGGCTCTACCGGCAAACCTAAGGGTGTCTTGCATGCGCAATATGCCATGGTGCAACAGTATCAAACCGGTAAATGGGTACTGGATTTTCAAGAGCAGGATATCTACTGGTGCACAGCTGACCCCGGATGGGTAACCGGCACAGCATATGGCGTGTTCTCTCCATGGCTCAATGGTGTCACAACCGTTATTCTAGGCGGACGCTTTTCTCCTGATGCTTGGTACCAAGCTATTGAAGATTACGGCGTTACGGTCTGGTATAGCGCACCTACAGCATTCCGTATGCTGATGGGAGCAGGAGACGCTTTAGTGAAAGAATACAATCTTTCAACTTTGCGCCACGTCTTGTCTGTTGGGGAACCGCTAAATCCAGAAGTCGTCAAATGGGGCGCGCAAGTTTTCGATAAACGCATCCACGATACGTGGTGGATGACGGAAACAGGCGGACAAGTCATTTGCAATTACCCGTCGATGGCAATCAAGCCAGGTTCAATGGGCAAACCGATCCCTGGGATTCAAGCAGCGATCGTTGACGATCAAGGCACGGAATTGCCAGCCAACCAAATGGGCAATCTGGCGATCAAAAAAGGATGGCCGTCCATGATGCGGCAAATCTGGAACAATCCGCAGAAATACGACTCCTATTTCTTGAATGATGAGTGGTATGTGTCCGGCGACTCGGCCTATATGGATGAAGACGGGTATTTCTGGTTCCAGGGCAGAGTCGATGATGTCATCATGACTTCTGGCGAACGGGTCGGCCCGTTTGAAGTAGAAAGCAAACTGCTGGAGCATCCAGCGGTAGCCGAGGCAGGTGTCATCGGAAAACCAGATCCAGTACGCGGAGAAATCATCAAAGCCTTCGTTGCGCTCGTAGAAGGCTATGAACCGTCCGATGAATTGATTGAAGAAATCCGTCAGTTCGTTAAAAAAGAACTGGCTGCACACGCAGCACCGCGTGAAATCGAATTTAAAGACAAGCTTCCGAAAACACGAAGCGGCAAAATCATGCGCCGCGTCTTGAAAGCGTGGGAATTGGATCTGCCAACTGGTGATTTGTCCACAATGGAAGACTAGTAAAAGCCCCTCTGCTAAATGCAGAGGGGCTTTTGTTATGCTGCGTCTTCTTCACTTTCAGGAGCTTCAGTGTCTGGTTCTGAAGGTTCTTCTGGTTGCTCTGGTTGCTCTGGTTCTTCGGGTTCTTCTTCTTCCTCTTCTTCTTCAGGTTCTTCTTCAGGTTCCTCCGGTTCCTCTGGTTCTTCTGGAGCAGGAGTTTCTTCGGCCGGCTTTTCTTCCGGTTCCGGTTCTTCTTCTGGTTCTGGTCTTTCAGTTTCTTGAGGTGGAGCTTGTTCTTTTTCCGGTTCCGGCTCAGGAGCTGGTTCCGGTTTTGGCGCTTCGATCGTTACGCCGTTGGAAGCAGCCGATTGACGGCCTGTAATGTCCACTGCGACAACTGTATACGTTCCAGGGCCAGGCGCACTATAGGAGTTGCTGCTCGATTCTGACACAGAAGAAACTCTACTGCCGTTTCGGAATACACGGTAACCGACGACATCATTGGAAGCGGAGTCGCTCCACGTGATGGTGCGCCCGTTGATCGACGTTCCAACCGGGGCAGGGGCTGCACTGTCTGCATCAAATGTGGCACTTGAAACGACGTTGCTGAATCGTGAACTGCCCGGGAATAATTTCCCTGCATCTCCACCAAATGGAGCGAGCATGCGGTCAACATATTCCTCAGACACGCCGAGGCCACCACCAGATATAAATTCACTTGGTGTACTTGATAAGGCAGCATAGCGCTTGCCATTGATGGTCGTATACGATCCACTGCTCAAGCTGTCATCGCCAGCTTTTGGCGTCATGATATCCGCGATGAACAAATCGGAACGGACCAAGCCGGCTTTTTTACAAGCATCGTTTGGCGCAAATCCGGAGATGCCGCAGAATGAGCGGGAGACGACGCCTTCAGGTTCTTTAAATGTATCACCAGAACCAATTGCATCTGGTGCCACATCATAAGTTGTGTTCATTAAGTTTGCCCACAATTGATTGACGCGGACGGATGGCTGTAAGTTTTGGTTTCGGAAGTTATCCAAAGAGTATTTTTCTTTGTCGTAGCCAAGCCAAACACCCATTGTGATGTTCGGGTTATAGCCGACGAGCCAAACGTCTCGTGTTTCTTGGGTCGTTCCTGTTTTGCCTGCGAAGTCTGCGTTGAATTTCAACATGCCGTTCGCACGGCTGGCCGTTCCGCGGTCCGTTTTGAAAACATCACGCAGCATATCGGTCAATACATACGATGCTTGTGGCGTGAAAACGTCTTTTGCTTCGGCTTCGTGTTCATAGATGACATTGCCATCTGCATCTTCAATTTTATCGATCATGGTCGTTTCCATATGCTTGCCGCCATTGGCGAGTGCGGCATAAGCGTTCGCAACTTCTTCAACAGAACCTTCGATACCGCCGCCGAGTGCTGAAGAAACGACGCCATCGTTTTCCTCTACGCGCGAGAAGCCATTGTCGATCAAATATTGAATCGGCATATCGTCACGCATTTGCGCAAACAAACGCAATGCGGGAAGGTTTTGCGATTGCGCAAGGGCGTCACGCGCCGGCATGATGCCTTGCTCGCTTGTCGGGATGAAGTTTGTCGGTTCATAACTGTCGCCGTTGTCATTCATCGTGAACTTCACATCGACCACTGGGCTGCCAGCGCCGATCAAGCCATTTTCTAAGGCCGGGCCATAAACAAGTAAAGGCTTAACCGTCGATCCGATCGATCGGTAGGCTTGTGTTGCGTGGTTCAGTTTTTCAATTTCGTGATCACGCCCGCCGACAAAGCTCAAGATGCGGCCGGTGTCGTTTTCCAAGGTGACACTGCCGACTTGTACAGGCAATTGGCGGGTTTTGGTTTCGCCGTTTTCATCAATATAGTCCTCGGACAAGGTCGTGCCGTATCCTTGGTACGCTTTTTGTGCTTTATCTTGTGCGATGTACAGGTCTTTATTGATACTCGAATGGATACGGTAGCCATTCGACCGCACTGCACGGTTAGCTAAAATCGCATATTCTTCGTATAAGTTTTGGTCTTGGTCAAGTGTTTCAGGGTCGACGCCGTTTTGTTCCGCCAACACATCCATAATGATACGAGTTGCACGTTTTTCCAACTCAGTCGTCACGAAAGGATGGTCTTCGTATGAACGGGTTTCGCCCGTTCTAAAGTCTGCGACGATGTCGTAATCCAGCGCTTCTTGGTATTCAGCTTCTGTGATATAGCCTGTTTCAAGCATGCGGTAGAGCACCGTTTTCATACGGTTGAGACCAGGTTCCAAAGCCTCCCCTTTTTTAGGGACCCCACCTGCCGCATAAGGCGTATAGCTAAATGGCGCTTTCGGGATGCCGGCGATGAATGCCGCTTGCGGCAAGTTCAAGTCGCTCGCTGGCACATTGAATATGCCTTTTGCCGCAGTCTCGATCCCGGCAATGTTCATGCCAGCTGAATTTCGGCCATATGGAATGATGTTCAAATAGGCTTCCATGATTTCTTCTTTGGTCATGAACTTTTCGAGGCGCATCGCCAAGAGAATTTCTTTTGCTTTACGTTCGTAGGAGACTTCGTTTGTCAGAATTTGGTTTTTAATCAATTGCTGAGTTAACGTGGATCCTCCTGATTGGCTGTCAGAATTAGAGACATCCTGGAACAATCCGCGCATGATCGCTTTCGGGACAATGCCTTCATGTTCGAAGAAATATTCGTCTTCGGTAGCTAGTACCGCGTCGATAGCAACATCAGACACATCTTCTAATGTCGTTTCTTCACGGTCAAGGTCGGTCTGCAATTTGCCAAGGTAGGTATTGTCGGCAAAATACAATTGAGAAGTTTCCTCGTAGCTGTAAATGTCTGACAGCATTTCTTCCTCGGTCCGCAGCTTTTCTTCGTCCACGAGGGAAGCGAAATAGCCAGCTCCTGCCGATGCAGCGAATACGCCACCTGCCACCAAAATAATCGCTAGAATGATTGCCAAATTCCAAATGACTCCCGTGGTGATTTTGAATCGTTTAAACCATTTGTGGGACGTCCATTTATCGGTTGTTTCTTCTGCTTTCAATAACCATCTTCTGAGTTTATCTTGCACATTATCCCCCTCCTAAAAATCTTTTCTATTATAGCATAATCCGATAATTGAAACGAAAGATATTGACAATCTTTAGGATTCAAGTACACTACAATATAGAATCTTTATAATCAAGCGAAGAAAGGTCCGCAGTAGGGCATGCAGTTTTGAAATCAGAGAGCCGGTGGGAGGTGCGAACCGGCCAAAACGCATGCCACGAATTACAGGCCTGGAGTTTGCGGAAGTGCCCCGTCTGGCACATTCGAGTGGGAGGCTCCGTCCTCCAAGCTGGGTGGTACCGCGCATATGCGTCCCTGCATGAATTTCATGCAGGGACTTTTTTGTGCCCCGGCAATAAGGTGAAACAGCAAAAAGGAGGAAATTTATATGACAAATGCATTAATCGAAGACTTGAACTGGCGCGGGCTTCTGTACCAACAGACGGATGAAGAAGGAATGGCAAGTGTACTGGACCAGGAAAAAATCTCATTATATTGCGGCGTTGACCCGACAGCTGACAGCATGCACATTGGACACATTGTCCCGCTGTTAACATTGCGCCGCTTCCAGCTGCACGGACACCGGCCGATCCTGTTAGTGGGCGGGGCCACTGGTATGATTGGAGATCCATCCGGTCGCAACGAAGAACGTCAATTGCAGACGACAGAACAGATCGATCGCAATGTCGATTCCATCAAAAAGCAAATGGAACAGATCTTTGATTTCCAGACCGAGAACGGGGCGAAAATGGTTAACAACCGCGACTGGATCGACGGCATGAGCGTCATCGAATTTCTGCGCGATTTCGGTAAATTGATTTCTGTCAATTACATGCTGGCAAAAGATTCGGTGGCATCGCGTCTTGAAGGCGGGATTTCATTTACGGAGTTCTCCTACACCTTAATCCAAGCCATTGACTTTAACCATTTGTACAATGAATACAATTGCCGCGTACAGATTGGCGGATCGGACCAGTGGGGCAATATCACATCCGGTCTAGAAGTAATTCGCAAAACACACGAAGAAGAAGCGAAAGCGTTCGGCATCACAATCCCGCTTGTGACAAAAGCGGACGGCACGAAATTTGGCAAAACGGCTGGCGGTGCTGTTTGGCTCGATGCGAAAAAAACTTCTCCTTATGAGTTTTACCAGTTCTGGATTAATACAGCGGATGCGGACGTTGTTAAATACTTGAAGATTTTCACTTTCCTTGAAAAGGAACAAATTGAAGCACTTGCTGAAAGTGTAGAGACGGAAGCGCATCTTAGAAAAGCGCAAACGGTTTTAGCGGAAGAAATGACCAAGCTCATTCACGGCGAAGAAGCACTTCTTGACGCACAGCGTATTACGAAAGCTTTGTTCAGCGGTGATCTGAAAAGCTTGAGCGCGGATGAAATGAAAGCGGCTTTTAAAGACGTTCCTTCTGTCGAAATGGCGAAACAAGCGAAGCCGATCGTCGATTTGATTGTCGACAGCAAAGTATCCCCTTCAAAACGACAAGCGCGCGAAGATATCACGAACGGTGCCATTTCCATCAATGGTGAAAAAATTCGAGACCTTGAATACGTAGTCGATGAAAAAGACCGCTTGGACGATGAGTTTGCCATTGTCCGCCGCGGCAAGAAAAAATATCATATGATTCATTTTGTTTAAACACAAAAGCCGCTTGCTGATGCAGGCGGCTTTTCAAGTGCAAGCACAGGTTTAACACCCCTTTGACAGGGAAAGACAATCTTAGATACATAAACCAGTATGCGAACTCATACAAGGGAGGACGAAGGACATGTCACGAGTAGTCGGGTCATACGGAACGGAAATGGAAGCAGTGGAAGTTATCGAGGATCTTCAGCGGCAAGGCTACCGAGATGAAGACATTTCGGTTCTTAGTAAAGATAAAAAAGACGTGGAGCGTGTAACCGAAGAAACCGGAACCCAGGCTAGTGAAGGCGCGGCAGCTGGCGCGGCTACTGGTGGAGCGCTTGGCGGCCTTGGAGGTGTGTTAGCAGGCCTTGGGGCGCTGGCGATCCCTGGGATTGGACCAATTGTCGCAGCGGGTCCAATTGCAGCTGGCCTGACTGGCGCAGTAGCTGGCGCGGGCGTTGGCGGAATTGCGGGGGCTTTAATCGGCCTAGGCGTGCCGGAAGATGAAGCGAAAAGTTACGAAGAGCAATTCAAAGAAGGACGCATTCTTGTGTTAGTGGAGGAAGATAAAACAAAGCAATCCGAGCCAAGCGACGTGAACCGCTTGAAAGAAGACGAAGATCCATTGATTGGAACACAAGGCTCAACGAATATTCGTGGAGATGCTGAGCCGGAACGCAACCGGCATTAAAAGAAAAAATCCAGCGGCGCTTTCATTGCGCCGCTGGATTTTTTGCGTGTCGATCCTATACATTGGATTGCTTTTCCTTGATAAAAGAAGGAAGCGGAAAATCTTCGAACGCTTGTGGGTGAACAAGTTTGCCGAGCTTAATAGCGCCTTCGATTAATCTAGGGGACGGCCGGCAAAATAAAGCCTCTTCCATGACGTGGATATGGTCGATCGCTTTCATCGATTGCCAGTCAGGCCGTTTTAATACCAATTCTGGTTTGACCTTCGAAGTCATGATGCCGACCCAAGCAAGTAAAATAAAGTCTGGCTCTCGTTGCCTAACTGCATCCCAATCGGTTTGGATGTTCGCGGTCTCTTCATCTTCGAAACAATTGCGGGCGCCGACTAACCGGCTAATTTCGCTGAGCCAGTTGACACCTCCGGGAGTGAATACCGGTTTAGGCCACCATTCCCAGTACAGGGAAGGGGAGGAGCTTGTGCTGTCGCCGCGTTTTGTCAATTCGGTAATCGCCGCATCATATTCTTCGAGGACTGCTGAGCTGTCAAAGTTTATGGCATCAGCCACTGTCTTTAAATCGCTTCGGATGTCAGTGAGCGATTGTGGATCGAGTATAAGGTGGGGAATCTTGCGCTTTTCAAGCTCTTCAATGTTTTTCTCCATGCCGGGCACGCTGAGTGACGCCAAGACAAGATCCGGTGAAAGAGCTTCTACTTCGTCCATACGAATGGATAAATCCGGTCCGAGGCGTGGCAGCCCTTCAATGCTTTTCGGCCAGTCAGAATAATCATCGATACCGACCAGCAAATGATCGGCATTTAAAAAAGCGAGCAACTCGGTATTGCTTGGGCAAATGGATACGATTCGCATTAAAACGCCTCCTTTATGGAACCAGTTTAGCATAGTCCGGGCAAGGAATCGACGAAACCAAGAGAGGAGGCAAATTTCGCGAGACCTATAAAAGGCTGACAAATGACGGCATAGAAAAAACCCTCCAAGTAAACCTGGAGGGTTTTGGTCAATCGATTAACGTGAGTAGAACTCAACGATCAATTGTTCGTTGATTTCAGCAGACAATTCGCTGCGCTCTGGGAGACGGACGAATGTGCCTTCTTTTTTGTCAGCGTCGATTGAAACGTATTCTGGAACGAAGCTGTTCACTTCGATCGCTTCGTTAACAACATCAAGGTTGTTGGACTTTTCGCGGAAAGCGATTGTTTGTCCTGGTTTCACGCTATAAGACGGGATGTCTACGCGTTTGCCATCAACAAGGATGTGTCCGTGGTTTACCAATTGACGAGCTTGGCGGCGAGTGCGCGCAAGGCCGAGGCGGTAAACAACGTTGTCAAGGCGTGTTTCAAGCAAGATCATGAAGTTCTCACCATGTTTGCCATCCATTTTACCAGCTTTGATGAACATTGTTTTGAACTGACGTTCGTTCACTCCGTACATAAAGCGTAGTTTTTGTTTTTCTTGCAATTGCAAGCCGTATTCAGAAACTTTACGGCGTTGGTTAGCACCGTGTTGACCTGGTGCGTAAGGGCGTTTTTCGAGTTCTTTACCTGTGCCGCTCAAAGAAATTCCAAGGCGACGTGACAGTTTCCATGCTGGACCTGTATAACGAGACATAATGAGTCTCCTCCTCTAATTTGGTTTTTAGAGTAAAATAAAAACCAGATGCATTCATGCTGCAAGCCATTTTGTTTTCATGTACCTTCGCTCAGCAGCCTAGAGTTACGCGATACACCTCCGCAGAGGAACAAAATGGACAAACCCGCACATACAACTGCTGCGATTATTTTACACAAAGGCTAGTATACCCGATAGCGGATGCATCAGTCAATGGATACACGGCAATATACTAAGAAATGAAGCTTTCTTTTTCGCCTATCTCGGAGTAAAATGGAGATAGTTGTAAATGTAAGCGCTTTCTATAATTGGTGAGGGGTGTATGAATGATGAAACAAAAACACAAGTTTGAGACAGCGATAATTCACAAGGGCTATGACAGCAAAGTGCATCACGACAGCTTGGCGACTCCACTTTATCAGACGTCTACTTTTTCGTTCGCAAATGCGCAACAAGGAGAAGCCCGTTTTGCAGGGGAGCAGGACGGAAACATCTACTCGCGCCTCGGCAATCCGACAGTGCGTGTATTAGAAGAGCGGATGGCGGAGATCGAAGGTGGGTCTGGTGCACTGGCATTCGGATCAGGGATGGCTGCAGTCAGTACGATTCTGGTACATTTGACGAAAGCGGGCGACCATGTGCTGTGCTCGCGTGGCATCTATGGTTGCACATTCGGCTTACTGTCAATTATGGAAGAAAAGTATGGCATCACACATTCACTCATTGCGATGACCGACGAACAACAAATCGAGCAGGCGCTCCGTCCTGAGACGAAAGTGATCTATGTGGAGACACCCATCAATCCGACAATGGAGCTCGTTAATTTACGGGCGGTTGAAGCCGTGGCCAAGAAACATGGCTTGCGGGTGGTGGTGGACAATACGTTCAGTTCGCCGTATCTACAAAATCCGATTGAGTATGGTGCTGATTTTGTACTCCATAGTGCCACCAAGTATTTGAACGGCCATGGCGATATTGTCGGTGGGATATTGGTCGGAGCAGATGCGGATGAAATGCAGTTAATCCGTATGACTGTCCAAAAGGATTTCGGTGGCATTATGTCGCCGTTTGATGCGTGGCTGTTGATTCGCGGCTTGAAAACATTGCATGTGCGCATGGACCGCCATATCGATAACGCAGAAAAAATTGTCGAGTTTCTCCAAGGCGAACAAGCAGTGACCCGTATTTTGTATCCATTTGATGCAGGACACCCTCAAATGGCGCTGGCTAAAGAACAGATGCGCCGTGGTGGCGGGCTGATTTCATTCGAACTTGAAGGCGGCAAAAAGCAAGCACAGGAATTTTTGAATGCATTATCCCTAATCAAAATTGCTGTCAGCCTTGGCGATGCGGAAACATTGATTCAGCATCCGGCAACGATGACACATGCCGTCGTGCCACCAGAAGAACGGGAAAAGATGGGCATCAGCGATTCGCTCGTGCGCTTGTCGGTCGGGCTTGAAAATGTTGAAGATTTATTAGTGGACCTTGAGCAGGCGTTTGCGCAAATCAAATCTAATTTGCAGGAAATCTAAAAAAGATCCCGGCAGTCTGCCGGGATCTTTTGGTGTTTAGATATGCTTCAATAACGTGTTTGCAAACTTTTCAAGCCCGCTGCGGTCTTCTTCGGTAAATCGCGCAAGCTCCGGGCTGTCGATATCGAGTACGCCAATGGCTTCGCCGTCTTTGACAAGTGGAATGACGATCTCTGAACGAGAAGCGGCATCGCAGGCAATATGGCCAGGGAAGGCATGAACATCATCGATAAGCATGGTTTCATTTTTGTCGATGGCTGTACCGCATACGCCTTTGCCGACTGGAATTCGGACGCAAGCCGGCATTCCTTGGAATGGGCCGAGGACGAGCTCGCCCTCTTCCATTAAATAAAAGCCGACCCAGTTGATGCGGTCGAGGAATTGGCCAAGGAGGGCAGAAGCGTTCGACAAATTAGCGATGCGGTTCGGTTCACCCGCAAGCAAAGCGTCAAGTTGTTTATTGAGCAGATTGTATTGCTCTTCGCGTGTGCCGCTGTAAGAAGTTGTAGCAAACATGGAATCATCTCATTTCTAATAGTTTCTATTTAATAGTGTTCAGTATAAAAGTGTTCTGCGTATTTGTGCAAGCCTTCTGTACTATGGGCATCCGAACCGAAAACAAGCGGAACGCCAAGTTCGCGTGCATAGGCGATATAAGGCTCAGGCGGGTAGAATTCCTGGCAGCCGGGTTTGGATAGCCCTGCGGAATTGACGTCGAGCTCATAGCCCTGTTTTTTGATCAGCTGTAAAATATTTCGGATGCGTGCATCATCATCGATTTGCTCCCCGTGGACATGCTGGAATTTATGGCACAGCGTTGGGTGGCCGATGCGCTTTGGTTTGTAAGGGCCGAGGTCAGCTAGAATAGAGGCTTCGACTGTATCGTAATACAAATCGTAGACTGCCTGGACAGAACCCATGTCATTTGCGAGTTGCATAAACACCTCTGCACTGAAATCGCAACAGATAAAACGGTCCTGATAACGCAAGAAGTGGACCGAAAGAATGGCGTCTTCCAGATAAGGGCCGACTTGTTCCAATAGATGGGACGTTTGTTTTTCAAAGCCTTGGATAAAATCCACTTCCAGCCCGCTGCGAATGCGCATATTGGGGTAGTTTGGCTTTACTTCGTTGAGCGCGTTGAAATAGGCTGACATTTCATTATTATTCATGCCGCTGTCTTGTGCAGGGGTTGTATCCATAAAACCTGCAGGTAACGGGGCGTGTTCCGTGAAACTAATGTCGGTAAATCCGGATTTTTCTGCCTTGTCCACATAAGCGTGAAGCGGGTCGCTTGTACCATGAGGGCAAAACGGGGTGTGAATGTGGCCATCTCGTTTATTCATAAAGTTCACCATCTTTTCAATTTGATAAAATTATTCCCTGTTTTCTTCTAATTTGGCAAACAAAAGAGTAGAATACATGTTAAAATAAAAGAATCATTAAACATACTTATGTAACCGGTAATGTATTTGGAACAGGGGGCTAAATGACTTATGATGGAGTATATCATCATTGCGGTCATCATTCTATTGGCGCTGCTTATCATCGGCATGATGTTTCGAAAAAAACACAATGCGGAAATCGAGCGTCTGGAACAACTGAAACTGCAACTAAAAAAGAAACCAATTATGGAAGAACTTACTAAAGTGAAACAATTGAACTTGAATGGCCAGACAGAAGAAATGTTTGAACGCTGGCGCAATAAATGGGACGAAATCATGGATGTCGACATCCCCAAAATAGACGCAACACTCTATGATGCAGAAGAATCGATCAAGCGCTTTAACTTTCCGAAAGCTTCCAAGCTTGAAAAACAAGCGGAAGTGAAAATAGATGACGCTGACCAGCAAATCGCGGTCATTTTCGCGGAACTGGACGAACTGATCGGCAGCGAAGAAAAAAACCGCAGCGAAATGGATTTAATCCAAGACAAATATGTCCGTGCCCGCAAAAACCTATTGGCACATAAAGCTTCCTACGGGGCGGCTGCAGAACCTCTCGAAAAGCGTTTAGAATCATTTGTTCAGCGTTTTGAAGAGTACGATCAGCTGACGGACGAAGGCAATTATCTCAGAGCGCGTGAAATGGTCATCAATTTATCTGCAGACAGCACGCAAGCATTCATGCTTGTGGACGATATCCCGATGATGTTAACGGAAATTGATGATAAGATTCCACAGGACTTAGCACAGTTGCGCTCAGGTAAACAAGAGATGGAAGAGCAGTCTTACTACCTAAACCATCTCGGCTTGACCGAAAAAATTGAAGAAATCGAACAAGAACTAGTTGTATTGAAAAAACAATTGGATTCCTTGGAAGTTTCCGATAGCAAAAACCAAGTCGACCAAATTAAAGACCGAATCGATGCGATGTACGAGCTATTGGAAAAAGAAGTGGCAGCTAAGCATTATATCGACCAGCATCTCATGGATACGGAGCGCCACCTTCAAGTAGTAGCCCGCGACACACAAGAACTGGAAGAAGAAAGCCGTTATGTTCAACATAGCTATAAAATCACCGACCAGGAAGCGGCAATTCCGAAGACTTGCCTAGAAAAAGTAGAACAATTGGCAAAGCGCTTCGAATTACTGTCGACGCGCTTAGAGGAAGACCAATCTGCTTATTCGAGCCTTCAGGACGAATTGATGCACATTCGTGAAGATTTATCCATCGTCGATTCGACGCAGATGGACTTCACTGATGCGCTGAAAAACCTAAGAGTCGAGGAAAACAAAGCCCGCATACATGTGGAAGAATTGAGGCGCCGCCTTCAAGAAACTGACCGCATGTTGCATAAAGCGAATATCCCGGGAATTCCGGAAGATATGGATGTCCGTCTCGAAGAAGCGGAAGAGCATTTGTTTGTCGCGATGCGTGCGCTTCGAGAAGTGCCCCTTAATATGAAGCTAGTCGATAATTACATGGAACAGGCAGAAACAAGCATTACCGATGTAGAGATCAAAGCAAAAGAAATGGTTGAAAATGTCTTGCTTGTAGAACGTATCATTCAATACGGAAACCGTTACCGGAAGACGAATCCCCAGCTTCACGCCCATCTATTGGAAGCCGAAGAGTCATTCCGCCAAATGCGCTATACGAAGGCTTTGGAAGAAGCGGCGACAGCCGTGGAAAATTTTGAACCTGGCTCGATGAAACGCATTGAAGTTCTCGTAAAAGATCAAGACTAAGATAATAACGAAACCACCAGCAGATGAGCTGGTGGTTTTCTTTTCGGAGGGATAGCAATGATATATTTGGATAATAGTGCAACGACCGAACCGGACCCGCAGGTGCTAGAAACTTTTGTAAAGGCAAGCAACCGTTATTTTGCGAATCCGGCATCGCTGCACCGCTTAGGAAATGAAGCGGAAGATCTACTTGAATCCGCACGCAGCCAGATTAAAGGCTTACTTGGCTATGAGCAAATCGTTTTTACATCAGGCGGGACTGAAGCGAATAACTTGGCGATCCGCGGGGTGGCTTACGCCAATCAGGAAAAAGGACGCCACATCATCTCCTGCAAAACCGAACATCCATCGGTTTTGGAACCGTTGAAGCAACTGGCACAAGAAGGCTTTGACATCACTTTGCTTTCTGTGAATCGGTCGGGAGCAATTGATCTAGAAGAGCTGCGGGAGGCACTTCGCGACGAAACAATTCTCGTAAGCCTCATGCAAGTCAATAACGAAGTCGGCACGATTCATCCACTGGCTGAAATTCGCAGCATCGTGAAACATCACCGGGCGTTGTTTCACGTCGATGCTGTGCAAGGTGCCGGCAAATTGCCGCTCGGTAAAGAGGAGCAGCCAGATTTACTGACAATCTCTGCCCATAAATTGCACGGCTTGAAAAATAGCGGTCTATTGGCTATAAACAAAGCGGCAATCGAACCCATCCTCTTTGGAGGCGGACAAGAAAATGGGCTTCGCAGCGGCACCGTGTCGGTTCCGAACGCCGCTGCGATGGCAAAAGCATTGCGCCTTGCCAGACCAATAGCGGATCATCTAGAATGGAATGCGGAATTGCGCTCTTTTTTTGCCGGATACCAAGATATTTATATTGTCAGCCCGGATGGCGCGGCACCGCATATTTTGGCTTTGGCCATAAAGAATGTACGAGGTGAGACCTTGGTCGGCGCTTTGGGGCAAGAAGGCGTCATCGTCTCGACTTCGAGTGCCTGTTCTTCTAAGAATAAACAAGCAAGCCATGTGATCGAAGCGATCGGGTTGCCGCGCGAATATCGCGACGGCACAATTCGCATCAGCTTCGGTGCCAATACGACACAAGAAGACATTACCGAACTGAAAAAACGTTTCCATAAAGCGCATCAATTGATCAAAGGAGTCGAATCATCATGAAAACCAATCAAATTCTCATCCGCTATGGTGAGCTGTCAACAAAGGGACGCAACCGGCAAGCCTTTATTTCGCGGCTCCGAAACAACATTCAAACATTATTCGCCGGCATCCCGACATTGCGCATTAAAGCTGAGCGTGACCGCATGTTCTTATTCTGTGATGATGAACAAGGCATGGAGGACATCTTAAAACGGCTGCCTTATGTGTTTGGCATCCAGTCATTCAGCCCAGTCACGCAGACTAGCCTGGAACTGGACGAGATGAAGCGTACCGCGTTATCGATTGTCAGCAAAATGGACACTCAAGACAAAAGCTTTAAAGTGTCTGTTAAACGGCCCTTTAAAGAATTTCCTTATGAAAAGCCAGAAATCATGCGGACCATCGGCGGCTATGTGCTCGGCAATACGCCGGAATTGACCGTCGCGATGAAAAAGCCCGACATCGATTTGCATGTCGAAATCCGTCAAGATGCCGCCTATATGATGGCCGAAACAATTAAAGGCGCAGCAGGTTTGCCGATTGGCGCGGGAGGCAGAGGATTATTGATGCTGTCTGGCGGTATCGACAGCCCAGTTGCGGGATATCATATGTTAAAACGGGGCGTTAGACTTGAGTTGATTCATTTCTTCAGTCCGCCCTTCACAACCGAGCGCGCAAAAGAAAAAGTGCTCGACTTGGCGGAGAAATTGAGCGGCTTTGGCTCGCCTGTCACCTTGCACATCATTCCATTCACTGAAATCCAGCAGGAAGTCCATAAGCAAGTTCCGGATAATATGACGATGACGTCGACGCGCCGGATGATGATGCGCATAGCGGATGCTGTGCGAGCGAAGACCGATGCGAAAGCTATTATCACCGGTGAAAGCCTCGGCCAAGTGGCGAGCCAGACATTAGAAAGTCTGCAGGCAATCAATGCCGTGACCAATACGCCGATTTTGCGCCCATTGATCGCGCAAGATAAACTCGAAATCATCGAAACGGCACAAGCGATCGGTACTTACGATATTTCCATCCGGCCATATGAGGATTGTTGCACGATTTTCACGCCGGCCAATCCGAAAACGAAACCGAAAACAGACAAAGTGGAGCATTACGAAAGCTTTGTATCATTCGATGATATGATCGACCAAGCGGTAGCAGAGCGTGAGATTATTGAATTTCCGAGAAAGAAAGAACAGCGATTTGAAGATTTGCTATAAGTTTAAATTGACTAGCCCGGTCAGGAACTCAAACCAAGTTTCTGGCGGGGCTTTTGTGATGAAGTTATTCGCTATTGCATGAGAACAATAATGTGTAATTTGCTGTTCAATGAAGCTGACAGAATTCAATAAAATTCTCTTTTATAATTATTTTGAATAATTAAATAGTTGTTGTATAATGATACAAGAATAATAATAGTTCATGGGCAAAGGGGAGATTGGGATGAAACGCGAGCAATTATTAGCACCTGAAAACTATAACTTGGTAGAAGAGTTCGAACGATTTGCCGGCGGAGATGGACGCAAGGCAATTATTTGGGAAAATGACAAAGGGGAAAAGAAAGACCTTACATACGATGAATTGATCAAACAAGCGAATCAGGCAGCGAATAGCTTCGAAGCGGCAGGACTTCAAAAAGGGGATGTTGTGCTAGTCATGGTGCCACGGCTCATCGAAGCCTATATTGTTTATGTCGGGGCATTGAAAGCAGGGCTGGTGGTGATTCCAAGTTCTGAGATGTTGCGAGCGAAAGATATTTCTTACCGTTTGAATCATAGCGAAGCAAAAGCGGTCATCGCTTATGAGCCGTTTTTAAGTCAATTTGAAGGCGTGGATGAAATGGATGCATTGACGAATTTTGTCATCGGCCAAGGACCGGATTCGTGGCTTTCGTTGACGGATGAAATGGCAGCGGCTTCCGATCATTACGAAGCGGCGCAAACCAAAAACGACGATATGGCATTTCTGTCGTACACGTCTGGGACAACTGGCAATCCGAAAGGCGTTGTCCACAGCCATGGCTGGGCATATGCGCATCTACGAACTTCTGCAGAGCATTGGCTCGGTGCGGAACAAGGCGATTTGGTTTGGGCAACAGCAAGTCCAGGTTGGCAAAAATGGATTTGGAGCCCGTTTCTTGCAACGCTCGGAAGCGGCGCGACGGCGTTTGTCTACAATGGCAAGTTTGATCCGGCCGTTTACCTGGAATTGCTTGAACAGCGTAAGATTAATGTATTGTGCTGCACGCCGACCGAATACCGGTTGATGGCAAAACAGAAAGATTTAGCGAAATACGATCTAAGTTCGCTTCATAGTGCGGTATCAGCAGGTGAGCCTTTAAATGCGGAAGTGATCGATGTCTTCAAAAGGCATTTTGAGTTAGATGTTCGCGACGGCTATGGGCAGACCGAAAATACATTGCTTGTCGGTACCATGAAAGGGATGGAGGGCCGCACGGGCTCAATGGGCAAACCGACACCAGGCAACCGGGTGGACATTATCAATGATAACGGAGAGCCTTGTAAAGTAGGAGAAGTCGGCGACATCGCCGTACACATCGAGACGCCAGCACTCTTTAAGGAATATTTCAAAGATGCGGAGCGTACTCAAATGCAATTCCGTGGCGATTACTATGTCACAGGCGATAAGGCATCAAAAGACGACGACGGGTTCTTCTGGTTTGAAGGACGAGGCGACGATATCATCATTTCCTCTGGCTATACGATCGGGCCATTCGAAGTGGAAGATGCGCTCGTCAAACATCCAGCCGTGCAGGAATGCGCCGTCGTTGGTTCACCGGATGAAATCCGCGGAACGATCGTCAAAGCTTTTGTGGTTTTAACTGAAGGCTACGAAATCGGCGACGAGCTGATTAAAGAACTGCAGCAACACGTCAAGGAATTGACAGCGCCATATAAATATCCACGAGCTATCGAGTTTCGCTCGGAGTTACCGAAAACCGCATCAGGAAAGATCCGCCGTGTTGAACTTCGACAAGCGGAAATCGCAAAAAAATAATATTTTCTTCAAAAGCCCCCGCTCATACCGGGGGCTTTTGCTGTATTTACTTTCCAATATGGCAGGCATATAATGGGTCTATTATTTCGTGAATAAAAATACTTGAAGAATGGTGCGCGATGCGAAGATGACTGAAGAGAAAAAAGGAACCTTGCTGACGATACTAACTTATACGATTTGGGGATTTCTCCCGATATTTTGGAAACAAGTCGACCATGTGCCCGCCGATGAGTTGTTGGCCGGGCGTATTTTTTGGGCGTTTTGGCTGACACTCGGCTTTATCGTCCTGACAGGGGGCGGCAGGCAGTTTATGGATGACGTCAAGTCATTGTGGAAATCGAAGAAAACTTTTTTTCTGCTGATGCTGGCTTCGTTTCTCATTTCGGCAAACTGGTTTTTCTATATTTACGCGGTGACCAACGACCGAATTGTTGAAACCAGCCTCGGTTATTACATTAATCCATTGATTTCCGTTTTGCTCGGTTCGTTCTTTTTAAAAGAGAAGCTATCGCCTGCTGTTAAAATCGCATTTGTCCTTGCGGCGATCGGCGTATCGGTCATTACGATTTCGTATGGCACGTTGCCTTGGCTAGCACTGGGCATGGCGTTCAGTTTTGCCTTTTACGGATTGATCAAAAAGACCATCCGTTTAAATGCACTGAGGGGACTCGCAATCGAAACGATGTTCGTCTTGCCGTTTGCGACCGCTTATTACGTCTATTTGTTTTCGATCGACCGCGCAGCATTTCTTCATAGCGGTGTCTCGACCGATTTACTCGTTATTCTTAGTGGATTGTTGACGGCTGTGCCGCTGCTATTATTCGCCATGGGCGCGCCGTTGATTCCGTTATACATGATTGGCTTTTTGCAATACATCGCTCCAAGCTTGATGCTATTGATCGGCGTCTTTCTCTATGGGGAAGCGTTTGGCCTAGTGTCGATTATTTCCTTCTCCTTTATCTGGAGTGCTTTGATCTTGTTCACGGGCTCGAAAATCATGGAGGCGAGGCGAACGAAAAGAAATCGCCGCTTAGTTGGCGCTGAATTTAGCGGAAAGTGAAACATTTTGAGGTCTATACCGTATAGTTAACTGGAATACTTAAGGAGGGAATAGAAACATGATGAATAAAAAACGATGGATTGCCTTGCTTGCCGCTGCCATTTTGCTTGCGATATCACTCGTCATTAACTCGGCATTCACAATACTGCAGTCAGATTTTACTTCGGGATTTGACGATTGGACGGGGACCGAACAGACAGCCTTGAGCGAACACGTAGTAGAGTCAGGCAACGGATCTAATCGAATTGCCGTATTAAATGTGGACGGGGCGATTCAAGATACTGGAGAGGCGTCTCTATTTTCCGCTGCAGGTTACAACCATGATTTGTTCATGGAACAACTACAGGCTATTAAAGAAGACAGCAGCGTCAAAGGTGTTGTCTTGAAAGTCAATTCTCCGGGCGGAGGAGTCGTTGAATCGGCACAGATCCATGACAAGATTAAAGAGATTCAAGATGAGACCGGAAAACCGCTTTACGTATCGATGGGGGCAATCGCTGCTTCTGGAGGTTACTATATTGCGGCGCCTGCTGAAAAGATTTTCGTCAGCGAAGAAACTTTGACAGGCTCGATTGGCGTTATTATGCAAAGCGTCAATTACGGTGAATTGGCAGAGCGCTATGGCGTGGATTTCGTCACCATCAAATCGGGTCCATATAAAGACATCATGAGCCCGACACGCGAAATGACGGATGACGAGCGTGCGCTCTTGCAAGAGATGCTCGATAGTTCCTATGAAGAGTTCGTCGATGTAATCGAAGAAGGACGCGACATGACCGAAGCGGAAGTTAAAGAATACGCAGACGGCCGCATTATGAATGGCCGCCAAGCAGTCGAAGCGAACCTTGCGGATGATTTCGGCTTTGAAGAAGATGTCATCCAGGCGATGCAGGATGACTTTGATTTAGCGGGCGGCGAAGTGTTCGAATACGGTGCTAGCGAGGACTGGTCATCACTGTTTGCAATGAAAGCCGGTTCATTCTTTGGCATGGACATGGAAACCAAGTTCATCTCGGATATGCTGTCCCAAAACAGCGGACCGCGCATGATGTATCTATACGGTGAAAATTAAGGAGGTGGAGAAGCATGACTGATCACGTCACGAACGAATCGGCAGAACGGGCGGCTGCAACTCCGCCGGCCCGGCCGGAAAATGATCAAATTCTATTTTATGAACGTAAGCCGGCAGGGTTTTGGATGCGCTTTTGGGCGTATTTAATCGATCTTCTAGCCATCTCGGCGGTGTCTTCTATTCTGATACGGCCACTGTTTGCGCTATTCGGATGGGAAACGGCTGAAACTGTGTGGTATGCGCCATATGCGATTTTGACCGCGTTTGTTTTTTATGGTTATTTTGTGTTGATGACTAAGTTTTTTGCACAGACACTCGGGAAGATGGTATTTGGCCTGCGCGTCGTTTCGTTGAAAACGGAGCGTTTATCTTGGTCGACCTTATTGTTTCGCGAATGGATCGGCCGCTTTATTTCGGTAACGATTTTGCCTTTGTATTGGATCGTCGGATTCACTGCTTTAAAGCAAGGTGTCCATGATTTCATTGCAGATACGACGGTTGTCCACGAGGACGCTTACCGCAAACAGCAAATGGCGAGAAAGCGGCTGGAAGGGTCTCGGTTGCAAGAAAGCGAAAGCATTTAGTATGATAAAGGTAATCTGAAAGGGAGGCGTTGCAATTTGGTACAAATCACATTCAAGCAAAACCCTGTAACATTGCCAGGCAATGAAGTGAAAGTAGGCGATCAGGCACCGGACTTCACGGCGTTATCGAACAGCCTGGAACCGAAGTCTTTGGAGGATTTCAAAGGCAAAGTGCTATTGGTTAGTGTCGTGCCATCACTTGATACAGGAGTATGTTCCGATCAGACAAAACGCTTCAGCGATGAAGCGGCATCACTAGGTCAAGACGTCGAAGTGTTGACGGTTTCTTGTGACTTGCCATTCGCACAGAAGCGCTGGACCGAAATTAACGGTGTAGACTCCATCACAACATTGTCCGATCATCGCGACTTGTCGTTTGGTGAAGCGTACGGCTTGACGATGCAAGAACTGCGCTTGTTGGCACGTTCCATTTTTGTAGTCGACAAAGACGGCAAAGTGGCATACGTGGAATATGTGTCAGAAGGTACCGATCACCCTGATTACGACAAAGCACTTGAAGCAGTTAAGAAACTGACAAACTAATACCAAGAAACCCACTCTTGCCGAGTGGGTTTCCTTATTGAGGACGGAGATTTATGAATTCATCTATGGAAAGTATTTTTACGGCGATTGACAATGAAACGGTGTCGATCCAAAAACAGGAAGAAACTTCCTATTTAGAAAGTTTGCTCACGACGACTGAGCGCTGGCTGGATGGGCAATTGAGCATCGCAGAAGATGCATCAAAAGAAGATATGCGAAAAGCGCTGCAATTGTCGATATTAAAAGGCATGAAAGAGCATGTTCAGCCCCATCACCAAATGACGCCGGATGCACTCGGTTTATTAATCGGCTACCTGGTGGAGCTATTTGTCAAAGAACAGCAAGCGACTGTTCTGGACCCCGCAGCCGGAACGGGTAATTTATTGTTTACTGTGATGAATTATTTGGACGGCCGCATGAGCGGGACTGCTGTCGAACTCGATGATTTGTTAATCCGACTGGCTTCGAATATCGGCAATTTGATCGAGCAGCCAGTGACGTTTTATTTGCAAGATGCCCTGCAACCGCTATTGATCGACCCGGTCGATTGCGTCGTTTCTGACTTGCCGGTCGGTTATTATCCGGACGAAGCAACTGCCTCAAATTATGAGTTGAAAGCGGAAGAAGGCATGTCCTATGCCCATCATTTGTTCATCGAGCAATCGTTGAAGCATACAAAAGCAGGCGGCTATTTGTTCTTTGTCATCCCAAGAAATATTTTCGAATCACCAATGGCGGGACAATTGCACAGCTTCCTGAAACATCAAGCGCATATCCAGGCGGTCATGGAACTGCCGGAGAACATCTTTAAAAACGCTCAGCATGCTAAGGCAGTGTTGGTTTTGCAGAAAAAACAAGATGGCTTGAAAGCACCGAAAGAAGTGCTCCTTGCCCGCGTCCCAAATATGTCGAAGCCCGAAACGATGGCGAAATTCTTTACACAAGTCAATGGATGGTTCAAAGAAAATAAATAAAGGCATAAACCGGTTCTATTCGTAGAGGGCCGGTTTTTTCGTTCCTGGAAAAAGGCAGGAACTTTTCAGGGGACGGCGAATAGCGTTAAGTAGACAAAAGAATGATCATCTTGAAAGGAGTGGAAGTATGTATCAGAACATTCTACTGGCTGTCGACGGTTCCGAAAATTCGGCTCGTGCAGCTAAAGAGGCCGTGAAGATTGCTAGTTTGGTTGATGGAGCGGAAGTGACGGTTGTCTATGTGTCCGATTACAAAGAAGATGCAAATGAAGTGATTCATGACGCTGCGGCGATGGAATTCGATTTGGCCAGAAAGAAAAAGATCCAGCCAGTCGCCGAGCTGCTGGATAGGGAACAAATATTCCACCAAGTCGAAGTGTTGCATGGCATTCCAGGCCCCGCAATCGTCAAGATGACCAAGGAAAAGCAATACGATTTAGTGGTCATTGGGAGTCGTGGATTGTCGCCGATCCGTGAAGTAATGCTTGGCAGCGTTAGCCACAAAGTCGTCAATCATGCAGAATGCCCCGTTCTTGTAGTCAGGTGATCCAGCTTGCGGTGATTTGGTATACTAAGCATAGCGTGAATTAGGGGAGATGAGAAAAACATGGTGGAGTTGCCGAATTGCCCACAATGCGGTTGTGAGTACACGTATGAAGATGCCGGAATGGTGGTGTGCCCAGAGTGTGCACATGAATGGAATCCGACTGAACAACTGCAAGAGGAAGCGGTGCGCGATGCGGTTGGAAACATTTTAGCGGATGGGGACGCTGTCACGGTGATCAAAAATTTGAAAGTAAAAGGCAGTTCGAATACCTTGAAAATCGGAACGAAAGTCAAAAGCATCCGACTTGTAGACGGTGACCATAATATTGATTGCAAAATCGATGGCTTCGGTGCAATGCAGTTGAAATCGGAATTTGTGAAAAAAGCCTGAGGTCGATGCAAGCAAAAACCCGGTCAGTTCGCCAGAAATAGCGAACCGACCGGGTTTTATACTTGAGTTAAACTCCGCGTTTATTTCCCCATAACAGGGTGTGCAGCTGAGGCAGTACTTTGGCGTCGTTTAGTGGAGCGGATGTTAAATGTCTGTCGATCAGCCATTGATAACGTCCAAGCAGATGCTGGACCAGCTGTTCATCGTCTGTCGTTTGTGTGTCGTCATTGCCGACTTGTAAAAAGAATGGAAATGCTGGATAGCGCAAGTGAAGCTGTTCTGCAAAAAAGAAATCAGCTTCATCAAATACGACCACTTTCAAACTCGCTTGAGCCGCAGATAGCCTGCCAAGCATCGCATCGAGTTTGGAGTAATCCAAAATCATGCCTGAACTTGGAGGTTTCGGCGACACAGTGACATCATCGATTTCAGTGAGCCAGTCCTGCCAAATGCTGCCTTGAGTTTCGACCGCAGTTCGCCAGCCGTTTTCACGGCACAACGCGACCAGTTCTGCTATTCCTTTATGGAGAGCTGGATTGCCACCTGAAATGGTGACGTGGGAAAAGGCATCTTTCCCGAGCTGTTTTAACTGAGTGACAATGTCATCAGGTGCCATCGCCGTACTTTTGCCAGTACCATCCCATGTAAACTTAGAATCGCACCAGGAACAGGAATAATCGCATCCAGCTGTCCGGACGAACATCGTTTTCTGTCCCATGACCATGCCTTCGCCTTGAATGGTCGGTCCGAAGACTTCCATAACAGGGATTTTCATGATGACACCTTCTTCGGTCGGTAGATCACATAGCTTGTCGGCGTTTCGCGGACGATGACTTGCAAGCATTCCGGTTGGTTATCCGTTTGGTTAAGCTTTTCTTGAATCAGCGTATGGATTTGTTTGGCGAGCAATTCGGTCGTAGGAAAGGTGTGGCTGAATTCCGGATGGTCATTCAATACGCTATGGTCATAGCGTTTATGCACCAGGTCTTTCAAGTGTTTAAAGTCGATCAGAAAGCCAGTGTCATTCAATTGGTCACCGGCAATCGTTAGATTCAGATGATAGGTATGGCCGTGCATTTTAGCGCATTTCCCGGCTTCGTCGGCAGGGATATAGTGAGCCGCGGAAAAATGCATATCTTTGTTTAATTCAAAGCAATACGGATGCGAAACCGTTGGATAAAATTGCTGCATCATGACTTTGCACCTGCCTTTTGAGAAAGGTAAGTCTGCAAGCCTTCGTTTCGCAGCCTACAGGATGGGCATGTGCCGCAGCCTTCTGCTGGAATGCCATGATAGCAAGTCAAGGTTTCTTTTTGTACAAAATCGAATGCGCCGAGTTGGTCGGACAACTCCCAGACGCCTGCCTTATCTAGCCACATAAGCGGCGTGTGGATAACAAATTGCTTATCCATCGACAAATTGAGTGTGACATTCAGCGACCGGATGAAAGTATCTCGGCAATCCGGATAGCCGCTGAAATCCGTCTCGCTGACGCCCGTTATCAAATGTCGCGCACCAAATGCGTCGGCGTAAATTGCGGCAAAAGAAAGGAATAATAAATTGCGTCCCGGCACAAATGTAGATGGCAGGCCATCACTTTGTTCTTCGACTTCGATCGAGTCGCGCGTCAAAGCATTGGCGGATAATTGATTGATGAGTCCCATATCGAGTACTTGCAATGTGACGCCAAGTGTTTCTGCGATGTGTTTGGCATGTTCAATTTCCTGCACATGACGCTGGCCGTAATCAAAAGTAACGGCGAGCACTTCGCTGAATTGTTCTAACGCCCAAAATAGGCAAGTGGTGCTATCTTGTCCACCGCTGAACACTACGACGGCTTTTTCATTTTTCATGTAACTACAGCTCCTTAGTTTTTTTGAGAGGGAGTTTGCGAACCTCTTTTATGAAACAGTTACCATAATAGCATAATTAGGCGAGTTCCTGTGTTTTTTCATGTGTAGCGAAAATGTTGTCAGGGTATACAGTGGATAAAAGGGAGGAGTGGCTGCAGATGAAAGCAATAGTCATTGATCAGTACGGAGGAAAAGAGCAACTAAAAGAACGGGAAGTGGAAACGCCAGCCATTTCAGCGCATCAAGTGTTGGTAGAAGTCCACGCGACTTCAATCAATCCGATTGATTGGAAGTTGAGGGAAGGCTATTTAAAAGAAATGCTGCCATGGGAGTTCCCGATTATTCTTGGCTGGGATGTCGCTGGAGTCGTAAAAGAAGTGGGCGATGAGGTCAGACATTATCATCCAGGCGACCGGGTTTTCGCGCGTCCAGCTACAACGCGTCAAGGAACCTATGCTGAATTCGTCCCAGTTGATGAGAATTTGCTGGCGCGCATGCCTGAAAGCATGAGTTTTGAAGAAGGCGCAGCCATTCCATTAACCGGGCTGACAGCGTGGCAATGTTTAGTAGAGACCGGCCAGATTAAGAAAGGCGATAAAGTGCTCATCCATGCAGGCGCTGGCGGCGTCGGCAGCATGGCAATTCAAATTGCCAACAGCATCGGCTGCTACGTAGCAACGACTGCAAGTGATAAAAACGATGAACTCGTCACTTCACTTGGCGCAAACCGCGTCATTGATTATCGGGAAGAGGATTTCTCGGAAGTGCTGGAGAATTTTGATTTTGTTTTGGACACAATGGGCGGCGAAACGCTCGACAAAAGCTATAGCGTCTTAAAACGGGGCGGCAAGCTGGTCAGCATAGCCGGTCAGCCAGATGAAGAAAAAGCGGGACAGTTCGGAATCGAAGCTAGTAGTTATTGGCTTGAGCCAAATGGCCAGCAACTGAAAAAATTGGGCGATCTCTTCGTTAGCGGGGAAGTAAAGCCAGAAGTTGGGCACATTTATCCGCTGACAGAACAAGGTGTACGAGATGCGCATGAGTTAAGCGAATCTCATCACGCCAGAGGCAAAATCGTTCTCAAAGTAAAAGGATGACAGATAAAAGCACGCAGCCATCAGGCTGCGTGCTTTTATCTATTATTCCGATTTGCCGGAACGTTCTTCTGAATAATAATCGTCGGGTGCATCGCTTTGTGCTTCGTCTGTCCGAACAACGAGCACGTCGCATTTAGAGGAGCGAACGATATGTTCTGAAACACTGCCGATGAGGAAACGTTCAACAGCATTCAAGCCGGTAGCTCCGCAAATGATCAAATCGGCTTCGACTCTCTTAGCCAGTTCGCGGGGAATCATCGTTTTAGGCGAACCGTAATCGACCACGATATTGACGTTTTCAACACCGCCAGCTTCGGCTTCTTTTTTGTAATCGCCCAACAAATCTTCAGCGAATTTTTGGGCACGGTCCGCAATTGAACGGTCGTATGCCTCAATGGCAGCAAATGAACGCGTATCGATTACATTTACCAGGTTTAAGGTTGCGTGGTTTCTGGTGGCGATGCCGATGGACTTTTTAAACGCCCATTCCGCTTCTTTCGATCCGTCGACAGCTACCAGAATTTGACTATACTTTAATGTCATCTCTACATTCCTCCTTTGTCTATAATATACCTTTCGAGACATAGGCAATTTGTTCCTCCTTTAAGAAGGATAATTATCGAAATTATTTGCCAACTATTTTTCTTTAAATATACTGGTATATCATTCGTCTCATTTGTAAGCGCTTATATCTTGTCTGTTTGCCATTCAAAAATTATCATTTAAAAAGATAATTTAATGGAGCAATATGAAATGGAATCTGTTAGAATGGATGTGGTTTCAAATGCTTTTAGTTTCATCTATTTTATTATTCCAGACACAATATATTGGAGGGTTTTGTAATGCGCATTGGGGTACCTACTGAAGTGAAGAACAATGAAAACCGTGTGGCAATGACACCAGCAGGAGTAGTGAACTTGGCACTTTTCGGCCATGAAGTTTTCATCCAATCTGGCGCAGGGCTCGGATCAGGTTTTACGGACACTGATTACGAAGCGGCAGGCGCTGTCATTGTTGCCGATGCTGATCAAGCTTGGGCGCAGGACATGGTCATGAAAGTGAAAGAGCCGGTAGCGAGCGAGTACAAGCATTTCCGTGAAGGCCAAGTCCTCTTCACTTATTTGCACTTGGCTCCGGAAGTAGAATTGACGAATGCATTGATCGAATCGAAAGTGACCGGTGTCGCATATGAGACGGTTCAGCTTCCAAACAATTCCTTGCCGCTTCTGACGCCAATGAGTGAAGTAGCAGGCCGCATGTCAACGCAGATCGGTGCGCAGTTCCTTGAGAAAATCCATGGTGGCGGCGGCATCTTGCTCGGTGGCATCCCAGGCGTTTCCCGAGGGAAAGTAACGGTGGTCGGCGGAGGTGTCGCCGGTACGAACGCTGCTAAAGTGGCTATCGGAATGGGCGCTGACGTAACCATCCTCGATTTGAATCCAGAGCGCTTACGCCAATTGGATGACTTGTTCGGCAAAGATGTGCAAACATTGATCTCGAACCCGTTGAATATCGCCCAATCCGTCGAAAAATCGGATCTGGTCATCGGTGCTGTATTGATTCCAGGAGCGAAAGCACCGAAATTGATCACGGAAGACATGATCAAATCGATGAAGCCGGGTTCTGTCGTGGTCGATATTGCCATCGATCAAGGCGGTATTTTCGAAACAAGCGACCGCATCACGACACACGATGCACCGACATACGTAAAGCATGATGTTGTTCACTATGCGGTAGCGAACATGCCAGGCGCTGTTCCGCGCACATCGACGATCGGCTTGACGAATGTAACGGTCCCATACGCAGTGCAAATCGCCAATAAAGGACTCAAGCAAGCAGTTCTTGATAACGAAGCATTGAAAAAAGGCGTTAATACAATGGACGGCTATGTTACGTACAAAGCGGTAGCTGACGATCAAGGCCTCGAATACAAAGCGATTGACGAATTGCTGCTATAAGCAAAAAAAGAGCGGTCCCGCGAAAATCCATCTGATGGATTTTCGGGGCTGCTCTTTTTTCCTTACCGGTTGATGATCGTCAGTTCTTTCGGGAATTTGGTCAGTACTTCGTAGCCGTTTTCAGTGACGACCAAATCGTCTTCGATGCGCACGCCGACTTGGTCAGTGACATAAATGCCGGGTTCGATCGTAAACACCATGCCCGCTTCGAGCGGCATGTCGTTACTGCCGTGGATTGATGGGAATTCATGGACAGAAATCCCAAGTCCGTGGCCGAGGCGATGTGTGAAATAGTCGCCGTACCCTGCATCTTCAATGGTTTTGCGGGCGATCCCGTCGAGCTCAGCCGCTGTGACGCCAGGACGCACGGCGTCAAGTGCTGCTTGTTCTGAACGTTTGACGATATCGTATACTTTTTTCGCTTGCTCACTCGGTTCACCAAAAGCGAGCGTACGGGTGATGTCCGAGCAATAGCCCTCATAGATAACGCCGAGGTCCATCAATACGAGGTCGCCGAGTTCAATTTTGCGTTGCCCAGTTTTACCGTGTGGAGATGCGGCTTTAGGGCCCGTCAGCACGGTCGTGTCAAATGACATATGAGTGATGCCGCGCTTTTTCAAGGCCGTCTCGATTTCCGTCATCAACTCGATTTCTTTCATGCCTTCTTGCATGACGTCCGCTGCTACTTCAATGGCATAATCCGCAAGCGATGCAGCGTGACGCAAAATGTCGAGTTCGGCGGCGTCTTTGATAACGCGCATGGCGTTCATCTGTCCGTCGATGGAATGAATCTCGGGCGACTGAAAGAAGTGGTTGACGGCGTCGTAGCGCTCAACGATCATGTGCGCTTTCTCGATGGCGATGCGTTTCATCGGCTGGTTTCGGGTGGCGGCTGTGTCATACAAAACTTGCATGGCATCTTGTGTATCGGCGTGTCCCGAGATCTCACCGGTCCAACCAGCCGCTTTCGCATCACTGGCTTCCATTGCCGGGCAGATCAAAAACGGTTCTGCATCGGCAAATACCATAACGGCGAGCAACCGCTCTTTTGGATCGCTGTTAAAACCCGTCAAATAGAAAACGTTATGCGGATCGGTGATGAGCGCCGCATCAAGTTGTTGCTGTTTCAAAAACCTCTGTAAATTCGTTAATTTGGTCATCTGTATTCCTCCCCTTCATGTGTAGCATATCAAAATTCAGGGTATAAAACAGCAGAAAGCCAAGAGTCAAAACTCTATTGGAGGGATAACATGAAAATTTCATTTCACGGACATTCAGTGGTGAAAATCCACACCGGCGGCAAAACAATTCTCATCGATCCATTCATTAACGGAAACGAATTGACCGACCTGATTGCAAATGAAGAAAAGCCAGATGCGATCCTGTTGACGCATGCGCATAACGACCATGTGGGTGACACTGTGGCAATCGCAAAATCCTGCGGGGCTGTCGTTGTAGCACCCGTCGAGCTGGCGAATTATTTAAGTGGGCAAGGCTTGGATGCGGTCGGCATGAACCTCGGCGGTGCTAAAGAGTTCGAATTCGGGAAGGTGAAATATACAAAAGCGTTCCACAGCTCGTCTTATACGACAGATGAGGGGGAAGTCATTTACGGTGGTATGCCAGCCGGAATTCTTTTTGAAGCGGAAGGCAAGACCGTCTATCACGCAGGGGATACAGAAGTTTTCGGAGATATGGAAATCATCGGCAAGCGACATTCAATCGATTTGGCGTTTGTGCCAATCGGCGATTTCTTTACGATGGGGCCGGAAGATGCGGCTTATGCGGTAGAACTGCTACATCCGAAGACCGTAGTGCCAATTCACTACAACACCTTCCCACCGATCAAACAAGATCCGGAACAATTCAAGCAAGTAGTCAAGCAGGCGGAAGTTCAAATAATGGAACCTGGAGACAGCATCGAATTATAAGCAACAACACTGTATGCAAACGGGCAAAAGGGAGAAGTATTCCTTTTGTCCGTTTTTTTGTTGATGGGGAGGCGAAAGTCGTTCGAGCTGCTCTTGCCGAGTTGTCGACTTCCCTTTGGATTATGATAAACTAGGGAGTAGAGGATAGCAGAAAGAATGGTGAAACCATGGCAACGAAACACGAACAGATTTTGGACTATATCGAGACTTTGGCTGTAGGAGAGAAAATCTCCGTTCGCCGGATTGCCAAAGAGCTTCAAGTTTCAGAAGGCACCGCTTACCGGGCCATTAAAGAAGCGGAAAACAAGCGGTTGGTGTCAACGATTGAACGGGTTGGCACCATTCGCATCGAGCGCAAGAAAAAAGAGAACATCGAGCGGTTGACTTATGCGGAAATTGTCAAAGTCGTCGATGGCCAAGTGCTCGGGGGACGGGCAGGACTCCATAAATCGCTCAATAAATTCGTCATCGGTGCGATGCAGCTTGAAGACATGATGCGCTATACGGAAGCGGGCAATTTGCTGATTGTCGGCAATCGCTACAAAGCTCACGAGTATGCCTTGCAAGCAGGAGCTGCTGTACTTGTCACCGGAGGCTTTGACGCCTCGGACCAAGTGAAGAAGCTCGCCGACGAACTGGAACTGCCAGTAATCTCCACCAGTTACGATACATTTACTGTGGCGACAATGATTAACCGGGCAATTTACGATCAATTAATTAAAAAAGAGATTTTGCTCATTGAAGATATCTTAATCCCGCTTGAAAACACGCATTTTCTGCACGTCAAGGATCCAATCAGCCGCTATAATGAATTAAATAACGAAACGACGCATGGTGGATTTCCGGTCGTCGACAGCAACGGCCGGCTGGTCGGCATCGTCACTTCGCGTGACGTCATCGGTGCATCTGATACGGAAGCAATCGACAAAGTGATGACCAAAGATCCAATTACTGTTTCACTGCAGACGAGTGTCGCAGCAGCAGGCCACCGGATGATTTGGGAAGGCATCGACTTGCTGCCGATTACAGACGACCATCACAATTTGATGGGCATCATCAGTCGACAAGATGTGTTGAAAGCGATTCAAACAGCCCAGCGCCAGCCACAACAAGGCGAAACGATCGATGATATTATCAAAAGCCAATTAAACCTGGTACAAGAAGACAAACTCAGTTTGGAATTTCGTGTCACGCCTCAAATGACCAATGCGTACGGCTCTTTGTCTTATGGGGCTTATACGATGGTGCTGACAGAAGCAGCGGCGACAGCACTCAAGACGAAAAACCGTAAAGACAGCGTGCTAGAAAACATGACAGTTTATTTCCTAAAGCCTGTGCAATTGGACGCCGCATTGATCATCCGGCCGACAATTTTGGACATTAGCCGTAAGTCAGCAAAAGTTGATGTGGAAGTATTTTACGATCAGCAAGTAATCGGCAAATCGATGTTGACATTCCAATTGCTCGACCGTTAAAGATTGCTGTCTTCATACAGAAGAAGTGAAAAACGCCAAAAAAAAACCTCTCCACATGGGAGGGGCTGTTTTATGGATTCAAGCGGGTTTCTTCGTCTAGAAATGCTTGGTAATGGCGGTTTGCCTTGTAATTATGAACAATCAGCACCAAGCCCAGGACGATGAAAATCCCTGCGATGATATAAGTGACAGCAGTTTGGAAGATAAACAGCTGGTTGACGCCGAAAAAGGCAATAAAGCTGCCGAGCGCAATTTGGGCGCGGCTAGCATACCAGTTTTTACGCACCGGCAGACGTGTGCGGATTTGTTTCGTTTTATAATAAAGATAAAATGCAGCTGAAACGATAATCAAAAATATAAATATAAGCATGGGGAACCTCCTGTTATGCAAATCTATTTCCATTGTAATGGGGATGATCTGAAAATGCGAATGGATTTCCCTGCCTACTGGAGGATTAAAGCAATGTATAGTCAAATCATCGACACAATTAAACAATTCGATACCATCATCATTCACCGCCATGTACGACCTGACCCCGATGCATACGGTTCCCAAATCGGCTTAAAATACATAATCAGCCACAACTACCCAAACAAGCGCGTGCTTGCGGCGGGAGAACATGATTACACAATGGATTTCCTTGATTTTCCCGATACGGTTGAAGACGCAGATTTTGAAGGGGCTTTGGTCATCGTTACAGACACGGCCAATACAGACCGCATCGATGAGCAGCGCTATCTAAAAGGAGCGAAGTTGGTGAAAATCGACCATCACCCGAATGATGATAATTATGGGGATATTTGTTATGTCGATACTAAAGCCAGCTCTTCTTCTGAAATGATTTACGAATTGTTTGCATGTGGGCAAGCGGAAGAAAACTGGACCATGCCCGATAAAGGGGCAAGACTGCTCTATGCTGGGATTATTGGCGATACCGGGCGTTTCTTGTTTCCGAGTACCACCCAAAAAACATTCGACGTGGCTGGCGAGTTGATTAAATTTGATTTCGACCGCAATGAGCTCCATAACGGCATGTACGAAATGGATCGCAAATTGCTTCATTTGCAGGGGTATATGTATCAAAATTTCCAAATGAATGAGAATGGTGCAGCTTTTGTGAAAATCACACGAGATATTTTGGCGAAATTCGAAGTAACGGCAACCGATACCTCATTATTGGTCGGCTCCCTCGGCAATGTGAAAGGCATCAGAGCTTGGGTTATCCTAATAGAAGAAGATGCTGAAATTCGCGTTCGGCTGCGTTCTAAAGGACCCGTCATCAATACGCTTGCAAAAGAATTTGGGGGCGGGGCCATCCGATGGCCTCTGGCGCCGTCGCATATTCCTGGGAGGAAGCTGACCGTGTCATTGGGCGCCTGGAGGAAATTTGCGCGAAGGCATAAGGAAAGAAGGTGTTGAAATGGTCTATCCGCATATCGTGACGGCGGCTGATCCGCTCCAAAGCACGATTCGCCTTGAAGAATTATTCGGAGTTCTCATAGAACAAGGCGCTGGAGCGGCAGCTCTGGTCAATTCTAAATTATATGGCGTTCTTCCTTTTTGGGACGCATGCAAAAAGGCCGGCATCCACGGGGTGCTCGGCCTTTCCGTGCCTGTTGATTTTGATGGTGCCGCGCTGCCTGTTGTGCTTTATGCACAGAACAACACCGGTTACCATATGTTATTAAAACTAAGCAGTGCTTTAGCCACACGAGATGTGGAAGCAATCCCGCAAAAATGGCTAGTTGCATATCAGGAAGGTTTATTCTGTGTGATTCCCGATCATGCCATGTGGGTGTTGACAGATCGTAGTGAAGCGTTCGGCATTCTGTCGCGTTTATTTGGGGAGCGCTTGATTGCTAGTATCGAGCGGCCTGGTGGCATGATCAAAGAAACCGAAAGCGCATTTATCGACAGCTGTTCATCATTTGGGCTCCAATTCATGGCGAGCCATGAATGCCGTTATATAAAAGAGCAAGATGCTTTCGCTTATGAAGTAGCAAGTGCAATCGGCGACGGCTTTAAGCTTAGCGATCCCGAACGGGGGAAACCTGAGCATTCATCGGCTTTTGTGCCAACGAAAAGCCAATGGGCGGAATGGTTTTCAGACCATCCAGAATGGTTGGAGCAAAGCCGTACGTTGCTTATGAGCTGCCGTGTCACCATCTCCTTGAATCGACAATTGCTGCCAAAATATCCGGTAAAAGAAGGTAGCGATAAACACGATGTCATCCGTTCACTTTGTTTGAATGGCTTACAAGAACGTGTCGGGGAATTGCAACAAACTTATTCGGATAGACTCGATTACGAACTGGGCGTCATTTCGTCCATGGGCTATATCGATTACTTTCTCATCGTGTCCGACTTTATGGCCTTTGCCAGAAAAAAAGGCATCTTGACCGGGCCGGGCCGTGGATCTTCTGCCGGTTCACTCGTGGCCTTTGCACTGCGCATTACGGACGTAGACCCGCTTGCACACGGCTTGTTATTCGAACGGTTCCTGAATCCAGAGCGTGTCACTTTGCCGGATATCGATATTGATTTCGCAGATCACCGCCGCCATGAAGTCGTCGAATATGTTGCGAAAAAATATGGCGCCTTGCAAACGGCACAAATCATTACTTTCGGAACATTGTCAGCAAAAGCGGTTGCGAGAGATACAGCAAGGGTATTTGGGTTTGAGGCTGAAGAACTTGAGAAAATTTCAAAACTTATCCCGAGTCGACCAGGCATCACTTTGCGCGAAGCACTTCGCGAATCGAAAGCTCTAGAAGAATGGATTATCGGCAATGAAACCCGTGAACGTTGGTTCAAAACTGCGCTCCGGCTGGAAGGCCTTCCCCGCAATTCTTCTATTCATGCCGCAGGCGTCATTTTGAGCCCGGGCCCGTTAGTGGATTACGTACCAATTGAAAAAGGCAATGACGATATATTCATCACCCAATGGCCTATGCAGGAACTTGAAGCGATCGGCTTATTGAAAATGGATTTTCTTGGGCTGCGCAATTTAACCATTTTGGAAAACATGGCGCATATGCTAAAACGCGACCGAAACATGACAATAGATTACCGAAACTTGCCGTTCGACGATCAAGCAAGCTTTAGCCTACTGGCAAAAGGCGATACAGCGGGCATTTTTCAGTTAGAATCACCGGGCATGCGGCGAGCTTTGATGCTCATTAAACCGAATGCATTTGGTGATATTGTCGCGGTTAATGCCTTGTACCGCCCAGGCCCGATGGAATTTATCCCGCTTTATGCGCGGCGCAAGCACGCAGAAGAGGCGGTCACCTATATTCATCCCGTACTAGAGCCGATTTTATCGGAAACATATGGCGTCATCGTCTATCAGGAGCAAATCATGAAAATTGCTGCTGACATGGCGGGCTTTAGTCTAGGCGAAGCCGATCTATTGCGCCGAGCTGTCAGCAAAAAAAGTCGCCAAATACTTGATGAAGAGCGTGAGCATTTTGTTGGCGGTGCTACGGAGAAAGGCTATACCGCTAAAGAAGCAGGGGATGTTTATGACTTGATTGTGCGGTTTGCCGATTATGGCTTTCCGAAAAGCCATGCAGTCGCCTATAGCATGATTTCTTATCAACTGGCGTATATGAAAGCCCATTACCCTGTGCAGTTTTATGCTGCCCTATTATCGAACAGCCAAGGCAATAATGAGAAAACGGCTCAATTCATGCGGGAAATGAAAGATCGTGGAATTGCCCTTGCCGCGCCTTGTATACGAAACAGCCGCTATGGATTTTCATCGGAGGGCCAACAAGTTCGTGCAGGATTGAGCACTGTAAAAGGCGTTCCTGGCACAGCAGTGAAAGCCATTCTGGCAGCTAGAAAAAATGGCCCCTTTGAAAGCCTCTTTAATATTGCTGAACGCATATCAGCCGTGCATTTCACTCGCAAAGCGCTTGAGCCATTGATCAAAGCGGGCGCATTGGATGAGCTTGGCAAAGATCGTGCTGTGCTGCTCGCATCTCTAGACAGCGCAATCAAGCATGCAGAACTGGTTAAGCCCAATGAAGAACCTGGTTTGTTCGATGAAATGGGATCTAGCTTTATGAAACCGAAATACACAAAAGCTGAACCAATGCCCGACGGACTCAAGCTCGACTTTGAAAAAGAAGCACTTGGATTTTATTTGAGTACCCATCCTGTGGAACGTGAAAAAGAACAGCGAAATAAAACGTATACAGCGCTCAACGACATGCCGAAGAAAAAGGACCGCGAGCGTGTAGAAGTGCTGGGACTGGTAGAAGATGTGCGCCGCATCCGTACAAAAAAAGGCGATGCAATGGCTTTTGTAACCTTACAGGACGAAACCGGCGTCGCATCGGTTACGCTGTTCCCAAAAGAGTATGCACAGTACAACGAAATGCTGGATAAGGATGCCTTGCTAGAAATCCAAGGAACAGCTGAAACCCGCCAAGGCAAGACGACCATCATCTGCAAAAACATCGTATGAAGGTACGGAATAAATCACATTCGTATAAAATAATCGACATTGGACTGCATTTCTTAAAAAGAAAGGTAGTCTCAGAGTGTTGAAGAAGTCTATTATCCTCAATTAATGAAAAGAGCGGGAGACTATTCGACAATGAAAAATCAACGAACTCTCTAAGTATTTGAAGAAGTGTTAGCTCGACTCCAGTGGTAAAGCGAGACGACCGAGACCCCGCAAGACGCGAAGCGGCTGAGGAGGCTTGGGCGCGAGCCCACGGAGTCGTGCGATAAGCTTCGGAAAATACGACTTTTCACCTTTCTCGACAACCTGGACTGCATTTCTTAAAAAGAAATGCAGTTTTTTCTTTACGGCAGCGGAAATTTTTTGTAAGGTATAGAAGGATTAGTGGTCAGACCACTTTCAAAAAAATGGAAACAAAAGGAGTTTTCATGACTCAACCAAAGCGTTATTTAAATATTGTAAGTGAAATGCGGGATATGATTCGGGAACAGAATATTCGTCCGGGTGACCGGATTCCATCAGAACGGGAGCTGGCTGAAAAGTTGGCAGTCGGCCGTTCGACGATCCGCGAAGCGCTCCGAAGCTTGGAATTGCTCGGGCTTATCGAAACGCGTCGCGGGGAAGGGACATTTTTGACTGACCCTGGGAAACATCGCCTCGTTGAATTGCTGGCGACTTTCATCTTGCAAGATACAAAAACTCTAGAAGATATACGCGAAACGATGTGCATTCACGAAACTGCGGCAATCCAGGCTATTTGTTCAAGTGAAGCTTGGAAACTACCGGTCTGGGAGAGTTTGCGTGAGCGGCTCGACGGGCATGAATTTATCAGGGAAGATTTCGTCCGCGAGTTAATGGTATTGTCCGGCAACCGGTTATCGCTGAAAATTTGGTTCTTATTAAAGCAGTACGGGGGCAATCCTTACGACGGCGAAGCAAGCCTTGAAGAAAAAGCCTTATTGAAGAACATCCTGCTGGCCATTGAACAACAGGATGGCCCAACAGCCATCCGCGAATTCAAAACTTGGAGCAGCGTCTTAATTAAAGGAGAGAATGCATAATGGCAATGATAAGAGATATATTCAAGCGAAAACGAGATGAAAAAGAAGCGACAATTCCGTCCAAAGCGGCTAAAGACGTGCCTGAAGGCTTGATGACCAAATGTCCGAACTGCAAACACATCACTTTAACAAAAGAATTGGAGAATTTGGGAAAAGTATGCCCGAAATGCGATCATCATTTTAAAATGACAGCACGCGAACGGATTGTTCATCTATTGGACGAAGCGAGTTTTGAATCAGTAGACGATCATTTGAAATCTGAGAACCCGTTAAATTTCCCAGGATACAGTGAAAAAGTTCAAGCTGACTGCGAAAAAACTGGTTTAAACGAAGCGGTGCTAACAGGAACAGGGGCGATTAAAGGACAACAAGTAGTCGTGGCTGTTATGGATTCACATTTTCGCATGGGCTCGATGGGCTCGGTAGTAGGCGAAAAAATCACGCGTGCTGTGGAATTGGCCACCAAGTTAAAAGTGCCATTTTTAATCTTTACAGCGAGTGGCGGGGCACGCATGCAAGAAGGCGTATTGTCGCTTATGCAAATGGCAAAAACAAGTGTTGCACTTAAACGCCATTCGAACGAGGGCTTGTTGTTCGTGTCGATTTTGACGCATCCGACAACTGGCGGCGTGTCCGCGAGTTTTGCATCTGTCGGCGACATCAATTTGGCGGAACCAAAGGCATTGATCGGCTTTGCCGGACGCCGCGTCATCGAACAAACGGTCCGTGAAAAATTGCCGGAAGACTTCCAAACGGCAGAATTTTTACTGGCTCATGGACAGCTGGATGCGGTCGTACATCGGTCGAAAATGCGTGAGACATTATCGACGATTGTGCAACTGCACGTGAAAGGAGCTGAATCCAATGTCTAAAAAGAAAATGAAGACAATGGCGTTTGAAGAACCTTTAATTGAGTTGAGAAAAAAGATTTCTGAACTGAAGGAATATACAAAAACAGCAGATGTTGATCTCAGTTCAGAAATTACTTCTCTAGAAGAGCGGTTTGCAAAACTCGAGGAAGAAATATATGAAAACATGAAGCCTTGGGATCGTGTTCAAGTGGCGCGCCACCCGGAACGTCCGACGACTTTGGATTACTTGCCACTTGTTTTCAATGATTTCATCGAGCTGCACGGAGATCGAGTTTATGGAGACGATGAGGCAATCATCGGCGGTATCGGCAGCTTTGAAGGGCAAGCGGTAACCATCATCGGTCATCAGCGCGGCAAGGACACGAAAGAAAATGTCCGCCGCAATTTCGGGATGCCGCATCCAGAAGGCTACCGGAAAGCGCTGCGCTTGATGAAACAAGCAGAAAAATTTGGACGCCCAGTCATTTGCCTGATTGATACAAAAGGCGCATACCCAGGCAGGGCCGCTGAAGAGCGCGGACAAAGCGAAGCGATTGCCCGCAACTTAGTCGAAATGGCAGGTCTCGAAGTGCCAGTGCTGTCAATCGTTATCGGCGAAGGCGGCAGCGGCGGGGCATTAGCGCTTGGTGTCGGCAACCAGATTTTGATGCTTGAGAATTCGACGTTCTCGGTCATTTCACCGGAAGGGGCAGCGTCGATTTTGTGGAAAGATTCGGCACTTGCGAAAACGGCGGCGGAAGCGATGAAAATAACTGCACCTGATCTATTAAATATGGGCATTATCGAGCACATGATTCCGGAAGTGCGCGGTGGGGCGCATCACGATACGACTCGACAAGCACAGTTAATCAGTGGCGCTATCCGTCACTCCTTGAAGGAACTAGGAAGTTTAAGTCCTCAACAATTGATTGAACAACGCTACGAAAAATTCCGGGCGATCGGAGTTTTCACTGAATAATACTCAGGCCGCGTAATGCGGTCTTTTTATTTTTCATTATTTATCAAAAAACGCCCGCAGAGCAGAAGTTGTGGACTGACAGCACACGCCCTGCGTGGTAAGGTGGATAAAGTAAAAAGGAAGTGCAGGAGGCGGTTCTGATGAAAAAGATTGGAGTATTAACAAGTGGCGGTGATTCGCCCGGGATGAATGCGGCGGTTCGCGCAGTTGTCCGGAAAGGCATTTTTCATGGCGTTGAAGTAGCTGGCGTCTATTATGGCTACCAAGGCTTGATTAATGGAGATATCAAAGACCTGCAAGCAGGAGATGTCGGCGATATCATCCAGCGCGGAGGCACAAAACTTTATTCTGCCCGTTGCGACGAGTTCCGGACAGAAGCAGGACAATTAAAGGCGATCGAACAAATGAAGAAAAATGGCATTGAAGGCCTAGTAGTCATTGGCGGAGACGGTTCATACCGCGGCGCGATGGCTTTGACTAAAAGAGGGTTTCCGAGTATCGGGGTTCCCGGGACGATCGATAACGATATTCCCGGAACGGATTACACAATCGGTTTCGATACGGCCTTGAACACCGTCATTGAAGCAATCGATAAGATTCGCGACACGGCGACTAGTCACGAGCGGACATTCATCATCGAAGTGATGGGCAGAGATGCTGGCGATTTAGCTGTATGGGCAGGGCTAGCCGGCGGTGCCGAGACTATCCTGATCCCTGAAGCACCATTTGATATCGAGGATATGCTCGAACGCCTCGAAAGCGGCCGCAAGCGCGGCAAGAAACACAGCATTATCATCGTTGCTGAAGGCGTCATGAGCGGCGGGGAATTAGCTGAGCAGATCTCCGGCAAGACCAATGTGGAAACGCGTGTCTCTGTTCTTGGCCATATCCAACGCGGCGGTACGCCAACTGCCCGCGACCGTGTGCTTGGGAGCTTGTTCGGCGCACGGGCTGTAGAAGTGCTGCTTGAAGGAAAAGGCGGCCTGGCTATTGGCATGAAAAATCATCAGGTGGTAGACTATGATATGACAACGGCATTCGAAAAAGATCACGATGCCGATATGAGCTTGTACGAACTTTCTAAAGAGTTATCAATTTAAATAGTTAAATGGAGTGAGTCTATTGAGAAAAACGAAAATCGTCTGCACAATCGGTCCGGCAAGTGAATCACCGGAAGTATTAGAACAATTGATGAAGGCGGGCATGAACGTTGCGCGCTTGAACTTCTCGCACGGGGACCACGAGGAGCATGCCTTACGCATTAAGCGTATTCGCGAAGCTTCTGAAAAAACCGGCATTACAGTAGGTATTCTCTTAGATACCAAAGGTCCGGAGATCAGAACACACAAAATGGAAAATGATTCCATTGAACTTGATACCAATCAAGAAATCACGATTTCCATGACAGAAGTGTTGGGCACGAAAGAAATGTTTTCAATCACATACGATAAGTTAATTGAAGATGTCCACGAAGGCTCTACAATTCTGTTGGATGATGGCTTGATTGAATTGCGCGTAACAAGCATTGATAAAAAGCAAGGGCAAATTCATACAATCGTTGAAAACGCCGGCACGTTGAAAACGAAAAAAGGCGTTAACGTTCCAGGAGTTTCGGTGCAATTACCGGGAATTACGGAAAAAGACGCAGCTGATTTATTGTTCGGCATCGAGCAGGATGTCGATTTTGTCGCTGCATCTTTTGTCCGCAGACGTTCAGATGTAATGGAAATCCGCAGTTTATTGGAAAAGAATGGCGGATCACATATCCAAATCATTCCGAAAATCGAAAACCAGGAAGGCGTCGATAACTTGGATGAAATCCTTGTCGTTTCAGACGGCCTGATGGTGGCGCGTGGAGACCTTGGGGTAGAAATCCCTGCGGAAGAAGTGCCAATCGTTCAAAAATCGATGATCAATAAATGCAATAGCGCAGGAAAGCCGGTTATCACAGCGACACAGATGCTGGACTCGATGCAACGCAATCCGCGTCCGACACGCGCAGAAGCAAGTGATGTGGCAAATGCCATCTTTGACGGCACCGATGCCATCATGTTGTCAGGCGAAACCGCAGCAGGGCTTTATCCGGTCGAGTCAGTTGAGACAATGCACCGTATTGCTGAGACGACAGAAGCTGCGCTAAACCATAAGCAAATCGTTTCCAACCGCCGCAAAGAAAAAGAATCGAACATGACAGAAGCGATTGGTCAAGCGGTCGCTTATACAGCTCTTAATCTGCGTGTTCAAGCAATTCTGGCGCCGACTGAAAGTGGCCATACGGCAAAAATGATTTCCAAATACCGCCCGGGTTCTCCGGTTATAGCAGTTACATCAACGACTCGTACTGCGCGCAAATTGACCTTGATCTGGGGCGTTCAGCCGATTGTCGGAACACGCGTTGAATCAACAGATCAAATGCTTGAAGTAGCAGTGGAAGAAGCGCTTAAGCATGGCTTGATCAAACATGGCGACCTAGTCATCATTACAGCTGGAGTACCAGTCGGTGAAGCTGGGACAACCAATTTGATGAAGTTGCGTGTAATTGGTGATATCTTGGCTAAAGGCCAAGGCATCGGCAAAAATGTTGGTTTTGGTGAAGCGGTCGTCGTTCGCAACGCTGAAGAAGCTTTGGCGGTCGACACAGAAGGCAAAATCATTGTCACTTACGGTACTGATCGCGATATGATGGATGCCATCAATAATTGTGCAGGAATTGTGACAGAAGAAGGCGGTTTAACAAGCCACGCAGCAGTTGTTGGCTTGAGCCTTGGAATTCCAGTTATCGTCGGCGTTAAAGAGGCGATGACAAAAGTGGAGTCTGGACAGGAAATCACGATTGATGCAGATGCAGGTGTCATTTACCACGGGCACGCAAGCGTTCTGTAACGAAAATTTGGAGGTCGATTGACTATGATGAAGTGGATCTTTTTAGCATTAATAATCGTACCGACTCTTGAGCTTGCGATTTTAATCTGGGCAGGCGGGCAGATTGGTTTCTTCTGGACACTGGCCTTGATTTTGGCGACTGGTTTGCTCGGGGCTTACTTGGCAAAACGCCAAGGCTTAAAAGCGATCCGCGACATCCAATCGAGCATGAACCAAATGCAGCCTCCGGGAGACCGCTTGATTGGTGCAGCCTTTATCCTAGTCGGCGGTACATTGCTGCTGACACCTGGATTTATTTCGGATGCCGTCGGATTTAGTTTATTGTTCACCCCGACACAAAAGCTATACAAGCCCTTGGTTTATCGGATGCTACAGAAAAAGATGAAAAATACCCGGATTATCGTTGGATAATACCGGGTTCATTCATCAAAAAAGCAAGAGGTTTTAAATTTTACCAATCGTTTTCATTCACAAATTCTACAAAGTTGATTATAATGACTAGGTAAGTCCATTTACGGAAAAGTGCATGAAAGCAGATGGCTCATTATTCTGTTTTTTTTTTGGAATGATGAAGTAGATTCTAGAAGGAGAGATTTACATGACATCATCAAAAGGTTTAGAAGGTGTAGTCGCAACTCAATCGGCGATCAGTTCGATCATCGACGATACCCTTACATACGTCGGCTACAATATCGACGATCTGGCGGACAACGCCAGCTTCGAAGAAGTGATCTACCTGCTTTGGCATCAACGTTTGCCTAAAGCAAACGAACTCGCAGAGCTCAAGCAACAGCTTGCTGACAACATGGCGGTGCCGCAAGCGGTACTCGACCACTTCAAGACATACGACATTAAAAACGTTCACCCGATGGCGGCACTTCGCACAGCGGTTTCTATGCTTGGCCTCTTCGACGAAGAAGCGGAAGTAATGGAAGATGCAGCGAACTACCGCAAAGCGATCAAAATCCAGGCGAAGATCTCGACGCTTGTGACGGCATTCGGCCGCATTCGCGCCGGCAAAGAACCGATCCAGCCGAAAACGGATTACAGCTTTGCAGCAAACTTCCTGTACATGTTGTCTGGCGAAGAGCCAAAAGACATCGAAGTCGAAGCGTTCAACAAAGCGCTCGTACTTCATGCTGACCACGAATTGAACGCTTCAACGTTCACAGCGCGTGTTGCAGTCGCAACATTGTCTGACGTCTATTCAGGCGTAACGGCAGCAATTGGTGCTTTGAAAGGCCCACTTCACGGCGGCGCTAACGAGCAAGTGATGAAGATGTTGACAGAAATCGGTTCTGTCGATAATGTTGAGCCGGTCATCAACGAAAAACTGGCGAACAAAGAAAAAATCATGGGCTTTGGCCACCGTGTATACCAACAAGGCGACCCACGTGCGAAGCATTTGCGCGAAATGTCGAAAAAGCTCACTGAGCTTCGCGGCGAATCGAAATGGTACGACATGTCCGTGAAAATCGAAGAAATGGTGACAAGCGCCAAACCGCTTCCACCAAACGTCGATTTCTATTCGGCTTCGGTTTATCATTCCTTGAACATCGAGCATGATTTGTTCACGCCGATCTTCGCAGTGTCCCGTGCATCGGGCTGGCTCGCGCATATCTTGGAGCAATACTCGAACAACCGCTTGATCCGTCCGCGTGCGGAATACATCGGGCCTGGCATGCAAACTTACGTGCCAGTTGAAGAACGTTAATTTAGGCAAAACAATAAAATTTGATGGGGCTGACACATAGTGCAGCCCTATGACTTTGAACACAGGAGGAATTTTAAAATGGCTAACGGTGAAAAAATTACAACAAATAACGGCGTATTAAACGTCCCTAACAATGCAGTCATTCCATACATTATCGGTGACGGAACTGGACCTGACATCTGGAACGCAGCTTCACGCGTACTTGAAGAGTCGGTAAACAAAGCTTATAACGGCGAAAAATCAATCGTTTGGAAAGAAGTTTTAGCTGGTCAAAAAGCATTCGACGAAACTGGCGAATGGCTTCCGGAAGAAACGCTTAACGTTATTCGCGAATACTTGATCGCTATCAAAGGACCACTTACTACGCCAATCGGCGGCGGTATCCGTTCATTGAACGTGGCACTTCGCCAAGAGCTAGATCTTTACACTTGCTTGCGCCCAGTACGTTATTTCGAAGGCGTGCCTTCACCGGTTAAACGCCCTGAAGATACAGACATGGTCATCTTCCGTGAAAACACTGAAGATATTTATGCGGGTATCGAATATGCTAACGGCAGCGACGAAGTGAAAAAATTGATCTCATTCCTTACAGACGAAATGGGCGTTAAAAACATCCGCTTCCCTGAATCATCAGGTATCGGTATCAAACCAATTTCTGAAGAAGGCACTAAACGCTTAGTACGCGCTGCAATCAACTACGCGTTGACTGAAGGCCGCGACTCTGTGACACTTGTTCACAAAGGGAACATCATGAAGTTCACTGAAGGAGCTTTCAAAAACTGGGGCTATGAAGTGGCTGAGCAAGAGTTCGGCGACAAAGTCTTCACATGGAACGAATACGATGCAATCAAAGACGAAAAAGGAACAGATGCTGCGAACAAAGCGCAAGAAGATGCTTTGGCTTCAGGCAAAATCCTTGTTAAAGATTCCATCGCTGATATCTTCCTTCAGCAAATCCTTACACGCCCGAGCGAGTTCGATGTTGTAGCAACAATGAACTTGAACGGCGACTATATTTCTGATGCACTTGCTGCACAAGTCGGCGGAATCGGAATCGCGCCAGGCGCGAACATCAACTACGACACAGGGCATGCAATCTTTGAGGCGACTCACGGAACGGCTCCAAAATATGCTGGCCTTGATAAAGTAAACCCATCTTCTGTTATCCTTTCAGGCGTCTTGATGCTTGAGCACCTTGGCTGGACAGAAGCAGCTAAATTGATTTCCCAGTCTATGGAAAAAACTATCGCGTCTAAAGTTGTCACTTATGACTTCGCCCGCCTAATGGACGGAGCGACAGAAGTGAAAACATCTGAATTCGCTGATGAACTAATTAAAAACATGTAAAATGAAAGAGGAGGCTTTTGCCTCCTCTTTGTTGTATCATCCGATGGAAAGGGGAGTTTTGCATGACATTCAAACGGAAAAAGATTTCGGTAATCGGTTCTGGATTCACAGGCGCGACGACAGCATTCCTGCTCGCGCAAAAGGAATTGGGGGATGTGGTCATAGTCGATATTCCCGCAATGGAAGACCCGGCCAAAGGGAAAGCGCTGGATATGGCAGAAGCAGCGCCTGTCTTAAACTTTGACGCCCATATTACCGGCACTTCGGATTACGGGGACACGAAAGGCTCCGACCTCGTGATCATCACTGCCGGCGTGGCGCGAAAACCCGGCATGAGCCGGGACGATTTAGTGCAGACCAACCAGAAAGTTATGAAGTCCGTCACCAAAGAAATTGTCGAGCATTCGCCAGAAGCGACTATAGTTGTGCTGACGAACCCGGTAGATGCAATGACATACACTGTTTTCAAGGAATCTGGATTCCCGAAAGAACGCGTTATCGGACAGTCAGGTGTACTGGATTCCGCACGCTTCCGAAGCTTTGTTGCGCAAGAACTCAATCTTTCTGTTAAAGACATCACAGGCTTTGTGTTGGGTGGGCACGGGGATGATATGGTGCCGCTCGTTCGTTATTCTTCCGCTGGAGGTGTGCCGCTCGAAACCCTTATCTCGAAAGAGCGCTTGGGCCAAATTGTTGAACGTACGCGAAAAGGCGGCGCGGAAATTGTCAATTTACTAGGGAACGGCTCGGCTTATTATGCCCCTGCCGCTTCTTTAGTTGAAATGGCGGAAGCGATTCTACTCGACCAAAAACGAGTCTTGCCATCGATCGCTTATTTGCAAGGCGAATATGGCATGGACGGAATCTATCTAGGTGTACCGGCTGTGCTCGGTGCATCTGGAATTGAAAAGATTATTGAAATCGAGTTGAATGAAGAAGAAAAACGGGCGCTAGACAAGTCTGCTGCTTCAGTGAAAGCAGTCATGGACGTATTGGCGTAATCTCAGAGCCAGGCAGAACAAGCTGCCTGGCTTTTTTTATACATAAAATTAACTCAGTGAAAACTTTATTCATTTGCTGCCACAGCAAGTGAGCTTGCACTTGTGCTCATGAAATTGATACTATAAGGATATGAACCACTTAGGGGAGGGAACGCCCGTGTTACTCGGGAAAAAACGTAAATTAGGCAGAAAGATTGAAGATATCACAGTTGGCGAGAAATTGAAGTTGACGGAAAAGATTGAAGACAAGGATTTGCTCTTGTACCTCGGTCTTACAAATGACGGTAACCCGTTATATATCCAGCACGATTTTGCTTCAACTACTAGTTTTGAAAAGCCAGTGGTGCCAAACATCATGCTGACGGGTATCGTCACATCCGCAGTATCCAAATATATGCCAGGACCAGGTTCGTATATTTGTGAACAGCAATTGGTCTTCAAAAAACCGGTCTACCATTATGCCACGGTCGATTTTCTCTTGGAAGTCGTGGACGTGGATGTAAGAGCTAATCTGGCAACAATTCGCGTAGAAGGCACGGATGAAGAAGGTGCGATTTGCATTGAAGGAAAAATCGTGGCGCAGCCGCCGAAGACATCAAGTAAATTGACGACGCAGGCGATGGAGAATTTCTAAAGCGATTTGGAATGGGGGTTCCAAATTGAGTGTGGAGGATGTAAAATGCCGAAGAAACTTTTGATTATTGAAGACGAACATTCGATTGCGACACTGTTATCTTATAATTTGGTGCAAGCTGGGTACGAAACAATCATAGCGAATGATGGGAAACAGGGCTATGACCTTGCGATGAGCGAAAAGCCTGATTTGATTGTTCTCGATTTGATGTTGCCATCGATGGATGGTGTGGAAGTATGCAAATCGCTGCGCCAGCAGAAAGTGAACACGCCAATTATTATGTTAACGGCAAAAGGGGATGAATTCGATAAAGTTCTCGGCCTAGAGCTTGGTGCGGATGATTACATGACGAAGCCATTTAGCCCGCGGGAAGTGGTGGCTCGCATCAAGGCGGTACTGCGCAGGGCAGAAACCAGCCCTGTCATTCAGCAGGAAGGGGCTGCCGCATACGTATTTGGCAAATTGCAGATTTTCCCGGAACGCTTTGAAGTGTTTTTGGATGACAAGCAATTGGAGTTTACACCAAAAGAATTCGAACTGCTTGTCTATTTGGTGGAAAATAAAAATAGAGTATTGACTCGCGATCAATTATTGAGTGCGGTCTGGAAATACGATTTTGCTGGAGATACGCGAATTGTCGATGTCCATGTCAGCCATTTACGAGAGAAAATAGAAGTTAATACACGCAAACCGATATTTATTAAAACGATTCGGGGATTGGGATATAAATTCGAGGAGCCGAAAAGTCCATGACCTTTCGTCGCCGCTTGTTGCTTTCCCTACTGCTTTGGATCGGTACGCTGCTTGTCGGTCTTTATTTGATTGTTCTTCAGTTTCTTCCTTTGTATGCGGTGGAAGGAAACAAGTCTGCTGTCTGGGTGGCGATGGGACTGGTTTTCCTTATTGGCTTTGGCGCATCAGCAGTTATTGGAAATCGCATTATTCGTCTGCAAGTGGAACCGATAGAGAATGCGACAGCAACCGCAGTAGAATTGGTAAAAGGAAATTATCGTGCGCGGGCCTATGAATCCGATGCCCAGGGCAGCCTGGAACTGAACAAAACGATCAACGTACTGGCCCGTAATTTGCAGGAAGTCTCTACTGTTCGCCAAATGGAGCAGGAGCGATTGAAAACACTCATTGAGAATATGGGAAGTGCACTGGTCATGATTGACCGTCAAGGGACGATCTCATTGGTCAACCGGGCGTTTCTGGAAGAAACAGCTTTGAGCAGTGAAACGGTTCTTGGCAGTTTGTACCGAGAAATTAATATCGCACCGGAGTTGAAATCATTCATTGAAACCGTATTTATGACGGAGAATCGATCACGCGACCAAATCGAGTTTGCCGACGGGCTGAAAATGAAAAATCTGGATGTATACGGTGCGCCGGTCATCGGTGAGCATGAGCGATGGCTCGGTGTGGTCATCGTCTTTCACGATATTACCGAGTTGAAAAAGTTGGAGCAAGTGCGCAAAGATTTTGTGGCGAATGTCTCCCATGAGTTGCGCACCCCTGTTACATCGATTAAAGGTTTTTCTGAAACCTTACTAGACGGGGCTTATCAGGATAAGGAAACCTTATTATCTTTTTTGGAGATCATCCAGACAGAAAGTAATCGTTTGGAAATGCTAATCAATGATTTGCTGAACCTGTCGAATATGGAACGTTCTGCCTTTCATATTGAACTCGAGCCGACGGATATGAAAGCAGTTATCGAACGTGCAATCGAAACGGTGCATCCGAAACTTGCAGAAAAGAATATCGGCCTTGAGCTAAACCTGAAACCGACCATGGTCAAGGGAGATGGCAACCGCCTCATTCAAGTGATCGTCAATTTATTGATCAATGCCGCCACCTATTCACAGGAAAACACCTTGGTGTCATTAAAGCTCTATAGTGAAGGAAATATGGCCGTCGTGGAAGTGGTGGATCAGGGAATCGGGATCGAAGCTTCTGAAATTGGCCGATTGTTTGAGCGTTTCTACCGGGTTGACCGTGCCCGCAGCCGAAATTCGGGTGGTACGGGATTAGGGCTGTCGATTGTTAAACATATCATTGAAGCGCATCATGGCAATGTCGAAGTAACAAGCGAAGTCGGCATAGGGACGACTTTTACCGTTTATTTGCCGCTTGCGGAAGAATTTTAGGAGGAACATATGGAAACCAATCACCCATTTTTGCCGATCATTGTCGGCACTGATATGAATGCTTATAATATGGCGATTTCATTTCATGAAGCATACGGAATTAAGCCGATCTTGATCGGAAAAGAGCCTTTATCCTTTACGGAGATGAGCTCGATTACGGAAACAATCGAATTTGATAAAAAATTGTCTGAGCCGGAGCATTTCGCTGATATTTTAATCGGCATGGCTGACAAATACAGAGCGCCCGGCAAAACTTTGCTGCTGGTCGGCACGAACGATTTGTACGTGCGTTTGATTATTGAAAACGCTAAAGTGCTGCGTGAGCATTATGTCTTTAATTACCCGACTGAAGATTTAATGAACCAATTGCAGATGAAAGCGAATTTCTACGCATTATGCAAAGAGCATGGCATTGATACGCCGACTACTTATTTTTACGACTGCAGCAAAGACGTGCCATTCGACGACAGCGATATGATGTATCCGGTTGTTGTTAAACCGAGCAATGGCATCGAATACAGCCGCAACAAATTCGAAGGGCAGGAAAAAGTCTATAAAGTGGACAGCCCGAAAGAATTATTCGAAGTCGTTCAAAAAATCAAAGCAAGCGGCTACCGTGATGAATTGATCATTCAGGATTTTATCCCTGGCGACGATACATACATGTGGGATTCCGTCATTTATGCCAATGCGAAAGGCCAAACGCAATTGGTGACGTATGCACAAGTTGTCTTGCAGGAGCACACCGTCACAGCTATCGGCAATTACACGGCACTCATCACGCGCTTTGACAAAGAAATGATGGAAAAACTCCAGCATTTTCTCGAAGCGGTCGGTTATACAGGATTCGCTAATTTCGATTTGAAATACGATTCGCGCGATAAGAAGTTTAAAGTCTTTGAAGTGAATATTCGTCAAGGGCGGTCTAGTTATTATGTGACAGCGCTTGGCCACAATATGGCAAAGTACTTAGTCGATGATTTGATCTACAAAATAGAGAAGCCGATTACGTATTTGAACGAAGATTTCTTGTTCACGGTTGTTCCAAAAGTGGTGTTGCGCAATTTCGTTCAAAATCAGGCGGTCCAAAAAGACATTAAGCGCCTGATTAAGGAAAAGAAATACGGCAATCCGCTATTTTATAAAAAAGATACTCATATGAAACGCAAACTGTATCTGTTTGCGCGCCAAGTGAATTATTATAAAAAATATAAAAATAATCAATGGTAAGTTTACAAAGGCTTAACACTAGCTTCATAATGGGGTGCTATTCTTTAATAGAACCCCCTTCAACCGCATGACTTGAAAAAGAGCCCCTCCCCGGGCTCTTTTTCTATTTTCATGAAACTATTTCACAATCATTCCGTATACATAATTATAAAGAAAAAAGGGGGAAACAACATGACTACGAAACGAGTGCTATCGATTATCGGGCTGTCGGTCGTCGGCATACTTCTATTGGTCGCGGTCTTTACATCCTGGTATACAGTCGATGAGTCTGAACAAGCGGTCATCATTACATTCGGCGAGGCGGGAGAGCCGGTAACTGAATCAGGGCTCCACTTCAAGATGCCTTGGCCGATCCAAAAAGCGGAAGTGATGTCAAAAGAAACTTACAGCCTTCAATTTGGTTATGACCAAAATGCAGAAGGGGAAATTACTACATACGACAAAGAAACTAAAATGATCACGGGAGATGAGAACATCGTCTTGACGGATCTGGTCGTACAGTGGAAGATCACCGACCCAAAAAAATTCCTGTTCAATGCAGAAGATCCCCGGGAAATGCTTCACGATGCCACATCCGCCTCGATCCGTTCGATTATCGGCAGTTCGTTGATTGACGATGCGCTGACTTCAGGTAAAGCAGAAATCGAAGCGGAAACACGCGACCTCTTGTCTTCACTCATTGAAGAATACGATATCGGCATTTCTGTCTTAGCAGTGAAATTGCAGGATGTTGAATTGCCAAACGAAGAAGTCCGCGCAGCATTTACGAACGTAACAGATGCCCGTGAGACGATGAACACAAAAATCAACGAAGCGAATAAATACGAAAACCAGAAACGCAACGAAGCTTTAGGTGAGAAATCGGCCATCAATTCCCGTGCGGAAGCACAAAAAGTGGAACGCGTCGAGCAAGCAACAGGGGACGTTGCGGTATTCGATAAACTGTACGCCGAGTACGAAGGCAACCCCGAAGTAACGAAACAGCGCTTGATTATGGAAACTTTGGAATCAGTCCTGCCGGATGCCAAACTTTATATTATGAATGATGATGAAGGAACAATGAAATATTTGCCGCTCGGTGAAATGCAGACCGTCGTACCGCCGGCAGCTGAAGAAGAAACAGAAGAAGGAGGCGGCAACTGATGGATCCAAAACAACCATTTGGAAACTCCAACACGACAGATATTTTCGGCAATAAAAACCGTGCCAAAAACCCGAGAGAACCTAGAGAGCCAATCAATTTCCGTAAACACTGGAAAACCATTGTCATCTCGGCAATCGTCTTTTTCACCTTGTTGATAGTGCTGACCAATATTTATGTCGTGAAAGAAAATGAATACCGCGTCGTTCGCCAGTTTGGCGAAGTCGTTAAAGTTCAAGAAGATCCCGGCATCAAAATGAAAGTTCCGTTCATTCAAAGCGTGACGACCATTCCGAAGTATCAGATGACTTATGATGTGACGGAAGCAGAAATCAATACGAGAGACAAAAAGCGAATTCTCATCGATAACTATGCGGTTTGGCATGTGACCGACCCCTTAAGCATGATTTCAAATGCCGGCACGATCATCAACGCTGAATCGCGCATGGAAGAGTTTATCTATTCTGTCGTGCGCACGGAGCTTGGCCAATTGAATTACGATGAAATCATTAACGATGAAAACTCATCGCGTGGCAGCTTGAATGACACGGTGACGACACGAGTCAATGAATTATTGGAAACAGACCAATACGGCATCGAAGTTGTAGATGTCCGCATGAAACGTACCGATTTGCCTGCGGAAAACGAACAGGCGGTATTTACGCGCATGATCTCAGAACGCGATTCAACTGCGCAGGATTACCTGTCGCAAGGCGACGCACGCAAGCGTGAAATCGAAGCTCAAGCCGACCGTGAAGCGCAGGAGGTCATTGCGACAGCGAAGAAAGAGGCGGCCTTGATTCAAGCAGATGGGGAAGCGGAAGCCGCACAGATTTACAATGAATCGTTCTCGAAAGATCCTGAGTTTTATGAGTTATACCGTTCACTCGAATCGTATTCGAAAACGGTCGGTGAAGATACGGTCATCATCATGCCGTCAGATTCGCCTTACGCAAGATTGTTATCCGGAAATCTTGAATAGCTAGTGAGCCGTCATTTCTCTTCTATTTGCCTGCGTGGTAAAATAAAGGGAATGACGGCTTTTTTTATGGAAAGGGGTAATTTTATGTCAAAGAAAATCTTATTGCTCGACGGCAACAGCTTGGCATACCGCGCTTTTTTCGCGCTGCCACTACTGACTAATGACAACGGTGTACATACGAATGCAGTTTACGGATTCACGACAATGCTGCAGAAGCTATTGGAGGAAGAAAAGCCGACACATATGATGGTGGCGTTCGACGCCGGGAAAACGACTTTCCGCAACGAAGCCTATTCAGAATATAAAGGCGGGCGGCAAAAGACTCCGCCGGAACTGTCCGAGCAGTTTCCCTATTTGCGCCAGCTGCTTTCCGCATACCAAATCAAACAATACGAACTCAATAATTACGAGGCGGACGATATTATCGGCACGCTGAGCCTGCAGGCTGAACAAGCAGGTGACCAAGTCGTTGTCGTATCAGGAGACAAGGATTTAACCCAGCTTGCCTCTGATTCGACCGTTGTCTATATCACCCGTAAAGGCATCACCGATATCGAGAAATACACCGTGGAACATATCCAAGAGAAATACGGCCTGAGCCCGCTGCAGATCATTGATATGAAAGGTTTGATGGGTGATTCCTCCGATAATATTCCGGGAGTTCCTGGCGTCGGTGAAAAGACAGCTTTGAAGCTGCTCGCAAAACATGGCTCAGTAGAAGGCGTGTACGAAGCGATAGAAGAACAAAAGGGCAAGATGAAGGAAAAGCTTGTGGAAAACGAAGAGCTTGCGCATTTGTCCAAAAAACTAGCCACGATCGAACGACAAGCGCCGGTCGAAGTGTCGATCGGCGAACTCGATTACACAGGACCCGACCAAGACGAATTGGTGCGTATCTGGAATGAACTTGGGTTTAAATCTTTATTGGAAAAACTAGATTATACGGCGGAGGAAACCGAGAAGAAAGAACTGCATTTCGAAGTGCTTGAAAGGGTCGATAAGAGCTTGCTTGAAGACGGCATGGCGGTCCATTTAGAGCTATATGATGAGCACTATCACAGCTGCGATTTACTGGGCGTCTCTTTGGCATCTGAAACAGCAACATATGTTATCCCGATGGAAGTGGCGGAGCAATCCGACGAATTCAAAACTTGGCTAGAAGATCCATCCGCGGCTAAGTATATGTCGGATTCAAAAGCGGCCACTGCGGCGTTTCTTAGAAAGGGCATAAAAATCGATGGAGTGGACTTCGACTTGATGCTCGGGGCTTATATCGTCAATCCGTCACTAAAGTATACCGACCTTTCGGATATCGTCCGGGAATACGGTTATTCGGACGTGTCGACTAACGAGCAAGTCTACGGCAAAGGCGCAAAGAAAAAAGTTCCTGAAGCTGAGGATTTGAATGAGCATATGGCTAGAAAAGCGAGAGCCATTTTCAACGTGCGGCCTGTGGTTGTTGACAAATTAGAAGAAAACGAGCAATTTGACTTGTATGATAAATTGGAGCTGCCACTTGCGAAAGTGCTCGGCCAAATGGAATCGCTTGGCGTCAAAGTGGATCGTGAACAATTGGCAGACATGGGGGTAGAATTGAAACGTAAACTCGGCATGATCGAGCAAGAGATTTACGCACTTGCCGGACAGGAATTTAATATCAATTCACCGAAGCAACTAGGAGTTATCCTATTCGAGCAGCTTGGCTTACCAGCGATCAAAAAGACCAAAACCGGCTATTCGACGGCTGCAGATGTGCTCGAAAAATTGGAAGGCAAGCACGAAATCATTCATCACATTCTTATGTATCGACAGCTTGGAAAATTATTGTCAACGTATATCGAAGGGTTACTGAAAGAGATTCACGAGGATGGCAAAGTTCATACGCGTTTCCAGCAAGCCTTAACGACGACTGGCAGGCTCAGTTCCACAAACCCGAACTTGCAGAACATCCCGGTACGCCTTGATGAAGGCCGCAAAATCCGCAAAGCCTTCGTCCCATCACAACCGGGGTGGGTCATGGTTGCGGCAGATTATTCACAGATTGAATTGCGTGTGCTCGCCCATATGTCGAAAGACGAAAGTTTGATTGAAGCATTCCAATCAGATATGGATATTCATACCAAAACGGCTAGCGACGTGTTCAATGTAGCGCTTGAAGACGTGACTTCGGATATGCGCCGCGCTGCCAAAGCGGTCAACTTTGGCATTGTCTACGGAATTAGTGACTACGGCTTGTCGCAAAACTTGAACATCACGCGAAAAGAAGCGGCTGAATTTATCGAACAGTATTTGGCCAGTTTTCCAGGAGTCCAAGGCTATATGACATCAATCGTCGAACAAGCGAAAAAAGACGGATTCGTCACGACCTTGATGAACCGCCGCCGCTATTTACCGGACATCAATAGCTCGAATTTCAATTTGCGCAGCTTTGCGGAACGGACGGCGATGAATACGCCGATTCAAGGAAGTGCAGCCGATGTCATTAAACAAGCAATGATTGAGATGGATACGGCACTTGAACGTGAAGGGCTTCAATCGAAAATGATTCTGCAAGTGCACGATGAGTTAATCTTTGAAGCACCTGCAGAAGAATTGGAGAAGTTGATGGCATTGGTTCCAGAAGTAATGGAGTCAGCGGTTAAGCTCAACGTGCCTCTGAAAGTGGATATTGCCACAGGAGATACTTGGTACGATACGAAATAAGGAGGAATGTAAGATGCCGGAACTTCCGGAAGTAGAAGGGGTGGTCCGGCAAATCCGCCCCGTATCGATCGGCAAACGCATCGTCTCTGTTGATGTGTCCGAGACGATCCGAAAATCGAAACACTTGGGAAAAGAAGCAATCTTAAAGCGAATCGGAGCAGATAGCTTTCAAGAACGCTTAACTGGTGCCCAAATACTCGCTGTCGAACGACGAAGCAAATATATTTATATGACCTTGAAAAGTGAGCAGGAATTTTTGCTCGTTAATCATCTGGGCATGTCGGGGGCATGGTTTTTCGTCGATAGCCTGCTGTCCATTCCAGAAGACAAGTTCAGGCGACACGTTCATGTAGTACTGACGCTTGATGACGGCAATTTACTGGCATTCTCAGACATCCGGAGATTTGGGGAAATGCGTGTGCTGGAAACAGAAGCGGATTTCCCTCCCTTATTGTTGATGGCGCCTGAACCTTTTGTCGATGAAGCACTAGAGTGGTTTTTGCAGCAGGCGGAAAGTCCGAAGTTCCGCAACAAGCCAATCAAAGAAGTCATCATGGACGGTACGGTCATCTCAGGATGCGGAAATATCTACGCAACAGAAGCGTTGTTTCGGATGAGAATTCACCCGAAACGCGCAGCGAGTCGGATCAGCCGTAAGCGGAAAGTCGAACTATTCCAAGCAATAGCCACGATTTTACTTGAAAGTATCGATGCAGGCGGCAGCACAATTTCCGATTACCGCAACATCAACGGCGAATCGGGCAGCATGCAGAATCGCTTTGGAATGTATGGCAAAAAAGCGTGCTCATTTTGTGGAACAGAAACAAAAACAGTGAAAATTGCAGGGCGGGCCTCTGTCTATTGCCCGTCTTGCCAGAAATGAGGAAAGCAAATGATTATTGGATTGACCGGCAGCATCGCGAGCGGTAAAAGCACCGTCTCGCAAATGCTCCAAGAACTGGGGTATCCGGTTGTAGACGCGGATTTGGTCGCCAGACAAGTTGTCGAACCGGGAACTCAAACATTAAAGAGCATCGAAGAAGTATTTGGCCCAGAAGTCATCCGAGCTGATGGTTCAATGGACCGCGAGCGAGTGGGCGCGATTATTTTCAACGATCCGGCTAGCCGAAAAAAATTAAATGACATTATCCACCCGGCTATACGCCGGGAAATGCTCAGACAACGGCAGGTTTTTCTTGAGGCGGGAAATGAAACCGTTATCATGGACATTCCGCTGCTATTTGAAAGCAAATTACAGCATATGGTCGATAAAATATTGGTCGTCAGCGTTTCGGAACAAGAGCAATTAAAACGGTTGATGGAACGCAATGGCTTGACCGAGCAAGAAGCAAAAGCGCGCATCGCTTCCCAATTACCGATGAGTGTCAAAGAAGAAGGAGCAGATGAAGTGCTCGACAACAACGGATCAATCGCCGACACTAAACGCCAATTAATGCGCATATTAGATAGGTGGCAGACAATATTATAAAAAAGTATGCGCTTTCTTTTGTTTCCAGGTTCTCTAAAATGAATAATGTGTTATACTATATAACGAATTGAAAATATAAGTATGACTTATTTAATTGGGGGACAAATACATGACAGTTTCGATTGCAATTAACGGGTTTGGCCGCATCGGCCGTATGGTTTTCAGACAAGCAGTGTTAATGGATGACGTGACAATTTCGGCGGTCAATGCCAGTTATCCGGCAGAAACACTTGCCCATTTGATTAAGTATGACACAAACCATGGTACTTTCTCTGGTGATGTAAGAGCAGAAGGGAATGTGTTAGTTGTAAATGGTAAGCGCATACAATTGGTCAGTGAACGCGATCCGTTGAAACTTCCATGGGGAGAAATGGGCGTCGATATTGTCATTGAAGCGACCGGCAAGTTCAACTCACGTGACCAAGCTGCGCTTCATTTGGATGCAGGGGCGAAAAAAGTCATCTTGACTGCACCTGGTAAAAATGAAGACATCACAATTGTCATGGGTGTTAATGATGACAAATTGGATGTGGAAAAACATCACATCATCTCGAATGCCAGTTGTACAACCAATTGCTTGGCACCTGTCGCTAAAGTGCTGAATGATGCGTTCGGCATTGAAAATGGTTTGATGACAACTGTTCATGCGTACACGAATGACCAAAAAAACCTCGACAACCCGCACAAGGATCTGCGTCGCGCCCGTGCATGTGCACAATCGATTATCCCGACCTCAACGGGGGCTGCCAAAGCCTTATCTTTGGTTTTGCCTGAACTCGAAGGCAAATTACATGGTTTAGCGCTTCGTGTGCCGACACCTAACGTGTCCCTTGTGGACCTCGTGGTTGATGTCCAGCAGGATGTGACGATTGAAGACGTCAATCGTGCATTCACGGAAGCGTCAGAAGGCGCACTTTCGGGCATTCTTGATTTGACGATGGAACCGCTTGTATCGATCGACTTCAACACCAACCCGAGTTCTGCAATCGTCGATGGTTTGACGACCATTGTTATGGGAGACCGTAAAGTGAAAGTGCTTGCATGGTACGACAACGAATGGGGCTATTCTGCCCGCGTTGTCGACTTGATGAAAAAAGTAGCCAATTCTATGGCGGTCACTTCAAAATAATGCAAAAAGATTCCGCTTTTCTTCTTATTAGAAAAGCGGAATCTTTTTTTCATTATTACGAAAAAAAATGCCCGCTGGCGCATTTATTTATTGCAATTCGAAAACATTCATCATATACTATGAATCGTAGCCAAAAATGGCTGCCACTTCTCAATTTCTATTTACTTGAAGAGCAAGGAATTAGGAGCGTATATTATTATTCTTATGGCTGCTTAAAGGGTTAGGACCTCTCTGGACTAACTTTCCCCCGTGGTAGTCAACTTTGAATATTTTGCGCAAAAACAAAATGTTATCAAAGGGGGAAACGAACCATGGAAACTATGGGACGTCACGTAATCGCAGAACTTTGGCAGTGTGATTTTGACAAATTAAACGATATGGACTATATCGAAAAGACTTTTGTTGATGCAGCACTCAAATCAGGTGCGGAAATCCGCGAAGTCGCTTTTCATAAATTTGCACCACAGGGTGTCAGCGGCGTAGTCATCATTTCGGAATCACACCTGACTATCCACAGCTTCCCGGAACACGGATATGCAAGTGTAGATGTCTATACTTGTGGAGATCTCGATCCGACCATTGCAGCAGATTACATCGCGCAAGCTTTGAACTCAAAACAGAGCGAAGTAACGGAAGTGCCACGCGGCATGGGACCAGTCGGCGCCGGAGCGACAAAAGTATCACTGACGGTGTAATGGACCGCTAATAAGGCAAAACACAAGCAGAGGAGAAATTCCTCTGCTTTTTCTAATGTATAGAGAATATTTTTGTTATACTGTTACTACTAGAAAGAGAATTATCGGGGAGATGTCTACCATGAAATGTCCAGCTTGCCAGCATAACGGCACCCGCGTTGTAGATTCGCGGCCAATAGATGAAATGAAATCAATCCGTAGGCGCCGTGAATGCGAAGCGTGCGGTTACCGCTTCACCACATTTGAGAAAGTGGAGGAAATGCCGCTGATCGTTGTAAAGAAAGATGGCTCCCGTGAAGAGTTCAGCCGCGAAAAAGTATTGCGCGGTTTAATCCGTGCTTGTGAAAAACGCCCTGTCTCCCTCGATGTGCTTGAAGGCGTCGTTTTCGATATCGAAAAAGAACTTCGCCGGAGCGGCAACCCTGAAGTGAAATCAGAAGAAGTTGGAGAATTGGTCATGAACCGTTTAGCGGACATCGACGAAGTCGCCTATGTCCGCTTCGCTTCGGTCTATCGCCAGTTTAAAGACATCACAGTCTTCATCGACGAGCTGAAGGATCTGCTTGACCGCAATCCTGGCGACAAGGACAGCAAATAAGGCGGTGACGAAATGACGATATACAAAGAACTGCAGGCCGCTGACTTATACCGAATTCGCATGCCGTACCCGTTTTCCAATTATGACCGTCAATTGTTAACACTGCTCTATCAGCCAATGATCGGTTCGGAGGCAATCTCACTTTATTTGACGTTGTGGGCGGATGGAGAAATGCACACCGCCGATTCCACACATTACAATCTGATGAATACGCTTGGGAAACCAGCCAAGGTGATTTTTGAATCGCGTATTCAGCTTGAAGCTATCGGTTTGTTAAAAACTTACCGAAAAGACGGAGATGACCGCTCCTTTATTTATGAGCTATGCCCACCGCTCGATCCCAAAACTTTTTTTGCAGATCCGCTCCTGTCGATGTTCCTGTTCAGTAAAATAGGGGAATCTTCTTATCGCCGTGTTCGCGACCGATTTGTCATTCAAGCACCGATTGCCGAAGGATACGAAGAAGTATCTAGGACCTTCACGGATATTTTTCAACCCGTGCATGCAAAGTCTGGCTATCCTGCAGATCAAAAAGAGTTAGAGGCACGAACAGATGGGGAATACGAAATGGAGCAGGATTTCGATTTCGCACTGCTGCGCCAAGGCTTATCCGAACAACTCGTGCCAAAGCGTGTATTAACGCCTGGCATCCGTCATTTTATCGCCAAATTGTCTTTCCTTTATGGGTTCGGGCCCTTGGAAATGCAAAAAGTGGTGTTGTTGGCGATTGAAGATGACTACCGGATTGATGAGGACGGGCTGCGTAAAGCCGCTTCGGACTATTATAAAATGACCGTAACGACGACTGCACCGAAACTTGAGCCAATCAAAAAGGCAGAGCCAAAAGTGCAGGAGCAAAAGCTGGACTCGCAACAAGCGCCGATCAATAAAGAAGACGAATTGATTGCTTATTTGGAATCGGCATCGCCGCTCCAAGTGTTGCGCGATATTGCGAATGGCAAAGAGCCGCTGCCGGCCGATGTGCAATTGGCGAACCAGCTCGTGACACAGCATGGCATGGAGCCGGCTGTCGTCAATGTATTGCTTCAATACGTCTTATTGCGGACAGATATGAAACTGACAAAAGCGTATGTAGAAAAAATTGCATCGCATTGGCTCAGAAAAAATGTCACGACAGCTAAACAGGCGATGGAATTTGCACGCATCGAGCATACGCAGTACATGAAATGGAAAAACGAATCAGGCGCCACGCCTAAGAAATCGGCATCTTCCGGCCGGAAACCGATCCGCGAAGAAAAGCTGCCTGAATGGTTCAATAAGAAAGACGAAGTGGAAACGCCGTCTCAAGGAACATCAAGCGAACAACTCGAACAGGAAAAACAAAAATTGCTGGCGAAGCTTGCGTTGAAGAAAAGGAAGGGTGATTAGATGGAACCGATTCGTGAAACGATGAAGCGAGTGGTCAATGCGCCCTCATTTTCCGAGCGCTATGATGCGATGAAAAAAGAAGTGCTGGAACATCCAGGGGTCCTTAAATTCCTTAAAGAACACGAAGAGGAAATTGACGGCCCGACAGTGGAAAAAGGCATGGGCAAGCTTTACGAGTATATTGACCAGTCGCATGACTGCAATAAATGCCCTAATCTTGGTGGCTGCATCAATCATTTAAAAGGATTCGAACCAAACCTCGTATTGGAACGCGGCAATATTGGCATCTCGTACACCAAATGCCGCTTAAAAACTGCAGAAGACAACAAACGCCATGCATCCTCTTTGATCCACAGCATGTATATGCCAAAAGAAGTCATGGCGGCGCGAATTGAAAACTTTGAGCTGGACGACCGGCGTCTGCCTGCTTTCCGAGCAGTCGATGAATTTCTGGAAAAATCGACAGGCCCTGATTCGCTGCCGGAAAAAGGCTTATACCTGTACGGGAAATTCGGTACCGGAAAATCATATTTGCTAAGTGCTGTCGCGAATGAACTGGCGGAAATCAATGTCAAAACGGTTCTCGTATTCGTGCCGGAATTTATGCGCGAGATGAAGCAAGCAATCGGTGACCATACCTTGCAGGAGAAAATCGAATACGTTAAAAAAGCCGATGTGCTGATGCTTGATGACATCGGAGCTGAGGCAATGTCGAGCTGGACACGTGACGAAGTGCTTGGCACGATTCTGCATTATCGGATGGCGGAGAGATTGCCGACATTCATGAGCTCAAACTTCAGCTATTCAGAACTCGCGCACCATTTAACGTACTCACAGCGTGGCGAGAAAGAAGACTTGAAAGCAGCGCGCATCATGGAGCGTATCGAGACATTGACCGTCCCGGTAAAACTAGAAGGCGAAAACCGTCGCAACAAATAATAGAAACTATTGCCTTTTGATTTTTTTCATCGTATAGTAAGAAACATCAATATTGATTTACATGCATTGACAAGGACATGAGCCTTTTCGCGCGGCACACAGAGAGGGAAGACACGGCTGAAAGCTTCCCGGCACAGCGATTTGGTTTACCCCCTTCGAGCAGCGCCTGCGAACTCTAGTAGCAGGTGACGGTACCGGCCTGTTAGCCGATGCAGAGCTTCATTTCGCGCGCGAAAAACTTACGCGGAAGAGAAGAAGGGTGGAACCACGAACAGAGCTTCGTCCCTTTTGGGATGGGGCTTTTTGTGTGGAAAAAAAGAAAAGCGAAGGCAGCCGAAAGCAGAAGCTAAGCTAAGAACGCGACGTCCTGTCGCAACGCTTAGCTGACCCACATCCTGTGGGCCTCAGACAGGCTTAAGACGCATTGGCGAAGCGGCGCTTTATGCCGCACAGCCAGGGTGGCTTGAGATCCCGAGGAGCTAAGTGCTGAAGCTAGACACCAAGAAAACCGGAAGCGGCGAACCAGACCCTGTGGTTCGGCCCATCCACCCAAACCATTTAAAGGAGAGATTCACATGGCAGACATGATTCACTTAACATTCCCAGACGGCGCAGTAAAAGAGTTCGCCAAAGGAACATCCACTGAAGAAATTGCACAATCGATCAGCCCGGGTCTTCGCAAAAAAGCAGTAGCAGGAAAGCTTTCCGGCCAGTTGGTTGATTTGAAAGCTCCTCTTGAAGAAAACGGCGACATTGCAATCATCACACCAGAATCCGAGGAAGCGTTGGAAGTACTTCGCCACAGCTCTGCGCATTTGATGGCACAAGCAGTCAAGCGCCTGTATCCGGATGCCAAACTTGGTGTGGGGCCGGTTATTGAAAATGGCTTTTACTATGATATTGATACAGAGTCAGCCATCACAGCCGAAGACTTGCCAGTCATCGAAAAAGAAATGAAGAAAATCATCAACGAAAACTTGGACATTGTCCGTGTAGAAGTGTCCAGAAATGAAGCGCAGCAACGTTTTGAAGCAATCAGCGATCCTTATAAATTAGAGTTGCTTGAAGCGATTCCAGAAGATGAGCAAGTGTCGATCTACGAACAAGGCGAATTCTTCGACTTGTGCCGCGGCATACATGTCCCGTCCACTGGCAAACTGAAAGAATTTAAATTATTGAGTGTTGCTGGTGCATACTGGCGCGGCAATAGCGACAATAAAATGCTGCAGCGCATTTACGGCACTGCATTCTTCAAGAAAGAAGAATTGAAAGCACATCTTGACATGCTCGAGGAAGCGAAAGAGCGCGACCACCGTAAAATCGGCAAAGAACTCAATTTGTTCATGAACTCCCAAAAAGTTGGACAAGGCTTGCCGATGTGGCTGCCAAAAGGCGCAACAATCCGCCGCATCATCGAACGCTATATCGTCGATAAAGAAGAACGCATGGGCTATGACCATGTGTATACGCCAGTGATGGGCAGTGTCGAATTGTACAAGACAAGCGGCCACTGGGACCATTATCAGGAAAATATGTTCCCAGTTATGCAGATGGACAATGAAGATCTAGTCCTGCGCCCAATGAACTGCCCGCACCATATGATGATCTATAAACAAGGCATCCATTCTTATCGTCAATTGCCGATCCGCATCGCGGAACTGGGGCTTATGCATCGCTACGAGATGTCAGGTGCTTTGTCTGGACTTCAGCGCGTGCGCGGCATGACATTGAACGACGCTCACTTGTTTGTGCGCCCAGACCAAATCAAAGAAGAATTCAAACGCGTCGTCAATCTTGTTATCGAAGTTTATAAAGATTTCGATTTGAAGGATTATTCGTTCCGCGTGTCGTATCGCGACCCGGCCGATAAAGAGAAATATTACGATGATGATGCGATGTGGGACCGTGCACAATCGATGTTGAAAGAAGCGATGGACGAGCTTGGCCTTGATTACTTCGAAGCAGAAGGCGAAGCGGCGTTTTACGGACCGAAACTTGATGTCCAAGTAAAAACTGCGCTCGGCAAAGAAGAGACATTGTCGACTGTTCAACTTGATTTCTTGTTGCCGGAAAAATTCGATTTAACGTATATTGGCGAAGACGGCAAGCAGCATCGCCCGGTCGTCATTCACCGCGGCGTCGTCTCGACAATGGAACGTTTTGTCGCATTCTTGATAGAAGAATACAAAGGTGCATTCCCAACATGGCTCGCACCGGTCCAAGTGGAGATCATCCCGGTGTCGCTCGATGTCCACAGCGAATACGCAAAAGAGCTTCAAGAGAAAATGCAGCAGCATAAACTTCGCGTCGATATCGATGAGCGGGACGAAAAACTCGGCTACAAGATCCGCGAAGCGCAAATGCAGAAAGTTCCATATATGCTCGTTATTGGCGACAAGGAACTGGAAAGCGGATCCGTTAATGTCCGTAAATACGGCGAGCAGAACTCGGAGAGCATGCCATTTGAGGACTTCGTCAAACTCGTGCAATCCGAACTTCGCTAAAAGGCTTGACAGTAAAAAGACTGCGTGCTATTCTTATTTAGGTTATTGAATACTTATATGTGCAAGCAGGAGCGCCCGCTTCTCACCTGATCGACCGATTGTTGGCAGGTAGACACGATTTTGACTTTTACACGCTTAGCGTGCTGTCATATTACGGCGGGCGAACTCCTCGGGGTTCGCCCGCTTTTTGTTTGTACCTGTAAACCGGATCGACCGGTTCACACATTTAAGCTATTCGCGACACTACCCGGAGGTGGATCATTATTAGCAGAGACAACAATGTAAACGAAGGCATTCGTGCACGTGAATTACGAGTTATTGACCAAAATGGTGAACAGCTCGGTATTAAATCACGCAACGAGGCGCTCGAGATTGCAACCCGTGCCAACCTGGACCTAGTGCTTGTGGCTCCTCAAGCTAAGCCACCGGTCGCACGGATCATGGACCACGGCAAGTTCAAGTTTGAACAGCAGAAAAAAGAGCGCGAAATTCGTAAAAACCAAAAAATCATCAATGTGAAAGAGGTTCGTTTGAGCCCAGGCATCGATGATCACGACTTTAACACGAAGCTCCGCAATGCCATCAAATTCCTTGAAAAAGGCGACAAAGTGAAAGCTTCAATCCGTTTCAAAGGCCGTGCAATTACGCACAAAGAAATCGGACAACGCGTCCTTGAGCGCTTCGCAGAAGAGTGCAAGGAAGTCGCAACGATTGAACAGCGCCCGAAAATGGAAGGCCGCAGCATGTTCTTGATGCTGAACCCGGTTAACGAGAAGGAATAATAGCATAATTGTTTAGGAGGAACCCGAAATGCCGAAAATGAAAAGCCACAGTGGAGCGTCTAAACGCTTCAAGAAAACTGGAACTGGTAAAGTAAAACGCAACCGTTCCCACACAAGCCACTTGTTCGCAAACAAGTCTACTAAGCAAAAACGTAAGCTCCGTAAGGGCTCATTGGTTTCTGCAGGCGACTTGAAACGCATCAAATCATTGATCTACAACATGAAATAAGAACGAAAAGCGAAAACGGCCGGTTAGATTCGACAGGCATAAGACGAAGAGGCAAAGCAGCGCTTTTGCCGCACAGTCGCTTTGGCTTATGACCCCGAGAATCTAGGCGCTGCAGTCTAGACAACACCAACAACTACAAAAATCGAATTTTTCATATTCAAGCAGGAGGTAATTCAATATGCCACGCGTAAAAGGCGGAACAGTGACGCGCAAGCGTCGTAAAAGAGTATTAAAATTAGCTAAAGGTTATTACGGTTCTAAACACTTACTATTTAAAGTAGCGAACCAACAAGTCATGAAGTCAGGTAACTATGCTTACCGTGACCGTCGCAACAAAAAACGTGATTTCCGCAAATTGTGGATCACACGTATCAACGCAGCAGCTCGTTTGAATGATATTTCTTACAGCCGCTTGATGCACGGATTGAAACTTGCCGGTATCGACATCAACCGCAAAATGCTAGCTGAAATTGCTGTATCTGATGCAGCTGCTTTCACAGCTTTGGTTGACCAAGCGAAAAAAGCTTCTAACTAATTCACGCTGGGCCTTGCGCCTGGTTCGATAGAAAAAAGGTCGGCTTCTTAGCTGGCCTTTTTTTATTGATAGCACTCAGGAGGGGAAAGTATGATCACTTTGGCAGCTTATTTCGCGGCTATGTCGAGTTTTGCCTTTATCATGATGTGGGCCGATAAACGCCAAGCACAGTCGCGTGGTCCACGTATTCCTGAAAAACGTTTATGGTTGGTTGCGGTAATTGGCGGCGGCATCGGTGCATACGCAGGGATGATGCTATTCCGCCACAAGACCAAGCACACGAATTTCCGCGTTGGGTTTTTTATCCTTGCCCTGATACAGGCTAGCTTGCTCGTGTGGCTCGCGGTAGCATAAGAAAAGAGGGAGAAGCTCAGGCTTCTCCCTCTTTTCAGAGTGTTGAAGAAGTCTATGGTTCGCTCTCAACTATCAAAAAAAGTGTCTTTTTCTGTTTTCAACAGTCAATGACTTCTCTAAGTATTTGGAGAAGCGTTCGCTCGACTCCAGTGGTAAAGCGAGACGACCGAGACCCCGCAAGACGCGAAGCGGCTGAGGAGGCTTGGGCGCGAGCCCACGGAAAGCGAGCGATGAGCTTCGGAAAATACGGGTTCTTAGCTTTCTCGACAACATGGAAAAGAGGGAGAAGCTCAGGCTTCTCCCTCTTTTTTCATCAATTGTTCAATTGGGCTTTTCCATGAAATGTCTGCATCTGGATAATTCATGCGGATTTCCTTCTCCAAGAATTGAAAATCCTCTTTAGAGAAGCCAATAAGCTTGTCAGGCGATTCGGTCCAGACAAAAATCGAGACGACGTCAAATGCTTCTTTTGTGGTCCCTAAATATTTCTCTCCTTCGAAAAGAACACCTCGCAAAGCAATGAAAAAATTCTTGCGAACGTTCTTGACGTCGTCATGGAAATAATAAGTGCCGGATTCAAGCGCTGCGTCAAGCTTACGCTTCGGGTCGAAAATGAATTTGAGGAGACGGTAGAACATGTAAATGATCAAGGCGATGATGATCAAACGGATCAAAAATGCCATCGGATTGCCCCCTTATCAAGATAGTCTTGTGTATAATACGTAACAGAAGCTTGGAAGTTTCACTAATTTCAAGGAAAAGGAGAAAGTCTATGAACCTTCAAAAATTATTTCACATGCAACAAGAGCTCGACCGATACATCCAGTCAAACCGCAACGTAGAGGAATCGGTTTTTCGCAAGAAAGTGCTGGCCCTTCAAGTGGAATTATCAGAGCTAGCAAATGAAACAAGATGTTTCAAGTTTTGGAGCACAAAAGGACCGTCCGATAAAAGCACCTTGCTCGAGGAATATGTCGATTGCATTCATTTTCTCTTGTCGCTTGGCATCGAGAAAGGCTTTGATTCTTTGGAAGAATGGCCAGCTCCGCTGAAAGAACAAGATGTAACGGAACTGTTCCTGTTAGCGCATCAAGAGGTAAGTGGCTTTGCCGAACAAACGACAAATAAAGATTATGTAAACCTTTGGCGAACTTTCGGCGCACTGGCAGAGGCGCTCGGGTTTAGTTATGAAGAAGTGCTGGGAGCTTATCTTGATAAAAACGAAACGAATTATAAACGCCAACAACAAGGGTATTAAATGAATCTTTTGATAACGTAACCGCTTTCCTATATACTGAAAAAGCAATGACTATTTAGGAGGTCGAAATAATGTCGAAATTAGATGATACTCAACAAATGTTGAAAGAACTTACGGATGCGAATGGCATTCCCGGCAACGAACGCCAATCCCGCGAGGTCATGAAGAAATACATAGAACCGTTTGCGGACAGCATCGAAACGGACAACCTTGGCAGCTTGATCGCCAAAAAAGAAGGGCTCGCTGATGGGCCGAAAATTATGGTCGCTGGTCACTTGGACGAAGTTGGCTTCATGATTTCACAGATCGATGACAAAGGGTTTTTGAAATTCCAAACAGTCGGCGGCTGGTGGAACCAGGTTATGCTGGCACAACGTGTCACCATTACGACAAGAAGCGGCAAGGAAGTGACAGGCGTCATTGGTTCGAAACCGCCACATATCCTATCACCAGAAGCACGTAAAAAGCCGGTGGAAATCAAAGATATGTTCATCGACATCGGCGCATCTTCACGCGAAGAAGCAAAAGAGTGGGGCGTCACCCCGGGTGATATGGTCACGCCATATTTCGAATTCACGGTCATGAACAACGAGAAATTACTCATGGCGAAAGCTTGGGACAACCGCATTGGCTGCGCGATTGCCATTGACGTATTGAAAGGCTTGAAAGGCGTCGACCACCCGAACGTCGTATACGGCGTTGGAACGGTTCAAGAAGAAGTAGGTTTACGCGGCGCGAAAACGGCGACATCGTTCATCCAGCCGGATATCGGGTTTGCAGTGGATGTCGGGATCGCAGGAGATACGCCAGGCGTTACTTCTAAAGAATCCAACAGCAAAATGGGCGACGGCCCGCAAATCCTGTTGTTCGATGCCTCGATGGTATCTCACCGCGGCTTGCGTGAGTTGGTTGTCGATACAGCGGAAGCGTCAGGTATCCCGTACCAGTTTGAAACAATTGCTGGCGGCGGAACAGATGCCGGCTCGATCCATTTGACTGCAAACGGCGTACCTGCCTTGTCAATCGGTGTTGCAACACGTTACATTCATTCGCATGCAGGCATCCTGCACCGCGACGATTACGAAAATGCAGTCAAATTGATCATTGAAGTGATCAAGAAACTCGACCGCGACACAGTAACAAAAATTACATTCGACTGATTAATGAAGCCCCTCCAATTTTGTGGAGGGGTTTTTTATTGGGTAAAGCCGAAGCGAAATGGGCAAAAAAGCGTTTGTATTTCGCAAACAAAATAAGCCGATTGGCAAACAGCCAGAGAAATACCACAAAAAAATCAAAGGTTTTTGCAAACAACGGTAACTATTCCACAAACAAAATGATCGGAAAAGTCCATAAGCGCCAATTGGTGGTGAAGGAGGCCTCGCGGAATGCTATACTTCAACTATCATATTAGGAGGTGTTCAATGGGTAAAAAAGAACTAGCATTATTATCTGAAATAGAGTCGCTGGAGAGACTGTTGTATCGATTGCCTGACAATCATTCAAGCCGGGAATTTATCCAAGTTGAAATTTTCAAAGCGGTTGCCGGAAAAAGAGGCGAAGAGAGGCTGTTCCGGAAGATGATTGAATTTGAGATAGAGGAGCAGTACCGGTTTTTAAAAAATATTTGCTTGTCGAGAGGGCAATGGAAAGTCCAAATGGACGGATTGTTACTGACGGAGCGCGGGGCGATCGTCATCGAATCGAAAAATATTAGCGGCCAACTTTATTTTGATGATGACACCGGTGAATTTTCAAGAACCAATACAGAATGCGTAAAAACGATAATGGAGGACCCGACAATCCAATTGAACAAGCATATTCGTTTCTTGACCTTGTTTTTCAAACAGCAGAATATCGATTTGCCCATTTCAGGAATTGTCGTGTTTACATCTAAACAATGTGAATTTTTGGCAAAGCCCAAGAAACACCACATCTGCAAAACCTATCAATTGGTCGATTATTTGTTCGACATCCTTCAGGAATTCCCCCTAAAAAGCAAACCTCAAGATTTATCGGAAATTCAGAAACTCCTCGAGCAATCTCGTACCCCTTATAAGAGAAAACCATTGTGTCAATTATATTCAATAGAAGAAACCGAGCTGTTTACGGGCATCTTGTGCACAAGCTGTAAAAGTCTTAACATGATGCGAAAACATAAGAAAGGATGGTTGTGTGCCGACTGCCAAGCGGTAGATCTGCTCGCTTTTCAACATACAGTCCAGGAATATTTTTCGCTGATTAATACACAGCTTAGCAATAGGCAACTCCGGAAATTCTGCAAGCTCGAATCGCCTTATGTTACTTCCCGTCTGTTGAAAGCATATGATTTAGAGACTGCTGGTGCTTTGCGCAACCGGACATACTTTTTAAAGAAAAATGACTAGCTTTTCGCGAACTGCGGAAAGCTTTTTTGGGGGGGTTGCAAATAAATCGATGTATTCCGCAAAAAAAGAATCGTATTCCACAAATAACTTAACGAATTTCGCAAATAACTTAATACATTCGGCAAACAATCATCCCTATTCCGCAAACAAGTCGAAACTCCTCAATTAAAAAGTTGCTTCTACATCAGTTTCACTTGATATAATGTTAAGTTTAATGTACATTATGTAATGTAAAGATAACATTTTTGAAGAAAGGATGAAGCGGATGCTGAGGAACCGGGTGAAAGAGCTGCGGGCTCGCTATGGCTTTACACAGAGCGAGCTGGGCAAAAAAGTGGATGTGACAAGGCAAACCATTGCGTTTATCGAGAAAGGTGAATTTTCACCGTCGATCACCTTAGCATTAAAGCTCGCACAAGCCTTGCAGGTAGAAGTAGGCGACTTATTTTGGCTGGAGGAGGAGTAAAGATGAAACAGGATTTTCGCATGACGTACCCGCTTTGGAATATGGCATTTATCTTGATATTGGCAGTGATGGCTGTCGGGTTCACTTCAAGCTTCGTCAATGTCACAAAGACGGATTCGAGCTTGAGCATCGAAGCACAAGCGTTTGAAGGATTTGTCCTGTTTGCGGCATTGATCGCGTATTTGGTATTGATCACGATTTATTTGATTGCCTTAGGGTCGTATAACCGAAAAAATCCACAAAGGAAAATTTCAGCGTTCTCAATCCGGCCTCCAGAATACATGGAACAAGACGAAGGCATGACCTTTATCACGAGAAAAGCGGTCCAAAAAGTATATACGTTCATCACGTGGTCCTTGCCGTTTTTAGCAGTGATTGTCATGCTGGCGCCTGTTCCCAAACTGTTAATCATCTGGGGAATCCTCGCTATCGCATTCGGGCAAAACCTGATTTATTATTTGGAAATGCGCCGTCAGTTGAAAGGAGCGACTGAATGATTTACGAATATGCTTTAATTTTTTTGGGGGCAGCGATTCCTTGGTTCGAAATTGCGCTTGTCATCCCCCTCGGTATTATTTGGGGATTGTCACCTGTTTGGGTTATGATCACAGCGTTTGTTGGCAATATGCTGACAGTCATGATGCTCATTGTCGGATTTGATAAATTCCGTATTTGGTACGATAAACGCCAGCAAGCGAAAGGCAAGGAACCGTCGAAGAAAAACGAACGCGCAGTGCGCATCTGGAATAAATACGGGCTTCCGGGTCTGTCGCTATTAGGTCCAATTTTGATCGGTACGCACATCGCAGCGTTTATCGGGATGACACTAGGTGCGACAAAGCGCAATACGACCATCTGGATGATCATCAGCATAGGAGTCTGGACGCTCGCCTTTGGTATTTTAACGGCACTGGGCTTTGATTTCTTCACTGTCTAAAACTGGCCTATGCTATACTGAAGCTATTCTTTGAAAAAGTGGTGAACGGATTATGAAACGAATTGAATCATTGCAGAACTCGCTCGTAAAACATTGGAAGAAACTGAGCACGACCCGCAAAGAGCGTGATAAATTTGGGGAATTCTTAGTTGAAGGATTTCATTTAACAGAAGAAGCACTGAATAAGAAAGCCGATATCAAAGGCTTGATCGTCCGGGAAGGCACCGATATTCCGGATGCTTGGGACATTGAAGGCTTGGAATTATACGTGGTAACGGCGCAAATCGCAAAAGAAATTGCAGAAACCGAGCATACGCAAGGCATTTTTGCCCATTGCACGCAGCCAGAATATGATGAGGCCATGCAAAAACAATGGGAGACGCTGCTTTTGATCGACGCTGTGCAAGACCCGGGCAATGTTGGGACGATGGTCCGCACCGCAGCAGCAGCTGGAATTGATGCAGTCGTTCTTGGAAAAGGTTCGGCGGATGCGTACAATCCGAAAACGGTTCGCTCGGCACAAGGCGCGCATTTCCAAGTACCGATCGTCAAAGGCGATTTGTTCGAATGGGTGGACGGCTTGAAAGACCGCGCGATTCCGGTTTACGGCACTGCGCTTTACCAATCAGTGCCAATGTACGAAGCGGAGTCGAAAGAACGCTTTGCCCTCATCGTTGGCAATGAAGGCAGCGGCGTCGAGCCGCAGTTACTTGAGCAGACCGACCAAAACTTAATGGTGCCGCTTTACGGCCCTGCTGAATCGTTGAATGTGGCCGTAGCGACTGGCATTTTATTGTACAGCCTTGTTCCGAAAACTGGTGTTTGATTAACAGGCGAAAGTTCATTATAATAGAAGAGAAATAAACAAGCGTTGACCGGGAAAAGTACGTGGTCCCCCTGCATCCAAGGAAGTTCGCCCTCGACTGAAAGCGCGAATATGCAGGAACTCCGGAAGTTCACCCCGCGAGCTGCCTGACGGGGACCGGCCGAGTGCCGTAAAGTCTGGCCGGTGATGAGCCGTTATTCAATCGAGTGATCGCCAATGCGCGATAACTAGGGTGGTACCGCGAATCAATGCCTCGTCCCTTTTTGGGGGCGGGGCTTTTTTATGTTCAAGGAGGAGAGAAAATGGAAGCAAGATTGCAGGAGTTAAAAAATGAAGCGTTGGACAAGATCCAATCAGCACAAACGGTCAAGGAATTGACGGATGTGCGTGTCGCGTATTTAGGGAAAAAAGGGCCGATTACCGATGTCTTGAAAGGCATGGGCAAATTGCCGGCAGAAGAACGGCCGAAAATGGGCGCACTTGCAAACGAGGTGCGTGCAGAAGTAACAGAATCTCTCGATGCGCGCATGGTTATCTTAGAAGAGCAGGCCATCAATGAAAAGCTGAAGAGCGAAACGATTGATATTTCTTTGCCAGGCCGTCCGGCAAAATCAGGAAATCCACATCCATTAACACGTGTTGTCGAAGAAATCGAAGACTTATTTCTTTCAATGGGCTATGAAATTGCGGAAGGCCCAGAAGTCGAAAAGGATTATTATAATTTCGAAGCGCTCAACTTGCCAAAAGGGCATCCAGCGCGAGACATGCAAGATTCTTTCTATATAACGGAAGATATTCTACTGCGTACGCATACGTCACCGGTACAAGCACGCACGATGGAAGCGAAAGGCGGAGAGCCAATTAAGATCATCTGCCCGGGCAAAGTGTACCGCCGCGATAACGACGACGCGACGCATTCACATCAGTTCACGCAAATCGAAGGGCTCGTTGTTGGAGAAGACATCCGCATGAGCGATTTGAAAGGGACCTTGTCGGTTTTCGCTAAGAAAATGTTCGGCGATGACCGCGAAATCCGCCTGCGTCCGAGCTTCTTCCCGTTCACGGAACCTTCCGTTGAAATGGACATCTCCTGCTTTAAATGCGGCGGTGACGGATGTAATGTCTGCAAAAAAACCGGCTGGATCGAAATTCTCGGCGCGGGCATGGTACATCCGAACGTTCTGGAAATGGCCGGCTATGATTCGAAGCGCCTGACAGGATTCGCGTTCGGCATGGGGCCAGAACGCATTGCGATGCTGAAATACGGCATCGAAGACATCCGCCATTTCTACACGAACGACGTGCGTTTCTTAACGCAATTTCAACGGACGGAACTTTAAGGAGGAACTTTCATGTTAGTATCGACAAAATGGTTAAAAGAATATGTAAATACACAAGAATTGCCGCCGGCAGAACTCGGAGAGAAAATCACCCGGGCAGGCATCGAAGTCGACGCAGTGCTCGACCGTTCAGAAGGCTTGGCGAATTTAGTCGTTGGTTACGTGACGGACTGCGTGAAGCATCCAGAAGCGGATAAACTATCGATTTGCCAAGTGGATGTCGGAGGCGGGGAAATCGACCAGATCATCTGCGGCGCACCGAATATCGCTAAAGGCCAGTCGGTTATCGTAGCGCGTCCGGGCGCAAAACTTCCAGGCGGCATGAAGATCAAGAAAGCGAAGTTGCGTGGTGAAGTGTCGAACGGCATGATTTGTTCACTTCAGGAACTCGGCATCGAATCGAAATTGGTTCCGAAAAACTACGCAGAAGGCATTTATGTTTTACCGGAACAAGTGGCACCGGGTACGGATGTATTGTCCTATCTCGACTTGGATGACACGGTCCTTGAACTTGGCCTCACACCGAACCGCGCGGATGCGATGAGCATGCTTGGCGTGGCTTATGAAGTGGGCGCGATTTTGGAAGAGGACGTACGGTTGCCTGAAATCGACTACCCAGAAGCGGCGGATCGTGCAGAAAGCATGCTATCGCTCGAAGTGGATGCGCCTGAAGCGAATCCGCTTTATGTCGCGAAAGTAGTACGTAATATTAAAGTGAAAGAATCGCCGCTATGGTTGCAGCAACGTTTAATGGCAGCTGGCGTCCGTCCGCATAATAATGTCGTCGACGTGACGAATTATGTGTTGATGGAATATGGCCAGCCGCTTCACGCCTTCGATTATGATTCACTGGGCTCTGGAAATATTACTGTTCGCCAGGCAAAAGAAGGCGAAAAAATCACCACGCTGGACGATACGGAACGTACGTTATCCGCGCATCAATTGGTTATCACCAACGGTACGGATCCTGTTGCACTTGCGGGTGTCATGGGCGGCGCCAATTCTGAAGTGAGCGAAGAGACGACAACAGTTGTCATCGAATCTGCTTATTTCGCTGCCGATTCCGTTCGCCGCACATCGAAAGACCATAATTTGAGAAGCGATGCAAGCTCGCGTTTCGAAAAAGGTGTCGATCCGAACCGCGTGATCCCAGCTGCAGAACGTGCCGCGCAATTGCTGGCACAACTTGCAGAAGGCGAAGTGCTCGCAGGCTCGCTCATCTTTGACCAGCTCGATAAACAAGAGCGTACGGTCCAAGTCTCTCCTGACTTTATCAATAGCCGTCTCGGCATGAAAATTCGCTTGGAAGATATGCTCGATATCCTTAGCCGTTTGAAATTCAACACGGAAGCGGCAAATAACCAATTGATCATCGATGTACCGACTCGCCGCCAGGATATCCAAATCGAAGAAGACATCGTGGAAGAAATAGCGCGTCTTTACGGATACGACGAAATTCCGGCAACCTTGCCGCGTACCGATGCGACTTCCGGCGGCTTGAGCCCTTACCAGGCGAAACGCCGCATCGCACGACATTTTCTAGAAGGCGCTGGTTTGTTGCAAGCGACCACATATTCCTTGACCTCAGAATCCGCAGCGACGCAGTTTGCGCTTGAGCCGACAGAAACGACACGCCTGTTAATGCCGATGAGTGAAGAGCGCAGCACCCTGCGCCAAAGTTTACTGCCTCATTTGCTTGAGTCGCTTTCATACAATACAGCACGCCGTACCGATTCGGTCGCTTTGTATGAAACGGGATCGGTGTTCTTAAAAGGGCAGGACGAATTGCTCGATGAACAAGAGCATTTGGCGATTGTCATGACAGGACTTTGGGTTGATCATAGCTGGCAGGGCGAAAAGAAAGTGGTCGACTTTTTCGTAGCCAAAGGCATCGTAGAAGGCTTAGCTGAAAAATTGGGTCTTGAAGTGTCATTCGAACGTGGCGAAATGGATGGCTTGCATCCGGGCAGAACTGCCTTCATTCTACTTGATGGCAAGCGCATTGGCGTCATTGGCGCATTGCACCCATCTGAGCAGAAAAAGCGTGATTTAAAAGAAACCATTGTCGTGGAATTGAATTTGGCGACTTTGCTGACGCGTGAAACAGAGGCGCTTGTCTATACCCAAGTTTCTCGCTATCCGACAATTTCACGAGATGTGGCGTTAGTCTTGTCGAACATCGTGGAAGCGCAGACGATTGAAGGCGTCATCCGCAAAGCGGGCGGCAAGCTATTGAAAGATGTCCGCGTCTTCGATTTATATGAAGGCGATCGGATGGAAGAAGGCAAGAAATCCTTAGCGTTCTCGCTGAAGTACTTCGATCCAGAAAAAACACTGACCGATGAAGAAGTCAACGCAGTGCATGAGAAAATCATTCATGCGCTGACGGAATCAGGAGCAGAACTCCGCTAAAACCAAAAAGCTGTCTTGGACTCATGATGAGTTCAAGACAGCTTTTTTATGTGCGTTTTTTCTTTGATGCCAAGGCTTGTGCTTTTTTTGTGTTGGCAAAATGGGCTTTCGTGATGCTTTTTAGAAATTCTTCCCCGCGCGATAGCAGGATTTTCGCTGCAGCTTCGTCGACGATCGCCCCGGCGCCTTTAGGCAAGGTCACACCAGCCACTGCACTAAGTCGGTCCATTTCTTCAAGGAAGGCGACGCGGGCAATGATGGAGGCGCAGGCAACGGATACATGCAAGTTTTCCGCCTTCGTGGAGAACAACACATTTTCGCGAATAATGTCTTTTTCCTCAGCGATATGCCGGTAGTAGATGCCACGTTCTGCAAATTGGTCAATTAAAATCGCTTGCGGTTTTTCAGGCGCCATCTTCCGCAAGACGTGTTTCAGCGCTTGATTGTGGAGCAATGCTTTCATCTTGCCTTGAGACCAGCCCTGCGCCTGCACTTTATTGTATTTTTCATTGGACAAGGTCAAAACGCTGTGGGGGAATGCTGCTTTCAAATCGGGCGCGATTTTCCGCATATAATCATCCGTCAATTGCTTAGAGTCTTTAACACCGAGTTCCTTGGCGAGTTCTACTTGCCTTGCCGGGACAAAACAGGCGGCAACAGTGATGGGCCCAAAAAAATCGCCTGTTCCGGTTTCATCAGAGCCAAGTACTGAGTGTGTAGCAAAATCGGGTGGCAGTTCATCGCCTTTTGCTTTGGCCGTTTTTTCTTTAATACTGTCGACAGATCCCCATTTGGCCGTTTCGCGTTCGGCGCCAGCGCCTTGGAACATGACTTTGCCGGAGGAATAGACAGTAACCATCGTATCCGGCAATTTGGCGGCAAAACGCGCATGGGGATTCTTCGTGTTTATTTCCTTGTTTCGGTAATGTTCGATCAGCCGTTTCAAGCTTTCTTCCGGCAGTTTTAAAACGCTATTGGCCATAGGGAGTCCCCTTTCTTATGATTCACAATCCGCTCGTGTTCGTGTTATGATGGTCTATAGAATTCCAAAGGGGGAACGCGCATTGCAAGAGCAGCATAAAATTCGCACTGTCGTTGATATATATGGCCATACATATAAGATGCTTGGTACTGAGACATCCGGCCATATGAGGCTTGTCGCGTCCATGGTCGATAGCAAGATGCGGGAGATCAACGCCGCCAATCCATCGCTTGACCAGGCGAAACTAGCCGTATTGACTGCGGTAAATGCGACACATGAATATCTTAAACTGAAAGAGCAGCTAGAACAAATGGAAATTGAATTGAATAACTTGAAGGGCTGACGGATATGCTTGATTTAATCTTATTAGTATTGCTTCTGGCGGGAATTCTGGTGGGCTTCAAAAGAGGGCTGGTGCTTCAGTTTCTGCACATGGTCGGCTTTGTCGTCGCGCTTATTGTCGCCTACACCTATTATAAACCGCTATCGGAAAACTTTGTGTTATGGGTTCCATACCCAACGGTCGATGAGACATCGCGCTTTGCGATGGCTTTCGAACAATTGAATCTGGACGAAACGTTTTATCAGCTCTTGGCATTCGCACTCATCTTCTTTGCCGTGAAATTTTTGCTGACGCTGATTGCATCGATGTTCGATTTCATCAAATACATCCCGGTGCTTGGATTTTTGAGCCGCGTATTCGGCGCCATTCTCGGGCTGATCGAAGCGCATATCCTGTTGTTCATCGGTTTGTACGTATTTGCGCTATTGCCGATCGATGTGATTCAAAACCAAATCGAAAACTCCGGAATCGCACGTGCCATCCTGGAGCATACGCCTTATTTCTCTGAGAAAGTGAAAGAATGGTGGTATATTTATATGTAGTAGGAACTTCTCTCTTACGAGGGGAGTTTTTTTATGAACCGATTAGGGAGGTTTGTGTTTCATGAACAAGAAAATCATTATCCGCACTTTGGAAAATATCGCATTATATATGGAATTAAAAGGGGATAACCCGTTTAAAGTTTCGGCTTTCCGGAAAGCCGCCCAAGCACTCGAACTCGACCAGCGCAGCTTAGATGAAATCGAAGATGTGACAAAGCTGAAAGGCATCGGAAAAGGGACAGGGGATGTCATTACGGAACTGATTGCGGAAGGGAAATCCTCAGTCCTCGAAGAACTTCAGGAAGAAGTACCCAAAGGGCTTGTGCCGATGCTCAAACTTCAAGGCCTTGGCGGCAAGAAAATCGCCAAGCTCTATAAGGAACTCGGCGTGGATTCAATGGAATCTTTAAAACAAGCTTGCATCGACGGGCGTGTCCAGGCGCTTCCGGGATTCGGCGCGAAATCCGAGGAGAAAATCCTATTGGAGTTGGAAAACTTTGAAACGGACCCGGGACGCCACCCGATCTGGAAAACGGAAGAAACCGTGGCATTCATCGAAAACTTGCTGACGACGATTTCCGATGTTGCGGAGTTTTCAGTTGCCGGAAGCTTCCGCCGGACGAAAGAAACGAGCAAAGACCTCGATTTTATCGTAGCGACCGACGAACCGGCTAAAGTGAAGGAGCAGCTGCTCGCTGGACTGCCTGTCAAGGAAACGATCGCATCAGGCGACACGAAAGTATCGGTCGCCGTAGAAGTAGTCGAGCCGGTCGATGTCGATTTCCGCCTCGTTGCACCTAAAGAATTTGCGACGGCGCTGCATCATTTCACCGGATCCAAAGACCATAACGTCCGCATGCGCCAGCTGGCCAAAGCGAAAAAAGAGAAAATCAGTGAATACGGCGTGGAACAAGAAGACGGGTCCGTCTTGACTTTTGAGTCGGAAGAGGCCTTTTTCGCCCATTTCAACTTGCCGTTCATTCCCCCGACGGTGCGCGAAGATGGCCGGGAAATCGACCGGATTGATGAATTGCCGTCACTTGTCTCGCTCGATGATATCCGCGGCGACTTGCACATGCACACCACTTGGTCAGACGGGGCGCATTCGATCGACGAAATGATCCAGGCCTGCCGTGAGCGCGGTTACGAATACATGGTCATCACCGATCATTCACAATACTTGAAAGTCGCGAACGGCTTGACGCCCGAGCGTCTATTAGAACAAAATGAGACAATACGTGAAGCGAACGGACGTCATGACGGCATCGACGTACTGTCTGGTACCGAAATGGACATTTTGCCGGATGGCAGTTTGGATTTTGAAGACGAAGTGCTTGCGCAATTGGATTTTGTTATTGCCAGCATCCATTCAAGTTTCCAGCAGCCCCAAGAGCAAATCATGGCGCGCATTTTGACGGCGATGAAAAATCCGTACGTCCATATGATTGCGCATCCGACAGGCCGCATCGTCGGAAAACGCGATGGCTATAATCCGGACGTCGAGCAAATTCTCGACTGGGCCAAGGAATACGGCAAGATCGTAGAATTGAACGCCAGCCCTTACCGCCTCGACCTTGCCGTCGAATGGCTGGTCATGGCACAGGAAAAAGGCGTTCCGGTTGCCATCAACACCGATGCCCACGCTACTGAAGGGCTGGATGTTATGGCTACAGGGGTTCGCCATGCCCAAAAAGCGTGGCTGAAAAAAGACAATGTGGTCAATACGTGGCCGCTTGAGAAGCTAAGAGATTTCTTGAAACGATAAAGGAGGAGTTTATATGATCGCAGAGCGCGCATTACGAACTCTCGAATTCTATAAAATCCGCGAAGAAGTAGCGGCATTCTGTACTTCATCACTTGGAAAAGGATTAGTGAAGGAATTGCTGCCGTCTACTGACCTCGCGGAAGTAAACCGCTTGTTAGAAGAGATGGATGAAGCCGCGCAATTAATGCGCATCAAAAATAATGTGCCGATGGGAGGGATTTCCGATATCCGTCCTCACGCGAAACGTGCGCAGATCGGCGGTAGTTTGAGCCCGGTGGAATTGATGGAAGTTTCTTCAACGATCCGTGCGAGCCGGATCTTGCGCCATTTCCTTGAAGCCATCGATGCAGAAGAGGATATCGCCATTCCCCATTTCATGGAGAAAAAAGAAAGCATGCCGATTTTGACGCAGCTCGAACACGACATCAATGCGTGCATCGATGACAACGGGTCAGTGGTCGACAGCGCGAGTTCAGAACTGCGCAGCATTCGCCAGTCACTTCGCGCGCAGGAGGGGCGTGTGCGTGAAAAGCTCGAAAGCCTCATTCGCGGGCGCAATGCATCGAAAATGCTGTCGGATTCGATTGTCACGATCCGCAACGACCGCTTCGTCATTCCGGTCAAGCAAGAATACAGAAGCCATTACGGCGGCATCGTCCATGACCAGTCATCTTCCGGCCAAACGCTTTTCATCGAACCGGACGCCGTCGTACAGGCGAACAATGAAGTACGCCGGCTGAAGCTGAAAGAACGCGAAGAAATCGATCGCATCTTGCTGATGCTATCAGCCAAAGTACAAGAAGTCGCCCACGAACTATTCACTTTGGTCGGGGTGTTGGCGGAAGTCGATTTGATCCTGGCAAAAGCGAAATACGGGCAAGCCCATAAATGCTCGAAACCCAATATGAACACAGAAGGCTATATCAAATTGAAAAAAGCGCGCCATCCGCTTATCCCCCAAGATGAAGTGGTGCCAAACGATATCGAATTCGGCCGGGATATTACGGCGATTGTCATCACCGGGCCCAACACGGGCGGGAAGACCGTCACTTTGAAAACGGTCGGCTTGTCGACTTTGATGGCACAGGCGGGACTTCCGGTTCCGGCGCTTGAAGGGTCGGAGCTAGCCGTATTCGACCAAATTTTCGCCGATATCGGCGACGAACAGTCGATTGAGCAAAGCTTGAGTACTTTTTCATCCCATATGGTGAACATTGTCGACATATTGGAGAAATTTGATGAAAACTCACTCGTCATTTTTGATGAACTCGGTGCCGGCACGGATCCGCAGGAAGGGGCAGCACTTGCCATCTCTCTATTGGACGAAGTGCACGGAAGAGGCGCGCGCGTCATCGCAACGACTCATTATCCGGAACTGAAAGCTTATGGCTACAACCGGGAAGGTGTCGCGAACGCCAGTGTCGAATTCGATGTCGAGACCTTGAGCCCGACATACCGTCTCTTGATCGGAGTGCCGGGACGCAGTAACGCATTTGAAATTTCCAAGCGTCTTGGCTTGCCAGAGCATATTATTTCTCATGCCAAAAGTTTCACCGGGACAGATCGCAAAGAAGTCGATTCGATGATCGCCTCGCTAGAGAAGAGTCGCCGTGAGGCTGAGCAAGATGCGGACCAAACGCGATCTGTACTCGAAGAATCCGAGAGCTTGAAAGAGGACTTGGCTAAACGCTTGGCGGAATACGAGAGCCGCAAAGAGCTGTTAGAAGACAAGGCCAAAGAAAAGGCGCGTAAAATTGTTGATCAGGCACGCGCTGAAGCGGAAACCGTCATCAAAGAGCTGCGTCAAATGCAGTTGAACCAGCAAACTGGCGTCAAAGAACATCAACTAATTGATGCGAAAAAGCGCTTAGAATCGGCCATGCCGGAAAACCGCGTGTTGAAAAAAGCGAAAAAGAAAAACGAACCAGTCGCTTTAAAGCAAAACGATGAGGTGAAAGTGCTGTCCTACGGGCAAAAAGGGACATTGGTCGAGAAAGTCTCCGATACGGAATGGATCGTGCAAGTCGGCATCCTGAAAATGAAGTTGCCTGAATCCGATCTCAGCTACACCAAACCGGAGAAGCAAAAAGAAACGCGTACGATGACCAGCTTGAAGGGCCGGGAAGGCTATACGAAGATGGAATTGGACCTGCGCGGGGAACGTTACGAGGACGCGCTGTCACGCGTAGAGAAATATTTGGATGATGCGTTGCTGTCGAATTATCATCAAGTCTCCATTATCCACGGAAAAGGAACCGGTGCACTTCGTCAAGGAGTGCAGCAGTACTTGAAAAAACATCCGCGCGTCAAAAGCTATCGCTTTGGGGAGCCGGGTGAAGGCGGCTCAGGCGTAACAGTCGCTGAACTGAAGTAAGGGTGGAAGGGGAGCTTGGACATGCTTGAAGAAGGATTCTGGACACATCCGCTCGTAGAGACGGCTGGCTATTTCAGTGTCGTAGTATTATGCCTGATTGTAGCGATGGTCATTTTTGAGATCGTGACGAAGTATAAAAATTGGGAAGAAATCAAGAGCGGCAATTTAGCAGTGGCAATGGCGACGGGCGGGAAAATTTTCGGCGTCACGAATATTTTCCGTTTTTCCATCGAACAGCATACGACACTTTTTGAAATGATCGGCTGGGGTTTTTTCGGATTCGTGCTATTGATCTTTGCGTATCTTCTCTTTGAGTTTTTGACACCTAAATTCAAAGTGGACGAAGAAATTGCCCGCGACAACCGTTCGGTCGGTTTGATATCGATGACCATTTCGGTTGGGTTATCATATGTCATCGGAGCGAGTATTTCATAGGAGTTGGAGCGAATGGAAAACCTCATTAAAATTTTAATCGTTTTTTGTATCTTGTTTGTACTTGTAGGAATTGTTTTCTTATTCATCTTTTAAAAGCGGCCAGTGTGCCGTTTTTTTTATGGAGTAAAAGAAGAAGGAAAATAATGTTTGAAAGCGTTATCATAATTCTTTATAATTAAAATAGGAATATTCTCACGATTCCGACAAAAGAGGGGGAGGTAGAAAGTATGTCCGAAAAACCATGGTTAGCCCATTATCCGGAGGAAGTGCCGCACACGCTCACATACCCAAGCATGCCGGTTCAGGAATATTTGACGAAAGCCTATGAAGACTTTCCACAGAAAACCGCCATTCATTTCCTAGGCAGGGAACTTAGCTACGAAGAGTTATACGAGTCTGCTATGAAGATGGCCAATTACCTTCAAAAGCTCGGTATTCAAAAAGGCGATCGGGTCTCCATCATGCTGCCAAACTGCCCGCAGGCGGTCATCAGTTTTTACGGAATTCTTTACGCTGGGGGAGTCGTCGTCATGACCAATCCGCTTTATACCGAGCGGGAAATCTCCTACCAAATGAAAGATTCCGGTGCTAAGGCCATCATTGCGTTAGATATTTTATTTCCGCGGATTAACAAAGTGATCAAAGAAACGGAACTTGAAAATGTTATCGTCACGGGCATCAAGGATTATCTGACATTCCCGAAAAATCTAGTGTATCCGTTCATCCAGAAAAAACAATACGGGATGACGGTGAAAGTCGAACATCGGGGAATTAATCACCTCTTTACGGAAATCATGAAAACAGCCTCACCGCAAATTACGAAGCCGCCATTCGATTTTGATGAAGATCTCGCGCTATTGCAGTATACCGGAGGCACAACCGGATCGCCAAAAGGCGTTATGCTAACCCATCGAAACCTCATCTCCAATGCAACGATGTGTGACGCATGGTTGTACAAATCGACGCGCGGAGAAGAGACCATCATGGGAATCATCCCATTGTTCCATGTATATGGCTTGACGACAGTCTTGATCTTATCCGTGATGCAGGGCAATAAGATGGTGCTATTGCCAAAATTCGATCCGGAACAAGCCCTGAAAACCATCAATAAGCAAAAGCCGACATTGTTCCCTGGCGCACCGACGCTTTACATCGGATTATTAAACCATCCGGATATTCAAAAATACGACCTCTCTTCCATTGAAGCATGCTTGAGTGGCTCAGCGCCGCTGCCAACGGAAGTACAGGAGAAATTTGAACGCATTACAGGAGGCAAGCTTGTCGAAGGTTATGGCCTAACTGAGACATCTCCAGTAAGTCATTCAAATCTCGTCTGGGGCGACCGGACAAAAGGTTCGATCGGCATGCCTTACCCAGACACAGACTGCGAAATTTTCCTTCCTGGAACAACCGATCCAGTGCCGAACGGGCAGATCGGGGAAATCGCCATCAAGGGTCCTCAAGTGATGAAAGGCTATTGGAACCGGCCGGATGCGACAGCAGCAACAATTGTCGATGGCTGGTTGTTGACCGGAGACCTTGGCTATATGAATGACGAAGGGCAATTCTTTATCGTCGATCGGAAAAAAGACATGATCATCGCTGGAGGGTTCAATATTTATCCGAGAGAAATCGAAGAAGTGCTGTATGAACACGAAGCGATACAGGAATGTGTCGTCGCCGGAATCCCGGATCCGTACCGTGGCGAGACGGTTAAGGCATACATCGTGCTAAAAGAAGGGTATACTGTGACAGAAGAACAACTGGATAAACATTGTCGCGAAAACCTGGCTGCCTTTAAAGTGCCGCGCATCTACGAGTTCCGTAATGAACTTCCGAAGACGGCAGTGGGCAAGATTTTGCGCAGATCCTTAGTGGATGAAGAAATCGCTAAACGCGATGAAGCAATTCCTTCCTGACCTAGGCAAAAGCTTGACACAAATTAAACTAAACGATAATATGAAAATATGAATGAATCGCCATTCATATTTTCATATTTTTTTTGGGTGGTGACAGGATGGTAAAAAAGGATAAACCGAAATATAAGCAAATCATCGACGCTGCGGTCATCGTCATCGCAGAGAATGGTTACCACCAAGCGCAAGTTTCGAAAATTGCCAAGCAAGCAGGTGTAGCAGACGGGACAATATATTTGTATTTCAAGAATAAAGAAGACATTCTCATTTCTGTCTTCGAAGAGAAGATGGGCGTATTCGTCAGTGAGTTGGAGAAAATTATCGCGAAAGACGAAAGCGCCGCGGATCAGCTTGGCATGATGATCAATAGCCATTTCAATTTGCTCGCGAGCGATCTTCACTTAGCGATTGTGACACAGCTTGAATTGCGGCAATCCAATCACGACATCCGCATGAAGATTAATAATGTATTGCGAGGCTATTTAAAATTAATGGATCGGATTTTGGTCAGCGGCATCGAGTCGGGAGAATTTGATCAAAATATGGATATTCGTTTAGCTCGCCAGATGGTTTTTGGTACAATGGATGAGACCATTACTACATGGGTGATGAACGATCACAAATATGATTTGGTCGAACTCGCACCGAAAGTGCAGCGCTTATTGCTTAAAGGCATGCAAGCGTAAAAGGGAGGGGATGAGCAGGTGGAATTTATCAGCTGGAAAAAAGAAGACGGGGTTGCGATTGCAACAATCAACCGGCCGCCGGCAAATGCGTTGTCTCGCGCGCTGATTTTAGAAGTCGATGCACTTCTAGATGAAGTGGAAAATGATTCAGATGTTCGTGCCATCGTTTTGCACGGGGAAGGGCGCTTCTTCTCTGCTGGAGCCGACATCAAAGAGTTCACGCAAGTAACATCAGGGGAAGAATTTTCAAAACTGTCGGCTAGTGGCCAAGCTGTTTTTGAACGCGTGGAAACCTTCCACAAGCCGGTCATCGCAGCTATCCACGGGGCAGCGCTCGGCGGAGGTTTAGAGCTTGCGATGAGTTGCCATATGCGTTTTGTTACAGAAAATGCTAAACTGGGATTGCCGGAACTTCAACTGGGTTTGATTCCAGGATTTGCCGGAACACAGCGCTTGCCACGTTACGTCGGAGTGGCTAAGGCTGCTGAAATGCTCTTAACGAGTGATCCGATTACAGGCACAGAAGCGGTGCAGCTTGGCCTTGCGAACCGTGCTTACGGCGAAGAAGAACTTTTTTCGCAAACGCTTTCAATTGCGAAGAAAATTGCGAAAAAAAGTCCGGTATCTGTCAAAGCAGCGATCGACATGCTTCAGTATTCGAAGCGCGGCGCTTTTGAAGAAGGAGTCAAGGCGGAAGCGGACTCATTTGGTACAGTTTTTGTATCAGAAGACGCGAAAGAAGGCATTAGCGCTTTCCTGGAAAAACGCGAAGCACAATTTAAAGGGAAATAATACTTGGGAGGTTTACGTTCATGAACATTTATGTATTAGTAAAACGTACGTTTGACACAGAAGAAAAGCTGGTTGTTTCCGGTGGCCAGATTCAAGAAGATGGCGCTGAATTCATCATCAACCCATATGACGAGTATGCGATCGAAGAGGCCATTACGGTCCGCGACGCTCACGGCGGCGAAGTGACAGTGGTCACGATCGGCGACGAGGAAGCTGAAAAACAATTGCGCACAGCACTGGCGATGGGCGCTGACAAAGCGGTCTTGATCAATACAGAAGACGATGTGGAGGAAATGGACCAGTCTACGGCAGCTTACATACTGGCAGAGTACTTGAAAGACAAAGAAGCGGACTTGATCCTTGCAGGGAACGTAGCGATCGATGGCGGTTCCGGACAAGTCGGGCCGCGTGTAGCAGATCTTTTGGACATCAACTATGTGACAACGATCACGAGCCTTGAAATCGAAGGCGAAACAGTGAAAATCGTTCGTGACATCGAAGGGGACGCAGAAGAGTTGGAAACTTCTTTGCCTCTATTGGTTACAGCTCAGCAAGGCTTGAACGAGCCGCGCTATCCTTCACTTCCAGGGATCATGAAAGCGAAGAAAAAGCCGCTTGAAGAGCTGGAACTCGATGATTTGGATATCGATGAAGAGGATGTAGAAGCGAAAACGGAAACAATCGAAGTTTACTTGCCACCGAAAAAACAAGCCGGCCGTATTTTGGAAGGCGAAATTCCAAGCCAAGTTTCTGAACTTGTCAGCTTGCTTCGCTCTGAAGCGAAAGTTATATAAACGTACGCCACATTTATTTTTCACATCTACTTAGGGGGTTAACGGACTATGTCGAAAAAAGTATTAGTATTGGGCGAAACGCGTGAAGGCGCTTTGCGCAACGTATCATTTGAAGCAATTGCCGCAGCCAAGAAAATTTCAGGCGGCGGAGAAGTCGTCGCTGTCCTGCTCGGTGAAGCGGTAAGCGAATTTGGAAACGAATTGGTAGCATATGGCGCAGACCGCGTCATCACTGTTGAACATCCACACTTGAAATCCTATACATCTGACGGCTATGGCCAAGCATTCATGGCGGTCGTTGACCAGGAACAGCCAGAAGCGATTGTCTTCGGTCATACGGCAGTTGGAAAAGACCTATCGCCGAAAATTGCATCGAAATTGCAAACTGGTTTGATCTCAGATGTTACGGATATCGAAGGGGAAGGCGCTGACGCTGTCTTTATCCGCCCGATCTATTCCGGGAAAGCTTTTGAAAAAGTGAAGCTGAAAGAAGACGGTGTAGTCTTCATCAGCGTGCGTCCGAATAACATTGCGCCACTTGAGCGCGAAGAGCGTTCTGGCGACGTATCGAGCTTGTCAGTCGATATCACGAACTTACGCACGATCATCAAAAACGTCGTCCGCAAATCCGCAGAAGGCGTAGATCTTTCTGAAGCGAAAGTCATTATCGCTGGCGGACGCGGCGTCAAGAGCAAGGATGGCTTTGGCCCATTGCAAGAACTAGCTGACCTTCTCGGCGGCGCTGTCGGTGCATCACGCGGTGCGTGTGACGCAGATTATTGCGATTATTCCTTGCAGATCGGACAGACGGGGAAAGTCGTTACACCAGATTTATACATCGCAGCAGGTATCTCCGGCGCGATTCAGCACATGGCGGGAATGTCCAACTCCAAAGTCATCGTCGCAATCAACAAAGACCCTGAAGCGAATATCTTCAAAGTAGCCGATTACGGAATCGTCGGAGACCTATTCGACGTTATCCCGTTGCTCACAGAAGAGTTCAAGAAAGTTATGTAATCACAGCAGCCCGCAAATTAGCGGGCTGTTTTTTTCTGCCACTGTAGCGGAATCTCCCTGACTTTAAATACATGGACCGCATCAATTCCAGGCAGTTTAACGGCATCGACAGCCGGGTATGGAAGGACTAGGCAAATAAATAGCTAGCGGAAATCACGTCTGCTATAATCGAAATATAGTTTGGTTATCACTTAAGGAGGAATTATACATGGCAATCGTTAAAGGTACAGATCAGAATTTCAAACAAGAAGTTTCAGAAGGACTCGTATTGGTAGACTTTTGGGCTGCATGGTGCGGACCTTGTAAAATGATCGCTCCAGTTCTTGAAGAACTTGATTCAGACATGGACGACAAAGTGAAAATCGTAAAAGTGGATGTTGATGAAAACCAACAAACAGCTAGCGAATACGGCATCATGTCCATCCCGACACTTCTTTTCATGAAAAACGGCGAAACGGTCGATAAAGTTGTCGGCTTCCGTCCAAAAGAAGCTTTGGCTGAATTGGTTGAAAAACACGCATAATTCCAAAACCGGGTCCCATTCGTGGAACCCGGTTTTTTAAATAGGGTGAGAAAATGAAAAATGAGATGATTCAACATAAATTAGCGGTATTGCCGGATCAGCCGGGTTGCTATTTGATGAAAGATCGACAAGGGACAATCATCTATGTGGGCAAGGCGAAAGTGCTGAAAAACCGTGTGCGTTCTTATTTTACGGGCAGCCACGATACAAAAACGCAGCGCCTTGTTAACGAGATCGAGGATTTCGAATACATCGTTACGTCTTCTGACAAAGAAGCCTTGATTCTCGAATTGACCTTGATCAAAAAGCATGATCCGAAATACAATATCCGGTTAAAAGACAATAAGACCTATCCGTATTTGAAAATTACGGGCGAGCGGCATCCGAAACTGGTCATTACCCGTCAAGTCAAAAAAGACAAAGGTAAATATTTTGGCCCTTATCCGAATGCCTACGCTGCTAGCGAAACGAAAAAGCTGCTGGACCGGTTGTATCCGCTCCGCAAATGCCATACGATGCCGGACCGTGTTTGTCTGTACTATCATCTCGGCCAATGCCTAGCACCTTGTGTTAAGCCGGTGGAGAAAGACACGTATAAGGAAATGATCGATGGCATCAGCCGTTTTCTCAACGGCGGCTTTCGTGAAGTCAAGCAAGACCTGACGGAGAAGATGAGTGAGGCGGCGGAGAATCTGGAGTTCGAACGGGCAAAAGAATACCGCGACCAAATCAGCCACATCGAATCGGTCATGGAAAAACAGAAAATGGCGATGAACGATTTCACCAACCGTGACGTTTTCGCTTACGCGGTCGATAAAGGGTGGATATGCATACAGGTCTTCTTCGTGCGACAAGGAAAGCTGATCGAACGCGAAGTTTCGATGTTTCCTTTATACCGAGACCCGGATGAGGAATTTTTGACTTTCCTTGGACAGTTTTATGAAAAACCGGACCATATCAAGCCAAACGAAATCTTGCTGCAAGAAGCTGAAGATGAAGAATTCCTGAAAGAATGGCTCGGGGCGAAAGTACTTGTCCCGCAACGTGGCAAGAAAAAAGATTTGGTGCAACTCGCGCAAAAAAATGCGGAAATTGCCATCAAGGAAAAATTCCAGCTGCTCGAGCGCCAGGAAGAGCGGACGGTCGGTGCTTGCAACGAACTGGGCGAAGCAATGAATATCCACACGCCTTTGCGTATCGAAGCATTCGATAACTCTCATATTCAAGGAGCGGATGCCGTATCTGCGATGGTTGTCTTCATTGACGGCAAACCATCGAAGAAAGATTACCGCAAATATAAAACGCGCTCTGCCCAAAAGCCCGATGATTATGCAGCCATGCGTGAAGTGGTTCGCAGGCGTTATAGCCGCGTGCTGAAAGATGGCCTGCCCTTGCCTGACTTGATCATTATCGACGGTGGCAAAGGCCAGATTGAATCGGCACGCGAAATCGTTGAAGACGAACTCGGCCTCGACATCCCAATCGCAGGTCTCGCTAAAGATGCCAAGCACCAAACTTCCCAGTTGCTGTACGGCAACCCAATCGAGATGGTGGAACTTAAACGCACAAGCGAAGCATTTTATTTATTGCAGCGCATACAAGATGAAGTCCACCGATTCGTCATCACGTTCCACCGCCAATTGCGCGGCAAGAATTCGATTCAATCCGCACTCGACGGTCTGCAAGGTGTCGGGCCGAAGCGCAAGCAACAATTGTTGAAGCATTTTGGGTCGGTGCGAAAAATCAAAGAAGCGAATGCTGCGGAAATCCAACAGGCAGGTATTCCCGAGAAGCTGGCCGCAGAAATCGAACAGCATTTTAAGGAACAGCCGTTGCAACAAGAATAACTTCATGGTATTGTAAGAACACAATTGAATCACTTTTGAAAAGTGATGATAGAGGAGCGGACGTCAAGAGTAAGCATTCCGAGATTTGCAGAATCTGCGAAGGATGCCGAAAGGGACGCCCGCCGAAGTTTACGTCGCACTGCTTGCGCGTATGCTGGTTCTGCATTTAAGAAATGCAGGGCTGTCAGAGTTTAACTCTGGAGGGCTATCTCACATGGACGTTTGAAATCGTACATGAGAAGAGAGGTAGCTTGCCGGGCATTCGGCGAGTTGCCTCTTTTTTGTTGAGGGCCACTTATCTTAAGTGGGAGTGGAGAGAATGACAACAATCGTAATGAAATTTGGAGGGACGTCTGTGGCGTCACCTGACAAAATCGTAGGCGTCGCAAAACGCGCCATCCGTGAAAAACAACAAGGCAAACGCGTCGTCATCGTCGTTTCCGCGATGGGCAAGACGACTGACACGCTGCTAGGCCTGGCGGGAGAGATTTCTGCTGAGCCGCCAAAGCGTGAAATGGACATGTTATTGGCAACTGGCGAACAAGTAACCATTTCGCTATTAGCGATGGCCTTTAAGCAGCTTGGCCATGATGCATTAAGCTTTACCGGGTGGCAGGCGGGAATCGAGACGGAATCGGTTCCGCGCAATGCGCGCATCGAAACCATCCACACTGAGCGTTTGGAAGAAGCGCTTGACCTGGGCTTGTTCTGCGTGGTCGCAGGGTTCCAAGGCGTCGATAAGAGCGGCAATATCACAACACTCGGCCGCGGTGGCTCCGATACAACTGCTGTGGCGCTTGCCGGCGCACTAGGCGCGGAAAAATGTGAGATTTATACGGACGTTGACGGAGTTTATACATCCGATCCCCGTTATGTCACAGGCGCCCGCAAGCTCGAACAGATTTCATATGACGAAATGCTTGAACTGGCGAATTTGGGTGCGGGTGTACTTCATCCGCGCGCCGTGGAATTTGCTAAGAACAATCAAGTGCCCCTTTCTGTACGGGCCAGCTACTCGGATGAACCGGGGACTATCATTCAAGAGGTGATCACTGTGGAAAAAAATCTAATCGTGCGCGGTGTAGCATTTGAAAAAGACATCGCCCGCATTACTGTTAGTTACACGAAGCCGTTTAACGGGTCGCTCGCCAATATTTTCACGATCTTAGCGGATCATTTGATCGATGTCGATATTATTGTACAGAGCATTAGCGAAGAGTTCCCGCCATCTGTTTCGTTCTCCATCAAAGAAGACAGCCTGGCAGAAGCGCAGCGCGTGTTGTCGGAAGCGCAAGAGCATATCGGCTATAACGCCATCGATATCGAAACCGGCTTGGCGAAAGTATCCATCGTCGGCTCTGGAATGGTATCGAATCCAGGTGTCGCGGCGAAAATGTTCGACATTCTTCGCACGCAGGATGTGCCAGTGAAAATGGTCAGCACTTCAGAAATCAAAGTCTCTGTTGTCGTGCCGGCAAGCAAAATGGAGAGCTCAGCGAATGCGCTTCACGACGCATATGAACTAACGCCAGCCTCTGTCACATAAGCGAAAAGCCCAGCCGAGCTGGGCTTTTTTCTGTTACTGATTGATTGTGTAAAGATTCACATTTTGTTCAAATTTGAAATCATGTCGCAGTGGTCCTATACGAGCTTATAAATACTCGAAACGGATGCCTGTATCTCGGCTGTTTCGAAATAAAAATATAGCTTTTCATGAATTCTTTCCTATTTACTATTTGCAAAAGACCCCTTAAACCCTAGATAGGAAGCGCTTAAAAACGCTCCCTTGCCTTGACGCTCCTAGAGGGGGGGAGTACAATAAATATGTCATATTCTTGTACATGATGCTTACAGTGACGTGAAGATATTTTCCTGATATAGGGAAATGTTTACGTTGCCAACAAATGTTTTTGAGGGGGGTAAAATTTTTGGATAACAATCGTGAATTTTTAATGCGCAGGCTGCACTCTTTACTCGGGGTCATTCCAATCGGATTGTTCTTGACGCAGCATTTGATCGTCAACCATTTCGCTACGCAAGGCGTGGAAGCGTTTAACCAAGCTGCCCACTTCATGGCAAATCTTCCATTCGTCATTTTCCTGGAGATTTTCGTCATCTACTTGCCGCTAATGTATCATGCTTTCTACGGATTATACATAGCGTTCACGGCGAAAAACAACCCGGGACATTACAGCTACATGCGCAACATGTTGTTTGTTGCACAGCGCTACACCGGGGTTTTCCTAGTGGTCTTTATCGCATGGCACATTTTTGAGACAAGGTTCCAAGTGGCGATTGGCGCAGGTGAAGCAGATTTCAACATGATGGAAAACATCTTGTCGAATCCGTTGATGTTTGCGTTTTATGTTGTCGGTGTCTTGTCTGCAACGTTCCACTTTGCGAACGGATTGTGGTCTTTCTTTGTAACGTGGGGAATCACGGTTTCAGCGAAAGCACAGCGCTACTCAACTTATTTCACACTTCTAGTCTTTATTGTATTATCGATCATTGGTATCAGAGCATTGTTTGCATTCATTTAAGAATGTCCTAAACATTGGTGAATTAAAAGAGGAGTGAACACTACAATGGCGAAAGGCAAAATTTCTATCGTCGGTGGGGGACTAGCTGGCTTAATGGCAGCGATCAAAGTTGCCGAAGCAGGAGCACCTGCCGATCTATTTTCCATCGTTCCCGTTAAACGGTCTCACTCTGTGTGCGCACAGGGCGGCATTAACGGAGCGGTGAATACAAAAGGTGAAGGGGATTCCCCAGCAATTCACTTGGACGACACCGTTTACGGCGGTGACTTCCTAGCGAACCAAAGACCGGTTAAAGCGATGGCCGATGCAGCACCTGGCATCATCCGCCTGCTTGACCGCATGGGCGTCATGTTCAACCGTACACCAGAAGGCTTGCTCGATTTCCGTCGTTTCGGCGGGACGATGCACCACAGAACAGCATTTGCCGGCGCAACGACTGGCCAACAATTGCTTTATGCACTTGATGAGCAAGTCCGCCGCTATGAAGTAGCAGGACTCATCACGAAGTATGAAGGTTGGGAATTCCTTGGCCTCGTTATCGATGATGAAGGCGCATCAAAAGGAATCACGGCACAGAACTTGACGTCAATGGAGATCAAATCGTTCCGTTCAGACGCTGTTATTATGGCGACTGGCGGACCTGGGATTATCTTCGGAAAATCCACAAACTCAGTCATCAACACAGGTTCTGCTGCATCAATCGTTTATCAACAAGGCGCTTATTATGCAAACGGCGAATTCATTCAAATCCACCCTACAGCGATTCCTGGCGACGACAAGCTCCGCTTAATGTCAGAATCTGCACGCGGTGAAGGCGGACGGATTTGGACGTATAAAGATGGCAAGCCTTGGTACTTCCTAGAAGAAAAGTATCCGGCTTACGGAAACTTGGTTCCTCGTGACATCGCGACACGCGAAATCTTCGACGTGTGCGTTAACCAAAAGCTCGGCATCAACGGCGAGAACATGGTGTACTTGGACCTTTCCCATAAAGATTCGAAAGAACTCGACATCAAATTGGGCGGCATCATTGAAATTTACGAGAAATTCACAGGCGACGATCCACGCAAAGTACCGATGAAAATCTTCCCGGCTGTCCACTATTCAATGGGCGGACTATGGGTTGACGATCATCAGATGACGAACATCCCTGGCGTTTTGGCAGCAGGAGAATGTGATTATTCCCAGCATGGTGCAAACCGTCTCGGAGCCAATTCACTCCTGTCAGCTATTTACGGCGGCATGGTTGCTGGGCCGAATGCTCTTGACTATGTCAAAGGCTTGGAAGTTCTTGCAGAAGACTTGCCAAACGACATTTACGACAAGCATGAAGCTGAAGAACAGCGTAAATGGGATGAAATTCTTGCGCTTGACGGAACAGAAAATGCTTACGTCCTGCACAAGGAACTAGGCGAATGGATGACGGACAACGTGACGGTCGTGCGCTATAATGACCGCCTCGAAGAAACAGACCGCAAAATCCAGGAGCTGCTTGAACGCTTTAACCATATCAGCATGACGGACACGCAACTTTGGAGCAACCAAGGGGCAATGTTTACTCGCCAGCTGAAAAATATGCTACATTTAGCACGTGTCATCACCATTGGGGCATTAAAGCGCAACGAAAGCCGCGGCGCTCATTACAAACCGGAATTCCCGGAACGTAATGATGAGGAATTCCTGAAGACGACTATGGCGAAGTTCAATGGCTACGAAGCGCCTATCTTCCATTATGAAGAAGTCGACACTGGCTTGATCCCGCCACGCAAACGCGACTATTCCGCGAAAGCATAGCATTATAGAAGGGAGCTAATTCACTATGGGTGAAGCAGCAAAAACGGTTATTTTCGAAATCGAACGCCAAAACTCCACAGACGAAAGTTCGTACTGGGAAAAGTTCGAATTGCCATATCGTGCCAACATGAACGTCATTTCTGCGTTGATGGAAATTCGACGCAACCCGGTCAATATGGACGGGAAGAAAACAACTCCAGTCAACTGGGACATGAACTGCCTTGAGGAAGTTTGTGGGGCTTGTTCTATGGTCATTAATGGCAAAGCACGCCAGTCATGTACGGCACTTGTCGACCAATTGGAACAACCAATCCGTCTTCAGCCGATGAGCACATTCCCGGTCGTCCGCGATTTGATCGTAGACCGCAGCCGCATGTTCGATTCATTGAAGAAAGTCAAAGCGTGGGTGCCAATCGATGGTACGCATGATCTTGGCGAAGGTCCACGTATGCCTGAACGCAAACGCCAATGGGCTTATGAATTGTCTAAATGTATGACGTGCGGTGTATGCTTAGAAGCCTGCCCGAACGTTAACGATAAATCTGACTTTATCGGCGCGGCGCCTCTTTCTCAAGTACGTTTGATGAACGCGCACCCAACAGGCTCCATGAACCGTGATGAGCGTTTGAACGCGATCATGGGCGAAGGCGGCCTTGCGGATTGCGGTAACTCACAAAACTGTGTGGAATCTTGCCCGAAAGGCATTCCATTGACAACATCAATCGCAGCTTTGAACCGCGATGTCAGCATCCAAATGTTCCGTAATTTCTTCGGAAGCGATCATATGGTCGACTAATCCAAACTCCGCCTTTATGGCGGAGTTTTTTTGTATCAATGGAAAATCGATGAGCTTGGCTGAAACAGATGTCCTTTGCGCTAGTTTTTGCTATACTATCAAGATGACAAGCGTTTTACAGGGGGAACTGAAATGACAGCGGCATACATAGAAGATTTCGATCAATGGCAGCAAGGATTTAGTTTTTATGCACCGGTCCATGTTCGTTTTTCAGAAACGGACATGTTCGGGCATGTCAATAACACAGTGCCGATTGCTTATTTTGAGTACGCACGAATCGAGTTCATGAAAGAAGTCGGTTTGATGCAGGCTTGGCTTTCAAAAAACAGCGATTTAATACCTGTCGTAGCAGATATGCAAGTCGATTTTGTCAGCCAAGTGTTTTTCGATGAGCAATTGAAAGTGTTCGTAAAAGTAGAGTCAATTGGAAACTCGTCCGCCGATATACATTATTGGGCAGTAAATGACAAGCATGAAACTTGTTTCACCGGCAGAGGCGCCATTGTCCAAATCTCGAAAGCAAGCGGCAAAGGGCATCCGTGGAGCGATCAAGATAAGGCAATGTTGCGAAATGGAAGCCTGACTTCCGCCGGCAATAAAAACTAGCCGTGCCTGACGGATTCAAAAACTTTACGATGAAACAAATACCAGTAGCTAGGGAGTGAGCCAAGCCAATGACCGAAGACAACTTAAACCATCGCCACGATTTAGAGCATGTGGCATTTATGGAAAAGGAATTGCGTTATATATCAGGAATCATCAAGCAAAAAGGCCGTGAAATCCTCAATTCGTATACCATCACGCCGCCACAATTCGTGGCATTGCAATGGCTATTCGAGCACGGCGATATGACCATCGGCGATTTGTCGAACAAAATGTTTCTGGCGTTCAGCACCACGACTGATTTGGTCGACCGAATGGAGAAAAATGACTTGGTCGTACGTATTCGCGAGGAACAAGATCGCCGCGTCGTACGTATTAAGTTATTAAAAGAAGGCGAACGGATTATCGAAGAAGTAATCAAGAAACGCCAAGGTTATTTAGAAGCAGTGCTGGATGACTTCAGTGAAGAAGAAGTCGAGCAATTTTCAAGTTTGTTGGAGAAAATGCATATCAACATGAAATAGGAGCGGGGCTATGACATCGAATGCGCCAATCGGAGTAATTGATTCAGGCGTCGGCGGGTTAACCGTCGCCAAAGAAATCATGAAACTTCTACCTAATGAAAAAATTTGTTACATCGGCGATAATGCCCGCTGCCCGTATGGCCCGCGCCCTCTTGCGGAAGTTCGGCGCTATACGTGGCAAATGGCAGAAGCGCTCATGAAAATGAATATTAAAATGCTCGTCATCGCGTGCAACACAGCGACCGCTGCAGCGCTCAATTCCTTGCAAAAAAAATTACCGATTCCAGTCATCGGCGTCATTTTTCCGGGAGCGCGTGCAGCGATCAAGTCATCTTCGACTAAAAAAATTGCTGTTCTCGGCACTTCAGGGACCGTCAAAAGTGGGGCGTATGAAAAAGCGATCAAGTCGCTCGTTTCTGCGTCTGACGTCATCCAATTGGCATGTCCGCGTTTTGTTCCGCTTGTGGAAAGTGATGAGTATGAAGGGGAGTTTGCCCGCCGCATGGTAGCGGAGACTTTATCGGCGATTAAATCAAAGGAGTTCGATACCGCTATCCTTGGCTGCACCCATTATCCATTATTGCAGGGCTTTATTGAAGAAGAGCTTGGCAGTACGGTGACGGTTTTGTCATCAGCGCAGGAAACTGCGAAAGATGTAGCTCGTCATTTGAGTTTCGCGGACAAATTTGCGGATCGCCGCAAACCACCTGTCCATCAGTTTTATACATCCGGTTCGACAGCGATTTTCCGTACGATTATCAAAAAATGGCTCGCCATTGAAAATCCGTGCATCCATTCAATCCAGTTCCCGAAACCCTGACGGCATAGCCTCCGGGTTTTTGTCGTCAAAGAAGAATTATGGTAAGATTTTTTGAGTACATGAGGAGGATTCACTAATGATGAGAATTGATAATAGACAAGCAAACGAACTGCGTCCAGTAGAAGTGGAAACGGATTATTTAATCCACCCCGAGGGCTCGGTCTTGATTACAGTCGGCCAAACCAAGGTTATTTGCACGGCGACCATTGAATCGCGCGTTCCGGGCTTTTTGAGAGGACAAGGCAAAGGATGGGTCACGGCGGAGTATTCTATGCTGCCACGCGCCACCAACAGCCGCAACCAGCGCGAAGCGACACGCGGCAAGCTCGGCGGCCGTACGATGGAAATCCAACGCCTGATCGGCCGGTCTTTACGCGCTGTCGTGGATCTAGAAAGAATCGGTGAACGCACGCTATGGATCGACTGCGATGTCATCCAAGCAGATGGCGGAACACGCACAGCTTCCATAACCGGTGCTTTCATCGCCATGACCATCGCGCTTGGCAAATTGGATGTGCCGGTATTCCCGGTGACGGATTATTTAGCAGCGACAAGCGTTGGCATCAACAGCGACAAGCAAGCCATCCTGGACTTGAACTATGAAGAGGATTCAACAGCAGACGTCGACATGAACTTGGTCATGACGGGATCGGGTGAATTTGTTGAAATGCAAGGAACTGGAGAAGAAGCGACCTTCAGCCGCAAAGAATTGAACGAAATGCTTGATCTCGGTGAAGCGGGAATCCAGCAATTGATTCAAATCCAGAAATCGGCGATTGGGGAATTGTCTTCGCGGATCGGCGAAAAGGCGGAATCTACCCTATGAAGAAGATCGTCATTGCCACACAGAACAAAGGAAAAGCAAAAGACTTCGAAACTTTGCTATCTCCACTGGGTTATGAAGTATTGACCTTGCGGGACGTCGCAAAAGACCTCGATATCGAGGAAACCGGCACGACCTTTGAAGCCAACGCTATCTTAAAAGCAGAAGGTGTTGCCAAGGAACTCGGCATTCCGGTCATTGCCGATGATAGCGGGCTCGAGATTGATGCATTAGACGGAGAGCCAGGGGTCTATTCTGCACGCTATGCAGGAGGCGACAAGAGCGACGAGGCCAATATCGAGAAAGTGTTGGAGAAGCTGTCTGATGTACCCGATGGCGAGCGTACAGCGCGCTTTCGCTGCGTCTTAGCGGTTGCGGCGCCCGGAGAACAAACACAAACATTCGCTGGTGCGTGTGAAGGCGAGATCCTGCGTTTGCGCAGAGGCGAACACGGTTTTGGCTACGACCCGATTTTCTACGTTCCTGTCCAGGAGCGTGCCATGGCGGAACTTGAACCTGCAGAAAAAGCTACCATCTCCCATCGCGGACAAGCTTTGCGTAAGCTCAGCGAAGCGATGCCAGAGTGGCTATAGTTTTTCCAATGAAACTATAAGTAATTGGGCATTCTAAAGATATGGAACAAAATAGCGTAGGAAAACATGCTGCTCAACAGTGTAATACACTGCTTCGCAAAGACTTGAACTCGCAAGCATCGTTCAAGTCTTGTCTGCGGGATAGCGAGACAGATGAGACCCTGCAAACGAATAAGCGAAGCATGGCTTAGCTTGTTCGTTTGCGATGCTTGAGTCTCGCGAGAGTAGAGCAGGGGTTTTAAAGCTATTTTGTGTAATATCGTTACGAGAAGAACTATAATTTATACTTTATGAGATATTTTTTTGAAATAGCATTGACTTTTCCTCAGATGATTTCTATAATTAAAATTGTCTTTCGTGAGGAAGTCATGTCTCAGTAGCTCAGCTGGATAGAGCAACGCCCTTCTAAGGCGTCGGTCGGGGGTTCGAATCCCTCCTGGGACGTCCTAAAACCTTGTTTTCCCCATTCGGGAAAGCAAGGTTTTTTTATTGCCGTAAACCGATTGTGAAGAAATGATGGACATTTGATTTTTCACTGTTTATTTGCGCGCCATATCGTATAATGGAAAAAGATAGAGAAAAAACAGACCTAAAGGTGGAAATCATACGTGTTCAGAAACAATTGGAAGCGGATTTTGCTTGTGCTATCACTAATACAAACGATATTGATTGCGGCAACGGCAACGAGCATTTGGACATTCGCTGGCGAATCGGAATTATTGGAAGCCGATGCGGCGATCGTGCTTGGCACAAAAGTCATCGGTAATGAGCCTTCACCGGTGTTGGAGCAGCGCATAAAGCACGCCATTGATTTATATGAAGCGGGCTATGTAGAAAAAATCATTTTTACAGGCGGCACGACGGACGGAGCGGCTATTGCCGAGTCAGAGGTGAGCCGGGATTTCGCTATCCGCCATCATATCCCTGAAGAAGATATATTGATCGAAACCCAATCGCTCATCACTGAAGAGAATTTTCTCTTTGCCGGTGAAGTAGCTGAAGAAAATGGCTTATCGAGCTTTCTCGTTGTCAGTGACCCCCTGCATATGAAACGGGCCTTGCTTATGGCCGAACACGCTGGAATCGATGCACATTCCTCGCCGACACCGTCGACCGAGTTCAAGGGGTTTACGAACATTGCGCCGTTCTTCGCCCGTGAAGTCGTTTGTTATATGGCGTATGTGGCGGTACACGCCGTCATTTAGGAAAACTGCCCAAATAGACGGGCAGTTTTTTTTGTTTAACAGATGAACGCACAGGCTCTGAGTGATACACTGATAAAAAGCTGTGAGGGGTGTATTGTCTATGGAAACTGATCAACTAAAGCTCAGCACGAAATGGCAAGGGAATTTTGTATTTGAAGCTGCGGGTCAAGGCGGACACACGCTACGGATGGATGCTCATCAGGGAGTCGGGAACGACCAAGGGTTGCTCCCGATGCAGGCGCTGCTCGGCTCTCTTGCTGGATGCGTCGGCATGGACGTCGTGATGATTTTGCGTGCCAAAATGACAGAGATACGCTCTATCGAAATCGTCACGGAAGGAGTTAAGCGTAGAAGTCTGCCGAAGGAATTTTTGGCGGTTACGGTAACTTTTATTGTAGAAGGTGATATTGATGTGGATAAAGTCTGGCATGCCATCGAAGTGAGCGGGGAGAAATATTGCCCGGTCGCACATTCATTAAAAGCAGACGTCACTTACAAACTGGTTTTGAACGGCGAAGAGGCTGGCGCAAAATAGCGCCGGCTTTCGTTTTCACAGCGTATTTCCCTATGGTATGATGAATGGACAAAGAGGTGGTAGGATGCGGAAGAAATTTGGGGATTTGAAGCGTAAGGGCAATGTTATTGTTTTTCCGACAACGGTCACACGGCTTTTATCGGAAGGGATGACCAGTTTAAAGAATGAGCAATATGCTGATGCGCGCGATAAATTATACCAAGTGCTCGTTTACGAACCAGAAAATGCAGCGGCGCTTGGCGGATACGCATATAGCTTGTATGAGCTAAGTGAATTCGAGGAAGCGCTTGAAGTGGTGCAGGAATTGCTGCGCATTGGCCCGATCCATTATTTGGAGACGATGGAGCTATACATAAGTATTTTAATGCAAGTGAAAGAATTCGAAGAAGCCGAGAAGATGATCGAGGTACTTATCGAAGAAAATGTTTTGCCGAAAGAACGCTTGGAGCAATTTCATCAACTCCGCGATCTGAACGAACGGATTGCCGAAAGTGCAGCTACTGCACAAAAAGAAACAGGCCAGTTCAGCCTGGAGCAGTTTTTGTCGCTCAGCGCATCTGAGCAAGAACAACGCGTGACCGAATTGCCAAAAGAGGCCTATGGTGCGATGAAAAAGCAGTTAATCAAGCTGATTGGTCATCCGGAAGTGGATTGGGTAGCAAAATCCTATTTACTGCTCATGCTCCGAGAACAGCAAATCAGCGGAACGGTGAGCGTGAGTAAATTCCATTATGCAAAGGAACTGTCGATTGAAGAATTGCCTGAGCCTTTAAAAGACGCACGGCTTCTTGGGATTCGCAAGCGGTTAGAAGAGGCGCTGGAGAAAGAACCGGCCAAACTACAAATGGTGATGGAATTGGTCGACCGCCACATCTATCTATTGTATCCGTTTTTTTGGGAAGAGTTTGAGGAAGCAGAAATCGCTGAAGCCTACCACGCCTACCTCGATAGTTTATTTAGTGGAGAAGCGGAAGCAAAAGCCGATCCAAAATTGTTGGAGTGGCTAATGCAGGCCGAAACATACATAGAATTGCGCAATGGGTAGAAATAGTTGAACCTGCTCACATGTATGATATAATGTGGAGGTTGTCAAAAATCGTACAAATATCGTACATGACTTTGTAAAAAAATGTTTGGAGGGCTTATACATGTCAGCAAAATGGGAAAAGCAAGAAGGTAATGTCGGAGTTCTTACAGTAGAAGTACCGGCTGAAGAAGTAAACGGCGCGCTTGATAAAGCGTTCAAAAAAGTCGTTAAAGAAATTAACGTACCAGGATTCCGTAAAGGGAAAATGCCACGCCAAATGTTCGAAAAACGTTTCGGTGTAGAATCTCTTTATCAGGATGCACTTGATTTCATCCTACCAGACGCTTACGCGAACGCAGTCGAAGAAGCAGGCATCAACCCGGTTGACCGCCCTGAAATCGACATCGAAAAATTGGAAAAGAACGAGCCATTGGTTTTCACTGCTAAAGTAATCGTGAAACCTGAAGTAGAACTTGGCGAATACAAAGGGCTTGAAGTTTCTAAAGAAGACACTAACGTGACGGATGAAGAAATCGAAGCTCAATTGAAAGAAAGCCAAGAACGTATGGCTGAATTGACTGTTAAAGAAGACGGACAAGTTGAAAACGGCGATACAGCTGTCATCGATTTCGAAGGATTTGTAGACGGCGAAGCGTTTGAAGGCGGAGCAGGCAATGACTACTCCCTAGAAATCGGTTCAAACTCATTCATCCCAGGCTTCGAAGAGCAATTGGTCGGCGCTAAAACAGGCGAGCAAAAAGACGTTGAAGTTACTTTCCCTGAAGAGTACCACGCTGAAGAGCTTGCTGGAAAATCAGCAACGTTCAAAGTAACGGTAAACGAAGTGAAAGCAAAAGAATTGCCTGAACTTAACGACGAGTTTGCTAAAGAACTTGACGAAGAAGTCGAAGGCCTTGATGCACTTCGCGCAAAAATGAAAGAAAACTTGAAAGCGGAGAAAGAAAACGCTTCTGAAACACAAATGCGTGATCAGCTTGTACAAAAAGCGGCAGAAAACGCAACAGTTGAAATCCCGCAAGCAATGATCGATTCTGAAATCGACCGCATGATGCAAGACTTCGAGCAACGCCTTAGCCAACAAGGCATGAACAAGGAATTGTACTTCCAGTTCTCAGGCCAAGACGAAGATGCACTTCGCGAGCAAATGACTGCTGACGCTGAAACACGTGTACGCGTATCATTGACGCTTGAAGCGATCGCGAAAGCGGAAAACATGGAAGTCACTTCTGAAGACATCGACAAAGAGCTTGAGAAAATGGCTGGCCAATTCAACATGGACGCTGAACAAATCAAAACAGCTCTAGGCGGCACTGAAATGCTTGAGAACGACATCCGTATGCAAAACACGGTTGAGTTCCTTGTAGAGAACGCTAAAGTTTCTGACGCAAAAGCTGCAGAATAACACATAAGATTTCCAATAAAACAAGGTGCGGCAACCGCACCTTGTTTTCTATACATAACGGCAAACAAAAATGGGATGGCTTATGCCAGATCATAAGTGATTAACACTTATGATGAGTCTATATCAGCCGTAATACTACGAAGACTCCCGCGGGATAGCGAGACAGACGAGACCCCGCAAGAAGCATAGCTTCTGAGGAGGCTTGGCGCTCGCCCGCAGGAAAGCGTAGTAGTTTTACGGCGATTTTACCAGATGAAAAGGTTTGGTTTTCTAAACAACTGAGTTAGGACACTGCTGACAAATTCACGTTCCTACATAATAAAGGCAGTTTCTTTGGCATAGTTCTAATTAGTTGATACAATCAAAATAATCTTGTAACATAATGGCTTGAATAGGGGTGACTACATTGTTCAAATTTAACGATGAAAAAGAGCATTTAAAATGTTCATTTTGCGGTAAGCCGCAGGAACAGGTTCGTAAACTGGTCGCAGGGCCAGGTGTATATATTTGCGACGAATGTATCGAACTTTGCACAGAAATCGTAGAAGAAGAACTCGGCACGGAAGAAGAAACTGAGTTCAAAGAAGTACCAAAACCAAAAGAAATCATGGATATCCTTGGTGGCTATGTAATCGGCCAAGACAAGGCGAAAAAATCCTTGGCAGTAGCAGTTTATAACCATTACAAACGGGTCAATTCGCAAAGCAAAATCGATGACGTTGAACTATCGAAATCGAATATTGTGTTGATTGGACCAACAGGTAGCGGGAAAACTTTGCTTGCGCAAACACTCGCACGCATCCTGAACGTACCATTTGCCATTGCAGATGCCACTTCACTTACTGAAGCTGGATATGTCGGGGAAGATGTCGAGAACATCTTGCTTAAATTGATCCAAGCTGCAGATTATGATGTGGACCGTGCAGAAAAAGGCATCATTTATATCGATGAAATCGATAAAGTGGCGCGTAAATTCGAGAACCCGTCGATTACACGTGACGTTTCTGGCGAAGGCGTACAGCAAGCCTTGCTGAAAATCCTGGAAGGCACAACAGCAAGCGTTCCCCCGCAAGGCGGACGCAAGCATCCTCATCAGGAATTCATCCAAATCGATACGACGAATGTCTTGTTCATCGTAGGCGGTGCGTTTGACGGAGTCGATCAAATCATCAAACGCCGTCTCGGCAATAAGATCATTGGCTTCGGCGCAGACCCGAACAAAGAAGAAATGGATGAGAAATCGCTTCTTAGCCAATTGATTCCAGAGGACTTGTTGAAATTCGGCTTGATCCCAGAATTTATCGGCCGTCTGCCAGTGCTCGCAAGTCTTGAGCAATTGGACGAAAATGCACTTGTGCAAATTCTGACAGAGCCGAAAAATGCACTTATCAAGCAATATCAGAAGATGATGGAACTTGATGGCGTGACATTGACATTCGAACACGATGCACTGATCGAAATTTCCCGCCTCGCGATCGAGCGGAAAACAGGCGCACGTGGATTGCGCTCAATCATCGAAAACATCATGCTTGACGTCATGTATGATTTGCCGTCCCGTGAAGATATCGTCGAGTGCATTATCACGAAAGAAACAGTGACGGAGAACTCGCAACCGAAACTGATGTTAGAAGATGGCACTGAGTACGATAGCAATAACGAAAAAACATCTGCTTAATTGCTTAGTGGATGCACAAGAATAGGATGATACGGGCTGACTCTGAATCGTGCACATCCGCGCGTATGGGGGTCAGCCCTTTTTTTACGAAAAATGCAATAGTTTTCCTGTATATGAGGCAAACTGATAGAGAGAAAGAGAATTGACGGAGGTGCACTTAAATTATGGCGAAGAAAAAAGTGACTAAACAAGTTCCGCTCTTGCCGCTCCGCGGGTTGCTCGTCTTCCCGACGATGGTCCTGCATATTGATGTCGGCCGGGAGCGTTCAGTAGCTGCGCTTGAGCAAGCGATGATGGATGACCAAATCGTCTTTTTGGCCACTCAAAAAGACATGGCAGTGGAACAGCCAGACAAAGATGATTTGCACAAAATCGGTACTTTGGCATATGTGAAGCAAATGCTAAAATTGCCAAATGGTACAATTCGTGTGCTAGTGGAAGGTCTAGAACGCGGGCAATGGGGCCAATATGAGGACGGCGAAAAATTCACGCAAGTGGAAGTGACTTCGTTCCCTGATGAACCTGAACGCGATGCCGAACAGGATGCCTTGATGCGGATCTTGCTCGAGCAATTTGAAATCTTTGGCAAGGGCTCGAAGAAAGTGACGACTGAAACTTTCAATACAGTAGCAGATATCGAAGAGCCGGGCCGTTTAGCAGATATGATTGCCTCGCATCTTTCCTTAAAATTGCCGGCCAAGCAGGAAGTACTCGAAACTTTCGATGTCACGAAACGCCTTGAGCTATTGATTAGCCGTTTGCATAACGAGCAAGAAGTGGCAGATATTGAGAAACGCATCAACGACCGTGTAAAAAAAGCGATGGAACAAACCCAAAAAGAGTTTTATTTGCGCGAACAAATGAAAGCGATCCAAACAGAACTGGGCGATAAAGACGGCAAAGGCGCAGAAGTCGCCGACTTGAAAAAACGCATTGAAGAAGCGGGTATGCCTGAATCAACCGAGAAAACAGCGTTCAAGGAATTGGACCGTTACGAGAAATTGCCTTCAGCTGCAGCGGAAAGTGGCATCATCCGTAATTATATTGAATGGCTTGTAACGATTCCATGGTCTGAAACGACAGAAGATCGTTTGGACATTAATTACGCTGAAGATGTGCTGAACCGCGATCACGACGGTCTTGAAACAGTAAAAGAACGCGTGCTTGAGTATTTAGCTGTCCAGCAAATGACCAAATCGCTGCGCGGGCCGATTCTTTGTCTTGTAGGTCCTCCAGGCGTCGGGAAAACTTCACTTGCCCGTTCGATTGCTGATTCACTCGACCGTAATTTTGTCCGTATCTCACTCGGTGGTGTGCGCGATGAATCCGAAATCCGGGGCCATCGCCGCACATACGTGGGGGCAATGCCAGGACGCATCATTCAAGGGATGAAAAAAGCCGGCACCGTTAACCCGGTCTTCTTGTTAGATGAAATTGACAAAATGTCTAACGATTTTCGCGGTGACCCGTCGTCTGCAATGCTCGAAGTATTGGATCCGGAACAGAACAATTCCTTCAGCGACCATTACATCGAAGAAAGCTATGATTTGTCGAATGTGTTGTTCATAGCGACAGCGAATGACCTTGGATCGATTCCAGGTCCATTGCGTGACCGCATGGAAGTCATTTCGATTGCCGGCTATACGGAACTGGAGAAGAAATTGATCGCCAACAATCATTTGGCGCCTAAACAATTGAAAGAACACGGCTTAACGCCGGAGCAATTAGACTTCCAAGAAGACGCGTTCGTCTCGATGATCCGCTATTACACACGTGAAGCCGGCGTGCGCGGATTGGAGCGTCAAATTGCTTCTGTATGCCGAAAAGTGACCAAACAGATCGTCTCGAAAGAAAAAGAGCAGGTGACGGTCGGCGCGGAAGAAGTCGAGAGTTATCTCGGCAAGAAAAAATTCCGTTACGGCGTGGCTGAAACGCAAAATCAAATTGGCGTGGCAACGGGTCTCGCATACACCGCTGTCGGTGGAGACACTCTGCAAATCGAAGTGTCATTGTCTGCAGGTAAAGGCAAGCTGCAATTGACAGGCAAACTGGGCGATGTCATGAAAGAGTCCGCGCAAACGGCGTTGTCATTCGTCCGTGCTCAAGCGGAGTCGCTCGGTATCGATCCGAATTTCCAAGAAGCGCATGATATCCATATTCACGTGCCGGAAGGAGCCGTTCCAAAAGACGGCCCATCTGCCGGTGTGACAATTGCGACAGCGCTCGTTTCGGCGCTGACGAAGCGGCCAGTGCGCCGTGATGTCGGCATGACAGGTGAAATTACGCTCCGCGGACGCGTCTTGCCGATTGGCGGCCTGAAAGAGAAAACATTGAGCGCTCATCGTGCAGGATTGAAGACAATCATCGTTCCTGCAGAAAATGAACGCGACCTCGACGATATTCCGGAGACCATCCGCGAAGAATTGGAATTCCATCTCGTCAGCCAAGCGGAACAAGCGCTCGAAATTGCGCTGGAAGGAGCTAAACAATGAAGGTTCATAACGTAGAACTGGTGATCAGCGCGGTTCGTCCAGCGCAGTACCCGGAAACTGAACTTCCCGAGTTTGCACTCGCAGGACGTTCAAATGTCGGGAAATCATCTTTTATCAATAAGTTGATCGGGCGTAAAAGCATGGCGCGTATTTCGTCCAAGCCGGGCAAAACACAAACCTTGAACTTTTACAAAATCGAAGAGGACTTATTTTTTGTCGACGTTCCAGGATACGGCTATGCGAAAGTATCGAAAAGTGAACGCGAGGCCTGGGGCAAGATGATTGAGACGTATATCACAAGCCGTGAGCAATTGCGCGCAGTAATTCAAATCGTCGACTTGCGCCATCCACCGAGCAAAGATGATCAGATGATGTACGATTTCATGAAGCATTACGACATCCCGTGTATCATTATCGCGACAAAAGCGGACAAGATCCCGAAAGGCAAATGGGACAAGCATAAGAAAATCGTCCGTGAAGGACTGGATATGGAGAAAGGCGATCCATTAATCGTCTTTTCTTCCGAAACTGGGCTCGGCCAAGAAGCCGCCTGGGAGGAAATCGAAAAACGCATGTAAGCTAGCAAGCTATTTGTATGGCTGGCTTTAAATAAAACAAGACCCGGAAAATCATTGATTTTCCGGGTCTTGTTTTTTGTATAATGATTAGCTGATATATGTGAACGAGATGAATGGCTCGTTGGTTATTTCTTCATAAAGTAGTCGCCTCCCGCTTGGGGCATGCCTCCCGCAATAAGACAAGAAGAACACTTGTCTCATTGCTCCGGCTAGCCAATGAATGGGCGAAAGGAAGTTAAGCCCATTTATTTGCGACGCATCTGCTCGCAGATGTGGGAGCACGGGTTTGTGCGCGGTTCGGCTTGTTGATTTCATTAGATTTTATTTGCGAGGTAGTGTCACTGTTTGTTGGTTTCATCCACTGATGAGGCAGCTTAGCTGGGCTTGATAGCGAGATGAATCGGCTGTGATTATTTCGTCTAGTAGCCGCCGCCTCCCGCTTAGGGCATGCCTCCCGCAATAAGCCGAGAAGAACATTCGTCCTGTCGCATCGGCTGCATGACCCGTATCCTGCGGGCCTAAAGCTTCCCCTTGAAGCGAAATCTCCACCACATACATTTCCTATTAAAATTCGATAACTCACATACCTTTTTCCTAATTCAACACTAGGAAATTCACCATTCATTGGGCGACAGTTCACAGTTAATTCCGACTACAAGCGTTATACTTGTGACTCGATAATCGCTTTGCTAGAATTGTAATTGGATTAAGTTTAGAATGATTATAATCTAGAGTTTCCATTGCGGAAACGCATAGAGCATATAGTGAAAATCGATTAGGTTCATGCCTTGTTCACAAAATCGCAGGCATAATCGAATGAAAAAGTGGTATACTTAGGGAAATGAAATATTGAACGCGAAAGGTGTTTTAAACCCATGCATACACTCGTAGTCGGGGTCAATTACCGTTCAGCGCCTGTATCCATTCGTGAGAAGCTGTCGTTCATCGAAAGCGAGCTTCCGCAAGCGATGCAAGCCCTGCAACAACAAAAAAGCATATTGGAGAATGTCATCGTATCGACATGCAACCGGACGGAGATTTATGCCGTTGTGGACCAATTGCATACCGGTCGTTTTTACGTGAAGCAATTTTTGGCTTCCTATTTCGATATTCCGATGGAGCAGTTCTCCCAGTATTTGTTCCTTCATGAACAGGACGAAGCGATTGATCATTTGTTCCGTGTCACTGCCGGCATCGATTCGATGGTCCTTGGCGAGACGCAAATTCTCGGTCAAGTGAAATCCAGTTTCCTCGCAGGACAGGAAATCGGCACAACTGGAACTGTCTTCAATCAATTGTTCAAGCAAGCGGTGACGCTAGCGAAGCGTGCGCATAACGAAACAGCAATTGGCGAGAATGCCGTATCAGTTTCTTATGCAGCGGTCGAGCTTGGCAAGAAAATCTTCGGTTCATTGAAGAACAAACATGTTGTCATTCTAGGTGCAGGCAAAATGGGCGAACTCGCCATCAAGAACCTGCAAGGCAGCGGGGCAGACCGCATTACAGTCATCAACCGCACCTTTGAGAAAGCAGAAGTGCTCGCCGACAAATTCGGCGGAACGGCAAAACCATTAAACCAATTGCAATGCGCATTACTGGAAGCGGATATCCTCATTTCCTCTACCGGTTCGACAGATTTCGTGATTGATTTGGAATTGATGCAGTTTGTCGAGAAGCTTAGAAAAGGCAAACCTTTGTTCATGGTTGATATCGCAGTACCGCGTGATATGGATCCGCGCATCGGTGACCTGCAAAATGTTTTCCTCTATGACATCGATGATATGCAAGGCATCGTTGAAGCAAATCTTGCAGAACGCGAACGGGCGGCGAAGCAAATTGCCGTCATGATCACACAAGAAGCAGAGCAATTTAACGACTGGCTCGGCACACTTGGCGTTGTACCGGTTATTTCGGCATTGCGTGAAAAAGCGCTCGGGATCCAGGCAGAAACGATGGAAAGCATCGAGAACAAAATGCCGGATTTGACGGACCGCGAGAAAAAGATTCTCAATAAGCATACGAAATCCATCATCAACCAATTGTTGAAAGAGCCGATTTTGCAAGCTAAGGAAATGGGAACAGCGAAAAAATCACGCGAGCAGCTTGAGATGTTCATGCAGATTTTTGGCATCGAAGAAGAAGTCGAAGAACAGCGTGAAAAACAAGCACTTGCGACGCGTCAAAAAGCGGAGCGAGCACGCCTTGAAAAGCAACAGGAATCGCTCCAAGCACAGGAAAATCCAGGCTACACTGTCTAAACACATCTTCAACTGGCATGGGTTTTCATCTCCATCGCTGTAAATGACCCGCTCATGCCGCGAATGCGGGACAGGGCTATCTTATAATGAGGCGTTTTCGAATCTATATGTTAAAATATAGAGGCGAAACGCCTTTAATTATGGAAACGAAGGGGAATAGGATGGCTGATATAACAATGGCAAGGCTGCACGAAGCTATGGTTATACTATATGCTATCAGCCTTGTCTTTTATTTTGTCGATTATTTATATACTACGAAAAAAGCTATCCGCGTCGCCATGTCACTTCTTGGGGCCGTATGGTTATTGCAGACCGTGTTTCTAGTGCTGTATATCGTCGAGACGCAGCGCTTCCCGGTACTGACTTTGTTTGAAGGCATTTATTTTTATGCGTGGCTATTGGTTACGCTATCGCTCGTCTTGCGGATTTTTTACCGTTTCGACTTTGCGGTATTCTTGATCAATATTATCGGATTCATCTTTATGGTTATCCACACATTTGCGCCGGTGCAAATCGAACGGTCGCCGGTCGGGGAGGCATTGGTGTCGGAGTTATTGTTCATCCACATCACCTTCGCCATCTTGTCTTATGCTGCATTTTCATTGTCATTCGTCTTTTCCGCATTGCATTTACTATTGTATCGGCTATTGAAGCAAAAGAAATGGACCAAGCAGTGGAGCAGCTTGCCGTCACTCGGGCAGACCGAGCAAGGCATGACGATCTCTATTTTAATTGGGATTCCGATGCTGTTTGTGTCGCTAGTGCTTGGATTTCAATGGGCTATCGTATCGCTAGAAGAGTTTTCTTTGTTAGATGTCAAAATTGTGGGTTCGTTCGTTCTGCTGATTGTCTATAGCTTCATTTTATGGCGCCATCGCAGAGGGAATTTGAATGGCATGAATTATGCCTGGGCTCATCTATATGCGTTTTTGTTATTGCTGCTTAATTTCTTTTTCGGCAGCCGGTTATCGGAATTTCATTTTTGGTATTAATAGAAAGGTAGGATTCAGTTGAGAAAAATCATTGTAGGGTCAAGAAGAAGTAAACTTGCGTTGACGCAAACCAATCAATTTATCGACAAAATGAAAGCGGCAGGTGCGCCGTTCGAGTTCGAAATCAAAGAAATCGTCACAAAAGGCGACCGCATCCTGGATGTGCAATTATCAAAAGTCGGAGGCAAAGGGCTGTTTGTTAAAGAAATCGAAGAAGCGCTCTATGCCAAAGAAATTGATTTTGCCGTCCACAGCATGAAAGATATGCCAGCCGTTCTTCCTGAAGGGTTAACGATTGGCTGTATTCCCGACCGAGAAGACCCACGCGATGCGTTTATCTCGAATGACCACGTAAAATTGATGGATTTGCCAGTCGGTGCAGTTGTAGGCACAAGCAGCTTGCGACGCAGCTCACAGCTTCTGTTGTTGCGCCCGGACCTTGATGTCCAGTGGATCCGTGGCAATATCGATACACGCCTCTCGAAGCTCCATGCAGGCGATTTCGATGCCATTATCCTGGCAGCAGCCGGCCTGAAACGTATGGGCTGGGGCGATGATATCGTTACCGAATTCATGAAAACAGAAGATTGTCTGCCAGCAATCGGCCAAGGAGCACTCGCTATTGAATGCCGCGAAGGCGACGAAGAGCTTCTAGCAGAATTGGCGAAAATAACGGATAAAGAAACAGAGCTTGCCGTAACGGCAGAACGTAAATTCCTAAAAGACATGAATGGCAGCTGCCAAGTGCCGATTGCAGGATATGCGACAGTCTCTGGAGATGAAGTTTCTTTTACTGGATTGATTTCTTCTCCTGAAGCTGACCAAGTGTACAAAGAATCCGCAGCAGGCAAAGACCCGGTTGAAGCGGGACGCATTGTGGCTGAAAAAATCAGTGCTCAAGGCGGCTATGATTTGATTCAACGCGTCATTGCCGAGAGCAATGTATAAGAAAAAACCGGTCATCATTTTTACCGGCAGCCGCCTGCCGAAAGAAGCGGCGGAACTGGCCCAGCAGATAGGGGCGCAAGTAGAGTATTTTCCGCTGATCGAAACGGTGCTGCGAGATACTTCAGCACCTGATTTCGGCCGTTACGGCTGGCTCATTTTCACGAGCCGCAACAGCGCGGAGGCATTTTGCAAGCTGCGCCCTAAAACCTCAGCGAAAATTGCGGCTGTCGGCGACAAGACCGCTGAAATGCTTGAAGCGAACGGCTATTCAGTCGACTTCATCCCAACAACGTTCAGTGCCGATGTTTTTGTTCGGGAATTCCCGGACATCGCCGGCAAGGAACGCTGTTTGTTTGTCAGGGGCGCTCTTGCGAAAGACACGATCTTGTCGATGTCTCTTGAAATCGATGAATGGACCGTTTACGACACGGTCAAAAAACACAGCAATGCACAAGCGCTCGCTGAAATGTCCGATGTCACGATTATTTTCGCCAGCCCGTCGGCAGTTGCTGCTTATACGGAGGCCGGAGGAAATTTTAAGGGCATTCGGACTGCTGCGATCGGCCATATTACTGAAAGAGCCATAGTGGAAGCGGGAGGAGACGTTGATTTCCGCCCGGAAACCTATACGTATCTTGAAATCATCCAGTCAATAGCGAAAGGAAGTTGCAGTTTATGAAAGACTTGAAATTCGATCGCCATCGCCGTTTGCGCGGTTCTGCCAATCTTCGTGCCATGGTCCGTGAAACCTCAATTCAAAAAGAGGATTTCATTTACCCGATTTTTGTCGTAGAAGGCGAAGAATATAAAAAAGAAATTTCTTCTATGCCAGGCGTCTACCACTACTCGATTGATCGCCTTGGCGAAGAGTTGGACGAAGTGGTCGAGCTCGGCATTCCGTCCGTTATTCTTTTCGGTGTGCCGAAAGATAAAGACCCGGTTGGTTCACAAGCGTATCATGACCACGCGATCACACAAGAAGCGATCCGTTTTGCGAAACAGCGCCACCCGGAACTCGTCGTCATTGCTGATACGTGCTTGTGCCAATATACAGATCACGGCCATTGCGGTGTGATCGAAGACGGCGTTATCTTGAACGATGAGTCGCTTGATCTATTGGCTCGCACGGCTGTGTCTCAAGCGAAAGCTGGGGCAGATATCATTGCGCCGTCGAATATGATGGACGGCTTTGTAGCAGCGATTCGCTACGGCCTGGATGAAGCTGGATTCAGCCATATTCCAATCATGTCATATGGTGTGAAATACGCCTCTGCATACTACGGGCCATTCCGTGAGGCAGCCCATTCAACGCCTCAATTCGGCGACCGCAAAACTTACCAGATGGATCCGGCCAACCGCATGGAAGCACTTCGCGAGGCATCATCCGATGTCAATGAAGGCGCAGATTTCATGATCGTTAAACCGGCACTGTCTTATCTTGATATTATTCGTGAAGTCCGCGATAACTTCGATATTCCAATTGTCGCTTACAATGTTTCCGGCGAATACGCCATGGTCAAAGCAGCCGCGCAAAACGGCTGGGTTGATGAAGAGAAAATCGTTCTTGAAACTTTGCTCAGCATGAAACGTGCTGGGGCAGACATTCTCATGTCGTACCACGCAAAAGATGCGGTACGCTGGTTGGAGGGGAAATAAGATGGGATACGAAAATTCTAAACAAGCATTCACAGAAGCAAAACCATTAATGCCAGGCGGCGTCAATAGCCCGGTACGCGCATTTAAATCGGTCAATATGGAACCCATTTTCATGCAATCCGGAAACGGCGCAACCATTACCGATATCGATGGCAATACGTATATCGATTACGTTTTGTCGTGGGGGCCGCTGATTCTTGGCCATGCCCATCCTGAAGTGGTTCAAGCGATCCAGGAGCAGGCAACGCTCGGTACGTCTTTCGGCGCACCGACGATCCTCGAAAACGATATGGCGAAACTAGTGCAAGAGCGCGTGCCGTCGATCGAAATGGTCCGCATGGTCTCATCCGGTACTGAAGCAACGATGAGCGCACTTCGCGTAGCGCGTGGCTATACCGGACGCAACAAGATCCTGAAATTTGAAGGCTGCTACCACGGCCATGGCGATAGCCTATTGATCAAAGCAGGATCGGGTGTCGCGACACTCGGTTTGCCCGATTCACCAGGCGTTCCGGAATCAGTTGCGAAAAACACCATCACGGTGCCTTACAATGATTTGGAAAGCGTGCGTCTCGCATTCCGTGAATTCGGCGACGACTTAGCAGCAGTAATCGTCGAGCCGGTTGCCGGCAATATGGGTGTTGTGCCGCCAACTGAAGGATTCCTTCAAGAGTTGCGCAATTTGACGCATGAAAACGGCACCGTTTTAATCTTCGATGAAGTCATGACCGGCTTCCGCGTCGGTTACAATTGCGCTCAAGGGCATTATAACGTGACGCCTGATATGACTTGCCTTGGCAAAGTCATCGGCGGCGGATTGCCAGTCGGCGCATTCGGCGGCAAGCGCGAAATCATGGAACAAGTGGCACCAAGCGGTTCTATTTATCAGGCAGGTACGTTGTCGGGTAACCCGCTCGCCATGCGTGCAGGCTTTGAGACTTTATCCCATCTTGACGAATCAAGCTACGAAACATTCGTTAAACGTGGTGATGAGCTAGAAAAAGGGTTCCGTGAAGCTGCTGAAAAATACAATATCCCGCATACGGTTAACCGTGCTGGTTCGATGATCGGCTTTTTCTTCACGAACGAGGAAGTGACGAACTTTGAAACGGCTTCGAGTTCCGATCTGGAGTTGTTTGCGGAGTACTACCGTTTGATGACGGAAGAAGGCATTTACTTGCCGCCATCTCAGTTTGAGGGCATGTTCCTATCGACTGCCCATACACCTGAACATATCGAGCGCACAGTTCAAGCATTCCATAACGTGTTTGCGAAGTTGGCCCGATAAGTGAAATATTCCGTCCTCACAGGCCAGTTAAAATGGCTTATGAGGGCGGTTTTTTGTGAATAAATTTAACCTGTGTTTTGAAGATTATTAATTTATAAAGCTCATGGTTTAGCAGTAGTGCTTTACATCGACTAGGCTTTATTATTTTCGAGAAGGTCTATTTCTTTGTGATAGTCTGGTAATATAAAACTAATGTGAATTTTGTTTAGTGAAAGTTGGTAACGCTGTGAAATCATTTCTACTCACTTTGGCCATTGCGCTTACAGCTGGCTTTTTGTTTAGCTTGACCGGCTTGTTTCTGCCCTGGCTGTTAGGGCCGATGGCAGCTTTTCTTATCTTACGGCAACTGACCGATATGAACTTCCGCTGGCCAAAAGTATTCCGGACACTGGGATTATTGCTGCTCGGTGTCCAGATCGGGGCAGCATTCACGCAAGAGGCGGTGCTGCTGATGGGGGCAGATCTGCCGTATATGTTCGTGATGACCATTGCGGTTGTCGCATTTTCCTTACTGCTTGGCCTGTTGTTTCAACGCATGACGCGCGTAACCATGTCGACAGCCTTGCTCGGTTCAATGCCGGGGGGCTTGTCGCAAATGGTGCTGATCGCTGAAGAAGTGAAATCGGCCAATGTCACTGTTGTTTCGGTCATGCAGACCTTTCGCATCTTGCTCATCGTGTTTACCGTGCCGCTTGCCGCAGGATTCTTGTCGGGACGCGTGCCTGGTGATATGACGGAAGCGAGCTTTCGGTTCTCGCCTTATGCGTTTGGCATCGCCCTGGTCGTTGGTTATGTGTTGTACTGGATCATGAAACGCATTTCCTTTCCAGCTCGTGAGTTAATGGCGCCCGTTTTGGCGATGGCACTCGTCCAAACTTTAACCGGCAGTGATTTAGTCGACTTGCCGAGCCTTGTCGTCATCGTCGCGCAAGTACTCATCGGGACGCATCTTGGCTTGTCGATGGAAAAGCTTGGCGATTCCATGGACGGCCGGATTGCGGGTGCCGTTTTCCTAAATACTGTGTTGCTCATCGCGTTTTCGGCAGGTCTCGCTTATGGCTTAGAGCTGCTTTTGCCGGAGTATCTATTTCTCGATTTCTTTTTGAGTGCAGCGCCCGGTGGCATGGCGGAGATGACCATCACAGCACTCGAAGCTGGGGCGGATGTGCCGCTTGTGACAAGCTTTCATTTGTTCCGTTTGTTCTTTATTCTCCTCGTCGCCGCGCCACTCGTTTCTTACTACGTGAAAAAGCTTGACGCTAAATCAGGCTATTGAGTACAATAAGCTTAATAGGATATAGATGCGTAGATGAGGATAGTAAAATGCCGGGAACATTTCAGAGAGAGAGCCGAGTGGTGAGAGGCTTTCATGGACCGCATTTGAATGTCACCTCGGAGCAGTTGCCGTGAAATGAGTAGCGGGAACCGGATGCGAATCCGTTATCGAACTTGAGAGCCAGGCGAATTCTGCCTGTGTATAAAGGTGGTACCGCGAAAAACTCCTTCGTCCTTTACGAGACGACAGGAGTTTTTTTGTATTCATTTTTAAGTTCGACAGAATATGTGCCGTGTGTTGGCCAAGAGGAGGAATTTGGATGAGCAAGCAATTATCAACGAAATACGAACCGCAGGCAATCGAACAAGGGCGTTACGACTGGTGGGTGGACAATAAGTTCTTCGAAGCAAAACCCGAAAGCGGCAAGACGCCGTACACGATCGTCATTCCGCCGCCAAACGTAACCGGCAAATTGCATTTAGGCCATGCATGGGATACCACTTTACAAGACATCATGACACGCATGAAGCGTATGCAAGGCTATGATGCATTGTGGCTACCGGGGATGGACCATGCTGGCATCGCGACACAGGCAAAAGTAGAAGGGAAATTGAAAGAAGAAGGGCGTTCACGCCACGACATGGGCCGTGAAGCGTTTCTTGAAGAGTCATGGAAATGGAAAGAAGAATACGCAGGCCATATCCGCCAGCAATGGTCGAAGCTTGGCCTAGGACTTGATTATTCACGTGAGCGTTTCACTTTAGACGATGGCTTGTCTAAAGCGGTGCGCGAAGTATTCGTCAAATTGTACGAAAAGAAATTGATCTACCGCGGCAAATACATCATCAACTGGGACCCGGCGACACAAACGGCAATCTCCGATATCGAAGTAATTTACAAAGACGTCCAAGGCGCGTTTTACCATATGCGCTATCCGCTTGCAGACGGGTCGGGACATATTGAAATCGCAACGACGCGTCCAGAGACGATGCTCGGCGATACAGCGGTAGCGGTTCATCCAAGAGATGAGCGCTATCAGCATTTAATTGGCAAAAAAGTCATCTTGCCGATTGTCGGCCGTGAAATTGACATTGTTGCCGATGAGTATGTAGACCGTGAGTTCGGAAGCGGCGCTGTCAAGATTACCCCTGCACATGACCCGAACGACTTTGAAATTGGCAATCGCCATAACCTGGAACGCGTTCTGATCATGCACGAAGACGGTTCCATGAACGAAAATGCCGGCAAGTACGAAGGCATGGACCGCTTTGAATGCCGTAAAGCGATCATTAAAGACTTGCAGGACATGGATGTTTTGTTCAAAATCGAAGAACATTTGCACTCAGTCGGACATTCCGAGCGCAGCGGCGCCGTTGTCGAACCGTATCTATCGACGCAATGGTTCGTAGACATGCAGCCACTTGCGAAAGCGGCTGTTGATAGCCAGAAGAGCGAAGGCGGCGTCAACTTTGTGCCGGATCGTTTTGAGAAAACGTATTTGCACTGGATGGAAAATATCCGCGACTGGTGCATCTCCCGTCAATTATGGTGGGGCCATCAAATCCCGGCTTGGTACCATAATGAAACCGGCGAAATCTATGTCGGCCACGTTGCACCAGAAGATGCCGAAAACTGGACGCAAGATGAAGACGTTCTGGATACATGGTTCTCATCTGCACTATGGCCGTTCTCGACACTCGGCTGGCCGGAAGAAAACGATGAGTTGAGCCGTTATTACCCGACCGATGCTCTCGTGACGGGCTATGACATCATCAACTTCTGGGTATCGCGCATGATTTTCCAAGCGCTGGAGTTCACTGGCGAAAAGCCATTTAAAGACGTGCTCATCCACGGACTTGTTCGCGATGCAGAAGGTCGCAAAATGTCGAAATCACTCGGTAATGGCGTTGACCCGATGGATGTCATCGCAGAATACGGTGCCGATTCCTTGCGCTACTTCCTGGCGACTGCCTCGTCTCCAGGACAAGATCTGCGCTACTCGAACGATAAAGTCGAGTCGGTGTGGAACTTCGCCAACAAAATCTGGAACGCTTCGCGCTTTGCGATGATGAACATGGAAGGCATGGAACACCAAGACATCGATTTGTCTGGCGAGAAGTCCGTGGCTGACACATGGATTTTGACACGCCTAAACGAAACGATCGAGCAAGTGACAGGCCTTGCGGAACGTTACGAATTTGGGGAAGTCGGCCGCCTATTGTACAACTTCATCTGGGATGATTTCTGTGACTGGTATATCGAAATGGCGAAATTGCCATTGTACGGAGAAGACGAGCAAGCGAAAGCGATGACGCGTTCGGTGCTCGCATACGTGCTCGATAACACGATGCGCTTGCTGCATCCGTTCATGCCATTTATCACAGAAGAAATCTGGCAGAACTTGCCGACAGAAGGCGAATCCATCACGATTGCCGCTTGGCCGACAGTGAATGCTGAACTTAGCGACAACGATAAAGCTAACAGCATGAAACTGTTGATGGACGTGATCCGTTCGGTCCGCACGATCCGTGCCGAAGTACAGACGCCGATGAGCAAAAAAGTGCCAATGACGATCAGCGCGAAAGACGAAACGACGTTATCGGTGCTTGAAGAAAATGCGGCGTACATCGAACGTTTCTGCAACCCGGAGACTTTGACGATCGGCCACAACATCGAAGCACCAGAGAAATCGATGTCAGCGGTCGTATCCGGAGCGGAATTGTTCATGCCGCTTGAAGGTTTGATCGATATCGAAGAAGAACTGAAACGCCTGCAAAAAGAACTCGACAAATGGGCAAAAGAAGTGAAACTCGTTCAAGGCAAATTGTCGAACGAACGCTTCGTATCGAAAGCACCGGAAGCGGTAGTGGCAGAGGAGCGCAAGAAAGAAGCGGATTACCTCGAGAAACACGCAACGGTTGAAAAACGCATGGAAGAATTGAAGAATTTGTAATATAAAAAAGCGATTCCCCTCGATTGGGGAATCGCTTTTTCAGAGTGTTGAAGAAGTCCGCAGTTCACTCTCAATTATGAAAAAGAGAATCTTTTTCTATAGCCAACAGTCAATAACCTCTCTAAGTATTTGGAGAAGCGTTCGCTCGTAAACCCTTCTGCTCAATAATGCTACGCATTACTTTCGCAAAGATAAGGCCTCCCGTAGGTCGACCTTATCTTTCCTGTGGATCAGCGAGACGACCGAGACCCCGCAAGAAATGAATGAGTGAAGCTTAGCTGAACGCATTCATTTGCGACGCATCTGCCACGCAGATGTAGGAGCACAAGGGTTTCAAAGCGGCTGAGGAGGCTTGGGCGCGAGCCCACGGAAAGCGAGCGATAAGCTTCGGAAAATACGACTTTATCACTTTCTCGACAGCCTGAAAAAAGCGATTCCCCTTGATTGGGGAATCGCTTTTTTAGTTCCGGTCATATTCGCGGAACGGATAGTTTTGGTCGAGCTTCGTGAAATGACGTGCCAAGAGTTCGGCGATGTTATCGCCGTGTGTTTGATAAAAAGAGCGTGCGCCGACGGGGTCTTCGATTTCGTTAAACAAATGGCGACCGTCTTCTAATAGAAGAAAATCGATGCCGAGGTAATCGCTCTTCAAAGCTTCGGCAATTTTTTTGATGTCTTGCCGCTGCGAAGCCGATAGCTCAAAGCGTTCAACAGTAGCGCCAAGAGAATAATTTGCTTTGAATGAATCGGTGGCACTGCGTTTCACGGCGCCGACGATTTCCTTGCCAATCACATAGGCCCGGACATCGGCTATGTGCGGAACAACAGGCTGATAGAGGAGAGGGGTGTTAGTGTCCGGCTGATCTTGTGGCGATTCTACTAGCCACACTTCCTGACCGCCATGGCCGTCAGCGGTTTTAGCGATATAAGGGACCGCAAGCGGCGTTTTCTGTGTCGGGATCACCGGCACGCCGAGCAACTGCAGCAATTGATAGCTTTGCCATTTGTCGTTAGCGATGCGATTCACTTCTGCGCGGTTGATTAACCGGACACCGTGATCCTCTAAAAAACGCGCAGCGTTGGGCTTCCGAACGCGGAAAAAGACCGATTGACCGTGCATGCGCTTGAGCAATTCCTTGAGCCCGGACTCACTCCAGTCATCCCAAGTGAGCAGCTCAATCGGATAAAAGCGTTTTAAGTCGTCAATCCATGCCATATTGTGCTGTGCAGATGCAGTTTCATACAAAGCGATCATGACAAATCCTCGACAATATAGCGAATCATCGCATCGCCGACGTTAATGCCGGTGACATTAAGGATATTGCGAATATGTGCCGCAGCATTGACCTCGCAGACGAGCGTCTCGTCGTTCGGACCGTAGAGCAAATCAACGCCGGCAAATACTGCCCCGACGGCTTGAGCCGCATTTAGGGCGAGTTGCTGTTGCTCGGACGTCAACTCGACGGGGAACGCACGGCCGCCATTGGTGATGTTCGCACGGAAATCGGTATCAGACTGGCGCTTCATCGCTGCCACGATTTTCCCGCCGACAATATTGACGCGAATATCGCGCCCGCGGCTTTCTGAGATGAATTCCTGGAAGACGTAATCGATGCCAGACAGGCTTTCGACTTTCTCGTAAAACTGCTTTTCGGTTTCGATCAAATACACTTTCATGCCGAACGAGCCGTGCCCTTCCTTGATGATCATCGGCAAGCCAAGCTGATTTAAGACGCCTTCATAATAACCCGAACCTTGGATGGAGAAATTCGGATACACTTTCGGCGCGACGATTGTTTTTGGCATCGGGATTTGCCGTTCAGACAGCCGCAAGTATTGTGTGGCCTTATTGTCACACAAGTCGATGATGGCGGGATCGTTATAAACCGGCACGCCTCGGCTTTTGAGGAAATAGCCGAGCAGGATGTCTTTGTCGAGCAACACCGCAAAGTCCGGAAACTTCTGTTGTTCAGACAGCGACATTTGAATTTCGTAGTTTTTTTTGATGTCCACTTGGATTCCTTGGCGCTTGGCAGCTTCTGCCATCAATTGCGCTTGGTCTTGAAATTTATCGGAAACGAGACTTCCGTTATAGATCACCCAACAACTCAGCATTTCCATTCCACCTTCATGATATACTCATACGTAAAAAGTGTATCACGTTTACTTAAGGAAAGAGGTTTTTATTCATGATTACAGGGCTCGACCACTATAAAGAAAAATGGGGCATTCGGTCGGACGCTGCCATTCAACCTGGACTCGAAGCAATGGAATCGGCTTTAGCCGAACTAGGGCATCCTCATCACGGGTTGCCATTTATCCACATTGCCGGAACCAATGGCAAAGGCTCGACAGCGGCTTTCATCTCATCTATCCTCATGGCTCACGGCAAACGGGTCGGTAATTTCTTCTCGCCTGCAATTGAAGATGTTCATGACCAGATTCAAATCAACCGGCAGCCAGTTGGCGAGAAAGAATTTGATGTGGCGATGAAGCAGCTTGCGGCAGTGAAAACACCGCTGACGGATTTTGAATTGCTGACGGTGGCGGCAATTCTTATGTTGAAAGAACAATCTCCAGATTACATCATCATGGAGGCGGGGATGGGGGGCAGGTTTGACAGCACCAATATCATCGAGCCGCTTGTCAGTATCATCACAAGCATTTCCAAAGAACACACAGCCTTTCTCGGCGACACGATTGAAGAAATCGCTTGGCATAAAGCGGGCATCATCAAACAAGGCAAACCAGTCGTTATCGGTGAATTACCGGAATCAGCGCATGAGCAAGTAAAAAAAATTGCAGAAGACAAAAATGCTCTTGTCTTCACAGTGCAGCCGTACAAAGGCTCGTTAACATTGAAAGGAGCCCATCAGGAAGTCAATGCGTCACTGGCATGGACAGCTGTAAAGCAATTACTCGGGGAATCCTTTATAGAAGAAAAAGCGGTTTCCGGTTTGGCGCAAGCAGCCATTCCCTTCCGGTTTGAGGAAGTATATCCAGGTGTCATTTTTGACGGTGCGCATAACGAGGCGAGCATCAATGCGCTTGTTGAAACCATCAAGGAAAATTACCCAAATAAAAAAATTCATATTGTGATGGGCTTAATTCAAGGAAAGGACTATTTATCCATTTTAAAATCTCTGGAAAATATCGCCATCCGTTTCACGTTTATAGATTTTAAAGATGAGCGTGCCATGCCGGCAAAAATTTTATTTTCAGAAAATATAAGTAAAATAAAGACAATTCAAAATGAATATGATATATTACCTGTACACGAAGAAGTAGAAGTGACAATAGTCACAGGTTCTCTGTACCTACTGAGTCTCTTGAAACAACAAAATTATGAAATGTTCCGGCTGTATAACTAGCCATTGATCGGGAAACGGGTCAATCCGTGAGCATAGCGAGGGAGAAAAGCGATGGATCCAATAACCAAAAGAACGCGAATCCTATGGACAGCTTGGTTGTTCGTAGTGCCGCCAGGTCTTTACCTTATCTATCAATATTACCCGCCTCCTGCCATGGAACTGACCGACGTTTTAGCTTATTTAGCCTTTTTTGTGCTGGCTTGTTTATTCCCGATGAATATCAGTGGGGTGCCTACCTATCTCGTCCAGTGGCTGACGGTGGCGGTTTTCTTGAAATACGGAATCTTCACAGAAGTCATTCTGTCTCAAGTAGCGATGATTATCGTGATCTTGAGGCTACGCACTTCCGAGAATCTGTCGGCACGATTTCCCTTTAATTCCATCATGTTCTTTGCCGTCTCGGCGATTGCCGGATTACTGTTCCTGTTTGCCGGCGGTGAGATCGGTTCCTTGAGTCTGGCTCACGTCATTGTATTTGGCTTGCTATTCCAGACTGTCTCTTTTGTCTCCAATCAACTGATTCTCTACGGTTATATCCGGATTCTCGGCGAACATAAAAACTTTTTCTCGCTCGATACGATTTGGGATTTCACCATTGCCTTTTTAGTGTTTCCGTTTTCAATCGCCCTTTATATGTCAGAAGCCTATTTCGGGTTGGCGGCTTTGTTATTGCTAGGCATCCCGTTTTTTACAATGACCGCTGTCATTCACATGTACACTAATTCCGAGAAGGTTAATAACGATTTGAAGAAAGCGGGAGAAATCGGCCACCAATTGGCTGCTCGGCTGTCTTCAGATGAAGTGCTCGATCAATTCGTCATCCAAGTCGCAGAGCTTTTCAAAGTGGACTATGCCTATGTCATTGACTATCACAAAGGGCAATTGTTAATGTTGAGAACCTATGAAGACAAAGAATTTAAATCGCTCGATGCAAAACCCGTCAATTGCGATCAAGGGATAGCGGGCAAAGCGATTATTGAAAACGATTCCTTTATGTTCAGCAGAAAATCCCAGTGGAAAGACATTCAAAGCGATCATATCAACCCAGAGTCAGAGAGCCTCATGGCGATGCCGATTTCACGCAATAATAAAATTGAAGGGGTTCTGGTTCTCGCGGCTCGCAGAAAGCATGCGTTTCTTCATCACCAGCTTCAAATTCTCGATATCTTAAGCACCTATTTCGCTGTATCACTGGAAAAAGCGGTACTCGTCCAAAACGCAATCGCCAAGAGTGAACGCTGCGGGCTCACTAAGCTATACAATTACCGCTACTTGGACGAAGCAATTGGTAAATGCATGGACCAGGTCAATAAAGGTGAACTAAAAAGTTTATCCGTCATCATGATGGACATCGATTACTTCAAATCCATCAACGACAAATATGGCCATCAAAGCGGCAATGAAATCTTGATAGCCTTGGCAAATTTATTGACAGAGATGATCGGTGACGAAGGCACAGTCGCACGATATGGGGGAGAAGAGTTCGTCATCTTGCTTCCAAGCTATAGCAAAGAACTGGCTATGCTGCTCGCTGAGAACATTCGCAAAGAAATTAAAAGCCACGAATTTCTCGTGCAAAGTGACCTCGACGACAATCGCGGGACTGTTAGTATCCACATCACCATGAGCATCGGCGTTTCATCCGCACCAGATGATAGTGACGATGCCATGGCGATGATCCGCAACGCCGACCGTGCTCTGTATATCGGGGCGAAGCAGGCGGGGCGGAATAAAGTGGCGGCGTATTCGAAATAGAATAAAAAGAAAGCCCAAGTTCAGAGGTGAACTTGGGCTTTCTTAAAGTTACGGAGCATCATAGCTTCGTTCTAGTTCTACTGGAGGAGAGATATTATTAATCCATGGCTCAGTATCAATATCCAACTTTGAAAAATTTTTAATTATATCTTGATCGTATATAATGTTTAATCTGGAAAGTGCTTTTGACATCTTAAGTTGTTCGTTACTCGAGTAGTACTTTTTGCCATCTCCTCTTAGTGCATTGAGAGTGATTCTTCTAGCTGAAATGCCTCCCTCGATTCTAATATTCGATCCTACACCATATATCTCCATAGCTTGTTCGCTATAAAAATAACCTTTAATCCGACTAGGATTGGGCTTGTCTACAGAGTTATTTGAGAGATTAATATTTCCTTTAGCAAAAATGATTAAAGAACCTGTGCGATCATCATATGGAATACCATATATTTCAGATTCTGTGATAGTAACATCACCCTCGACGTAAAAAATCACGTCACTTTCAAGATGAGCGTTTTCAATTTTTAAATCTCCATTAACGTATACGATGCCTTTAATTTTAGATGGATACTCCTCAGTTGAATTTTTTATGTACATATTCTCTTCTATATACGCACCTTCTTTGAAAGTTGTATTTGTTGAATAAAGCACAAGACTCCCGCGGGTGCCAAATTTATTAAAGTTATTTTTTCCGGATCCGTAAAAGCTGCCGTCATAGTCTAGTTCAATCTCTTTATTTTTGTTGTTACACCTTCTAATACATTTTTCTTCAACTAAATACACGTCACCAGCGTTATCTAAATTACTGAAAGCTCTATCATCACCTACGTCATATATATTTGTCGCGGTTGGTTTAATATGTACTTTACTTAATTGACTTTTGAAATTAATAGGATCTACGTTTACTAATTTATTAGTATTTAAGGGGGCCTGTTTATCAAAGAAAAGATTTTCTTCAGTTATTAAATTCCCGTTATACTTACTCCCGACTTTAGTGTAGTACCAATTATCCTTGTCTAAGAATGTGGAGTTCAAATGTTTATCGTAATTAAATACACTGTTTTGGGTAGTGCCATTAAAAATAGCATTAAACTTGTACATGCTACCACCAAGAAATAGTTTTCCTTTTTTCCCCGAACTAACAGCTGAAATTTGAGGGAAAACACTAGCTTGCGAATAATCACTGTAGCCAACAATCCAATAATTTGAAGTTCTTCTAATACCGTAGTCGGATACAATTAAATTTCCATCAACTTTCAGATCGCCTTCGATTGAAGAACCCCCATTTAAAAACAAATTACCTTCACCTGGAACTATAGGAAAGCGATTAGGATCATCCAAGTCAACAAAGTCACTTTTCGCTTTGTAGGCGCCAACTGCATAATTCAATACTTCCGGATATTGCGTTGATCCGATATTATATGTTGTATAAAGAGTTTCTGATTTGTCATCTGAAGTACCGATGCTTTTGAAAGTAATGTTCTTTCTTAAATACTTTTGGGTAGAATTTACAACAAGTAGGCTATCTAGGTCGTCAACAGACTTTGATATACAGACTGTATAATCTGTTCCGGCTCCAGGGTTCGCTTCTCCAGTTAAAGGCATACCGCCAATGCACTTGTATTTATCTACTACATTATTCAGTTTGTTTACATAGTCAGCTGCTGAAATTCCGTTTGCAGAAATAGACTGATTTAACTCGGTGGTTATTTGGGAGGTAATTAACTCAATACCTTTATCAGCTAAATCGGAAGACTGTATGACCTTTTCCCGAGTTTCGTTTTTCTGAGTACCATTAATTGTCATCGCCATCAAACTGGCGCCGAGGATAGAAAATAAAAGTACAAGCATTAAGGTTAATAGCAAAGAATATCCTGTTTCACTGTTTAGTATCTTCATCGTTTAGTCTCCTCCACCATTAATTACCTGTACAGTATTTTCAAAATCCATTGTATGCTCTTGCTTCCCCTTTAAAGTCTTCAATGTGAATTTAACTTTGTATTCCGTGTTGTCTTTTTCTTCTGTAATTAAATTATAAAGTTCACCATTACAATCATTTTCTAGAAGAGTAACTGAATTATTGTGAAAATGAACCGGCTGGTCTTTTACAATCACTTCTCCGTCTTTAAATCCAGTGTTGTATTGTTCAATTACTTCTTCGGAATTAATAGGGTTACGTTTAGTTATTTTCATTAATGTGGTGGAGGAAGCGTCTAAACAAATAGATCCCATTTCTATTTCTTCACCTTTCAGAACAAACATATCCTTAATAAAACTAGACATGATTAAATCTGCTTCATCACGCAATTCTGCTTCTGCCTGTATCCTTTGATAATTGGAATAGCCCTGGGAAAGAACTGAGTATGAGAGTGAAGCGACAATGCTAACAATGACTAACGTAGCTAAGAGTTCGACTAGTGTAATGCCCTTTGAGTTATTAATCTTTGCTAACATCGGAAATGTACCCCTCCACGCTGCTTGACATATTAGAGTCAACGGCAGTTACTATTACTACTACATTAATTAAAGATAAACTGCATTCGTCTAAATCCTGATAAGTATTTACTTCAATTCTGTAATCTTTTTCGTTGATATTGTAAATGAAAGAGGGCATTTCTTTACTGTTACATTTATCTGCCGTAGGAAATTCAATATATTCATCAGCTTGTACTTTGACTCTCTCTAAATAAGCATCTGCCAAATTGATCACCACTAGTTTCTCGCTGTTGCTGACAGCGAGTTTATTTGTATTGGAGAAGATTGCCATAAAACTCATTAGGACAATGGAGATAATGACGAGGGATGCTAAAACCTCCACTAGTGTAAAACCATTTTCGTTTTCCATACTTCACCCCTCACAATCTCTTTCTGCAAAATAAATCTTTATAAGTGTTTGAAAATACCCGATATCTTACTGAATCCTCATTAGTAATCTGATTTCATGACATAAAACGACGAGAAAATGAAAATAAAAAGACCTTTCAAACTTTCAAATGGGGTCTTAATAAATAATAATACCTACTTTTATTTATAACATTTATCTTGTATGATAGCTATAGAAACGTGGGAGTGTAATACTAATAAGGTGGATTTTTTTTACAATTAAAGAATGATAAATTCTTATTAATAGATTGACTATGATAATCATTACTTTCATATCAAAATTAGTATTGAATTTCGGGTCGACAGATAAGACTCTCTTCACAAATGCCTATTTTTGAAGTAATAGCCTTGTGAGACAAGAGTGTAACCAAAAAGAGGGGGATTATATATGGTTCGTTTATTAATTTTGATCATGCTCGGAAGTGTTGCGCTGGCAATAGCTCATTTTTTCTTTAAGTCCATACCGATGAGTAAAAAAATAATAACGGTTGGAGGGGGACTGATCGCTGCTATGGCAGCGGTCGCGTTGCAAGGGAACTATCCGTTCTATATGCCATTGATTGCCATCGTTGGAGTGGCTCTACTGGTAACATTAGTTTATGTGAAGTTAGAGGAGAAACGGCAACTTGAAAAGCAACGGTATGTTAAAGAAAGAAAGGGAAGAGTTGCTGCAGCATCTTCGTCAAAAAATACAACAGAAAATAGTTTTAGCATGAGCCCAGTTGAAACGGGTAAGGGGGAGCAATAACTTGGATAATAAAGTATTTGGTTTGACGTTTGTGACAGTTCTGGCTTCTGCGATGGTTTTTTTCGGAATAGCCAATGCCGGTTCATATGCGGTTGATAATTTGTTGTTCTCCTCTGAAGAGTACGGTGACAATACATATATAGGCACTACAGATGTTTCAAATATGGAAGTGGCAAGTGCAGTTTCGACTGTCTCGAGCAGTTTCGATTCTTGGAAACAGAACGCTGCATTGTTCGTTCGTTTTCAAGATGCTACCGCAGAGTATCCTCTTAAACATGCGGAAGCTCTAGTGGAAGAAACAACATCACAAGCACAAAGCGGTCAGCAAAATAATGTTGTCATTAATTTGCCGGAAGCAAAAACGCGTTCGTTTTTGGAATCGAATTTCCCAGAAGTGGCTTTTTCTGAAACCGATACCCAAAGCATTACATCGATACTGGAGCAGGCACTGGCAGCTGGGCAGACAGAAACCCGGGTAGATATCAGTGACGATTCGTTGACGGTTGAAAAAGTTATCGTCTCTGAAACGAGCTTTCCACATGATTTAGAAAGCGACGGGGCGGACTTGGTCATCGAAGAGTTGGATGGCATGCAGATAGCGCCCGAATCGCAATTCTCATTATTGGCCGTCTTAGCTGAGCTGAATGCATGGGACATTACGGATGAGGAATTGACGGAAATTGCTTCTGTTGTTTATTCGACCGTATTGAAGACGAATTTATTGATTGATGAGCGCAGCATCGGTGCTACGCAGCCGGCGTCAATTCCACTTGGTTTTGAAGCAACTATCAGCCAAGATCTTGCAATCGATCTGGCGTTCACCAACCCGAACCATAATACCTTTACATTGAATGTCGATAAAGCTGGCGAAATGATTACTGCTTCACTCACTGCTTTGCCTTTTGTTTACGATTACTCGGTTCAAACGGGCGGCGAAACAGAAATCGAGCCGCGCTTGATCAAACAATATAGCGCGTTTGTATCTTCTGGTACATCGGTTAAAGAAGATGGTGCTGATGGCGCGCGCATCGAAGTCAGCCGTGCCGTCTTCGATGACAATGAGGAACTAGAGGTTGAACCGGTGTCAACCGACTTTTATCCGCCTATTCATCGGGTAGAAGTCTATCCGCTCGAAACTCCGGAAGCAGCATCGCCAGGGGATGCAACTGATCCAGCCGGTGAAGATGCAGGAAACCCTGATGCCGATCAAGGACAAGGCGATTTGATTGTTGAAGATCCGGAAAACCCAGGATTTGACCTGGATGGCTATCCGATCATATTTGATGAAAATGGTGACATTGTCCAAAACGGCCAAAATGATAGCGGTTCAGATGCAGGCAGTGACAGTGGCAATGCAAATAGCAATGAAGAAAACGGCGACGAACAATCAGATGAACCTGTTTACGATAAATCCGGCAAGTTGATCAACCCTTAAATGGTCTAGGAGGAATTAGTTTGGCGATCATCCGCAAAAGATTAGGCGATATATTGATCGAACAAGGTCTGTTGACCGAAGAAGATCTTCAATTGACGCTGAAAGAGAAAAAAGATGACCAAAAATTAGGGGATGCTTTACTTTCCCGTGCACTGATTACCGAGCAACAATTGATTGAAACACTTGAAGTCCAGTTGAACATTCCGCACGTGACCTTGTTCCGTTATCCGTTCGATCCGAAACTCTTCAATGTAGTGCCGAAGGAATTTGCCAAGCGCAATTTGCTGGTGCCCTTGAAGGTCGAAAGCGATAAACTGTTTATCGCCATGAGCGACCCGATGGATTTCATCACGATTGATGATCTCCGGTTGACAACTGGTTTTCAGGTTGAACCAGCGATTGCCTCACGAGACGATATTTTAAAAACCATTGCGAAATATTACGAAGAAGAATCTTACGATGAATTATTAGGCGAACTGCCAGAGGTTTCACAAGAACAGAAAGAAGAGCTCAATGACAACGATGCTCCGATTGTTCGGCTCGTCAACCAGATTCTCTCCAGTGCAGTTTCCTTAAAAGCGAGCGATGTCCATTTTGATCCGCAGGAAGGCCAGATCCTTGTCCGCTACCGTATCGACGGGACGCTGCGGACAGAGCGCACATTGCCGAAAATGATGCAGCAAATGGTGACTGCGCGCATTAAAATCTTGGCAAACTTGGACATTACCGAAAGCCGGGTTCCACAGGATGGGCGTATTAAGACTAATGTTGATTTTCGCCCGATCGATTTGCGTGTATCCTCTTTACCTACTGTTTATGGAGAAAAAATCGTCATGCGAATTCTCGATTTAAGCAACAACTTGACTGATATTTCAAAACTAGGTTTCAGCGAGTTGAATATGAAGCGTTTCATGCGCGAAATCGAGAAACCGAACGGAATCGTTTTAATCTCCGGCCCGACTGGTTCGGGTAAATCGTCCACTTTATACGCAGCACTCAGTAAGTTGAATGATGAAGCGGTTAATATCATCACCGTGGAAGATCCGGTGGAATATCAGTTGCAAGGGATTAACCAGATTCAAGTAAACACCAATGTTGGTCTGACCTTTGCCGCGGGATTGCGCTCCATTCTTCGACAGGACCCAGACATCGTCATGGTAGGGGAGATTCGGGACAAAGAAACCGCTGATATTTCCATTCGCGCCTCTTTGACTGGCCACTTGGTTCTCAGCACAATCCATACGAACGATTCCATTGCTTCAGTGACGCGGTTGATGGACATGGGTGTCGAGCCGTTCCTGGTTACTGCCTCGCTCAATGCCGTAGTAGCGCAGCGGCTAGTGCGGAAAGTATGCCGCGACTGCCGTGAACTGCAGGATCCGACTGTCAGAGAAAAAGAGATTTTTCATAAGCGCGGTTTGACGATAGACACCATCGCCAGAGGAAAAGGCTGCTCGCAATGCAATATGACGGGGTATCGAGGGCGTATGGCGATCCATGAAGTATTGGTCGTTGACGAAGAGATCAAAGAAGTCATCAACCGGAGCGGTACGGCTGCAGAGATCCGCAAGATTGCCGTGAAAAACAACACGATTTTCTTGATCGATGATGGCCTGATGAAAGTACAGGAAAGACTGACGACCACAGAAGAAATTCTGCGTGTCGCCACGATAGCGGAGTGATAATATGCCAACCACTTATATAGATAAAGTCCTGACGCAAGCACGCAACTTAAATGTTTCGGATATTCATTTGACGACCGGCATTCCGCCCGTTTTCCGCATGCATGGCACCTTAAAGCGCTACGGTGATGAAAACTTGACGCCCGACATGACCAAGGAAATCGCCAAAGCGTTAATGCCGGAACTTCTTTGGCAGCAATTTCTAGATAAAGGCGAGATGGATTTTTCCTATTCGCTTTCTGGAGTTGCCCGTTTCCGAGTCAATTCCTTCCACCAGCGCGGCTCGATTTCGCATGCGTTCCGAACTATTCCAACCGAAATACCGACAATCGCTGATTTGAATATGCCGAAAATCTTGGCGAATTTGGCAGAAACCCAGCAAGGACTTATTTTAGTGACAGGGCCGACTGGGTCAGGAAAGTCGACCACCTTGGCAGCAATGATTCGCCACATTAATGAAAATTTAACTAAACACATCATCACATTAGAAGACCCAATTGAGTATTTGCACCGCCATGGTTCATCTATTATTGACCAGCGCGAAGTTGGTTTTGACACGGATTCATTTGCAGCCGGTTTGCGTGCAGCTTTGCGCCAAGATCCAGATGTCGTTTTGGTAGGTGAAATGCGTGATCTGGAAACAATTTCGACCGCCATCACCGCCGCGGAAACCGGTCACCTTGTGATGGCTACCCTGCATACGTCCAGTGCAGCTTCGACAATCGAGCGAATCATCGATGTGTTTCCGCACGGACAGCAAGCGCAAGTGCGCACGCAACTCGCCGGAATTTTAAAAGCGGTCGTGTCCCAGCGTTTGCTGCCGACCGCTGACGGCACAGGACGAATCGCTGCAACAGAAATTCTCATTAACAACCCTGCGGTGGCGAACTTAATTCGCACTGAAAAAGTTCATCAAATTCCGAATGTTATTTTGACGAACCGTTCATTCGGAATGCATATGATGGTGTCGTCTGTTCAAGAATTATTGGCGACTGGCAAAATCAGCCGCCAGACCGCCCAACCGTTCCTTGAAGGGGGTGAGTAAGTGGCTCGCTTTAAATATGAAGGCCGTGACCATAAGAAAATTCGTTCCGGAGTGCTGGTCGCAAAGACACGAAGAGATGCCATCATTCGTCTGAGAGACGACGGCATCAAAGTAATCGACATTCGAGAACTCGAAACAACAGCTTTGCAAAAAGACATAGTTATTGGCAATCCGGTTAAACAGGATCAGTTCATCATGTTCTTGCGACAGTTTTCTACACTTATGCGGGCTGGGGTGACGATTGTTGATGCGGTGCGTATCTTATCTCAGCAAGTGGAATCAAAGGCGCTGCAAAATGCCCTGATGGAAGTGGACGAGGAGTTGAGAAAAGGGAACTCGTTATCTGACTCATTGGCAAAATACCCAAAAATCTTCGAGCCGCTGACTTTGAATTTGATCAAAGCGGGAGAGTTGTCCGGGAATATCGATGAATCTTTGGACCGTCTGGCAACACATTATGAAAAAGCGTACCAGACCAAACAAAAAGTAATCTCGGCGATGACCTATCCGGCAGTCGTCGGTATATTGGCGATTGGCGTCGTAATTTTTCTGCTGTCTTCGATCGTTCCCATGTTTGTCGACATGTTCGAAAGCAGCGGCGGCGAGTTGCCGATGATTACGGTTTTTGTGATGGGAGCCAGTGATTTCATCATGAACTATTGGTATTTACTAATTGCAGGAGTCGGCGTTACTGTCGGCAGCTTTTGGATCTTATACCGCACTGAACAAGGCAAATATATGCTCGATGCCTTAATGTTGCGTTTGCCTATTTTTGGGAAAATATTAAAAAAATCAGCGCTTGCTCGGATGACACGGACATTGAGTTCCTTGTTCTCCAGTTCGGTACCAATTCTCCAAGCTTTGGCGATGGTCGAGAAAGTTGTCGGCAATGCAGTCATTTCGAAAGTAGTGCTCGCTTCAAAAGATTCGCTCGAACGCGGCGGTTCCTTGACCGAACCGATGAAAAATCATTGGGCGTTTCCGCCGCTCATTCCGCATATGATTTCGATTGGTGAACAAACGGGATCACTTGATCATATGTTGTCGAAAGTCGCTGAGTTTTACGAAAAAGAAGTCGAAGCGGAGACCGACCGATTGAAGGCCTTGATCGAGCCGTTAATGATCGTTTTTCTTGCAGTATTAGTCGGGACTATAGTACTTGCTATTATGATGCCGATGTTCGGTATGTTTGAAAATGTAGACAATATGTAGACTTTTGTATTAATTGTATAGAAAATAATGCTTATTTTTGTAAAAAAATTATTGCTATATCCATACTCATTGCTATAATGAAAATGTGCTTATAAAGTACCAATTGAAAGAAATAGGGAGGCAATACACATGAAGAAGTTTATCCAAAACAAGTTGAAAGATCAGAAAGGCTTAACCTTGATCGAGCTATTGGCCGTCATCGTTATCTTAGCTATTATTGCAGCTATCGCAATTCCAGCTATTGGGAATATTATTGAAAACAGCCGTGTTGGAGCTGCAAAATCAGATTTGACAAATGCGATATCTGCTGCTGAACTGTATATAGTTGATAATCCTACATCTACTACCGTTACTCTAGATAATCTTAAAACGGGAAATTACTTGCCGGATCAAGGCTCTATAACATCATTTAGTTATGCGGTAACAAGCAAACTAGTTACTGGAGTAGCTTTAAATGATGACATTACAATTACAGCAACTGCAGCAACTAAAGCGCAAATTAGTTCAATTAAAAATAACGATCCCACTAATACAACTAAGGGTACTGGGACGAATGGTGCAACTTTAGTTAGACGATAATTAAAAAGATCTAGGAGCTGAAAAAATGGCCTTATCGTTTTTATCGAGAAAAGCGCGCGTAGCGACGATTACAATAGAAGAAGATGCAATTCGCTATGTGGAATTGAAGTCGGTGTCTCCGCTTCAGTTGAGCGCTGCCGAAGAGCTTGCTCTTCCGGCTGGTGTCATTGAAGACGGAAAAATTACCGATGACAAAACGCTTGGAATGATACTCGATGAGGCTGTCAATCAGTGGGGTCTCTCCAAAAAGTCAGTCCGCTTCCTCGCCCCTGACGAATTTGTTATTATCCGCAAAGTTACATACCCCGAAGATGTTAAACCGGATGAACTGAAGGGCCATTTCTTTATCGAAATGGGCTCGACGGTTTATCTGCCTTTTGAAGACCCTGTATTCGATGTGGTGCCATATCATATGGATACGGAAGAACCGGAAGCGATCATCATCGCTTCCAAAGAATCGATCGTGAAATCATATGAATCGGTGTTTGATGAAGCAAAACTGAAGCCGGTGGTCGCGGACATCACGCCGCTCGCCCTTTACCGTCTGGCGTATGTAGAGCATGATTTCACCGAGGAAGAGCATGTGCTGCTCATTGATGTGCGGCGTAAAAAGATGACCGTGTCAATCTTCCACGGACACTATCCGCTGTTTATGCGCTCGGTCGATCTGGAATCTGCGACGACGATTGCGATGGAACCGGCATCCACGCTGGAAACGATTCAAGAAGAAGCTGAAAAGCTAGCGAATTTCTACCGCTATAATTTGAATGCCGGCGCTTCCGGCATTACGAAAATTATCTGCAATATCGATCCGTACGAATTCGAACAACTGCGCGGACCGATGGAAAATCGTTTTGCTGTGCCGTTTTTGCCGATTGTTCTCGGCGAAATCGCATCCGATGAAACGCATTCGATTCCGTCGCGCTTTAACCGGGCAATCGGCCTTGCGCTGAAAGAGGTGTAAATGATGCTAATTGATATTAATTTACTGCCTCAAAAAGAACAGAAACGCCCTTATCCTCTTATTATCGCCGGTGTGCTCGTGTTATTGGCATTATTGAGTTGGGCTTTGCTGTTTTTCATGGCCCAAGCAGAAGAGCGGGCCCGAGCAGAACTCATTGAAGAGTCGGCGTTAGTCGCTGCTGAACAGGAAGCGATACGCCAACAGATCGGCGCGACTGAAGGCCTGAACGACGAACAACAATTGAAAAAGACAGTGGAATGGGCAGAAAGCTATGAATTCGATACGGTGCCTCTGCTTGAAGAACTGGTCGCCGTGCTGCCAGAAAGAGGGTTTTTTAATACTTTTTCGTTTACCGGGCCCAATATTGCGACGCTGACACTTCAATTTGACACAGCGCGCGAAGCGGCTTATTACCTTACGCAGTTGAAATCAGCTGAAAGTCTGGCTTCTGCAACATTGGATTCTGTGACCAATCAAGAACTGGATCTTCTTGAAGAAGAGGCGGGCGGGGCAGAGGATGCTTTGCTGCTGAATCCGAGATACTTGGCAACATACAGCTTGGTGTTTGTCGATGACCGGATTCCTGCTGAAGGAACTGTGGCAGAAGACGGCACTATTATCGAACAAGAAGATAATGAGGAATCTGAACAACAAGTCGGAGAAGAGATAGAGGAAACTCCAGAAGTAGTTCCGGAAGAACCAGAAACTGCGCCGGATGAAACGCAGGAGGATGCACTATGAACTTTTCCAAACAACAAAAAGATAACGCTTTGATCGTATTGGCCAGTTTGTTTTTGATTGCGGTCATCGCTTTCACTTACTTTGCTACCTATGCTCCGGCGAAAGAGATGAAAGAACAAAGCGAACAAACGCTTTCTTCGGAGCGTGAAGTGTTGATGGCGCTTCAAGGTCAATTGAAGGAACTACCTGAAGGCGAACGTATCAATCCGCTCGATTTGCAGCAAAAAGTTGCGGTAGAACCATTGGCTGATAAAGTACTGCTTCAAATTGAACAAGCTGAGCTGCTTTCCGGTACACTGATTCAATCCGTCGGTTTCACTGAAGGCCCGCTCGAATTACTAGCGCCGGTCGAAGGTGTCGAGAACATACAGGAGCTGCTAGCGACGGTCGAACTCGAAGCCTATGACTACGAAAGCATCACTGCTTTTATTGAGGAAATCGAATCAATGAAACGCATCATGGTCATCGAAGCGATCAATTTCTCCGCTTATCCGGAACAGACGCAACAAATAAGCGAGGAAGAGGCTTTGGCTGTCTCTATCCAGTTTTCCGCTTTCTACAGACCGGATTTGATTTCTTTGGTGGAAACCGCACCTAAAGTTGATGCCCCGGCTCCAGCGAACAAAGTCGATCCGATGCCGCAAAATGATGGCACGTTTATTGTCACCGAAGCGAGTGATGAAGAGGAACTTGAAAACGAAGAAGATGTAGAGATAGACGTAGAAGTCGATGAAGAAGACACAGAACAATGACGGACTGCACAAACAATGGGAGAAATCATGGCGATTTCTCCTTTTTTGATAAAGAAAAATGGATGTAACTATATTAATAAGTAAAAGAGGTATCTTATGACTATTGCCTATACAGCTTTTATGTCTCTATTCGGCCTAGTGTTCGGCTCGTTCTATAATGTAGTCGGCTTGCGCGTGCCGAAAAATGAATCAATCGCGTATCCGCCTTCGCATTGCACGAACTGCGACCGGCGTTTGACGGCGCTTGACTTGGTGCCGGTGTTTTCCTATCTGTTCTTGAAGGGGGAATGCCGGACGTGCGGTTCGAAAATTCACTGGGTTTACCCACTGATGGAAGCGATCACCGCTCTATTGTTTACTGCCGTGTTTTTGAAATTTGGCTTTACACCAGAACTCGTTATTGGCTTATTGTTTGTGTCAATGCTCGTTATTATTACCGTATCCGACATTGCCTATATGCTCATTCCAGATAAAGTGCTGTTGCCGTTTGGGATTGTGTTGCTCGTCTTGCGATTGATCGTGCCACTGGATCCGTGGTGGGATTCACTCGTTGGTGCAGCGGTCGGGTTTGGCGTTTTGTTATTGATAGCTGTGCTGTCAAAAGGCGGTATGGGCGGGGGCGATATTAAACTGTTTTTTGTCATTGGGCTCGTGCTCGGAACTGCCGGAAGCTTGCTGACGTTATTTTTGGCGTCGTTTATCGGAGCTGTCGCAGGCATTATTTTGTTGAGAGTGCGCAAGCAAGGACGCAAGACACCGATTCCGTTCGGCCCATCAATTGCTTTATCCGCTGTCCTCGTTTATTTATGGGGAGAACAATTTATCGATTGGTATGTTAATTTGTTTATGTAGATTATAAATATATTATGTAAACTTATAATATGTTTGACGATTTTAGCGTTTTAATGACAACATTCAAAGGTATTAAAATGTTATAAAACAATGAGATGCTTAGATGTTTGAAGAAGCGTTCGCTCGACTACGGTGGATCAGCGAGACGACCGAGACCCCGCAAGACGCGAAGCGGCTGAGGAGGCTTGGGCGCGAGCCCACGGAAAGCGAGTGGTAAGCTTCGGAAAACATAATCATACCGAATGTATTGAACACAAAAAAGCGACAAAACCGAATTTCGGTTTTGTCGCTTTTTATATTATCCGTTATAGCGGATCGGTGAAGCCGGCCCAAGATCAAGACCGAACAACATCCAAACGATGAGCATCAAAGTCCAGAAGATCATGAAGAAAATCGAGTACGGGAACATGACCGAGATCAATGTACCGATGCCCATTTTCTTATCGTATTTCTGTGCGAATGCAATGATGATCGCGAAATACGTCATGAGTGGCGTAATGATGTTTGTCGAGGAATCGGCGATACGGTAAGCCATTTGTGTCAGTTCCGGCGAGTAGCCAAGTTGCATCATGATCGGTACGAAGACCGGTGCAAGCATTGCCCATTTCGCAGATGCGGAACCGATGAACAAATTGATGATCCCGACAACAATGACAAAGCCGATGATCAACGGAATACCGGTCAGGCTCATTGATTCAAGTGCTTCAGCACCGTAAACGCCGAGCACCATGCCCATGTTCGATTCAGCGAAGTAAGCGACGAATTGTCCAGCGGTAAACGCCAGGACGATAAAGACGCCCATTGAAGCCATTGTATCGGACATTTGAGCGGCGACGTCTTTGTCGCTTTTGATGCTCTTTGTGGCGATGCCGTATGCAAGGCCAGGCAGGAAGAACAAAATGGTAATAATCGGAACGAGCGAGCTCATGAACGGCGATTGGACGATGGCGCCGCCTTCACCGCGCAAGACGCCGTTTTCCGGAACAATTAGTAACGCTGTCAAGATGACGCCCACAAGAGTTGTCAGACCAGCCCATAGCAAACCTTTTTTCTCAAGTGTTGTCAGGCTGGTCATTTCTTCGCGGAACTCGCCTTTGTATTCGCCAAGGCGAGGTTCAACGACTTTTTCCGTTACGACTGCGCCGACGATGGTCAATAAGAAGACCGACACGATGATGAAGTAATAGTTCATCGCGATGTTCATGCCTTCAGCATAGCCTGGGTCAATGATCGACGCGGCTGCGATCGTCAATTCCCCAAGCATCGCGTCTGTTGCCGATAGCAATAAGTTGGCGGAGAAGCCGGCAGAAACACCGGCAAACGCTGCGGCAAGGCCGGCAAGCGGATGGCGTCCGAGTGCGATAAAGATCACTGCGCCAAGTGGAGGCAAGACAACATACCCTGCATCCGATGCGACACTCGACATGATCCCGGCGAATACCAATCCGCCAGTGATCAGGAATTTCGGAATCGATAGGACGAATCCGCGCAGTGCTGCGGAAATGAGGCCGGTGCGTTCTGCGACCCCGATCCCGAGCATCGTGACAAGCACAACGCCGAGCGGTGCGAAGCCGATAAAGTTATCGACCATGCTCGCGAAAATGTATTGAATGCCTTCAGCGTTCAATAAGTTCTTCACTTCCACGATTTCGCCTTCTTGGCCTGGGTGTTCGACAGAGATGCCGAGATTCGCCAGCAAAGCGGAAAGCGCAAGGACGACGATGGCGAGAACCGCAAACAAAGTCACTGGGTGTGGCAGTTTATTACCGATCGTTTCGATGCGGTCGAGTGATTTTTGGAAAAATCCTCGTTTTTGTTTTTTCAAAATAGATAAGCTCCCTTCGAACATAAATGTAAAAACCACTATTAAATTATTGTCTAATAGTAATTTTCAAAAAATTAAAGACTCTATCTATTATAAAACCTTGGTAAACATAATAAAAGCTATTTGAGGAAGTGCCAATTGCGCTAATTTTGTATAATTTTTGACAAGTCGTAAGAATGCACCTCAGACGGGGCTAGAGGAGGATGGAATAATGTCGGTATGCTAAAAAATAAATCGAAATTCTCGATAATGATATGAAAGCGCTATCTTAAAAATAGGATTTAAATGCCTTTTTCGATTGAAAATTAAGATTTGACCATTTTGCCCCCGCTTTTTGATAATGGTATGATGACTTGAAAAAAGGAGGTATTTTAATGAAGTTCACATCGAACCATCCGCTCATCTTAGCGTCGCAATCGCCGCGCCGAAAAGAGCTGCTCGGCCTACTCGGCATTCCTTTCGATATCGTGCCAAGCGACATCCCAGAGCCTGATCCATCCAGCTTTCCATCAGCGGTCGATTATGTTCGTGCTTGTGCCGAGCAAAAAGCAGGTGATATCGCAAAGAATGATCCTGATGCACTTGTCATCGGCTCAGACACGGTTGTCGTGTTACAGGAAGAGGTTTTATTGAAGCCGACAGACAAACCACAAGCAGCCGAATATTTGCGCAAGCTGTCTGGCAATGCACATGAAGTCATTACGGCCGTCAGCATACGCCAAGGTGACCAAGAGCTAACGTTCCATGAACGGGTTCTCGTACGCTTTTATGAATTACCTGAATCTTGGATTGCTGCCTATATTGAAACGGAAGACCCTTACGATAAAGCGGGGGCATACGGCATCCAGACGGTATCGGGTTTATTTGTTGAAGCGATCGAAGGCGATTATAACGCAGTTGTCGGTTTGCCGGTCGCTGAGTTGCTTCAGCAATTGACACGTTTAGGCTATGTGAAACTGGAAGGAGCGCCGGATTATGCCAAATGACCAAGCGTTGATGATACGAGATGTCCACATTGCCGACCGGCCGCGAGAACGCCTTATTAAACAAGGAGCGGTGAGCTTGTCTAACCAAGAGCTCATCGCCATTCTTTTGCGTACCGGAACCCGCGAGGAATCGGTATTGCATCTTGCGAACCGCGTGCTCAAACAATTCGAGCACCTCCACGAATTAAAACACGCCGCCATCGAAGAAATGACGGCGATCAATGGCATCGGTGAAGCAAAAGCCGTCCAGTTGCTCGCTGCCATTGAACTCGGGCGAAGGCTCGCTTCCAAACAAACCGATGAACGCTTTACGATCCGCTCCCCAAAAGACGCCGCTACGTATTTAATGGACGATATGACTTCGCTCAAGCAAGAACATTTCGTCTGTTTATTCCTCAACATCAAAAACCAAGTGATGCACCGCCAAACCATTTTTGTCGGCAGCCTCAACGCCTCCATCGTTCATCCACGCGAAATTTTCCGCGAAGCCGTCAGACGCTCGGCAGCATCGATCGTTTGCTCGCACAATCATCCTTCTGGTAACCCCGCGCCGTCACCTGAAGACATCGATGTCACCAAGCGTCTCATGGAAGCGGGATCGATCATCGGCATCGAACTGCTCGACCATATAATCATCGGCGACCATCAATTCACTTCATTAAAAGAAAAGGGGTTCATGTAGCACTGTATATTTTTTTCCGGATGTTCTATAATGGGTGGTATTGCGCAAAGCAGTTGCCGGTATCACCCGGTTTACATAAGAAAGGACCGATTCATGTGTTTGGATTTGCTTCAAAAGATATCGGCATCGACCTCGGAACAGCGAATACGCTCGTCTATTTAAAAGGGCGCGGCATCGTGCTCCGAGAACCATCGATTGTCATTAAGAACACTCGCACCAATGAAATCGTCGCGGTCGGTAAACGCGCGCGCGAAATGATGGGCAGAACGCCAGCTAATATCGTTGCTTTGAGGCCCATGCGAGATGGTGTCATTTCTGACTACGACACGACGCTTGCGATGATCAAGCATTGCATCGCTGAAGCGACCGGCAAAGCACCGGGCAAATGGCGCGGCGGAAAAGTCATGATTTGCGTGCCATACGGCGTGACTTCCATTGAACAGCGTGCCGTACTCGATGCAGCACGAGCGGTCGGAGCGGCGGAAGCTTATACGATCGAAGAGCCGTTTGCGGCAGCAATCGGCGCAGGGCTCCCGGTATGGGAACCTGTCGGCAGCATGGTCGTCGATATAGGAGGCGGAACGGCGGAAGTCGCCATTATCTCGCTCGGCGGCATCGTCTCGAGTGAATCGATTCGCGTTGGCGGAGATGAGATGGACGAAGCGATCAAGCAATTCGTGCGCAAGCGCTATAACGTCGTCATCGGGGAACGTACAGCCGAAAACCTGAAAATGGGTATCGGCACGGCCGCGGTACTGACGGATGCGGAAGCGCAAGCGGAGATGGATATTCGCGGTCGTGATCTCGTGACCGGGTTTCCGAAAACCTTGACGATCACCGCAGAAGAAATGCAACAAGCGTTGAAAGAACCCGTGACGCGCATTGTCGAAGGATTAGGCGCCACTCTTGAGAAAACGCCTCCTGAACTGGCATCTGACATCATGGACCGCGGCATTGTGTTAACAGGCGGTGGGGCATTGCTGAAAAACCTCGACAAAGTGATCGCGGATGAGGTCGGCATGCCTGTATTCACCGCAGACCATCCACTCGATTGTGTCGCGCTTGGAACAGGGCGGGCACTGGAAGATTTTGACCGTTACCGCAATGCGATCGAAAGACGCTGATTTTTATTGCTCGACTCGAGCCAATCAATAAGGAGGATGGCCTCATATGCCACAATTTTTATCCAATAAGCGGCTTATCCTGCTGTTGATCGGCGTCATCCTGCTCGTCGCCTTGATTTCCTTAACGCTTCGGGACCGCGGCCAAGTATCGCTGCCCGAACAAATTGTGAAGGAAGCTGTAGGTGCCGGGCAATCGGTATTTTCACGGCCCGCTCATTTCGTGACGGGCGTCTTTGACAATATCGACTCGCTGATCAACACATTTGAAGAAAACCGCTTGCTAAAAGCGCGCCTTGAGGAATTTGCAGGCGTGCAGGCAGAAGTGACCGATCTCCGTTCCGAAAACGAGGAACTGAAAGAACTGGTCGGCAAAGAAGAAGATTTACGCGAATACAACCCAATCCAGGCAGTCGTTATTGCGCGTAACCCGGATCAATGGGAAGAAAAAATCATTTTGAACCGTGGCACCAACCACGGCGTCAAGGAAAATATGGCTGTCATGACCGCTGGCGGCTTGATCGGCAAGGTAACCATCGTTACGCCGACCACATCGACAGTGGAGTTGGTGACGACACAAAACCCGAACTACCGCGTATCGGCAATGGTGCTCGGTGAAGACGATGTGTTCGGTTTGATCGAAGGATATGATGCAGAACGCCGTGAACTATTACTGAAACGCATCGACTTTTCGATCGATCTAGAAGAAGGCGATCAAGTTGTCTCAAGCGGTCTCGGCGGCATTTTCCCGAAAGGCATTGTCATCGGGGAAATCACGGAAGTGACAATCGATGAATTCGGCTTGACGAAACTGGCATATGTGAAACCGGCTGCTGACTTCTCGATGCTTAATCACGTTGTCATCGCAGACCGCCTCGTACCGGAAGTCGACGGCGAAGACAATGGCGTAACAGAGGATGAGGAATCATGATCCGCTTTCTCGTTCCCATCGTCTGTCTCGTGCTGTTTTTCGTCGAACCGATCTTCGGCTTGTTTTCGCCTTTATCGATTGGCGGATCATTTTATTACGTAGTGCCGCGCTTTCTTATCTTATTCCTGATCTTTTTGACCGTTTTTTATGAACTGCGCCATGCGCTGTTTTACGGTTTGTTCTTCGGGCTCTTGTATGATGTCTTTTACATTGATATTATTGGATTATATTCTTTTCTGTATCCGGCCGTCTGCCTGATCGCCGCGTACTTTTTCAAAAAGATTCCACAAAATCTATTGTCAGCGACGCTCTTGGCACTCGGTCTCCTCATCGCGATGGAAGTGGCACTTTACCTGTTCTTCCAATTGATTGGGTTGACCGATGCGCCAGCCGGAACGTTCCTAACCTCGAGATTGTGGCCGACCTTAATCGCCAACGCCCTGTACTTAGGCTTGCTTGGCTGGGTATTCAGGTCGATGATGGTCACGCAAGACCCACAGCGTGGCACTAAGTTCGGGTTATATTAATGAAAGCGCAGGTGACAGGTTTTTTGAAAAATATCGTGAATATTAAAGGAACGAACAAAGGGCTTCTCATCCAGCTCAATGATATGGCCTCCTATACGGAAATCCTCGATGAGCTGAAAAAGAAAGTATCAGATCCTGCTCTTGCAGGCGATGCGGAAGTACAGATCCAATTGGCGAAGCGCCATTACAGTGATGCCCAATTGGAAGAAATCAAGAAAGTCATCCACGAGCATTCGAAGATGAAAGTGATCAGCACAAAATGCGATGTTGTCACTGTCGAAGAATGCAACCGGATGATCAGTGAGCGCCAGTCAGAAACTTATGTCGGCATCGTCCGTTCCGGACAAGTGGTGAAAGCGAAAGGCGACCTCGTCGTCATTGGCGACGTCAACCAGAACGGCCGCATTGAAGCAGGTGGCAACGTCTATGTGCTTGGGCGGCTAAAAGGCTTTGCCCATGCCGGTGCGAGCGGCAATAAAGAAGCAGTCATCGCCGCCTCTTGGCTTGAAGCGACACATCTGAAAATTGCCGATGAACTCGAGACGATGACCGACGAACTCGACAGCTTATCGGAGCAGCCAGAAATGGAATGCGCATATTTACATACCAGCGGCAAAATCATTATCGACCGTTTGCAAGAACTGAGATTCCTGCGGCCGCAAATTTCTACGTTTAAAGGAGGAAGCTAGTGTGGGAGAAGCTATCGTAATTACATCAGGCAAAGGAGGCGTCGGCAAAACGACGTCTACTGCGAACCTCGGCACTGCATTGGCTCTTCAAGGCAAAAAAGTGTGCTTGATCGATACCGACATCGGGCTTCGCAACCTGGATGTCATTTTAGGCCTCGAGAACCGCATCATCTACGATTTGATCGATGTGCTCGAAGGCCGTTGCAAAATCCATCAGGCGCTTGTGAAAGACAAGCGTTTTGAAGACAAATTATTCTTGCTTCCGGCAGCACAGACGGCCGATAAAAACGACGTCAACCCGGAACAAATGAAAGAACTAATCGAAGGAATGAAAGCGGACTACGATTTCATCATCATCGATTGCCCAGCAGGCATTGAGCAAGGCTACAAAAATGCTGTCGCTGGTGCAGACCGCGCGATTGTCATCACGACGCCGGAAATCTCTGCCGTACGTGACGCCGACCGCATCATCGGTTTACTGGAGCTCGAGGAAAACCTTGAAGCGCCCAAACTCATCATCAACCGTATCCGTCCACATTTGATGGAAGCGGGGGATGCGCTTGATGTCAACGAAATCACGACGCATTTATCGATTGACTTGCTCGGCATCGTGCCGGACGACGAACGCGTTATTTCAAGTTCGAACAAAGGCGAGCCGGTCGTCATGGACCCATCAAACCCAGCAGCACTCGGCTACCGCAACATCGCGCGCCGCCTGCTCGGCGAATCGGTCCCGCTTATGACGATGGACAAGCCAAAACCTGGCATGTTCGGCAAACTCAAATCCATCTTCTCAAGCAAATAATATTCTATAGTAGAAACGCCACTGCATATGCGGTGGCGTTTTTTGTGTTGCAAAATTTTTCGAATGAAATGTAGGAGAGGGGCAGAGGGATTCAGGACATTCTGCTTGCTGATATGATATTACATTACGAACTCAAAAGAATTATAAAAATGAGTGTGGAGGAGATTTCGCTGCAAGGGGCACGCTTGCCGAGGGGCGGGTGTTGAGCCAATGTGCCGCAAAAAGCGCAGCACATTTGTCTCGCCAGCCCGCGCGGTCCCTCAGGCGTCGGCCCCTTTCCGCTTCATCTCTACTTTTATAGTGGAACTGATATTTAATCTTCGCTGAAATTAGTTTCGATAATTTGTTTCAGCGATTGAAGGGGAAGCGATTCCTCAACTAGCCGGCAACTGGCTATAGAAGCAGATCCATTTAAACAAACAAGAATCAACGGAATCTCTTAGCCGACCAGCGCCAAGGGTGAGCCGAAGCAATGAGACAGACGTTCTTTCTGGCTCATTGCGAGAGGCCATCCCAAAGCAGGGAGGCGATACTCCAAAAATGAAATAAACTCGAACACGTGGAACCTCTCCACATATTTCATTCTTCAACTCACACAAACCGATAGGGAAGCGATTTCCCCACTAGCCGGCAACTAGTTATAGAAGGAGATCCATTTAAACAATCCTGAATCAACGAAATCTCCTAGCCGACCAGCGCCCAGGGTGAGCCGAAGCAATGAGACAGGCGTTCTTTCTGGCTCATAGTGAGAGGCCAACCCCAAGCAGGGAGGCGACGCTCCGACATGGTGCAAACTCGAACAGAAGAAACATCGCCACACTCTTCATTCCTAAAATCACACCCTAGGTAAGAAGCGATATTTAATTCCTTTAACCACAATCCCAAAAATGAAAAGAACACATTCCCAACTCTTTTCAGTTCTCTGTTGACGCGGGTCTCTCTCGCATGATATTATTCTAATGTTATGTTTGTAGCGCACCCGTGCTACAACCGCTCGAACCAGGTTGTTAAGCATCGCAAGATCACCTGGAGAGGCGAGTCTTAGTCTAAGAGGAGGTGCAAGGATATGTACGCAATTATTGAAACTGGTGGAAAACAAATCAAAGTGGAAGCTGGCCAAGAAATCTACGTTGAGAAAGTAAACGCAGAAGCTGGCGAAACAGTAACATTTGATAAAGTTCTATTTGTAGGTGGAGACGATACTAAAGTGGGAGTTCCTTTCGTAGAAGGAGCAACTGTTACAGCGAAAGTTGAAAAACAGGGCCGCGGCAAGAAAATCACAGTCTTCAAATACAAAGCGAAAAAGAACTATCACAAAAAACAAGGTCATCGTCAGCCATTCACGAAATTGACTGTTGATGCAATCAACCTGTAAGAATGATTCAGGTGACTATTCATCAAACCGGCAGCTACATTAAAGGCTTTGAAATGTCGGGACATGCGGACTTTGCCGAGCACGGCAAGGATCTGGTATGTGCCGGGGCTTCAGCTGTTTCCTTCGGGGCAGTGAACGCCATTATGGAGTTGACGGGAATTGAGCCGGAAATCGAACAGGCAGATAGCGGTTTTTTGAAAATCGCCTTTCCAAAGAATATGGACAAAAAGACGGATGAGCAGGTTCAACTGCTTGTACGCGCTATGGTCATTTCTTTGGAAACGATTGAACATGATTATGCAGACTTTATAAAAATAACCTTCACAGCTTAGGAGGTGGGACATATGTTGAAATTAAATCTTCAGTTTTTTGCATCCAAAAAAGGTGTTGGTTCAACGAAGAACGGTCGTGATTCGGAATCAAAACGCCTTGGCGCAAAACGCGCTGACGGACAAATCGTAACTGGCGGATCTATTCTTTACCGTCAACGCGGTACGAAAATCTATCCAGGCGAGAACGTTGGACGCGGCGGAGATGACACACTTTTCGCGAAAATCGACGGAACAGTACGCTTCGAGCGCTACGGCCGCGATAAGAAAAAAGTGAGCGTCTACCCGGTTGCTCAGGAAGCTTAATACAAAACGAAAAGGGCTGCTTTCGCAGTCCTTTTTCTTTTGAAACAAGACGAACCAAAACCCGCGCCGGGAAATCCGGCCGGAATCTTGGTATACTAAGTAAAAGTGTGTAAAAGGAAGTGCAGTATGGACGATAGGCTAACGGTGGCACAATCGCTTCGGCATGCGCGCCATGATTTTTTGAATGAGCTGCAGATGATCAAATTGAATCTGGATTTAGGGCGCACAGATAGAGCCCAAGCGCTTATTCGTACGTATGCCGAAGCGGCTATGCACCAAAGCCGGCTGTCGGCTCTCTCTTTGCCCGAGACGGAAGAGTGGCTACTGACAGCTGGCTGGCGTTTTCCGGAATTGCGCCTCACGATGTCCTGCGAAGCGCCGCAAGCGCCTAGCGACTTGGATACGACTCTTTGCCAATGGCTTGAGTCCTTTGCAAAGGCTGTGAAAGAGGCATTTTCCGATGCTTGGCCATATCCGGTAGAGCTGCGCATTATAGAAGTGGACGGCCGATTTTCGCTGGAACTTTCCGGTCCCGGCGACTGGTCGTCCCTGGTTTTGGATTCACCGCAATTAGCAATTGGTAAAGCGTGCGGATCGGATCGCTCGAAAGTTGAGATCCACGCACAGATGGAGGGATAAGAATATGTTTGTCGATCACGTAAAAGTATATGTAAAAGGTGGCGACGGCGGGGATGGCATGGTAGCATTCCGCCGCGAAAAATACGTACCGAACGGCGGGCCGGCCGGCGGTGACGGAGGAAAAGGCGCTGATATCGTCTTCCAAGTTGACGAAGGCTTGCGTACATTAATGGATTTCCGTTTCAAACGGATCTTTAAAGCTGAACGCGGAACGCACGGCATGAGCAAAAACCAGCACGGCGCTAAAGCGCATGACACGATCATCAAAGTTCCACCGGGCACTGTTGTAAAAGACTCAGAAACCGGCGAAACGATCGCCGATTTGGTCGAAGAAGGGCAATCCGCAGTCATCGCACGCGGAGGGCGCGGCGGACGCGGCAACTCGCGTTTTGCGACGCCTCAAAACCCGGCTCCTGAACTTTCGGAAAAAGGAGAACCAGGTCTTGAGCGCAACGTCATCTTGGAATTGAAAGTATTGGCGGATGTCGGATTGGTCGGTTTCCCGAGTGTCGGCAAATCAACATTATTGTCGGTCGTCACGGCAGCCAAACCGAAAATCGGCGCGTATCACTTCACGACGATTGTCCCGAACCTCGGAATGGTCCAAACAGAAGACCAGCGCAGCTTTGTCATGGCAGATTTGCCTGGATTGATTGAAGGCGCACATGAAGGCATCGGCCTAGGTCACCAATTCCTGCGCCACATTGAACGGACACGCGTCATTGTCCACATTATCGATATGTCGGGCATGGAAGGCCGCGATCCGTATGAGGATTATGTGACCATCAACGAAGAATTGAAGCAATACAATATGCGCTTGACGGAACGCCCGCAATTGATTGTGGCGAACAAGATGGACATGCCAGATGCAGAAGAAAACTTGGAAACGTTCCGCAAGAAATTGCCGGAAGACGCAAAAGTATTCCCGATTTCTGCTTTGTCTAGAAAAGGCTTGAACAACTTGATGTTTGCAGTAGCCGATTTGCTTGAAGTGACGCCTGAATTCCCGATGGAAGACGAGGCAGATCCGGATGCAGCGGATACGGTGCTATACAAGCACGAAATGCAAGGCGACGGATTCGATATTTCACGTGACCCGGATGGCGCTTTTGTCCTTTCTGGCTACGCGATTGAGCGGATGTTCAAGATGACGGACTTCTCCCGTGAAGATTCGATTCGCCGATTCGCCCGCCAAATGCGCGGCATGGGCATTGATGATGCTCTTCGCGAGCGCGGAGCGGAAAACGGCGACACAGTCCGTTTGCTCGAATTTGAGTTCGAATTCACCGATTGATGCGGAGGGTACTTGAATGAAGGATATTTCGGAACAACGCTATTACCTGGTGCGGGAAGATGTATTGACGGAAGCGATGGTTAAGACGCTGGAAGTGAAAAAACTTCTTCAGCGCGACCGCATGTCTATTTTAGATGCGGTTTCAAAAACCGGCTTATCGCGCTCGGCATTTTATAAATACCGAGACGCGGTTTTTCCGTTTCATTCCATCGTCAAAGAGCGGATCTTGACGGTCTTTCTTCAATTGGAAGACCGTTCGGGTACGCTTGCGACTTTGCTTCAGGCGGTCGCGGAAATGGGCTGCAATATTTTGACCATCCACCAGACCATCCCGATTCAAGGGCGTGCAAACGTCACTTTGTCATTGGATGTGACGGCGATGGACGTGGACTTGGACATGTTCTTGCAGCAATTGAAAAAACTCGACTTTGTTGAGTCGGCCGATGTGGTATCGAGCGGTTCGTCATAAATGTAGGGGGAATGAGTCCATGACTAGAGAGAAAAAGAGAATTTCGTTTTTAGGCCCGGAAGCGTCGTTCACGCATTTGGCTGCTTCTAAAGTGTTTCCAACAGAACAGCTGATGCCGTATACGACCATTCCCGAATGCATTGAAGCGGTTGCGGATGGTACGGTCGATTATGCGGTTGTGCCGCTAGAGAATGCACTCGAAGGTTCAGTGCCGCTGACGGTGGATTATTTATTCCACGAAGCGGAACTGTATGTGACAGCGGAAGTGCTGTCGCCAATTGAGCAGCATTTACTCGTTCATCCCGAAAACCGGGGGGCGGAATCGTTTGAAGCGATTTATTCGCATCCGCATGCTTTGGCGCAATGCCATAAATATTTGTTCTACACGTATAAGCATACGCCGCTCGAGCAATATAGTTCGACGGCAGCGGCTGCGAAAATGGTCGCAGAACTTCCGGAGCGAAATATTGCGGCGATTGCCAATGATTACGCAGCGGAAAAGTACGGTTTGGACATCGTGCAGCGCGACATTCACGATTTCCACTTCAACCATACGCGGTTTTTCGTCTTGTCGAGAAGCAATCACAAATTGACGGATCCGGGACACGAAGCGCAAATCAAGACGACCTTGATGATCACGCCGCCAAAAGATGACCGTTCTGGTGTTTTGCACCAAGTGCTGTCCGTTTTTGCATGGCGCCAGTTGAACTTGTCGAAGATTGAATCGCGGCCTTTGAAAACAGGGCTCGGCAATTATTTTTTCATTGCCGATGTGTTGGAAGATGAGAATGCCGCGATGATGCGTGGGGCGTTCGAAGAGCTCACGGCTCTTGGCTGCGGCGTTAAGACGCTAGGTTCCTACTATACGTACAATTCGTGATAAGCAGTCACATAAGAAATCCCCGGACGCCTCAGGCATCCGGGGATTTTTTCTTATTCCGCCTCTTCGAGCAAATAGCCGTGCTGCTTCATCGCTTCAACCGCTTGCGAGAGTGTTTCGGGGAGATCTGCAGTGATGGTGTGGATATGTGTGCCTTCGGTCAGCTCCAGTAAATAGCTTGCGCCGGTTTCGCGTACGCGCTGCATGAACAAGTCCACGTCAAGTGGCGTCGACACATGAATTCCTGCAGTCAGCTCACCGTATACAGGATGTTCAATAGATACGTCTTTGACGGTGACACCACAATCGACCAATAAGCGCAGTTCCGCTTCTGTTTCTTGTGGCAGGTGATTGCAGGCGATGCGTCGGCTCACTTGTTTATTGCCGCTTGGGTCCAAATACAAATAGCCCTGACTCGTGGCGATAATCGGTTCACCTTTTGCCTTCAATAAGGTCATATCGCCGACCACGACTTGCCGCGATACGTGCGCGAGTTTTGCGAGTTCACTGCCAGTCATCGGTCGCCCTGACTGCTTCAGCTCATCCAATAAAACATTGCGGCGTTCTTCGCCATATAATTTTTTCATGAAAACCCTCCGTTGCTCGATATTGCTATACTCCATTTTAGCATAAAGAGAAACTTCAATCATCGGGGAGCTCTTTTTATAGTAGCTATTGCCTGATTGAAAGAGCCGGAAGAACCGGATAGCTTTCTTCGTAGGAGCGGGCGGAATATGGTATAATCAATAGGTTGAAAATGAAGGGGCGAGTGCAATGTACGATTACATAAAAGGGCAAGTCACCCGTGTGACACCTGAATATTTGGTAGTGGAGCAGCAAGGGGTCGGCTGGCAAATCTTTGCCCCGAACCCGTATTCTTTCGGCTCGGATGAATTGCAGATTTTTGTGCATCATCACGTACGGGAAGACGCTCAGTTCTTGTTTGGCTTCCCGACGCTTGAGCAGCGGGAATTATTCCGTAAGCTCATCAGCGTATCCGGCATCGGCCCAAAAGGTGCGCTTGCGATTTTGGCATCCGGCCAGCCGCAGTTTGTCATCGAGGCGATCGAGCAGGAAGACGAGAAGTATTTAGTGAAATTCCCTGGCGTCGGCAAAAAAACCGCCCGCCAGATGATCTTGGACCTAAAAGGCAAGCTGACGGATTTCTTCGGGGAATCGTATACAGAAGAAGGGCAGCCAGATTTGTTTGGCGGCGACGAGTCAGAGCTTGAAGAAGCGATGCTTGCACTTGGCGCACTTGGCTATTCGGAGCGCGAGATCACGAAAGTGAAACCACAACTCAAAGGTCTTGAGCTCGACACAGAAGGCTTCATGAAAAAAGCTCTTCAATTATTATTGAAACAAACTTAACGAGGAGGCGAACGCCATGGAAGAACGCATCATTGACGGCGAAGTTTCGGAATTTGATGAGCGCTTTGAGCAATCCTTGCGTCCACAGCGTTTGTCGCAATACATCGGCCAGCAAAAAGTAAAACATAACCTGGAGATCTTTATCGAAGCGGCGAAAATGCGCAACGAATCACTTGATCACGTGCTACTTTACGGGCCACCGGGTCTTGGGAAAACGACGCTTGCGACTGTCATTGCTAATGAAATGGAAGTCGGGGTGAAGATGACTTCAGGTCCTGCGATTGAACGGCCGGGCGATTTGGCAGCCATTGTCTCATCACTTGAGCCAGGAGATGTCTTGTTCATCGATGAAATTCACCGTTTGAACCGTTCGATCGAAGAAGTGCTGTATCCGGCGATGGAGGATTTCTGTCTCGATATCGTCGTCGGCAAAGGCCCGACCGCGCGCTCTGTTCGGCTCGACTTGCCGCCATTTACCTTGATTGGTGCTACGACACGCGCAGGGGCCTTGTCCGCTCCTTTGCGGGACCGTTTTGGCGTATTATCAAGGCTTGAGTATTACGACACGGAAGCTTTGACCGATATCGTCGAGCGCAGCGCCACTCTGTTTGAAGCGGATATCGATCCGCTCGCGGCTATTGAAATTGCCCGCCGTTCCCGTGGAACCCCACGTATCGCCAACCGTTTGTTAAAGCGCGTACGCGATTACGCGATGGTGCGAGGCAACGGTTCGATCACGACCGATATGGCCGAGCAAGCTCTCGAGATGCTTCAAGTCGATCCGCTCGGACTGGATCACATTGACCACAAGCTATTGACTGGCATGATTAGCCGTTTTCGCGGCGGGCCGGTTGGCGTGGACACGATCGCTGCCAGCATCGGGGAAGAATCGACGACCATTGAAGATGTCTACGAACCGTATTTATTGCAGATCGGATTTATTCAACGGACGCCAAGAGGGCGCATGGTGACGCCTCTTGCTTACGAACACTTTAAAATGGAGATGCCTGAATGACGAAACTTACAAACGAACAGCAATTAAATGTAAACGATTTTGATTTTGAACTGCCAGAGGAATTGATCGCCCAAACGCCGCTGCTTGACCGTACGTCGAGCCGACTTTTGGTCATGGGCAAAGAGACAGGAGCGGTCGAGCACAAGCATTTCCGCGATATCCTGGACCATTTGCACGAAGGCGATACGCTCGTATTGAACGACACCCGCGTGCTTCCGGCGCGTCTAATGGGCACAAAAGAAGAGACCGGCGCCAATATCGAAGTGCTGCTATTAAAGCAGACCGAAGAAGATGTGTGGGAAACGCTTGTTAAGCCAGCGAAAAAAGTGAAAATCGGCACGGTCGTGTCATTTGGCGACGGCTTATTGCGCGCCGAATGCACAGGGATCTTGGACCATGGAGGCCGCTATTTTAAATTTATTTATGACGGCATTTTCTATGAGATTCTTGACCAGTTAGGTGAAATGCCGCTGCCGCCTTATATTCGCGAAAAGCTGGAAGACCAGGACCGCTATCAGACGGTCTTCGCGAAAGAGCGGGGCAGTGCCGCAGCGCCGACAGCCGGACTGCATTTTACCGACGAATTGCTCAATGACATCCGCAACAAAGGGGTCAACATCGCGTTTATCACTTTGCATGTTGGGCTTGGCACATTCCGTCCGGTATCAGTCGAGTCGATCGAAGACCATGAAATGCACGCGGAATTTTACCGCATCACGCAACAAACTGCAGAGCTCATCAATGAAACCAAACAGCGAGGCGGCCGTGTTATTTCCGTCGGTACGACGTCGACGCGCACGCTCGAGTCGGTCGCGAAGAAATTTGGCGGCACCTTACAAGAAGACAATGGCTGGACAGATATTTTCATCTATCCAGGATACCGCTTTGAAGCGGTGGACGGTTTGATCACCAACTTCCACTTACCAAAATCGACGCTCGTCATGCTCGTTAGTGCGATGTCGAACCGAGATGCTATCTTAAATGCATACAATGAAGCCGTCAAAGAGCGCTACCGCTTTTTCAGCTTTGGCGACGCGATGTTTATTGAACCACAGAAAAAGGAGACCGAATCATGACCCATGCAGTAACTTACGAACACATTAAAACATGTAAACAAACAGGCGCACGCCTCGGCATCGTCCATACGCCACACGGCTCTTTTGAAACGCCGGCATTTATGCCTGTCGGGACGCAAGCGACTGTTAAGACGATGAGCCCGGAAGAACTGAAAGCCATGAACGCTGGCATCATCTTGAGCAACACCTACCATTTGTGGTTGCGCCCGGGAAATGACGTCATTAAAGAAGCGGGCGGCTTGCACAAATTCATGAACTGGGATCGTCCGATTTTGACCGATTCCGGTGGCTTCCAAGTGTTCTCACTTAGTGAATTCCGTAACATTAAAGAAGAAGGCGTTCATTTCCGCAACCATATGAACGGCGATAAATTGTTCTTGAGCCCGGAAAAAGCAATGCAAATCCAGAACGATCTCGGTTCTGACATCATGATGGCGTTTGATGAATGCCCGCCTTACCCGGCGACGCATGAATACATGAAATCCAGTGTGGAACGGACCTCTCGCTGGGCGGAACGCTGCCTAGCAGCCCACGCACGTCCTGAGGATCAAGGCTTGTTTGGCATCATTCAAGGCGGCGAATACGAAGATCTTCGCCGGCAGAGTGCAGAAGACCTCGTCGCACTCGATTTCCCGGGTTATGCGATCGGTGGATTGTCTGTTGGTGAACCAAAAGACGTCATGAACCGTGCGCTCGAATTCACGACGCCGTTTATGCCATTCGATAAACCGCGCTATTTGATGGGCGTTGGCTCACCTGATTCCTTGATCGATGGTGCTATTCGCGGCATCGATATGTTCGACTGCGTGTTGCCGACGCGCATCGCTCGCAACGGCACGTTGATGACAAGCGAAGGCAGACTGAACTTGAAAAATGCTAAGTTCAAGCGTGATTTCACGCCAATCGATGAGAAATGTACATGTTATACATGCACGAATTACACGCGTGCTTATGTCCATCATTTATTGCGCGCCGATGAAACCTTCGGAATTCGCCTTACGAGTTATCATAACCTGCATTTTCTGTTAAACTTAATGGAACAGGTGCGTCAAGCGATTCGTGAAGACCGCCTGGGAGATTTCCGCGAAGAATTTTTTGAAGCGTACGGATTCAACAAACCGAATGCAAAAAACTTCTGAGTTCGAAACGATAGAGAACACGAAAGGGGGAAATTGAACAATGGAAACATTAATTGCGTTATCACCTTTACTATTGATGTTCTTGCTGATGTGGCTTTTCATCATCCGCCCGGCGCAAAAACGCCAAAAAACGACAGCTAACATGCAGTCGGAACTAAAGCGTGGGGACCGCATCGTGACGATCGGCGGCTTGCATGGCCAAGTCGACGCAGTAGACGACGCTACGATCTACATCACGGTAGCAGATGGCACGCGCATGCAATTCGAGCGCCAGGCAATCGCCCGCATCGTAGAATAAGCAACCGCAAAAACCGTCTTCCTTTCGGGAGGCGTTTTTTTCGTCCAAGGAGAAAACCACTATACTCTAACTGAACAAAGTTATTTATAGCCTTTTTAAGAACAATATTATGCAAAACAACTAAAGCTGTGGATTAAGTAGCCTATTTTGGTTTGTTTCCTATCTAATTTAGATATTCAAATGAAAGAGCGGAAGGCGGCGACTAATGAATAAGCGAAAGACATTTGAGCTTGTTCATTTGCGACGCATCTGCCTCGCAGATGTGGGAGCAGCTGCGTTTTGAACTCACTGCTTAGCGAACAAGAGGCGGCTGAGGCCATGCCCTGGCAGCTGGCATCGCGACGTCCTGTCGTGCCAGATGCATGACCCACATCCTGTGAGCCCGAAAGCGTCCGCCTGGAGCGATTTCATTAACCTATGTTAACAAAAATAAATTAAACAATTTTCCAAAAATTTTCATGCATTTGTTCTAAAATTTCCATCTGGGAGTTACAATGGAAACAGAACTGCAGAAAGGAGAACCAACATGATGAGCTATCCGGAAAAATACGAGCAAGTGCTGCCAGCATTAGAGAGCAAATGCAGCGAATTCACGTATTTGCAATACGAAACATTCACCCCGGAAGCGTTGTGGGAGTATTGCCTGAAAAAAGCGTGGAAAAAGAAAAAAGTCGAAGATATGCGCTTGCATGAAATGGTGTCAGATATCATGGATCTGACCGCTTCCGACTTTGTCGCGTATCATCAGGTAGAAGGCTTTAAAACCGCAAACTTTTTCACGGAAGACAGCATGGAGGACCTGCAGCAGCTTCTTCGTCCGGCGCGACCGAAATCGCGCGGGATTTGACACCTTTTGGCACGTCACCGATAATGTAAGTGCTGTGTTCTATATTGAGGAGGAACTATACATATGAAAGCAAGATCTCGCATCATCGCCTTTTTCCTGTTGGTCTTTCTGCTCATCGGGCTCGTTGGCACGACCAGTCTGCCGATCGCCAAAGACATCAATCTCGGGCTCGATCTGCAAGGCGGATTCGAAGTTCTCTACCAAGTGGAAGAGCTTGAAGAAGGCCAGGAAATTACAGAAGAAGTTGTATCGGATACTACGGATGCACTGAGAAGCCGTATCGATGTGCTTGGCGTCAGTGAACCGAATATCCAAATCGAAAGCGGCAACCGAATTCGCGTTCAGTTGGCGGGCATCGAAGACCAATCGTCAGCACGCGAACTGCTTTCAACAGAAGCGAATTTATCGTTCCGCGACGCAGATGACAATGTCATGCTGTCCGGTAACGACCTTGCTCAAGGCGGCGCGACGGCCACTTTCAATCAGGAAGGCCAGCCGATCGTTACGCTGGAACTGAACGAACCCGGTAAATTCGCCGAAGTGACTGGCGAAATTGCCCAAAAATCCGCGCCGGATAATGTCTTGGTCATCTGGCTCGATTTCGAAGAAGGCGTTGATTCTTATCAGGAAGAACGTTTAAAGCCTGATCCGAAATTTGTTTCTGACCCGCGCGTTTCTCAGCGCATCAATTCACCAAGCGTTGAAATCTCGGGTTCATTTACTGTAGAGGAAACGCAAAACTTGGCGGGTATTTTAAATGCTGGTGCCTTGCCGGTGAAATTAGAAGAAATTTATTCGACCTCGGTCGGTGCGCAGTTTGGGGAACAGGCACTTGAACAGACGACATTCGCAGCCGGTATCGGCATCGCAGCAGTGTTGATCTTCATGCTATTGTTCTACCGTTTCCCAGGCGCGATTGCTGTTGTCACACTTTCCGCTTACGTTTATTTGATTCTCGTGATCTTCGAATGGATCGGCGGCGTCTTGACTTTGCCAGGTATTGCAGCCATCATGCTCGGTGTCGGGATGGCAGTCGATGCCAATATCATCACTTACGAGCGGATACGTGAAGAGCTGCGGACCGGTGAGTCTGTGCGAGATGCATTCCGTACAGGTGCTAGATCATCGTTCTCAGCAATCATTGATGCGAACATCACGACGCTTCTCGCTGCAGCTGTGTTGTTCTACTTCGGTACCAGCTCTGTCAAAGGCTTTGCGACGATGCTAATCATTTCGATTCTCGCGAGCTTCTTGACGGCCGTTTGGGGCTCTCGCTTGTTACTTGGGCTGTGGGTGTGGAGCGGCTTCTTAGATAATAAGCCTGGATGGTTCGGCTTATCAAAGAACAAGATTCATGCAAAAGAAGAGGAATTGCACATCACCGATTTGACAACGCCTTACGACCGCTTTGACTTTGCTGGCAACCGCCGTAAATTCTTCGCTGGTTCGCTTGCGCTTATTTTGTCAGGTATGGTCGTGCTGTCGATTTTCCAATTGAATTTAGGCATTGATTTCTCCAGCGGTACACGCGTGGAAGTCACGTCTGAATCTTCCTTATCACAAGACGAAGTGGCAAGTTTCCTTGACGGTGCTGGCTTCCCTTCCGATGACATTGTCATGGCAGGAGAAGGTTCTTCCATTGGCGTTGTTCGCTATGCAGAGGAATTTAGCCAGCAAGAAATTGAGGAATTGAAATCGGCGGCTGTGGATGAATACGGCATCGAACCAAACGTCTCGACCGTATCGCCGACCGTCGGCATTGAACTGGCACAGAATGCCTTGTATGCCCTTGCCATCGCTGCAGTCGGCATTATCATCTATGTGGCGTTCCGCTTTGAATGGCGCATGGGGGTTGCTTCTGTCGTGGCGTTATTGCATGATGCATTCTTCATCGTTGCGGCATTCAGCATTTTGCGTCTCGAGGTGGATATTACCTTTATCGCCGCTGTACTGACGATCATTGGTTATTCCATCAACGATACGATTGTCACGTTTGACCGGATCCGCGAAAACATGCGCCGCGTTAAAAAAGTCGAAACAGTGGAGCAATTGGAGAAAATCGTCAATACTTCACTACGCCAGACTTTGACGCGTTCGATCAATACGGTACTGACGGTCTTCCTCGTCGTACTGGCGCTGTTGATCTTCGGAGCTGCATCGATTACCAATTTCTCGATTGCGCTTTTGATCGGCTTGATCGCAGGAACCTATTCATCGATTTTCATCGCTGCCCAGCTATGGCTTGTCTTGAAAAAAGGCGAGTTGAAAAAGAAAGGGCCGATCGATATCGAGAAGAAAGAACAAGAGTCCAAATGGGGCTCTGACGAACCAGTCGTATAAGTTTAATAGGACAAAGGGACAGGGTATAGGATAATGATACCTTGTCCCTTTTTCTGTGCAAAATGAGGCAAGGTGTACGCAGCTTGAACGAAGAAAGGGTGGTTTATATGAAATTGCAATGGCTCCTATTGCTCGGACTTGTTTTTGCTATCATCATCGCAATTTTCGCAGTGTTTAATGTCGATAATGTGCCGGTCAATTATGTCTTTGGAGAATCAGAGTGGCCGTTAATACTCGTCATTCTCGTCTCCGCTTTGCTTGGGTTCTTGTTATCAAGTATTCTTGCCATGACGCGCAATTACCAATTGAAGCGCAAAGTGAAGACGCTTCAAAAAGACGTGGCGGTCAAAGAATCACTTATCGCGACACAGCAAAACGAAATTGCAGAATACCAGAAGGCGGGTGTCTCGCCTGATGCGATGGTTGTCACCGGTGAAGAACGGACACATGATCAGGACGAGTCGCTTCGCTCGCAGCCAAAACGCGATGACTTTGGCGTCAACGATACAGAAGATCGCCGTCCGGACTCGAGCCGTGACGGATTGTAAAAAAATGAACCTTTCGGCGCTTAGCCGAAAGGTTTTTGTCTGCTCGCTGATGCTGTATAATGGACGGGTGAGGAAGTGAGAACCAATGATTGAATCCAAAAAAAGATGGCAATTGACAAGTCCGGATGAACAAGCGGTACAAAATTTACAGCAAGCGCTATCCTTGTCTTCTGTGTTGGCGAAGATTCTCGTCACGCGCGGAATCGACACGGTGGACAAAGCTGAAGAATTTCTGGCCGTCGAATTATCCGGCATACATAATCCGTTTTTGATGAAGGATATGGACGTCGCTGTGGCGCGTATCCAACAGGCGATTGAAGCGGAAGAAAAAATTCTGGTTTACGGCGATTACGATGCCGATGGCGTGACGAGTACGACTGTCATGATGACGGTGCTCGAAGATTTGGGTGCGAACGTATCGTTTAAAATCCCCAACCGTTTTGATCATGGCTACGGCCCGAATGCAGAGCTGTTTAAAGAAGCTCACGCTGAAGGCGTCAAATTGATCGTCACCGTAGACAACGGCGTATCCGGCATCGAGCCAGTACGCTTGGCAAACGAACTCGGCATGGACGTCATCATCAGTGACCACCACGATATCGGCGACGAGATGCCGGAAGCGCTCGCGATCATCCATCCTCGGCATCCACAGGGCAATTACCCATTCGGCGAATTGGCCGGTGTCGGAGTGGCGTTCAAGATGGCGCAAGCGCTTTATGGCGACATTCCGGATCATTTGACGGAGTTAGTCGCAATCGGCACCATCGCTGACTTAGTGCCTTTGCACGGTGAAAACCGCGTGCTGGTCAAAGAAGGCTTACGGGCCTTACAGGATTCGCCGATGCCTGCGATTGCAGCGCTTGCGGATGTGGCAGGCGTCAAGCAGCGCGATATTACGGAAGAGACGATTGGCTTTATGTTCGGCCCACGCATCAATGCGATTGGCCGCTTGCAATCGGCTGATCCGGCAGTGCGGATGTTCATGACGGATGACCCGTCAGAAGCTCGTTCACTCGCAGATGGCTTGGACGTTTTGAACAAAGAACGTCAGGCCATCGTTAAGGCGATTTCTGAGCAAGCAATTGAGCAAGTAGAAGCGCGCTACGGCGAGCAGTTGCCGCACGTCATTATCGTTGCCCAGGAAGGCTGGAACCCTGGCGTTGTCGGCATTGTAGCCTCGAAATTGACCGAGAAATTTTACCGTCCGTCAATTGTATTGTCACTTGATTTGGCGAATGGCAAAGCAAAAGGTTCGGCGCGCAGTATCGAAGGCTTCCATCTATACAACGAACTTGCCAAAAACCGCGACATCCTGCCGCATTTTGGCGGCCACCCGATGGCAGCGGGCATGACGCTTGCGGCAGCCGATGTAGATGAATTACGAGAACGCTTGAACGAACAGGCAAAGAATGCATTGACGGCTGAAGATTTGGTGCCGGTTGTGTCAATCGATATTCCAGTTTCTCTAGATGAAGTGGACACGGAAACCATTGAAGGCATGCGCCGGCTTGCGCCATTTGGCATGGGTTTCGCGAAGCCCAAATTCTATCTAGAAGGCGTTAAAGTGGCGGGCATCCGGAAAATCGGCGCAAGCCAAGCGCATCTCAAAATGGAGCTTGCGCAAAACAGCTCCACATTGGATGCAGTTGGCTTTGGCATCGGCGAACTCGGCGATCAACTGACGCCCGACGTTAAAATCGATGTCATCGGCGATTTGCAGATCAACGAATGGAACGGCCGTAAAAAGCCACAACTTTTGGTAGAAGATATCCGCACGGATGAATGGCAGTTATTCGACATCCGCGGCATTCGCCAAGTGAGCCGTTGGTCTAAGCTTATCCCGGCTCAGAACCAAGTGTACGTCGCTTTTCAACAAGAGACAGAAGCGGTATTCAGCTCATTGCTTGATGGGCCGATCGTTTCGGCACAGTCACTCGCTGAGCAGGGAACTGCAAAAGATCATCTAGTATTGCTTGATTTGCCGGATTCTGAAGAGCAACTATCGTCTGTGCTGAAGCAATTAAAGCCAAAGCGGGTCTATGCGCATTTCTATGCCCAGGAATCCCAATACTTTGAACGTATTCCGGACCGCGACCAGTTTAAATGGTTATTCGGTTTCGTTAAAAAGCGCGGCACGTTCGACTTCAAAAAGAACGGTGACGAACTCGCCAAACATAAAGGCTGGAGCCGGGAAACATTATTTTTCATGCTTCAGGTGTTTTTTGAACTCGGTTTTGTTACACTTAACAATGGAATTACCGAGATTGCACAGGCTCCGGGAAAACGTGATTTGACGGAAGCGCCGGCTTATCAAAAGCGCGAGCGGCAAATTGCTTTAGAACAGAAGCTCTTGTATGCATCCTATCGGGATCTAAAAGACTGGTTTGACGCCCAAGTGTCAGCCAAGGAGGAAGAATTATGGATTTAAAGCAGTATATTACGATTGTCGAAGATTGGCCGAAGCCAGGAATCAGGTTCAAGGATATTACATCTTTGATGGACAGTGGCGAAGCCTATAAATACGCAACGGACCAAATCGTTGCATACGCGAAAACAGTGGACGCAGAAATTATCGTTGGGCCGGAAGCTCGCGGCTTTATCATTGGCTGCCCTGTTGCTTATGCGCTGGAAATCGGTTTTGCGCCGGTTCGCAAAGAAGGCAAATTGCCGCGTGAAGTGATTCGTGCACAATATGGCCTTGAGTACGGCACGGACGTATTGACGATGCATAAAGATGCCATCAAACCGGGACAGCGCGTCTTGATCACAGATGATCTTTTAGCAACAGGCGGCACGATCAATGCAACAATCAATTTGGTGGAACAATTGGGCGGCGTTGTAGTTGGCTGCGCATTTTTGATCGAATTGACTTATTTGGATGGCCGCAAAAATCTCGATGGCTACGATGTTACAACTTTGATGCAATATTAAGAAAATCACCTTGCCTTTTGGGCAAGGTGATTTTTTTTCTGACGGTAGGGTATGGTAGAGAAAGAAACTTGGGAGAGAGGTGATTTCCATGATCGAATTGGACAGACGGTATGATCCTGTGCAAAATAATGAATTGATTGGGCAGCTATTGAACGATGCCACCCCTCTAGAACAGGTAACCAGGGAGACCGAAGCGCTGTTCAATGACATCAAGAAAGATCTTCCCCGCGTACGCATCAAGCGGCCGGTCCATTTCTTCGAAAAATTGTGGTCGGTTTTTGCCGATGACTATGAAGTGGCGGATGATAACGGCTATGGCACCATTGTTTTTGGGCAGGATCTGTTTCCGGAGTGGAAAGGCAAACTTGACCGCGAATACAAAAAACTCGATTCGACGATCAACCGCCGCGTCAATATACGCGACTATGGCGCAGTTGGCGATGGCATGACGGATTGCACCGAAGCGTTCAAAAAAGCGCTTGGCAACGGCCGGGTGGAAGTGACAGTTCCTCCTGGTGTCTATATCGCGAGAGGCATCCGTGTCCCTTCATGGAGCCGAATCGTTGGTGCAGGAAAAACCGCTTCTGTTATCAAACTGCACCCAAAAGCACCAAAACGTTCCCGGCTATTGACGAATTCCAATTACGTCAATGGCAATCGCAATATCTCGGTCGAAAGCTTGAGCCTCGATTGGAACGTAGAACGGCTCGGGCATACAGACCGCACAAATAGTTGGGGGAATTACTCGAGCTGCATCACTTTTGCGGGGGTTACCAACGGCTGGGTGAGAGATGTCGAAGCGATCAACCCCGGTTTGCATTGCGTTGACATTACCTCGCCGCTTTATAATTACGCGGGCGACGGCATGCGCGGCAGGGGCGGCAGCAAATATATTTGGGTCGATAAGGTCAATGGCTTTGGTTTTGGCGACGACGGTTTGACGACTCATCATAGCGATTATGTGTTTGTCTCCAATTGCCATTTCTCTGACCCGAGCGGAAAAGCGCATAAAAAAGGCTTTTCAAATTCCAATGGCATTGAAATCGATGACGGGTCGAGACATGTTTGGTTATTTAATAATTCCACTTCGCGTTGTTTCGGGGGAGTGGAGATCAAAGCCCACGCCAATTCTTCGGCAGCGTCTGGCGTCTTCATTTCGGGTCATTTATCCGTTAACGACAACCGTTCGTTTAATTTTCGCCATATCGGGCATCATCTGCGAGAAGATCCGGAATCGCTGTCTGCCTATAACATCAAAGCGCAGCGCCTCGTTTCCTTGGCACCTGTCGAGACGAGGCTCTATAAAGATTCATCGCCACGTGCGCTCGTCATTTCGGGCTACCGCAACGTTGCGGTCAACCGCTTTTTGTTTAAAGGCGACCCGCTGTACGATTACAAAGGACGTCCAGCATCGGCTATCCAGTATCGTGCCGAACATATTTCGCTGTCTAACGGCGTAGTGCGTGGCTTTCGTACGGCAGGTTCAGACATTTCCATCATGGGCGGCCAGCAAAGTGCGCGAAATGTCCGTGTCAAAAATATCATGAGTGTGGATTCGGCGAACAAGACCGTAGCGGTTGGCGATGACAGCAAATGGATCATGGTGGACGGCATCCGTAAACAAAGAGGCGACCGCCTGTAGCCTATGGGGTATTTCCTGGAGATAGATGAATATACGCAAAAGCTTTACTTTTCAGCGGAAAGTTATCTATAATATAGAAATACTCTTCTGGAAATAAATAAAGCAAGGTGGGCAATTATGGCGAAAGATCAAGTGAGAACAGTTGAAGATGTATTCGAAATGGTTGCGTCCTATATGAATGCAGAGCACGTAGAAACGATTAAAAAGGCGTACCAACTTGCCTATGAAGCCCATGATGGCCAATTCCGGAAATCCGGTGAACCGTATATTGTGCATCCGGTGCAAGTGGCCGGGATCCTGGCAGAACTGCAGATGGATCCGGCTACTGTTGCAGCGGGTTTTTTGCATGACGTCGTAGAAGATACCGATGTCAGCCGCGAAGACATCGTCCGCGATTTCGATGAAGAAGTCGCTTTATTGGTCGATGGCGTGACAAAACTCAGCAAGATCAAGTATATGTCAAAAGAAGAACAGCAGGCGGAAAACCACCGCAAAATGTTTGTTGCGATGGCCCAGGACATCCGCGTCATTCTTATTAAACTAGCGGACCGTTTGCACAATTTAAGAACCTTGAAATACCAATCGGTTGAAAAACAGCGCATTAAGGCAAACGAAACGCTGGAAATTTTCGCGCCGATTGCTCATCGTCTTGGGATCAATACGATCAAATGGGAGCTCGAAGATACAGCTCTTCGTTATTTGAATCCGCAGCAATATTACCGCATCGTCAATTTGATGAAGAAAAAACGCACAGAGCGGGAAGACTATTTAAACAATGTCATGGGCGAAATTCGCGTCCAGCTCGATGATGTCGGCTTAGAAGCGGATCTGTTTGGGCGTCCAAAGCATATTTACAGCATCTATAAAAAAATGGCCATACAAAACAAGCAGTTCAACGAAATCTATGATTTGCTTGCCGTGCGTATTACGGTCGACAGCATTAAAGACTGCTATGCGGTGCTTGGCATTATCCATTCCACATGGAAGCCGATGCCTGGACGATTCAAGGATTATATCGCTATGCCGAAGCAAAATCTTTACCAATCGCTGCATACGACAGTCATTGGTCCACAAGGCGATCCGCTGGAAGTGCAAATCCGCACAGAAGAAATGCACCGCATCGCGGAATACGGTGTGGCGGCACACTGGGCGTATAAAGAAGGCAAGACATCTGACAAACCACTCAGTTCGGTTGATTCCCGTTTGTCGTGGTTCCGAGAAATTCTTGATTTCCAGAACGAATCCGACAACGCCGAAGAATTTATGGAATCGTTGAAATTCGATTTGTTCTCAGATATGGTTTATGTCTTCTCGCCAAAAGGCGACGTCATCGAAATGCCGGACGGTTCTTGCCCAATTGATTTTGCCTACCGTGTCCATAGCGAAATTGGCAATAAAACAATCGGCGCGAAAGTGAACGGCAAAATGGTGCCGCTTGACTTTGAATTGCATACGGGCGATATCGTCGAAATTTTGACGTCCAAGCAATCGGTCGGCCCGAGCCGCGACTGGCTAAACATCGCCAAATCAACGCAAGCTAAAAATAAGATCAAGCAATTTTTCAAAAAACAAGTCCGCGATGATAATGTCCATAAAGGACGCGACCTTGTTGAAAAAGAGATCAAAGCACAGGAGTTCACCCAAAAAGAAGTACTGACGGGGGAGAACATCAAACGCGTTATTGAGAAATACAATTTTGCCAGTGAAGACGATATGTATGCGGCTGTCGGTTTCAACGGCATCACCGCACAGCAAGTCGTCAATCGCCTGGCAGAGCGCCAGCGCAAAAAGCGCGAGCAGGAAGAAGCCATTGAAAAAATCACCGTAGAAATGAAATCCAACCAACCGAAAAAACAGACGGAATCTGGCGTTATCGTGCGCGGCATTGACAATATGATGATCCGCTTGTCGAAATGCTGCAACCCAGTACCTGGCGATGCCATTCTCGGTTTTATCACCAAAGGCCGCGGCGTCTCAGTCCACCGTGCAGATTGCCCGAATATCCAAGCGGATGAATCTGACCGATTGATTCCGGTTGAATGGGAAAATGCAGGATCGCCTGAAAACAAATCGTATCAAATTGATATCGAAGTGCAGGCATATGACCGCACAGGCTTGATCAATGAAGTGATGCATATGGTCAGTGAGACGAAGACGACGATCACTGCCGTCAGCGGCCGTGCTGACAAAGATAAGATCGCCACGATCAATTTATCGATTATGATTCCGCATCTCTCTCATTTGAACCGTGTTGTCGAGCGCATCAAGCAAATTCCTGATGTTTATTCGGTCAAACGTGTGACAAACTAAGGAGGAGCCATGAAAGTTGTCTTACAGCGTTCAAAACAAGCGTCCGTGACGGTGGATGGCCAAATGACAGGTGCGATCGATTCAGGCTATGTGTTGCTTGTCGGCATCACCCACAGCGATACGGAAGTAGATGCGGCCTATGCCGCTAAAAAAATTGCTGGCCTTCGCCTGTTCGAGGACGAACACGGCAAGATGAATCATTCAATCGCGGAAGCGGGGGGCAGCGTCCTGTCGATTTCCCAATTCACCTTATACGGAGATGTTAAAAAAGGGCGGCGCCCAAGCTTTGTCGAAGCGGCACGTCCGGAACAAGCAGAGCCGCTATGGTTGAAATTCAACGATGAATTGGCAAGCTACGGTCTCCAGGTTGAAACGGGTGTATTTGGTGCCATGATGGATGTCCAGCTTACGAACGATGGGCCGGTCACCATTGTCGTTGATTCAGATGGTGCAAAAAAATAACCTTGGAGAGGTGAGCGGCTAAGCTTGCCTCTTTTTCATTGGGTCAAAACAAAGGACAGGTTCTTTGCGCCATCGCCAACAAGATCGCATCCATTTTGCAAAAAAATGCCCCACTTCTCACGCGAGAAGCGGGGCATTTGGATTTATTCGCTTAGTTCAGAATCAAAATAACTGATAATGCCGTTGTATAGACCAAGTGCAGCTTGTTCGCGGAATTGGTCGCTTGAGACAATGCGTTCTTCATTGAAATTGCTAAGGAAGCCAAGTTCGACGAGTACCGCAGCCTGGCGATTGTCCCGCAACACAAGGTAATTGCCTTTTCTTGCGCCGCGGTCGTCAAGCGTTAATTTCCCAGCCAACCCACCATTGATGTGCTCCGCTAATTTTTGCTGGTACGGATGTTGATAATACGAAGTAAAGCCGGAAACCGTGCTATCTTCGGTGGCATCGTAATGGATGCTGATGAATGCGTCAGCTGCTACTTGATGGCTCTCAGATACCCGTTGTCGAAGATCGACATAAACATCTGATTGCCTCGTCAAGACGACTTCCGCCCCTGCAGATCGCAATTGATGGGACAGAATTTCTGCCGTTTTCAAAGTTAAGTCTTTTTCGTTTGTTTTGCGGACGCCAACCGTACCGCCGTCATTGCCCCCATGACCTGGGTCCAAAACGATCGTCAAGCCGTTCAAAGTGCCCGCTTTTCTTAGCGGTTGTTGCTTTTCAGCTTCAACCGGTTCCGTAGATGTTCCGGAACGCACGACCCAATCAGCGATATAAGCTTGTTGGCCATCTTCAAGTGCTACCAAATACCACTGGCCTTCTTTACCTGCCACCGTTAATTGCGTACCGGCATCGGCGTGTGTAACGACTTGTGAAGAGGTGCTTGCTTGTGCGCGCAAATTTGTGCCATCGGTTATGACAGTCACTTGTTCATCGGCAGAGCTGGCTTGCTGTGCGGGTTGATCAGATAATTCACCGTAGAAAGCATAGACCCAGCCGGTTTTGCCGTCTGCCAGTTCCAGTTGGACCCAATTGCCTTCCATGCCCTTTACATTAAATACTTGCCCTTGTTTCACAGAGTCTTGGATTTTAGCATTTAAACTCGGTTCGGCACGGACATTCAATGCGTCGACCGCAATGCGGAAGGACGCGAGTTTTTCGAGCGCTTGACCAGTGTTGGCTTCTACATCAGCAGTGGAGTCCTCCGGAGACGTATTTTGTTGGTCACTCAAACTTATGTACTGTGTTGACACGAAGCCACGGACATTGCGGAATTGCACTTCTGTCCAGTCGCCGTGGTTTGTGATAACTTCGGCTTGTTCGCCGGCATTCATTTTCGACAGCACCGCGGAAGATAAATCTGCCTGGGCACGGATATTCAAGCTGTCGACGGACGAAATTGCAGTTTGTGAAGATGTGTCGGCTGCTTGTTCCGTACTGACGAGCCAAGAAGCGACCCATCCTTCAGAATTGCCATGGCGGATCTCGATCCAATCGCCGCTGCGTGAAAGTTGCTGCGCTGTGTCGCCTTGTTTCATCGAGCCGATTACTTCATAGCTCAAACCCGGACCGGACCGGATATTGACCGTTGAACCTGTCGCGGATATTTCGCCGTTATCGGCTAAGGCAGAGCTGGATGGAGCTAGCGGGATCGTGCCCGATAAAGCCAAAATAATAACCAGCAATGTGAGGTATAATCGTCGTTGCATAGCGGCCCTCCTATAATAAGTTCATCCTCATTATAATATCAAAAAAATCAGGCAATGTATGCAAAAGCTTGACAAGATTTCTTCAGCTGATTAAGATTGATTTATTCTACTTATATAATTTTGCTGAAGACGGAGAAAGTAATTGTTGGCGTCGACTGAAAAGAGAGGGAAAGCCCTGGGCTGAAAGCTTTCCTGCAGAGATCTGCAATGAAAAACACTCTTGAGGTTCTTTACTGAACGGCGCACTGCGCTTATTAGGCTAAGACGGTTCCGGCCGTTATCCGGACAGAGAGGGCGCAGAACTTTGCGTCAACTAGGGTGGAACCGCGGAAGCTAATTTTTAGCTCTCGTCCCTTGCGTAAGCAAGGGGCGGGGGCTTTTTTGTATGGAAAAGGAGAGATGAAAATGGGCAATATCCAAGCACCGCGCGGCACGTATGACGTACTGCCGCAAGACTCTGCCAAATGGCAGGAAATCGAACGAACGATTGATGAATTGTGTAATTTGTATCAGTACAAGGAAATCCGCACGCCGGTTTTCGAACACACGGAATTATTCCAACGGGGCGTCGGGGACACGACGGATATCGTCCAAAAGGAAATGTATACGTTTCAGGACCGCGGAGAACGTTCTTTGACACTGCGACCGGAAGGCACAGCCTCTGTCGTGCGTTCATATGTCGAAAACAAATTATTCGGCCAACCTGACCAGCCCGTCAAGCTCTACTATACAGGCCCAATGTTCCGCTATGAGCGGCCACAAGCTGGGCGCATGCGCCAGTTTGTTCAGTTCGGCGTAGAAGCGATCGGTTCAAAAGATCCAGCCATCGACGCAGAAGTCATTGCACTGGCAATGGACGTCTACAAATCGAGCGGTTTGAAAAGTTTGCGCCTCGTTTTGAATTCACTAGGTGATACGGAAAGCCGTTTGGCGCACAAGCAAGCGCTGATCGAACATTTTGCCCCGTCAATTGAAGAGTTCTGCGGCGATTGTCAAAATCGCCTGGAGAAAAATCCGCTGCGCATTCTCGATTGCAAAGTGGACCGTGAGCATCCCTTGATGGCAACGGCGCCGTCACTTGCGGATTATTTGAACGAAGAATCGAGTGCTTATTTCGCCGAGGTCAAAGGGTATTTAGATGAACTTGGCATCCGCTATGTCGTCGACCCGAACCTGGTGAGAGGACTCGATTATTACAACCACACCGCGTTTGAAATCATGAGTGAGGCGGAAGGCTTCGGAGCGATTACGACGCTTGCAGGCGGCGGCCGCTATAACGGGCTTGTCGAAGACCTCGGCGGCCCGGAATCTCCAGGAATCGGTTTTGCGATGAGCATTGAACGCTTATTGTTGGCACTGGAAATGGAAAAAGTAGAAATCGGGCAAAGCCAGACGCTTGATGCATACGTCATTGCAATGGATGCAGCGTCAAAAAAGAAAGCCGTCTCGATTGTCCGGGACCTGCGCGCAAATGGCATCTCCGCGGACATGGATTTCACTGACCGCAAGATGAAAGCGCAGATGAAGTCTGCCGATCGCAAACAAGCGCGCTTTGTCATAGTCATCGGTGAATCAGAGCTTGAGAGCGGCAAAGCGGCCGTCAAAGAAATGGCGACGCGTGACCAGCAAGAAGTGCCATTCGATGAATTAGCTGAGAACATCCAGAAAAAGAAATCATTGGGGGAATAGATATGTCGAGAACACATTATTGTGGAGAAGTTAACGAAACGTCAATCGGCCAGCGCGTATCATTGAAGGGATGGGTTCGCAAACGACGCGACCTCGGCGGTTTGATTTTCGTCGATGTCCGCGACCGTTCAGGAATTGTCCAAGTGGTTTTCAACCCAGAAATTTCTGAAACAGCATCGGAAATTGGTGAAACACTACGCAATGAGTTCGTCGTCCATATTGATGGGCTTGTGGTGGAACGAGCAGAAGGCCAAGTAAACGCCGCGATGAAAACGGGTAAAGTCGAAGTCCAAGTTGATAGCGCAGAAATCATCAACGCTGCGAAAAACCCGCCGTTTGCGATTGAAGACCAAACGGATGTCAGCGAAGATTTACGCTTAAAATACCGTTATTTGGATTTGCGCCGCCCAGCGATGTTCGAAACCTTGAAAATGCGTTCGGATGTGACAAAAACGATTCGCAATTTCCTTGACAGCGAAGGGTTCCTAGATGTCGAAACACCAATTTTGACAAAATCCACACCAGAAGGCGCGCGCGACTATTTGGTGCCAAGCCGCGTACATGACGGTGAATTTTACGCCTTGCCGCAATCTCCGCAATTATTCAAACAAATGCTGATGGTTTCAGGGGTAGATAAGTACTACCAAATCGCCCGCTGTTTCCGCGATGAAGATTTGCGTGCGGACCGCCAGCCGGAATTCACACAAATTGACATGGAGATGAGCTTCCAGACAATGGAAGACATCATCGAAATGAACGAACGCTTAATGATTCAAGTGATGAAAGACGTTAAAGGCATTAACATCGACACAGGATTTGAGCGCATGAGCTACCGGGATGCGATGGAACGTTTTGGTTCCGACAAGCCGGATGTCCGCTTCGGCATGGAATTGACCGATGTATCGGAACTGGTGAAAGACTCTGCTTTTAAAGTCTTCACTGGTGCAGTCGAATCTGGTGGACAAGTAAAACTGATCAACGCCAAAGGACAAGCTGCTAATTACTCACGCAAAGACATTGACGCTCTTGGCGAATTCGCTTCGCGTTACGGGGCCAAAGGTTTGGCTTGGTTGAAAGTCGAAGAGGGCGGCGTCAAAGGACCGATTGCCAAATTCTTTGAAGGCGAAGCCGCTGATAGCTTGATTGAGGCAGCACAAGCAGAAGCAGGAGACTTGCTGCTGTTTGTGGCTGATGCCAAAACAGTCGTTGCGGATGCACTCGGCGCTTTGCGCATGAAGCTCGGCAAAGATTTGGACTTGATCGACCAATCAGTCTTCAAATTCCTATGGATCACGGATTGGCCGTTGCTCGAATATGATGACAAAGATGGCCGCTTCTACGCTGCGCATCATCCGTTTACGATGCCTTTCGAAGAAGACTTAGATAAATTGTCGACAGAACCGCAAAACGTTCGTGCACAAGCATATGACTTGGTATTAAACGGCTACGAACTCGGTGGGGGATCGGCGCGTATTTACAAACGCGACATCCAGGAAAAAATGTTCGAAGTGCTCGGCTTCTCAAAAGAAGAAGCGACGGAGCAATTCGGCTTCTTGCTTGAAGCATTCGAATACGGTACGCCTCCGCATGGCGGCATTGCATTCGGACTGGATCGCCTAGTAATGCTCTTGGCCGGGCGCACCAATTTGCGTGATACCATTGCGTTTCCTAAGACGGCCTCTGCCAGCGATATGCTGACAGAAGCGCCAAGTGCCGTATCAAACGCCCAGTTAGAGGAATTAAACCTAGCTGTAACTATTCAGAATAGTGAAAAAGATTCACAGTAAAAGACTTGTACATCTTTTTTAAGTATGCTACTATACGTGTATAGAGAATCCTGATGTGTTCGTTTTTAGCAATTCGATTTTGACCCAACATTTTGTCGTCGGGAGACCTACATATCATCATGGCTAACATGCCCTAACCGGAAGTTATAAGTGGTGATGCGGTCACCCACCTGCTATAAGCGGGTTCAAACGATGCGCAACACAAAGGACGGCACGATCGGGATTCTTCTTACATAAGAAATCCAAGTCCCTCCGGCATTTGCCGGAGGGATTTTCTATGTGTATAATCCCTAGTATCCCTATTTCATATTGAATCGGAAAGGCAGTGTGTGTATGTTACATCAATTTTCAAGAAATGAACTCGCCATCGGTAAAGATGGTATGGATCTCGTAAAAGGATCTACGGTCGCCATTCTAGGCGTTGGCGGAGTGGGCTCGTTTGCAGCCGAGGCGTGTGCTAGAAGCGGCGTCGGAAAGATCATCCTCGTCGATAAAGACGATGTCGATATCACCAATATTAACCGTCAATTGGTCGCCAATCTTTCTACGGTCGGCCAGTCTAAAGTCGAAGTGATGAAAAAGCGCATTCTGGATGTCAATGCGGAGTGTGAAGTGGTGACGCTCCATATGTTCTATACGGAAGACACTTACGAAGAGTTTTTCAGCCATAAGCCCGATTACGTCATCGATGCTTCAGATACACTGATTTATAAAGTACATTTGATTAAGGAATGCTATAGCCGTCGCATTCCAATTATATCAAGCATGGGCGCAGCCAATAAAACGGACCCAACCCGCTTTCGGATTGCGGACATTTCGAAGACCCATACCGATCCGTTAGCGAAGATGATTCGCAAAAAACTGAAACAAGCGGGCATCCGTAAAGGCGTACCGGTTATTTTCTCTGATGAAAGCCCAATCGTGGTACGTGAAGATGTTGTCGAGACCGTTGGTAAAAAAGATGCGGCGATCCGCAAAGCGCAGATGCCGCCATCTTCTAACGCGTTCACCCCATCGACGGTCGGCTTGATCGCAGCGAGCTGGGTCGTTAACCAAATGACCAAATCGATCCATATCCAGCGCGTCAATCAATAGCCAATAAAAAACGGACGGAGAATGTCATCATTCTCCGTCCGTTTTTGTTTGCAGAAATAGGTATTAGGTCGAGTTTTCCGAAGCTTATTGCTTGCTTTCCGTGGGGCGGGAATCGAGCCTCCTCATTCGCTACGCTTCTTGCGGGGTCTCTCAAACCCGCTAATCCCACAGGAGTCAAGCAAACACTTCTCCAAAATCTAAGATATTTCATTGAGTTTTTCATGATAATAAAATCTACATTCAACAGTGAAATATGATCATCACATCAATGGTTGGACACTGAATCGATTATCTGTCCGTTTTTATTTATTTTTTCCGGAAGCCTTTCAGCTTTTCGTAGATGCCGGCGAATTTCTTTTCTTCGCCGGCGACGACCGGCTTGTAGAATTCTGCCTTTTTCAATTCTTTTGGCAAGTAATCCTGATCTGCCCATCCGCCGAACGAGCCAATTGGCGTGTCGTGGGGGTATTTATATCCACCATGGCCGAGCTCTGCACTGCCAGCGTAATGAGTATCGCGTAAGTGAGGGGGGATATCGCCCACCTGGCCTTTATTGATCGCGGCCGTTGCGGCGTCAATAGCGCGGTAAGCGGAATTGGATTTCTCCGATAAGCACATCTCCGCTACAGCTTGTGCGAGAGGGATGCGCGCTTCCGGTAAGCCTAGCCGGTCCGCTGCCTGGCAAGCCGCAAGTACATGGCCGCCAACTGCGGGATTGGCAAGCCCGATATCTTCGTATGCCATGACAAGCAGACGCCTTGTTACTGCGGTGAGGTCGCCATTTTCGAGTAAGTGGGCCAAATAATACATGGCCCCGTTGACATCACTGCCGCGAACGGATTTCTGCAGCGCCGACAACAGGTTGAAGAAATGAGAGCCTTTCTTGTCGCCGAACACACCGACGCGCTTAATCATCTGCTCGATGATGCCGTCATCGACGAGGTATTCGCCGTCTTCCTCATCTGATGCGATGACAATCGATTCGAGCATCGTCAGCGCTTTACGGGCATCGCCGTTTGTCCCTTCGGCAATCCTCGTGACTTGCTCGCTGGAGATTCGAATCTTCTCGCGGCCAAGACCGCGTTTTTCATCCGACAAAGCACTGTTCAACAACTCGACGATATCTTCTTGCGTCAGCCGCTTGAGCTGCTTGATCTCACCACAGCGCGAGCGGATCGCCGGATTGACATCATGAAATGGATTTTCGGTCGTCGCGCCGATTAAGACGATCGAGCCGGATTCCACGTGCGGCAACAGGGCATCTTGCTGGAGTTTGTTGAAGCGGTGAATCTCATCTAAAAACAACAGCACTTTGCCGGTCATACGCGCTTCTTGAACGACCGATTCGACATCTTTCTTGCCAGAAGTCGTCGCGTTAAGCGCGATAAAAGGCAAATCGGACGTGCCGGCGATGGCGTGGGCGATCGAGGTCTTGCCGATTCCAGGGTCGCCGTATAGCAGCATGGACGGCACATGGCCGCTTTTGATCATTTTATAAAGGGCCGTGGAGGGACCGATGACGTCTTTTTGGCCGACAACTTCATCGATCGTCCGCGGACGCATGCGAAAAGCAAGTGGTTCATTATGCACGAAGAAAACTCCTTCCGTCTATTCATTCCATCAGTATAGCGAATTCGCTCTTGAAAGTCATTGAAAGCCTATGTCCTGTAAGATATGCTATACTTATTTGAAGAATTGACGATTAGGTTCCAGAGGAGTAGTTTTAGATGAAAATATCAACAAAAGGCCGTTACGGCTTAACGATTATGATCGCACTCGGAAAACAATACGGAGCAGGACCGGTGCCTTTGCGTAAGATTGCTGCGGACAATGAATTATCAGAAGCATACCTCGAACAGCTCGTTGCGCCGCTGCGCAATTCGGGACTCGTAAAAAGTGTAAGAGGGGCTTATGGCGGCTATATGTTGACGCGCCACCCGAAAGAGATTTCAGCAGGAGACGTTATCCGCGTGCTCGAGGGGCCGATTCAACCGGTTGAAGGCATCGAGGACGAGAAGCAACCCCAGCGTGAACTATGGGGGCGCATCCGCGACGCCGTGAAAAACGTTTTGGACACGACAACGATCGAAGACTTGGCGCAAACAGAAGAAGGCGACACCGAACATTATATGTTCTATATATAAGGAGTTAATGAATCATGAAACAAATTTATTTGGACCATGCGGCGACATCGCCGATGCATCCTGAAGCGGCGAAAGTGTTTACCGAAGCTTTAAGTGAGCATTATGGAAACCCATCAAGCATCCACCAAGCAGGACGCGATGCGCGGCGCATTTTAGATGAAGCACGGCGAACGCTCGCCAAAAGCATTCAAGCAGATGATACCGAAATCATTTTTACATCCGGCGGCACAGAGGCGGATAATTTGGCGATTTTTGGAACAGCAAGCGCCAAAGAAGGGCGCCATATCATCACCACACAAGCCGAACATCACGCCGTACTTCATGCTTGTAATGAGTTGGAGAGACAAGGCTACGAAGTGACGTATTTACCGGTCGATAAAATGGGCCGCATCAAGACAGATGACGTGAAACAAGCGCTTCGGGATGATACGATTCTCGTGACCGTCATGCTTGCCAATAATGAAATCGGCACCATTCAGCCGGTCGCAGAAATCGGAGAGCTGTTAAAAGGCACCGGTATCACGTTCCATACCGACGCAGTACAGGCTTACGGCTTGTTGCCGATTGACGTGGATGCGTTGAATGTCGATTTATTATCGGTTTCTGCGCATAAAGTAAACGGCCCAAAAGGTACGGGGTTTTTATATCAGCGCAAAAACACTCCACTCAAACCGTTGATGCATGGCGGTGAGCAGGAACGCAAACGCCGCGCCGGCACAGAAAACGTTCCGGCAATCCAAGCGTTTGCAAGTGCGGTGAAAATCGCACAGGAAACGATGGAAGAGAAAAGGCAGGCATTTAACGGTTTCAAGGAGATTTTTCGGGCTGAGTTCCAGGAACACGGCATTGACTTTAAAGAAAATGGCACCGATCAATTGCCGCATATTTTCAATGTCTCCTTGGAAGGCATCGATATTGAATCATTTTTGGTCAATTTGGACCTATCCGGTATTTCGGCATCGAGTGGTTCTGCGTGTACAGCCGGTTCAATCGACCCGTCGCACGTACTGGTCGCGATGTATGGACATGACGCAAAAGAACTGCGCAATTCGATTCGTTTCAGTTTCGGTATCGGCCTGACCGCAGAGGATATTACACAAGCGGCCGGAAAAACGGCTCAAATCACGAAGCGCCTGGCGCAAAAATAGAAAAGGTGAATAAAAATGCAAACAAAAGCTCCACAAGATACGCGTGTAGTCGTCGGCATGTCCGGAGGGGTCGACTCTTCGGTTGCCGCTTATTTATTGAAACAGCAAGGCTATGATGTGATTGGCATCTTCATGAAAAACTGGGACGACACCGACGAAAATGGTGTCTGCACAGCAACGGAAGATTACGAAGACGTCATTCGCGTCTGCAACCAAATCGGCATCCCGTATTACGCGGTCAATTTCGAAAAGCAGTATTGGGATAAAGTGTTTACGTATTTCCTCGAGGAATACAAAGCGGGACGCACGCCAAATCCAGATGTCATGTGTAATAAAGAAATTAAATTCAAGGCATTCCTGGAACACGCACTAAGCCTGGGTGCAGATTACCTTGCAACGGGCCATTATGCACGCGTAGAAACAGACGACCAAGGTATCACACATATGTTACGCGGTATCGACAACAATAAAGACCAAACGTATTTCCTTAATCAGCTCAATCAAGAGCAATTGGCGAAAGTCATGTTCCCACTTGGGGCGATTGAGAAAAAAGAAGTGCGTGAAATCGCACTTGAAGCTGGTCTTGCCACGGCAACGAAAAAAGATTCAACGGGTATTTGCTTTATCGGCGAACGCAATTTCAAAGAATTCTTAAGCCAGTATCTTCCGGCTCAACCCGGTTCGATGGAAACTTTGGATGGCGTCAAAAAAGGATCGCACGACGGTTTGATGTATTACACAATCGGCCAACGCCAAGGACTTGGCATCGGCGGAGCGGGCGACCCGTGGTTTGTTATCGGAAAAGGTTTGGAGAAAAATGTCCTCTACGTTGGGCAAAACATTCACCACGATGCTTTGTTTTCCGATAGCTTGACGGCTGTCAACTTGAGCTTCACAACCGGCGACGCGCCTGCTGAATCGTTCCAATGCACAGCAAAATTTCGCTACCGCCAGCAAGATGTTGGCGTCACAGTCGACATGAAAGACGGCGAAGCGGTTGTCACATTCGATGAGCCAGTCCGCGCCATTACACCCGGCCAAGCAGTCGTCTTTTATGACGGCGATAAATGCCTAGGCGGCGGCACGATTGACCGCGTCTTCAAAAACGGTTCACAACTGGACTATGTAGGATGATGGAGGAATCGGCGATGAATTATAACGAAATTGGCATCAAAGCCTTGCAAGAAGGCAGAGCAGAAGATGCCATTCAAGCATTTACGAATGCCATTGAAGAGCAGCCAGAAGACGCACTCGGCTATATCAATTTCGGGCATGTCTTAGCTTCAATGAACGAAACAGAGCGTGCGGAACGGTTTTTTCAGAAAGCCTTGACGCTTGATGAAACCTCCGCTACGGCGTATTACGGCTTGGCGAATCTCTATTACAACGCAGAACGTTATGAAGAAGCGTTAAAGCTCTATGAAAAAGCAATTCATCATGGCATCGAAGGTTCGGATGCCCATTATATGGTCGGCAAATGCTTTGAGCGCATCGACCAGCCAAAGCTTGCTTTGCCTTATTTGCAGCGTGCCGTTGAACTGGACCCAACTGACTTGCAGGCGCGTCTGAGCTATGGCATCGCATTGGCCTCGCTTGAATTTTTTGATATGGCTGAAGAACAGTTTGTTCAAGCGCTTGAGATTGATGTGGATAACTCAGATGTCCATTACAACTTAGGTGTTTTGTATGCCGTCTCGAGCGATCGTACAGAAGATGCCATGTATCATTTACAGCGTGCATACACATTAGATGACAAAAACGAAATGGCGCGTTACGCCTACGATATGATTAACGAACGATTGAATTGAAGAAATGAAAGAGAGGAGACGGCCGCATGTCCGGACAGATTGATTTATTCCAAAAAGAAAGTGAATTTGTGCTGGGGCGTCCGGTCGTCTCGATTTTTCACAATCCCCAAAACCTCTTCTCCATCATTAAAGTGAAAATCCAGCAAACCAACACCCCCTATACCGAAAAGGAAATTATCGTCTCCGGTTATTTCCCGAAGCTATCGCTTGAAGAACAATACAAGTTTACCGGGAGCGTCAAAAACCATCCGAAATACGGCGTACAGTTCCAGGCAGAAACCTTCAAGAAAGAAGTGCCTGAAACCGAACAAGGCGTTGTCCATTATTTATCGAGCGATTTGTTCAACGGCATCGGTCGCAAAACGGCTGAGACCATCGTCAAGAAACTCGGCAGCGACGCCATTAAAAAAATTCTAGAAGACCCGGATGCACTTGACGGTGTCCCGCGTCTTTCGGATGAAAAAAAAGATACCATCCGCTCGACTTTGCAGATGAATTTAGGACTTGAGCGCGTCATGATCCAATTAAACGATTGGGGATTCGGCCCGCAAATCGGTATGAGAATATATCAAGCTTACCGTGAAGAAACGATCGACATTCTTTCGAAAAACCCATTTCAGCTGATCGAGGAAATCGAAGGCATCGGCTTTCACCGTGCGGACGAACTCGGCTCAAAGCTTGGCATCACCGGCAGCCACCCCGATCGTATTAAAGCGGCCATTCTCCATGTGTTGAATCAGGCGTCGCTATCGGAAGGGCATGTCTTTGTCGATGCGAAGAATTTAATCCCGCTCGTCAAGCAATTGCTTGAAGCGAGCCAATCAGCGGACATTCCAATCGACTCGATTACACAAGCAGCTATCGAACTGAATGAGGAAGGCAAAGTGGCGGGGGAAGAAACCCGCCTTTATTTGCCGTCATTGTATTATTCGGAAGTCGGCATCGCAACCAAGCTCGAGACCTTGATTGCCGAGCAGGAAACGCGCGATGGCTTTCCATCTTCTGAAATCCGCAAAGCGCTTGGCGACGCTGAAGAGCGGCTTGGCGTCAATTATGCAGAGACGCAAATCGATGCTATTGAAAAAAGTTTGAATTCCAGCGTCATGATTCTCACCGGCGGGCCAGGGACAGGCAAGACGACGGTCGTTCGCGGCTTGGTCGAAGTCTATGCCGAACTGCATGGCTTGTCGCTTGATCCGAAAGAATATGGCAAGAAAAAAGAGCCATTCCCGATCATTTTGGCAGCTCCGACAGGGCGTGCGGCGAAACGGCTCAGCGAATCAACCGATTTGCCGGCGATGACGATTCACCGCTTGCTTGGCTTTAACGGCCAGGAAAAAGATGAAGAAACCGAAAAAGAAATTGAAGGCAAATTGATCATCATTGATGAAATGTCGATGGTCGACACTTGGCTTGCCCATCAATTATTAAAAGCGGTGCCTGTCGACGCCCAGCTGATTTTTGTTGGCGACCAGGATCAATTGCCGCCAGTCGGCCCCGGACAAGTGCTGCGCGATATGCTTGCATCCGGCCGCATCCCGAAAGTCGAGCTGACGGAAATTTACCGCCAAAGTTCGGGTTCGTCCATCATTGAACTCGCACACCAAATGAAAGCCGGGAAACTGCCGGATAATATCGAAGCAAAAACCTCCGACCGTTCGTTCATCCGTGCCGGGGCAGACCAAATTTCGACAGTTGTTGAAAAAGTCGTCAAGAGTGCTTTGTCAAAAGGCCATACGATCAAAGACATTCAAGTGCTTGCGCCAATGTATAAAGGGCCAGCAGGCATCGATGCGCTTAACCAAATGATCCAGCAGATGGTCAACCCGAATGACGACGGTTCCCGCAAAGAGCTGGCATTTGGTGACATCACTTACCGTATCAACGACAAAGTGTTGCAGTTAGTGAACCAGCCTGAGAGCAATGTCTTTAACGGGGATATGGGCGAAGTAGTCGCCATCATGAAAGCGAAAGAAACGGTGGAAAAGCAGGATTTGCTTGTCGTGTCATTTGACGGCATCGAAGTAACGTACCAGCGCAGTGATTTAAACCAGCTGACGCTCGCTTATTGCTGTTCGATTCATAAAGCACAAGGCTCGGAATTCCCGACAGTCATCATGCCGGTCGTCCGCGGTTATATGAAGATGCTGCGCCGCAATTTGCTCTACACCGGCATCACAAGAAGCCGGGATTTCCTCATTCTTTGCGGCGACCCGGGCGTGTTCCGATATGGCGTCGAGCGTACAGACGATTCGAGCCGCTTGACGACGCTGGCAGATAGACTGGGAATCGCAGAGGCCCCAGCAGCAACAGCGACAACAGCGACAGAGAATCCGGCGCAAACAAAAACCGAACAAACGATTTCCGAAACACAAGCCGACGAGCCAAAAAGCCTGACACAGCAAAATGCCCACCGCATCCATCCGATGATCGGCATGGAAGGCATCACGCCGCGCGACTTTCAAGGAGCGTGAGTGTGCTTGACAAGGCCATCAGGGTTTTCTATAATTCAATTTATAACAGAAAGACAACACTTAGACGGAGACAGTAAATAGAATCCGGCTGCTTAGAAAAAGGCTCCCTTGGCTGAAAGGGCCTTCTGCCGCATCTATTGAACGCTACTCCCGAGTGCAGCTAATCACTGCCGTCCCGCCGCGTTAAGGCGCTTGAGAGACACACGGCCCAGGCCTTGTGTAACCAGGGTGGTACCGCGAATCAAGCCTTCGTCCCTTTTTATTAGGGGATGAAGGCTTTTTATTATGCAAAAGGAGGAATTTTGATGAAGAATTTGAAAGCTGAAGAAATCCGTAAGCTCTATCTCGATTTTTTTAAAGAAAAAGGACATGACGTAGAACCGGGCGCGCCACTCGTGCCGTTTGAAGACCCGTCTTTATTGTGGATCAACAGTGGCGTCGCGACGTTAAAAAAATATTTTGATGGCCGCGTTATTCCGAAAAATCCACGAATCGTCAACGCGCAAAAATCAATCCGCACAAACGATATCGAAAACGTCGGGAAGACGGCGCGACATCATACATTTTTCGAAATGCTCGGCAACTTCTCGATTGGGGAATATTTCAAAACAGAGGCTATTCACTGGGCGTGGGAATTTCTCACGGACGACAAATGGATCGGCTTTGATGCAGAGAAATTGTCTGTGACCATCCATCCGGAAGACGAAGAAGCTTACGCTATTTGGCTGAATGAAGTCGGCGTGCCAGCTGAACGCATCATTCGATTGGAAGGGAATTTCTGGGATATTGGGGAAGGCCCAAGTGGACCAAACTCGGAAATTTTTTACGACCGCGGTGAGTTCTACGGAAACGATTCGGAAGACCCAGAATTATATCCAGGCGGCGAAAACGACCGTTATTTGGAAATCTGGAACTTGGTGTTTTCCCAGTTCAACCATAATGCGGATCACACGTACACGCCGCTGCCAAAACAGAACATTGATACTGGAATGGGTCTCGAGCGCATGGCTTCAGTCGTTCAGGACGTGCCGACCAATTACGATACAGATCTATTTGTACCAATTATTGAGAAGACCGCAGAAATTTCAGGGAAATCCTATGGCGACAGCCAAGAGCAAGATATGGCCTTCAAAGTGATTGCCGATCATGTTCGCACCGTCGCGTTTGCGATTGGAGACGGCGCATTGCCGTCAAACGAAGGCCGAGGCTACGTGCTGCGCCGCTTGCTGCGCCGTGCTGTTCGCTATTCGAAGAAACTTGGCATCGAAAAACCGTTCATGTACCAATTAGTGCCGGTTGTTGGGGAAATCATGCAGAGCTTCTATCCTGAAGTGAAAGACAAGGAAGATTTCATTGTCCGTGTCATGAAGCTTGAAGAAGAGCGCTTCCTTGAAACTTTGCACGACGGTTTGGAAATTTTATCTACCGTGATCCAAAAGCAAAAACAACAAGGCCATAGCGAAATTCCGGGTGAAGATGTTTTCCGTTTATATGACACGTACGGCTTTCCTGTAGAGCTAACGGAAGAATACGCAGAAGATGAAGAAATGACCATCGATCACGCAGGTTTTGAACTGGCGATGAACGCTCAGCGTGAACGTGCGAGAAATGCTCGCCAGAATGTTAACTCCATGCAGACGCAATCCGAAGTGCTTGGCAATATCAAAGCAGAAAGCGAATTTATTGGCTATACGCATACAGTGGCAGACGCTGAAATCGTCGCCATCGTAAAAGACGGAGAATTGGTCGACAGTGTCCAAGAAGGCGAAGAAGTGCAGCTCGTGCTGGACCGTACGCCATTTTATGCCGAAAGCGGTGGACAGATTGCCGATAAAGGGACACTGACCAACGATCTGGTTTTGGCTACTGTGCTCGATGTCAAAAAAGCACCGAATGGTCAGAACTTGCACCGTGTCAGAGTGGAATCCGGCGAATTGACGAAAACGGCTGTGAAAGCGAAAGTCGATGCTTCTGAACGACGCCACACGGTGAAAAACCATACCGCGACTCATCTTTTGCATCAGGCATTGAAAGACGTTCTTGGCACACATGTTAACCAAGCGGGGTCCTATGTTGGTCCAGACCGCCTGCGTTTTGACTTCTCTCATTTTGGGCAAGTGACAAAAGAAGAGCTGGCAACGATCGAGCAGGCAGTGAATGAAAAAATCTGGGAAGGCATTGAAGTCGAGTCAGGCTATCATAACTTGCAGGAAGCAAAAGACATGGGCGCAATGGCTTTATTTGGCGAAAAATACGGTGATGTCGTCCGCGTCGTTGCGATCAGCGATTACTCGCTCGAATTGTGCGGCGGCATCCATGTAGCGAACACTTCTGAAATCGGCGTCTTTAAAATCGTCTCAGAAAGCGGCATCGGAGCTGGCGTTCGCCGCATTGAAGCATTGACCGGCAAGGGTGCGTTTACCAGCATTAAACAAGGGGAGAAAGTGTTAGAACAAGCAGCTTCTCTTTTGAAAGCCAACCCACGTGATGTCGTTCAAAAAATTGAAGCGACGCAAGCCGATGTCAAAGCTTTGCAGCGCGAAAATGAATCGCTGCTGCAGAAAATCGCTAATGCCCAGTCCGGTGAATTGCTGGAATCGGCAAGAAAAGTCGGAGATGTGACAGTATTGTCAGCAAAAGTTCAAGCAAAAGACAATAACCAACTACGCCAAATGGTCGACGATTTGAAAGCGAAATTTGATCAGGCTGTGATTGTTCTGGGAGCAAGCGACGGCGACAAAGTCATGCTAGCAGCGGGTGTTTCGAAAAACATTGCGGGCCAGGATTACCACGCCGGCAATATCGTCAAAGCGGTCGCTGAACAATGCGGCGGCAAAGGCGGCGGACGCCCGGACATGGCGATGGCTGGGGCAAAAAATCCAGAGCAACTAGAGGCCGCTCTTGAATCGGTCTACACTTTAGTCAAATAGGTTTAACAAATCCGCGCTTTCAGTTATAATGGGATTCAGCAAGAGGAACGAATTGCCAATACACATTCCGAAAGTGAGGTGCTTGTCGTGAGCTCATTTGATCGCACGATGAAATTTGATTCATCCGATGAGTCGATGGAGCAGGACGTAAAGCAAGTAATGTTGCAGGTCCATGCTGCTCTAGAAGAAAAAGGCTATAACCCGATCAATCAGATCGTCGGGTATCTGCTTTCAGGTGATCCGGCTTATATCCCTCGCCACCAGGATGCCCGGAACATGATCCGGAAACTGGAGCGGGATGAAATTTTGGAAGAACTGGTGAAGTTCTATATCAAAAAGAATAACGAGGAATAATTATGCGAACAATGGGATTGGATGTTGGCTCCAAAACGATCGGAGTGGCGATTAGTGATGCGCTTGGTTGGACAGCCCAGGGCATTGAAACCGTCAAAATCGATGAGGCGAATGGCCAGTTTGGTCTTGAACGTCTTGGCGAATTGATCAAGGAGTACAAAGTAACGGAAGCGGTCGTGGGCTACCCGAAGAACATGAATAACTCTATCGGGCCACGGGCAGAAGCTTCCGAAAAGTTTGCAGCATTGCTAAAAGAAGGATATGATATACCGGTAGTGCTTTGGGATGAAAGACTGACAACAATGGCAGCAGAGAAAATGCTGATTTCTGCCGATGTCAGCCGAAAAAATCGCAAAAAAGTAATCGACAAGATGGCCGCAGTGATGATTTTACAAGGCTATCTTGATTCAAAAAAATGATGAGGTGACACAAATGGAACATGGTCAAGAGCATATTACAGTAGTGGACGAGCACGGAAACGAGCAATTATTCGAAGTGTTGTTCACATTTGAATCGGAAGATTTCGGAAAATCATACGTCTTGTATTTCCCAGTAGGAGCAGATGAAGACGAAGAAGGCGAGATCGAAATCCACGCATCTTCTTTCACTGAAAACCTGGATTCTGATGAGAAAGTTTCCGGCGGCGAACTTCGCCCAGTAGAAACTGAAGAAGAATGGGACATGATCGAAGAAATGCTTAACACTTTCCTCGAGGAAGAAGAAGAAAACGAAGAGCAATAACCATAAGGGGGACGGAATTGAACCTTGATTCCGTCCCTTTCATTTGAATCGCCTTCTGTTTTGGGAAGATGAATCGCTGAGGGGGAACACCCGTGGAAAAGCAGTCAAAAAAGGACGTCATGTTCGACAGGATGAAGGAAAAGAAAAAAGAAGTGAGAGTGGTTCGGCGTATCGTGTTGATTGTCGCGCTCGTCCTTCTAGTGGTCGTCGCAGTAGTCGGCTGGCAAGCCTATAGCTATGTCACCGATGCACTCGAGCCAATGGATCCGGATTCTGAGAAAGTGATTGATGTCGAGGTGCCGATTGGCTCGAACTTGGATAGCATTGCCGCATTGCTTGAAGAAAATGAAGTCATCAAAGATGCCCGCATTTACAAGTATTACGTCAAATTCCAAAACGAATCGGAGTTCCAGGCCGGCAATTATGGTTTGACACAATCGATGACATTGGAAGAAATTACGGAAAGTTTGAAAACCGGGAAAGTCTATCATGAACCTTTATACACGATCAATGTTCCAGAAGGCCTGACCTTGGAAGAAATTGCCGAACGCGTCATTGCCGAAAAAACGGATTATAGCGCAGAGCAGTTTATGGAACAAGTGCAGGACGAAACGTATATCGAAGAATTGATGGTTAAATATCCTGATCTACTGACAGAAGACATCAAAGGCGAGGACGTTAAATTCGCATTGGAAGGTTATTTATTCCCTGCTACTTATCCAATCTATGAGGAAAACCCTTCATTGACCGTGTTAATTGAGCAGATGCTTGATGCCACCAAAGCGACAATTGAACCGTACCAAAGCGTCTTGCAGGAACAAGAGAAATCGCCTCATTGGCTATTGACTTTTGCTTCATTGCTAGAAGAGGAAGCGACTGCGAAATCAGATCGCCAAACTATTGCCAGTGTCTTTTATAACCGGATGGATCAAGATATGCCGTTGCAGACAGATCCAACTGTCATTTATGCGATGGGCGAGCATAAGGACCGTTTGTTCAACTCGGATTACGAGTTTGAAGATCCTTATAGCACCTATACAAATAAAGGCTTGCCGCCTGGACCGATCGCCGCTGCCGGCGCATCATCCATTGAAGCGGTGCTCGATCCGAACCAAACGGATTATCTATACTTCCTAGCTGACTCAGAAGGCAAAAATTACTTCTCGACCAGTTACGAACAGCATCTTCAATACCGTGATGAATATATCGGAAATTGATCCAAGCAGGAAGGGAGCGCACGTTTCCCTTCTTCTTTTCTGTTCAAATGAGGCAAAAGTGCATGAAAGGGGCGGATATCTACAATGCCTGAAACACCAATAGAAGCATTATTCAAAATGATGCGCACCTATGCGGCAGAACATCATGTGCCGATCATGGAAGAACAGGGCATCGGGGAGCTGCTCGAATTATTGCAAGAGCAGAACCCGCACCGCTTGCTCGAGCTGGGAACAGCAATCGGCTATTCGGCGCTTCGGATAGCCCAGGCTTTGCCCGACGTCAGGATTGACACGATTGAACGGGACCAAGAGCGGTACGACAAAGCACTTGGATTTATTCAGCAATCGGCAATGCAAGACCGCGTGCAAGTCATCTGTGCCGATGCGCTTGAACTGGATATTGCAGAATTGACTCCGTCGTACGATGCCGTGTTCATCGATGCTGCAAAAGGGCAATATGAACGTTTTTTTAATAAATACGAAAGTTTACTTGTTAAAGGCGGCACCATTTACTGCGATAATATGTCCATGCATGGTATGGTGGACCAGCCGATTAAAGAAGTGCCAAGACGCAAACGTACGATGATCCGTAATATCCGTGCGTTTCGTGAAAAAATGGATGGGCATCCCGGATTCGACTGTGAACTATTACCGGTCGGGGATGGGCTTCTCGTCTGCAGGAAAAAATGAAAATCGATACACAAGGAGTTAACGTATATGTCTAAAAACAGACCGGTCGTCATCGGCATCGCTGGCGGTTCAGGATCAGGCAAGACCAGTGTCACCAATTCCATCTATGAAGTGTTCAAAGAACATTCCGTAGTGGTCATCGAACAGGATTATTATTATAAAGACCAAAGCGATCTCGCATTTGAAGAGCGTCTTGAAACCAACTACGACCATCCGCTCGCTTTTGATACGGATCTGTTAATCGATCATGTCAACGAATTGCTTGAACGAAGAGCGATTGAAAAGCCAATCTACAATTACGCTTTGCATACCCGTGCAGAAGAAAGCGTTGTGATTGACCCGAAAGACGTTATCATCTTGGAGGGCATCCTGGTCCTAGAAGACGAACGTTTGCGCGAACTAATGGACATTAAGCTCTTCGTCGACACCGATGCGGACCTGCGCATCATTCGCCGCTTAATGCGCGACATCAACGAGCGCGGACGGACGATCGACTCGGTTATTGAACAATATTTAACTGTCGTGCGCCCGATGCATAACCAATTCATCGAGCCGACGAAACGCTATGCGGACGTGATTATCCCCGAAGGTGGACAAAACGAAGTCGCAATCGACCTAATGGTTACAAAAATTAAAACAATTCTTGAATAGATTGGAAAATTATAATAGAATGATACGAGACTGACGGGTGTTAGCGCATCCATAGTCAGCAGTTGAAGGAGTGGGAAGAGTATGGCAAATGATAAACAATTTCCGATGACAGCTGCCGGAAAGCAGAAGTTGGAAGATGAACTGGATTATTTGAAAACGGTCAAACGCAAAGAAGTGGTGGAACGCATCAAAGTAGCAAGAAGTTTCGGGGATTTATCCGAGAACTCCGAGTACGATTCTGCGAAAGAAGACCAAGCCTTTGTCGAAGGGCGTATTTCTACATTGGAATCCATGATCCGCAATGCGGTGATTATAAATGAAGAGGAAGCCGGCAACGATGTCGTGCGTCTCGGAAAAACAGTTACGTTTATGGAAATTCCAGGCGGTGAGGAAGAAGCTTACACTATCGTGGGCTCTGCGGAAGCAGATCCGTTGGAAGGGCGCATTTCGAACGATTCGCCAATTGCTAAAAGCATGCTTGGCCGCACTGTCGGTGACCGTGTCAAAGTGTTGACACCAGGCGGGGAAATGGAAGTCAAGATCGTTTCGATCAATTGATGAACCCAGCCATTCCTTTGGGAGTGGCTGTTTTTTTGATGAATGAAACAAAACTTTAGTTGAAACGTCAAATTTGTCATGGGCTAAATATGATAAAATATGTGTAAAGGGGGCATTGCATGGCTAACGAAGAAAAATCATATCCCTCTCGTTTGAATAAGAATAAGAACAATAAAAATCGTTCGAATTCGATCCTGAATATCATGATCGCCTTAGTATTTACTTTGGTGGTTATCATCGGGGCGACATTGCTTTTCGGAGGCGGCGACGATTCAGCAGATCCTGAATCCACAGAAACCACGCCGGCAACGGAAAGCCAAACGAGCGGCGATGATGATCCGCAAGTAACGGCAGAAGAAAATGACCTCGAAGCGGAAGAAAAAGCGGAAGAGGAAGCCAAGGCTGAAGAAGAAGCAGCTAAAAAAGAAGCTGAAGAAAAAGAAAAAGAAGAAGAGGAAGAAGAAACAAAAGGCGGTACCATCACACGTGAAGAGTCCAACGACCCAATCGTCAGTGAAACCATCGTCAACACAAGCTGGGAGCCTGTTGGCACAAGCCAAAGCGGCGACCACGTCTCTTCTTACCAGAAAAACTCAGTCGATTGGAACGAAAAAATTGAAGCGGTCACTTACGCTACAGGATTGTCTCAAAATGACATGTATGTCATGATGGTTCAAAATGGCGGCGGCCCTCAACAATCGATTGCGACAGTTCAGTCGAAAGACCAATCCGAGAAATACCGCGTCTATCTTGAATGGGTGGACGGAGAAGGTTGGAAACCAGAAAAAATGGATGTACTCAAAACGCTGGACGGCGCCTATTAATAGGGCGCCGTTTTTCCGGCGAAATCTTAAGCGTAAGGAGCGGATATAATGAGAATCGGTGTAATCGGCGCAATGGAAGAAGAAGTAGAGTTATTGCGCAATCAATTAGCGAACACATCTGTCCGTGAAATCGCCAATAGCGAATTCACAACGGGTACATACAAAGGGCAGGAACTCATTCTGCTGAAAAGTGGCATTGGCAAGGTTAATGCTGCGATGACTACGACGATTCTGATGCAGGAATTCAAACCGGACCTGGTCTTGAATATTGGGTCAGCCGGTGGTTTTGATGAAGAATTGGAAGTTGGTGCAGTAGTCATTTCAGATGAAGTGCGCCATCATGATGTCGACGCAACCGTATTCGGCTATGAGCTTGGCCAAGTGCCGCAAATGCCGGCTGCTTATATCGCCAACAAGGAATTGGTTGAACTTGCCGTCCAGGCGGTCGATGATATCGGTGAACATCAACATGCGGTCGGGCTTATTGCAACAGGTGATTCATTTATGAGCGATCCTGAACGTGTCGCCTTGGTGAAACAGCAATTTCCCGCGATGAAAGCAGCGGAAATGGAAGCGGCTGCCGTCGCGCAAGTTTGCTTCCAATACGATACGGCATTTGTCGTCATTCGCGCTCTGTCGGACATCGCCGGTAAGGAATCCTCGGTCTCATTCGATGAATTCCTGCCAGTGGCTGCCAAGCATTCCACTGAAATCGTCTTGCGTGTCATCGAAAAGATGCTCCAGCGCGTATAAAAGAAACTTCATCCCAAAACAAGCAAAAAAAGCTGAGGGCATCAAGCCCTCAGCTTTTATACTTTCCGCAATGAAAATGTGCTGATCATTAATAATGAAGAAATCAATAAGATGAACATATAAACAGCGGGCGACCAATGGCCAAACCCGAAATATGACAAAGTCAGCACAGTTCCGGCTGCAGTAATTGGCAAGCCGGTAAAATAGCCATTCGGTTCGCAAATATTAAAGCGCGCCAAGCGGAAAGCGCCGCATGAAATATAAATAACTGTAAATACCATGCCGGATAGCCCGAAATCCTGCAAAGCCAGTTGATAGATCAAAAGTGCAGGGGCGACGCCAAATGAAATGATATCCCCCATGGAATCCAATTGTTTGCCGAGTTCGGATTCCTGATTGTATTTTCTGGCGACCATCCCATCAAAGCGATCTAAAAATGCAGCTATGAAAATAAACAGCACACTATAACTGTATTGCTGGTTCAACGTCGCCATCAATGAGGCGCCGCCGAACATCATATTGCCGATCGTTAACGTGTTGGCCGCCTGGCATTTCAGCCGTTTGATGGTGTGATCCATCTTGTCGATCAATATCAATGCAAGCGCTCCTTTTTTCGATATCCTTTCGCCAATTATACTGCGAATCGACAAAAAATGGTAGACTATTTTAACAATGGAGGTGCCGGTATGAAAAAATGGCTATATCAATCGATGATTGAATTGGGCAATGGCAAGACTAGCTCCGCAGCGTTAAAACGCTTTACTCAATCAATAATTAGCCAGAAGGCTGTGCCTGGATTTATCAAGGCCTATAACATCGAACTGGGTGAAATCGAACGTCCAATTGGGCAATACACGAGTTTGCATGATTTTTTTACACGTCGTTTGAAAACACATGCGAGACCGGTTGCGAACACTGAACTCGTCTCTCCTGTTGATGGGCGCGTTGAGATCCATGGCGCGATTCAAAACGATAGCCGCTTTGCGGTTAAAGGCATCAGCTATTCACTCGCAGAATTGTTAGGCAGCAAGCAATCAGCGCAGCGCTATGCAAACGGCCAATATGCAATCTTGTATTTATCGCCTGCAGATTACCACCGGATCCACAGCCCAGCAGATGGCCACGTCGTAAATCAATACATGCTCGGCGAAAAATCCTATCCGGTCAATCGCCTCGGATTAACTTATGGCAAATCGCCAATCAGCGGCAACCGGCGTCTCATTACGGAGCTAGAGACCGCAAACGGGCGTCTGCTCGTTGTAAAAGTCGGCGCCATGTATGTCAACTCCATTGAATTGACCGAGTTCGGCACTAAATGGCAGAAAGGCCATGAAGTCGCTTACTTTAGCTTTGGTTCGACAGTCGCTTTGTTTTTTGAAAGCCGCGATCTTCAGTTTGATGAGAAAATCAAGGACGGCCACCACATCAAGGTGGGAGAACCGCTTGCATATATGGTATAATCAATGAACTTAAGTCCGTAGAAACAGGAGTTGTTACGTGTGTATCGATATTTTATTCCAAGGCAGTATGTGAAAGAAGTTTTTGACATCACGCCAGAGTCATTGAAAGCAAAAGGGGTGCGCGGGATTATTACCGACCTCGACAATACCTTAGTAGAATGGGACCGTCCCGAAGCGACGCCACGCCTTATCGAGTGGCTGAAAGCGATGAAGGATGCGGACATTCAAGTGGTTATTGTGTCCAACAACAATGAGATGCGCGTGAAGTCGTTCGCTGACCCGCTCGGTATTCCATTTATTTACCAGGCAAGAAAGCCGATGGGCAAAGCCTTCAGGAAAGCGCTGAAAATTATGAGTGTTAAACGCGAACAAGTTGTCGTTATCGGCGATCAGATGCTGACGGACATTTTTGGCGGCAACCGCAATAAGCTTCATACGATTCTCGTATTGCCAGTCGCGCAATCAGACGGCTTTTTTACGCGTTTTAACCGGATGGTAGAACGACGGATCATGAAAAGATTGAAAGATAAAGGACAATTGATGTGGGAGGAAGAAAATTGACAGAAATGCCATATTGCATCGGTTGCGGTGTACAGATCCAAACAGAACAAAAAGACGAGATCGGCTACGCGCCACCGTCTTCGCTCGATAAAGAAGAAATCATCTGCCAACGCTGTTTCCGTTTAAAAAACTATAACGAATTGCAGCCGGTCTCTTTGACGGACGACGATTTCCTGCGCATCTTGAACGGCCTTGGTGAGCGTAAAGGCTTGATCGTGAAGATTGTCGATATTTTTGATTTCAACGGCAGCTGGCTACCGGGATTGCACCGCTTTGTCGGAAACAACCCGATTTTGCTCATTGCCAACAAAGCAGACTTGTTGCCGAAATCAGTCAAAGAGAAAAAACTGCTCAATTGGATGAAACAAGAGTCGCGTAAATTAGGCTTGAACCCAATCGATATTTTGGCTGTTTCCGCACACAAAGGTACAGGCGTCGCAGAAGCGATGGATGCAATTGAACAATACCGTGACGGTGGCGATGTCTACGTGGTCGGCTGTACGAATGTCGGGAAATCGACCTTCATCAACCGAGTCATTAAGCAAGCGACAGGCGAAGGTGATGTCATTACGACTTCTCATTTCCCTGGAACGACGCTGGATATGATCGGCATTCCGCTGGATGATGAACGATCGTTATACGATACGCCGGGCATCATCAATCATCATCAATTGGCGCACCATCTGCATACGGAAGATCTCAAGGCAATCATGCCGAAAAAAGAAATCAAGCCTCGTGTGTTCCAGTTGAACCCTGAACAGACCTTGTTCATCGGCGGATTGGCGCGTTTTGATTTCATCAATGGCAAACGTTCATCTTTCACGGTGCACGCGGCCAATTCATTGAATATTCATCGGACCAAATTGGACAATGCAGATGATTTGTACGCACAACATCTCGGCGGCATGCTTGCCCCGCCATCTGCTGAATATAAAGAAGATTTTCCTGAATTGGTGCGCCACGAATTCCGCATCAAAGAAGGCAAAACAGACATCGTCTTTTCAGGGCTAGGCTGGATTACGGTCCAGCACGACGATGTGACGATCGCTGCCCATGCACCAAAAGGGGTAGAAGTCATCGTCCGCCCATCGCTCATCTAGGAGGGGACCAAATGAAGAAATGGTATGCAGTCATTGGAGACCCGATCGCGCATTCCTTATCGCCTTTTATGCACGACTACTGGTTTGACAAACATGGCATCGATGCTTCCTATATCCCTGTACATGTGGAACCTAAACAGCTAGAACAAGCGCTTCACTCCATGAAATTGCTTGGCAATAGCGGATTTAACATTACGTTGCCGCATAAGCAGGCGGCGATTCCGCTATTGAATGAATTGGACGAAACGGCACGCATTATGAATGCGGTCAATACGGTCGTAGCACATAATGGACGTCTAAAAGGATTCAACACCGATGGGGATGGCTTTGTCCGTTCACTTTTAAGTTATCCTGTCGATAAAGACGGTGCGATGCTCGTAATCGGTGCGGGCGGGGCGGCAAGAGGCATCAGTTTTGCACTCTCCCGTGCCGGCTTCAGTAATATTACCATTACAAACCGTACATTCAGAAGAGCGCAAGAATTGGCAGAGGAAATCGACAGCAAAGCGATCGTGTTGACTGAAGCGGAATCGAATTTGAGTGAATTTGATACGATCGTCCAGACCACCTCTGTCGGCTTGACAGAGGAAGCATTGCCGCTATCGCTGACACACCTTGGAAGCGGATCGGTGGTCGCGGATATTATCTACAATCCACTGGAAACACCATTTTTAAAAGAATCGAAAGCAAAAGGCTGTTTGGTGCTGAATGGTGTCGGCATGTTCGTTAACCAAGGCGCCATCGCCTTCGAAAAATGGACAGGCATCCGTCCGGATACAGAAGAAATGATTGAATTGATTACGGAAAAACTAGGAGGAAATCATGTTAACAGGTAAACAAAAACGTTTTTTAAGAAGCGAAGCGCATCATTTGGACCCGATTTTTCAAGTCGGAAAAGGCGGCGTCAATGAAGCGATGCTCGTACAGATCGGGGAAGCTCTTGAAAAACGCGAACTCGTAAAAATCAGCATTCTGCAAAACAATGAAGATGGCAAGCACGAAGTGGCCAAGCATCTGGCTGAAGGGACTAAAGCTGAATTGGTTCAATTGATTGGCCATACGGTCGTCTTGTATAAAGTTTCAGTCAACAACAAACGGATTGACCTTCCGTGAAAAAACGCAAAATCGGCATTCTGGGCGGCACATTCAACCCGCCGCACATCGGCCATTTAATCATGGCCAATGAAGCCTACTACACACTAGGCTTGGATGAAGTGCGTTTTATGCCGAATGCCATCGCACCGCACAAGGAAGCGAAAGGCATCGATACAAAAACGCGTGTCGAGATGACGCGACTGGCCATTGAAGGGCAAGCCCATTTCCGTCTAGAAGATATTGAAGTGTCAGGCGGCGGGGTGTCGTATACGTATGAGACGATGGTCAAACTGATCGACCGTGAACCAGAATGCGAATTTTATTTCATTATCGGCGGCGATATGGTCGAAAGTCTGCATACCTGGCACCGGGTTGGCGAGCTGTCTAAATTGGTACAGTTTGTTGGCATTGGCCGTCCGGGATATAAGGCTGAAACCGATTACCCAGTAAGGATGATCGATTCACCAGAAATGCATGTGTCTTCGACGATGCTCCGGGAGCGTGTAGCAGCGGGCAAGCCCTTGACTTTTTTCGTTCCCGAGCACGTGGAAACACTGATACGGAAGGAGCGATTGTATGGATCCGAGCCTGATGCTCCAAAAAGTCAAAGAACGTCTACCTGAAAAACGCTATAACCATGTGCTAGGCGTGATGAATACTGCGGTGGCACTCGCTAAAGTGTATGGCGTGTCCGAAGAGCAAGCCCGCATTGCTGCAATTCTTCACGATGTGGCGAAGTATGCGGATCGCGACTGGATGCGCAGCATTATTGAAAAGGAAAACATGGATCCTTTATTGCTCGACTATCACCATGAATTATGGCATGCTCCAGTCGGTGCGTACTTAGCTGCTTATGAATTTGGCGTCGCCGATCAAGAAATTCTTGATGCGATCCGCTATCACACAACCGGTCGTGCTGCCATGACCGATCTTGAGAAGATCGTCTACATTGCAGATATGATCGAACCAAGCCGCAAGTTTCCAGGAGTCGAGCGCTTGAGAGCCATGAAAAATGATGGCCTTAATCAGTTGATGGAAGCGTCAATCCGGCAATCGATCGAATTTCTCACCTCAAAAAATCAGCCGGTTTATCCGGATTCCTTGAAATGCCTAAAGCATTTTGAGCAACAGAAAGGGAACGTGAAGAATGACTAAAGAGACATTATTGCAAGTGGCGTACCAAGCCGCAGAAGACAAAAAAGCTGAAGATATCGTGGTATTGAATATGGAGGGAATTTCGCTATTGGCGGATTATTTCCTCATCTGCAGCGCAAACTCAGACCGCCAAGTGCAGTCGATTGCGCGTGAATTGATGGACAAAGCAGGAGAAGCCGGCTATGAAGTCAAAAGTGTCGAAGGCTTCGACGCAGCGCGCTGGGTCTTGGTTGACCTTGGCGATGTCGTAGCACATGTCTTCCATCGCGACGAGCGCTCATACTACAACCTAGAGCGTCTATGGCGCGACGCCCCGCAGCTCGAAGTATGAACTACGGACGTTTTGCGGCAGTTTATGACGATTTGATGGAAGACATTCCATACGAGCAATATGTGGAATGGATTGCTGAAACGATGCGATCTGGATCGGTACTTGATCTTGCGTGCGGCACCGGCGTGCTGTCGGAATTGATGGCCGAACTCGGCTATGAGGTAACAGCGAGTGATTTATCCGCTGATATGCTCACCGTTGCGCAGAATCGTTTCAAAGAATCGGAGCTGGATATTCCAGTGCTTCAATTGTCTATGGACAATCTTGAAGGCTTAGAGGGTTTTGATGCCGTGACAATCGCGATCGATTCTCTGAATTATTTAGCGACAGAAGCACAAGTCACGAAAACCTTCGACCAAGTCTATGCAGCATTGAAGCCGGGGGATATTTCTTTTTTGATGTCCACTCGGTATTTAAAGTTGATGAGATTTTCATGAATAGCCCGTTTGTTTACGATGGGGAAGATCTCGCCTATATGTGGCATACAGAAAAAGGCTCTGCGCCTCATAGCGTCATCCATGATTTGACGTTTTTTGTACGTGAAGGCTGGATGTTCGAGCGATTTGAAGAAACCCATGAACAACGGACTTTTTCGATTGAATCCTATAAGGGATGGCTCGCTGAGGCAGGGTTCACGGTGGAATCAGTAACCGCTGATTTTACAGCGGATGCGCCGAGCGATGAAAGCGAACGGATTTTTTTCCGTGCAAAAAAATAAACAATCACAAAACCCCGCATATTTTTATATGCGGGTTTTTTTGTGGAAAGATGGACTTCTGATCTATCGTTATTATATAATTCAGTCAGCTTCAGCTGTTTGCTTTCTGCGGAAACGAGGGATGCCCACTGAAACTTTCTCCGCAATTCGCCAAATACGGTCGCATTGTTTTGCCATTTGCTGTTATTTTGGCACTTCTCTATTTCTTTCTCCTGCGCGAACCTCCAGAGGCCACTAGTCTCGATGAACTCACCACTCCACCCATTGAACAAGAACCCCCACCGGAAACTGAAACCGCCGTCAACACAAGCGTCATGATCGATGTAAAAGGAGCTGTCAAAAATGCCGGCCTGTATGAGTTGCCTTCCGGTTCACGTATTAATGATGCCATCCAAGCTGCCGGCGGCTTTTTGCCGGAAGCGGACAGCCGCTCGATCAATCTGGCGGTCATCGTGCTGGATGAATCAGCCGTCTATGTACCGACGCAGGGCGAAGAAATCCTGGCGCCGGTTACAGCAACAGCAGGCGGAAGCGCTGAGTCAGGACTTATCAACGTGAATTCGGCCGATGAAGAGGAATTGACCGAGCTTCCGGGAATCGGTCCGGCCAAGGCGGCGGCGATTGTCGCACACCGGACGGAAAATGGTCCTTTTGAAGCAATAGAGCAATTGATGGACGTGACAGGAATCGGTGAAAAAAGTTTTGAACAATTGAAAGAGCTGGTCAGCATCAAATGAGAGTGGACAGCTCTTGACGAACCGACTGCCTCTGCTACACTTAATTTAACGAAACAGCAGGAGGCATTCAGATGAAGCGAATAACGTGGGATCAATTTTTTATGGCTCAAAGCCATCTTTTAGCGCTAAGAAGCACGTGTACTCGATTGGCTGTCGGAGCCACTATCGTCCGTGACCGACGCATCATGGCGGGGGGCTATAATGGTTCAATTTCTGGTGGGGACCATTGCATTGATAAAGGCTGTTACGTCGTCGACAATCATTGTGTACGGACGATTCATGCAGAAATGAATGCGTTGTTGCAATGTGCGAAATACGGTGTCAGCGTTAGCGGAGCCGATATGTATGTCAGTCATTTCCCTTGTCTTCAGTGCACCAAATCCATTATCCAAGCAGGGATTTCGCGCCTTTATTACGCGGCCGATTACAAAAATCATGAATACGCTATCGAATTGCTGGAACAGGCAAATGTTGAAGTAATTCAAGTTGTGTTTGATGAACGCACAATCGATTTTCTAAGCGTCGAAAAAACGGCACTGTATATGGAATTGATCGAACAGCTTGGCGCAAAAGGGGCGAGCGAGGAAGAATTGGCCCATTATAAAGAACGGGTGAAGGAATTATTCGGAGAACTTCTCATTTAACGGAAACGTTATTTCTCTATGTGGCAATTGCTGTAGCGATTGCGGCACAAGCAGCACATGGCTCAGCTAATCAGCTTTTGCTCATGGTGCTGCTTTTTTGCTGGATGATTTACAAAAGAGCGCGTCTCAGTTGGCTGGCCATCGTATTGGGCATATCCATGATTTCCTATCTGACGATGGACGCCCGTATTGTCGAAGGCCCGCTTTTAGCCGGAAACTATGAAGGTGTACTTACATTTGATGAAATCTCAATTGACGGGGACCGCTTGTCTGGTTTTGCGGCGGATACCACAGGCCGAGTAATATACGCCAGTTACCGGATCCGTTCTATTGAAGAACAGCAAAGTTTACTAGCGCTTGGACCCTCAGCGGCACTTTATGTGTCGGGCGAATTCCAAGAACCGAGAATGCCGGCACATAGCTACGCATTCGACATGATGCGGTATTTAAAGCGCCATAACGCTTCCGGCATGCTCGAGGTGGGATCCATCTCCTCCGCGCAATCAAGCACGGGGGTTCGTGCCCGTTTGGCCAAGCAGCGCAGCAATTTGATTGAGCATATCGACAAAACCTTTCCGGTCTCCTTAGCAGTCGAAGCCCAAGCGCTGCTGCTCGGTGAACGGAGCAGTATGGATGCCGAACAAACCAGGATCCAGCGAACGCTTGGCATCACCCATTTATTTGCGATATCCGGCCTGCATGTTGGCATTGTTACGGCCATGATGTATTTCATTCTGCTGCGCTTGAGGGTCAGGAAAGAAAATGCGACCGTCTTATTATTGCTTGTGCTGCCGTTGTATGCCATGTTGGCAGGAGCTGCCCCGTCGGTTATGAGGGCTTGTGCGATGGTGATGATGGTGCTTGGGGCGAGGCTGATCGGACATCATGTGTCAGCCGTCCAAGCCTTATCAGCAAGTTTTATCTTGTTTTTGTGGCTCGACCCTGGCTTATTGCATGAGATTGGCTTTCAATTATCTTTTGGGGCGAGTTTTGGGATCATTGCTTCCCTTAAATTAATGGAAGGCGCTTCTGTTATCAAAAGCGGCTTGATCGTCACTGCAGTTTCTCAGCTTTGCTTGTATCCTCTGTTATTGCTCCACTTTTATGAAATCTCTTTATCCTCCTTTTTGGTGAATGTGCTCTATGTTCCCTTATTTACATTGTTGATTTTGCCGGCAAATTTCATTTTACTGGCTGCAAGCTTCGTGCCAATTGGAGTCGATGTCCTCCTGTTTTCATTTTATGAGCCGCTGCGCAGCTGGATCGAACGATTGACCGTTTTTTTAGCGGGCTTGCCTCATCAAGTGTGGACACCGGGAAGGCCGTCTGTCGTTTGGCTTTTGTTCATGCTTGTGAGCGTGTTGGTGTTTTTTATTCAGGCGGAAAAATGCTTCCGCCCGCGTTTATTGTGCATTTTGCTCATTCCAGCGATGTTGTTTACAGCAAAGCCGTATCTGGACCCTCGGCTCCATGTCAGTTTTATTGATGTCGGGCAAGGCGATAGCGCATTGATTGAGCTGCCTTTTCGTAAAGGGGTGTATTTAATCGACGCCGGGGGAGTGTTGCGTTTTGATAGTCAGCCATTCCAAGAAAAAAGCCGGCCGTTTGAAGTGGGGCGTCAAACGGTCGTGCCGTATTTGAAAGGGCGAGGCATCTCCAATATCGACCTTTTTATCTTGAGCCATCCGGATGCAGATCATGCTGAAGGAGCAGACGAGGTGTTTGAAGAATTGGCTGTAGAACATTTGCATATTACGCCTGGTTCCGAAGCAAACGCATTGATGCTAGAACTTGCACCTGCCGCTACCGAGGCCCGTGTGGAACTGCCGAAGAGTGGTTCGTATTGGGAGGTGGGTGAAACGCAATTCACTTATTTATCGCCGGAAGATGATCGTTATGAAGGCAATGATGATTCACTGGTGTTGCTGATGGAGCATCAGGGGCAAGGGTTTGTCTTTACGGGAGATCTTGAAGCTGAAGGAGAAGCTGGTGTGGTTGAACGGTACGGAGACAAATTAGCAGATGCCGCGGTCTTGAAAGTCGGGCATCATGGCAGCAAAACCTCAAGCTCGCGGCTTTTTTTGGAAGCCTTACGTCCCGAAATTTCGGTCGTTTCTGCGGGAATCGATAACCGTTATGGGCATCCAAGCCCCGAAGTAACTGAACGGTTTGATGAACTCGGCTTGCCGCTATGGTCTACGGCTGAACATGGCACCGTCCACATACTGGTCGAAGCTGGACGCATCTCTATTGACGGCAGCCGAAAATAAAAAAAGCTCCGGCCTAGGCCGAAGCTTTTTTTATAATCAGCGGGCTACGAATTGCACGACGCCAGCGATGATGAAAATAAGTGCGAAGAAACCAAAGGAAACGACGAAGCCCATCCCTGCATCGATGGCATCGTTGCGTTTGGACTGAACGTTCTGTTCAAATTCATTCATTGAAAATCCCTCCTAGTTGATTTTATTATAAGGGAACAAAAGCGAAAAATCCATATCGAACTCGACAATGTCCGGCAATTTTAGCCGACGTCACACAACTGTCAAAAGCAGAGTTGTTCTGTAAGGCAGACCGCCGCGGAAAAATCCGGTATAGTTATCAGAAGAGGGAGTGAAACGTATGATTACATCAATTTGGAAGTCAATCCGCGCGGATAAAATCGATCCAGTTTACTTAATTGTCGGATCTGAGAGCTATTTCATCACCAAGACAATCGAATTGCTGAAAGCGCAAATGGCAGAGGCAGAGGAAACGGATGTCTCTAATTTCGATTTGGATGAAGTGCCGGTCGCTCATGTGCTGGAAGAAGCGGATACAATTCCATTTTTCAGTGACCGTAAGCTGATCATCGCGCGCAATGCTTCGTTTCTAAAAGCGGCGGAACGCGGAAAAGAAAAAATCAACCATGACCTCAAATCTTTGGAAGCGTGGCTTGAGAATCCTCCAACTACGAGTGTGACGGTTTTTGTTGCACCATATGAGAAATTGGACGAGCGCAAAAAAATCGTCAAGTTAATGAAGAAAAATGTTGTGCTGATTGAAGCGAAATCGTTGCAGCCTCATGAACTAGAAAGCTGGATTGCGCATGAAGCAAAATCTCACGGCAAACTGCTTGAGCGGCAAAGTGCCCAAAAACTTATCGAAATGGCAGGCACCAATTTGACTTTGCTCGCTTCGGAAATTGAGAAGATGTCCTTATACCTCGGCTCGGAACAAGAAGAAATTACCGAAACGCTGATCGAAGATATGACAGCACGTACCTTGGAACAAGATGCTTTTAAGATGCTGCAGGCGTATCTCGATGGAGATGTCGAAACGGCGCTCAGCGTCTATTATGACCTGCTGCGCCAAAAAGAAGAGCCGGTCGCGCTGGCTGCTTTGCTTTCGTCACAAATCCGTTTTATGGTACATGTCTATTATTTGCAAAAAAAAGGCTATCACGCACAACAAATCTCCAAGCAACTGAAAGCACACCCTTATCGCGTTAAGCTATTGGTGGAAAGGCGTCGGCAGATATCCGAAACACGCTTGCTTCAAGTGCTTGGCGATTTAGCAGACATCGATCTGCAATTAAAAACCGTTTCAGGCAATCGGGAGCGGGTGCTTGAATTTTTCCTAATGAAACGCGCTGGGCATGCCAAACAGTCGTCTTGAATGGTAGATACTTAAAGGAGGAACTGCGAAGCCAATCCAAAGGCAGCGTGGTTTCTTTTTTCACACAGAAAAAAGCCGGCCCTATATAGGACCGGCTTTTTGATGCGTTTTACGCTTTTTTCATGAGGCTTGATTTTCTACGGGCAGCAGTGTTTTTGTGGATCAAACCTTTAGAAGCTGCTTTCTCAACTTGTTTGATTGCTGCTTTAAGGGAATCCCCTTTGTTTTCTTCATTATTAGCTACAGCGTTGTCAGCCTTTTTTACAGAAGAACGCATTGCAGTTTTAACAGATGAGTTCTGAGCATTTTTCTTATCAGTCGTGCGAACACGTTTGATTGCAGATTTAATGTTTGGCATATCTTTCACCTCCTAGACAATTTGAGCGGCAGGTGCAAGCCCTAGCTCTTCAGTGTCTCTATACAACAAAAGTTATTTTATCAAATCGGCTGGCCGAATGCAATAGTTACGTGGAAAGAAGTTTTCCTTGACACTGAAACCTTTATGCGGTCATTCATTGCCGATTACCCGCCTGACTGCTATAATTCAAAGTAGTTTATATGGGAGTGAAGAAAATGGACCAAGAACAGAGATTAGCGAGACAACAGAAAATCCGCAACTTTTCCATCATCGCGCACATCGACCACGGAAAGTCGACGCTGGCCGACCGCATTTTAGAAAGAACGAATGCATTGACAGCACGCGAAATGAAATCCCAATTGCTCGATTCCATGGATTTGGAACGGGAGCGGGGAATCACTATCAAATTGAATGCCGTCCAGCTTAATTATACAGCAAAAGACGGAGAGACATACATTATGCACTTGATCGATACGCCAGGTCACGTCGATTTCACGTACGAAGTGTCACGCAGCCTTGCTGCATGTGAAGGCGCAGTCTTGGTTGTCGATGCGGCGCAGGGAATTGAAGCCCAAACTTTAGCCAATGTCTATTTGGCGCTCGACAATGATCTCGAGATTCTTCCGGTCATCAATAAAATTGATTTGCCAGCAGCAGACCCTGAGCGCGTGCGCCAGGAAGTCGAAGATGTCATCGGCCTTGATGCATCTGAAGCAGTGCTTGCCTCTGCTAAAGCCGGGATTGGCATCGAAGAGATTTTGGAGCAAGTCGTAGAAAAAGTTCCAGCGCCACAAGGAGATCCATCGGCACCACTAAAAGCAATGATTTTTGATTCCTTGTACGACCCATATCGAGGCGTTGTCGCTTATATCCGTATCATGGAAGGTACCGTAAAGCCAGGCGACAAAATAAAGATGATGGCGAGCGGCAAAGAGTTTGACGTTGTCGAAGCAGGAGTATTCACGCCTAAAGTAACATTGCGTGACGAATTGACCGTTGGCGATGTTGGCTTCTTGACCGCTTCCATTAAAAACGTTGCAGATTCCCGCGTTGGAGATACCATCACGCTTGCCAATAATCCGGCAGAAGAAGCGCTGCCTGGTTACCGCCGATTAAATCCGATGGTTTACTGCGGCATGTACCCGATCGATACATCCAAATACAATGATTTGCGCGATGCACTCGAAAAATTGGAACTCAATGATGCAGCTTTGCAATTTGAGCCTGAATCCTCACAAGCGCTTGGTTTTGGCTACCGCTGTGGTTTCCTTGGCCTGTTGCACATGGAGATTATCCAAGAACGCATCGAGCGTGAGTTCAATATTGATTTGATCACCACAGCTCCGAGTGTTATCTATCACGTCCACATGACGGATGGGGAAGTACTGAATATCGATAACCCGGCGATGATGCCGGATCCGCAAAAAATCGAATACGTGGAAGAGCCATACGTCAAAGCGACTGTTATGGTGCCGAATGATTTCGTTGGCGCCGTCATGGAAATCTGTCAGCAAAAACGCGGCAATTTCTTGACCATGGATTACCTCGATAACTCTCGCGTCAGCATTATTTATGAATTGCCGCTCGCTGAGATCGTTTATGATTTCTTTGACCAATTGAAATCGGGCACAAAAGGCTATGCCTCGTTCGATTATGAATTGATTGGTTATAAAGATTCGAAATTAGTGAAGATGGACATTCTGTTAAACGCAGAAAAAGTCGATGCCTTGAGCTTTATCGTTCATAGAGATTTTGCTTACGAACGCGGCAAGATCATTGTCGACAAATTGAAGACTTTGATTCCTCGCCAGCAGTTCGAAGTTCCAATTCAAGCGGCCATTGGCCAAAAGATTGTGGCTCGCCAGACCATTAGCGCCATCCGGAAGAACGTTCTCGCAAAATGTTATGGCGGAGATATCTCCCGGAAACGTAAGCTATTGGACAAGCAGAAAGAAGGGAAAAAGCGGATGAAGCAAGTCGGCTCCGTAGAAGTCCCGCAAGAAGCATTTATGGCTGTTCTCAAAATGGATGACCAATCCAAATAAACGAAAAAAAGGAGGCGGTTTTTCTGCCTCCTTTTCCTATTAGAAAGAAGGATTTTTATGGTAAAAGGCATGTATATCCATATCCCATTCTGCCACCAGATTTGTTTTTACTGCGATTTCAATAAAGTATTTTTCAAAGACCAGCCGGTGGACGCTTATATCGAATCAATCGGCAAGGAATTGGCGCTGTGGAAGAAAGAAGGCGCACTGGACCATCCACTTGAGACGGTTTTTCTCGGCGGAGGGACACCAACTGCCTTGACGCCTGAGCAGCTAGAGCGCTTGCTTGAGTTGATCCATCAGTATGTTCCGATGATGAAAAATGTGGAATGGAGTTCAGAAGCGAATCCTGATGAACTGACGCGCGAAAAAATGGAAGTGCTCTATAAAGGTGGCGTCAACCGCCTCAGCATGGGCGTCCAGACCTTCGACCAGGATTTATTGAAACGCCTTGGCCGCACCCATGCCAATGATGATGTGCTGCGCGCGGTTGAAACTGCACGAGAAGTCGGATTCTCGAATATCAGCTTCGATTTGATGTATGGATTGCCAGGTCAAACGATGGCGCAATGGGACGAAACGCTTGAACGCGCATTTGCATTTGGCATGCCCCATTTTTCTGCCTATTCCTTGATCATTGAACCGAAAACGGTGTTTTATAATCTGATGGTTAAAGGCAAGCTCAACACGGTGACGGAAGATTTAGAGGGCGATATGTACGAGCGCCTCATGGACGAAATGAAAAAGCATGGCTTGCATCAATACGAGATTTCTAATTTTGCCAAGCCTGGCCATGAATCCCGCCATAATCTATTGTATTGGGATAATGAAGAATACATCGGCGTCGGCGCCGGTGCGCATGGCTATGTGAATGGTATCCGCTATTCCAATCACGGCCCGCTGAAAAAATACATGGAGCCGCTAGAAGCCGGAGAACGCCCTGTGCTCGATGCGACGACAGTGACTGTTAAAGCACAAATGGAAGAAGAAATGTTCCTAGGGCTGCGCAAGACGGCAGGAGTAGAGCTCGCCCGATTTGAAGAAAAGTTTGGCGCTGCGTTAGAGCAAGTGTACGGAGAGATTTTGCAAAATGAACAAGCGAAAGGCAATTTGGTAGTCGAACAAGGCCGAGTCAAGTTGACTCACAAAGGTCGATTTGTTGGTAATGAAGTTTTTGAGCAATTTTTGCTTTCATAGATGCTCATCCGTTGACAAGTAAAAAAAGTTTTGGTAATTTTAGTGTAGTCTTAGCACTCGAACCAATAGAGTGCTAACAGAGGTGATGATCATGTTAACAGAACGGCAGCTGCTCATTTTGAAAGTGACAGTCGATGATTATATCCAATCAGCGCAGCCGGTAGGATCGAACCAATTAGCTAAAAAGCCAGGGATCACTTCCAGTTCGGCAACCATTCGCAATGAATTGGCTGAACTCGAAGGCCAAGGCTACCTCGAAAAGACTCACACATCCTCAGGCCGGATTCCGTCTCAAAAAGGATACCGCTATTATGTGGACCATTTGCTGACGCCGAATCCAGTGCCGCAACAGGACATTGTCCAGCTTCGTTCGGTTTTTGAGGAAAAAGTGAACGAAACCGAGGAAATCATCAAACGTTCGGCTGGTATCCTGTCTGAATTGACAAATTATACGTCGATTCTGTTAGGGCCGGATATTCGAAGGCATATCGTCAAGAAATTGTCGATCGTTCCTTTGTCTCCAGGAATGGCTGTGGCAATTATTGTCACCGATTCGGGCCACGTGGAAAATCGGGTATTTTCCATCCCTTTGGATATGGACCCATCCGATATCGAAAAGATGGTCAATATCTTGAACGAGCGGCTCATTGGCGTCTCGCTTCATGATTTGCATAGACGCCTCGAGCAGGAAACGCTGGCACTCTTGCGACAGCATATCGAGCGCTACGGAGAATTGTTCCGGACGTTCAAGCAAGCTTTACTGCTTCCACGCTCGGATAATGTGTATTATGGCGGTAAGCTGAATATTTTGAAGCAGCCGGATTTCCATGATATCCAAAAAATCCGGGAGCTAATGGACGTAATGGAAGAAGGAAAGCACATTCCTGAAATCCTGCCGATCGGTGCACAAGGTCTTCAAATTCGCATCGGTTCCGAAAACGCGCTGGCCGCCATGGAAGATTGCTCGGTCATCACGGTATCTTATGATATCGGAGACGAGCAAACAGGCTCTATCGCGATCGTTGGACCGAAAAGAATGGATTACCGCCGAATCGTCTCTCTGCTGGATTATGTCAGCAGCGATTTATCGAAAGAGCTGACACGGCTGTTTCAAGGAAAGTGAACCAAAGGAGGCATATATTTTGTCGAATGAAAAAGAAACAATCAAACAACAAGACCTAGAGCAGGACGCTGCCCAGCAAGAAAAGCAGGATGCTGTAGACCAAACAGCTGAAACCGTTGATGCGGAGCCGGCAACTGCCGAATCGGCTGATCAAGCACAAGCAGATGAGCCGGTAGATGAGAAAGCTGAACTTCAAGCCCAGCTTGAAGAAGAGCAGAACAAATACTTGCGTTTGCTTGCGGATTATGACAATTTCAAGCGTCGCGCGAAAAAAGATCAGGAACTGGCAAAACAATTCCGTTCCCAATCATTACTGACAGATCTTCTGCCAGTGTTGGATAATTTCGACCGCGCTCTTGCTGTCGAAGCGAAAAGCGAAGAATCCGCTTCTCTTTTGAAAGGCCTTGAAATGGTCAAGAAATCCTTGGCTGACGCTGTGACGTCGGAAGGCTTAGAAGAGATTAAAGCGGTTGGCGAACCATTCGACCCTCATTTCCATCAAGCAGTCATGCAGGAAAGCGATGCAGACAGCGAGCCAGGAACAGTGTTACAAGAGCTTCAAAAGGGGTATACCTTGAATGGCAGAGTGCTTCGCCCGGCTATGGTAAAAGTGAACGAATAACTGAAACTCAACAATCTACTGTTAATGGAGGAATTTTAAATGAGCAAAATTATCGGAATTGACTTAGGTACAACAAACTCAGCGGTCGCAGTTTTAGAAGGCGGCGAACCAAAAATCATCCCAAACCCAGAAGGCAACCGCACAACGCCTTCGGTCGTATCATTTAAAAACGGCGAACGCCAAGTCGGTGAAGTAGCAAAACGCCAATCCATCACGAACCCAAACACGATCCAATCTGTTAAACGTTTGATGGGCACACAAGAAAAAGTGACAGCTGAAGACAAAGAGTACACAGCTCAGGAAGTTTCTGCGATGATCCTTCAATACATCAAAGGCTATGCTGAAGATTATCTCGGAGAAAAAGTCACGAAAGCCGTTATCACGGTACCGGCATACTTCAACGATGCAGAACGCCAAGCGACGAAAGACGCTGGCCGCATCGCTGGACTTGAAGTGGAACGTATCATCAACGAGCCGACAGCTGCAGCACTTGCTTACGGCCTTGATAAAATGGAAAAAGACGAAACAGTCTTGGTTTATGACCTTGGCGGCGGTACATTTGACGTATCGATCCTTGAACTAGGCGACGGCGTCTTCGAAGTAAAATCAACTGCCGGCGACAACCGTTTGGGCGGCGATGATTTCGATAAACTGATCATCGATTACCTAGTACAAGAATTCAAAAAAGAAAACGGCATCGACTTGTCAAAAGATAAAATGGCGACACAACGCTTGAAAGATGCTGCTGAAAAAGCGAAAAAAGATTTGTCTGGTGTTACAACGACTCAAATCTCCTTGCCATTTATCACAGCTGGTGAAGCCGGACCGCTTCACATGGAGATGAACCTATCACGCGCGAAATTCGACGAGTTGACTTCAGCTCTAGTTGAACGCACGATGGGACCTACTCGCCAAGCATTGAAAGACGCAGGTGTTTCCGCTTCAGAACTTGATCGCGTAATTCTAGTTGGTGGATCTACTCGTATCCCAGCTGTCCAAGAAGCTGTTAAGAAAGAAACAGGAAAAGACCCTCATAAAGGCGTTAACCCGGATGAAGTTGTTGCAATGGGTGCAGCTGTACAAGGCGGCGTATTGACTGGCGACGTTCAAGACGTGGTATTGCTAGACGTAACACCATTGTCTCTAGGTATTGAAACAATGGGCGGCGTGTTCACGAAATTGATCGAACGCAATACGACAATCCCAACATCTAAATCGCAGACATTCTCTACGGCAGCGGACAACCAGCCAGCCGTTGATATCCATGTTATGCAAGGTGAACGTCCGATGGCAGCGGATAACAAAACTCTTGGCCGTTTCCAATTGACGGATATCCCGCCAGCACCGCGCGGTGTACCACAAATCGAAGTTAGCTTCGATATCGACAAAAACGGCATTGTTAGTGTCAAAGCGAAAGACCTTGGCACGCAAAAAGAACAAACCATCACAATTCAATCAAGCACAACGCTTACAGATGACGAAATCGACCGCATGGTGAAAGAAGCGGAAGAAAATGCTGAAGCGGATGCGAAGCGTAAAGAAGAAGTAGAACTTCGCAACGAAGCAGATCAAGCAGTCTTCACGACAGACAAAACAATTGAAGACCTAGGTGAAGCGGTTTCTGAAGATGAGAAAAAACAAGCTGAAGAGGCGCGCGATGAGTTGAAAACAGCGCTTGAAGGCACAGACATCGAAGATATCCGTACGAAGAAAGACAAATTGCAAGAGCTTCTTCAAGGCTTTGCCATGAAAGCTTACGAGCAAGCAGCCCAGGATCAACAGGGTGCTGAAGGCGGAGCAGAGCAAGGAAATGATGACGGCGTGGTCGACGCTGATTTTGAAGAAGTAAACGACAATAAAGACAAGTAAGATATGCAAGGCCGAAAAAGTCAAAGCAAAGCAACTGCTTTGGCTTTTTCAATGTCTTTGCAAGCGCAATTTAAACCGTGTACAATTACAGTTGACTGCAAGAGGGAGAGTGACCTATGAATAAGCGAGACTATTACGAAGTCCTTGGTGTTTCTAAGGATGCTTCAAAAGAGGAAATTAAGAAAGCGTATCGAAAGCTTTCCAAACAATATCACCCGGACATTAACAAAGAAGCGAATGCATCGGAGAAGTTTCAAGAAGTCAAGGAAGCTTATGAAGTACTGAGCGACGAGCAAAAACGTTCCCAATATGACCAATTCGGCCACCAAGATCCAAACCAAGGCTTTGGCGGTGGAGGATTCGGCGGAGCAGAAGGCTTTGGCTTCGACGATATTTTCAGCACGTTCTTCGGTGGTGGCACACGTCGCCGCGATCCGAATGCCCCGAGAAAAGGCGATGACTTGCAATATTCCATGACCATCGATTTCTTGGATGCCGTATTCGGCCAAGAAACAGAAATCGAAATTCCAAAAGATGAAACCTGTGAAACTTGCGACGGTTCCGGAGCGAAGCCTGGAACGAGCAAGAAAACTTGCCCATATTGTGAAGGCGCTGGCCAATTGAACGTGGCGCAAGATACGCCGTTCGGACGTATGGTCAACCGCAGAGCATGCCATCATTGTGAAGGCACTGGGCAGATCATTGAAGAGAAATGCACCACTTGCCGCGGTGCAGGAAAAGTAAGAAAACTGAAGAAAATCAAAGTGACAGTTCCAGCTGGCGTCGATGATGGGCAGCAGTTGCGCGTGTCAGGCCAAGGTGGACCCGGCATCAACGGCGGTCCTGCAGGAGATCTTTACGTATTGTTCCGCGTCAAGCCTCACGCGCAATTCGAGCGTGACGGAGACGACATTCATTTGGAACTGCCAATTACGTATCCACAAGCGGCGCTAGGCGATGAAATTGAAGTGCCGACGATTTCCGGAAAAGTGAAACTGAAGATCCCGGCAGGAACGCAAAACGGCGCACGTTTCCGCTTGCGTGGAAAAGGTGTTCAAAATGTTCATGGCTACGGTGTTGGCGATCAGCACATCACCATCAAAGTGAAAGTGCCATCAAAATTGAGCGAAAAACAACGCCAATTGCTGCGTGAGTTTGCGGAAGTTTCTGGAGATATCCCAGAAGAGCAAAGCAGTTCATTGTTTGACAAGATCAAAAGAACCATCAAAGGTGATTAAAAGGCAAACAGCCTTGGACAAATGGAAAACTCCCGTGCACTAGGGAGTTTTCTGTCTGTTACATACTTGTTCAATAAAGGAGCTGGTCGTAAGTGAAATGGTCTGAACTGTCGATTCATACAACGAACGAGGCGATTGAATCAATTTCCAACATTCTGCACGAGGCAGGGGCGAGCGGGGTCGTCATTGAGGATTCAGAGGATTTGACGAAAGACCGTGAAGATGTATTCGGTGAGATCTATTCACTCGATCCTGAAGACTTTCCGACAGAAGGTGTCATCTTGAAAGCGTATCTTCCCGTTAACAGTTTTTTAGGGGAAGCGGTAGAAGGCATCAAACTGGCTATCAATAACCTGGCAGAATTCAACATCAATGTTGGGCGCAATGTCGTCACTATTAGCGAAGTCAATGAAGAAGACTGGGCGACATCGTGGAAGAAATATTACCACCCTGTTAAAATTTCGAAAAGATTCACCATTGTTCCGACTTGGGAAACGTACCACCCAGTTTCAAGCGATGAACTGCTCATCGAACTTGACCCAGGGATGGCATTTGGCACCGGCACACACCCGACGACGGTCATGAGCCTGCAGGCACTCGAAAAGCACGTCAAGCGGGACAATACAGTAATCGATGTCGGAACCGGTTCGGGCGTCCTTGCAATCGGTGCGGCCTTGCTTGAGGCAGCATCGGTCAGAGCGCTGGACCTTGATGAAATTGCCGTAAAAGCGGCAGGATTGAATGTTAAATTGAACAAAGTCCAGAACCGTGTCGATGTGTTCCATGGCAATTTGCTCGATGCGATTGATAACCCGGCAGATGTAGTCGTGGCGAATATTCTCGCAGAGATCATCATGTCGTTTACGGACGATGCGTTCCAAGCTGTCAAACCGGGTGGCATTTACATTACCTCTGGAATCATTGCACAGAAGAAGAACGATGTGAAACAAGCGCTAGAAAATTCAGGATTTGTCATCGAAGACATTATGATGATGGAAGACTGGGTAACGATCATTTCAAAAAAACCGCTATAACGGGGTGCGACCATGCAACGATATTTTCTGGAAGAGACAGAACCCGGCAAAGATGATTTGGCGATTACGGGAGACGATGCCAAACACATCGCCAAAGTGATGAGGCAATCAGTAGGTGATCAATTGATCGCTGTAGTATCAGGAACTGTACATTTAGCAGAAATCACGGAAATTGCTGCTGATGTCCATATCAAACTGATCCGCGAGCTCGAAGACCGCAGTGAGTTGCCAAAAAAAGTAACGATTGCCTGTGGCTTACCTAAAGGCGATAAGCTCGAACTAATCACTCAAAAAGCGACAGAGCTCGGGATGAATTCGCTGTTGCCATATTCGGCGGAACGGTCGATCGTCAAATGGGATGGTGCCAAAAGCGCAAAGAAAATCGAGCGCTTGAGCAAAATTGCTAAGGAAGCTGCCGAGCAATCGCATCGGAGCCGCATTCCAACCATCCAGTCTGTGCACACTTTTAAAGAATTGTTGAGCGCAGCGAAAAATTACGATGCGGTCATCGTCGCTTACGAAGAAGAGGCGAAAAAGAGCGGCGGCAGCCGGTTTGCCGAAATTCTGGAATCATTGTATGATAAGGATTCAATCTTACTTGTTTTTGGTCCGGAAGGCGGCATTTCAGAGGCGGAAGCAGCTGCACTCAAAGAGGCCGGCGCACAATTCGCTGCACTTGGCCCGCGCATACTGCGCACAGAGACGGCCCCACTTTATGCTTTGTCTGCAATATCCTATGAGTTTGAATAACACGAGCCAATTACAAAACTGACGCAAGTCACCAACTGCAAAAAAACCTAGTGTAAAGAATGGAGAATTAGATCATGACAAATATTGCATCTTTAATTGACCACACCTTATTAAAAGCAGAAGCTACAGCTCCTCAAATCGAGCAGCTTTGCAAAGAAGCGGCAGAACATCATTTCGCTTCTGTCTGCGTTAACCCGGCATGGGTCGCGCTTGCGGCTAAACACCTTGAACAAAGTGAAGTCAAAGTCTGCACAGTCATCGGCTTCCCCCTTGGCGCATCAACTTCTGAAACAAAAGCGTTCGAAACAAAAGACGCAATTGAAAAAGGCGCAGGCGAAATTGATATGGTCTTGAACATCGGCGCCTTGAAAAGCGGGCAAGAAGATGTTGTGAAAGCAGATGTCGAAGCAGTCGTGAATGCAGCAAAAGGAAAAGCGATCGTCAAAGTCATTCTTGAGATTTGCTTGCTGACGGATGAAGAAATTAAATTGGCCAGCCGCCTGTCGAAAGAAGCGGGAGCGGATTTTGTTAAAACATCAACTGGTTTCTCAACTGGCGGAGCGACCGTCGAAGCAGTGCGTATGATGCGCGAAACAGTCGGGCCAGATCTTGGCGTTAAGGCTTCTGGCGGCGTCCGCAGCCTAGAAGACGTGGAGAAAATGGTCGAAGTGGGAGCGACTCGCATCGGTGCAAGTTCAGGAGTCCAAATCATGCAAGGCCTTACTTCAGACAACGATTATTAAGTATTGACGAAGATCTTTTCTTGCGTTATAATTTTCTAGTATATAACACTTGTTGTTATTTGCTTCAACGTGTGTTCGGAGGGAGGGAAAAAGAGATGTCAAAAACTACTGTTCGTAAAAACGAATCAATTGAAGATGCTCTTCGCCGCTTCAAACGCACTGTTTCGAAGTCCGGAACAATGCAAGAGGTAAGAAAGCGCGAGTTTTATGATAAGCCGAGCGTGAAACGTAAATTGAAATCAGAAGCTGCGCGTAAACGTAAATTTTAATTGACTTTGATCTTAAATGACTTTTAAAAATAGCAACGAACAGCTGAGACCGGGAGCACAAATGTGCTTCCGGTTTTTTTTATGCCTTAAAACGGTCACTAATTGATCGAGATGTAAGCGCATTCCATCGTAACTTGGGGAAAATTGCTTTATAATGAAAAAGAAGCCGACTGGTGAAACCGCAGCTCGACTCATCCGTATACATAATTATCCTAAAGTTTTCATGAAGGAGAGGGGGAATTTGCCGTGCGTAGAAAAAAAGCTTGGATCGGCTTTTTATTCCTGGCCATGGCATTCGCTTTAGCGATTCCGGCCATCTCTGCGGATAACGGAAAAGTCTATGTCATTCCGATTGAAGCGGAAGTGGAGCGGGGCTTGCAGTCATTCCTGGAGCGGGGCATTGAAGAAGCTGAAGATGCCGGGGCCACGACCATCGTCTTTGAAATCGATACGCCGGGCGGTTTTGTTAATGCAGCTGATAGCATTGCTCGCCTGTTGGATGATGCCGAGCCTGAAACCGTGGCTTTCATCAACCAGGATGCCCTGTCGGCTGGGGCATTTCTCGCCTTGTATAACGATGAAATCTATATGCATCCGAATGGGCGGATGGGCGCGGCCCAAGTCATTGACCAGTCGGGCAATGCAGCTGCTGACAAAGCGAATTCCGCGTGGCTGTCTTCAATGAGAAGTGCAGCGGAATCATCAAATCGCAATCCGCAGTTTGCGCTGGCGATGGCGGATGCCAGTATCGACCTCCCGGAATACCGGGCAGCGGAAGGTGAATTATTGACGCTCGGTGCCCAGGAAGCGCTCGATGTTGGGTATTCCGAAGGCACTGTATCGACTCTCGATGAGCTTCTCGAAATGAAAGGCCTGTCCGGTGCAGAAGTCGTTCAAGTAGAAGAAAATTGGTCAGAGACCCTGGCACGTTTTCTGACGAGCCCGATCGTCGTGCCTATCCTGCTATCGGTGGCAGGCCTTGGTTTATTGCTTGAATTGTTCACGCCCGGAGTCGGGATTCCTGGATTCTTCGGTTTGTTTTCACTGATGCTGTTCTTTTACGGCCATCTGGTGGCAGGGCTTGCCGGATATGAATCGATCTTGCTTTTGGTCTTCGGACTCGGCTTGATTCTGCTGGAATTTTTCGTCCCCGGCGGCATACTGGGGATTCTCGGGATTCTGGCAGTCATAGGAAGCGTTTTGTTAGCAGGTGAAGATGTCCAGACAACAGCGATCGCAATTTTGATTGCATTACTTGTAGCTTCAGCAGGGATGGTGATTTTAGTGAAATTTTTCGGCAAGAAATTGAACATGTTCAAGCGCATTATCTTAACCGATGCCACCGACACAGAGCATGGCTACGTGTCAGCCGTCAACCGTCCAGAACTGATTGGCCAGATTGCCCGTACCACCAACGCCCTAAGGCCTTCCGGCACGATCCGGCTTGGTGACGAGTATATCGATGCGGTATCGGAAGGGCGGTTTATCGACAGCAATAAAGATGTTAAAATTATCAAGGTAGAAGGGTCTCGCATCGTTGTGCGTGAACTCGAAAAACAAGAGGAGGAAGAATAAATGGGACTTGAAGCAATCGGCTTAGGCGCAGCGATAATTGGGATTATCGTCGTACTCGCCATCTTTTTCACATTCGTACCCGTCACATTATGGATCTCGGCCTTAGCTGCCGGCGTCCGCATCAGCATCTTCACATTGATCGGGATGAGATTGCGCCGGGTTATCCCATCGCGTATCGTCAACCCATTAATTAAAGCTTCTAAAGCAGGTCTTTCTGTGCAAATCAACCAATTGGAAAGCCATTACTTGGCTGGCGGTAACGTCGACCGAGTCGTCAATGCTTTGATCGCAGCTCATCGCGCCAATATCGATTTGCCGTTCGAACGTGCAGCAGCAATCGACCTGGCGGGCCGTGACGTGTTAGAAGCGGTTCAAATGTCCGTTAACCCGAAAGTCATCGAAACACCATTTATCGCCGGTGTGGCAATGGACGGCATTGAAGTGAAAGCAAAAGCACGTATCACGGTGCGTGCCAACATCGACCGTTTAGTCGGTGGTGCTGGTGAAGAAACCATTGTCGCCCGTGTCGGTGAAGGGATTGTTTCGACACTCGGTTCAAGTACAAACCATAAAAAAGTTCTTGAAAATCCAGATCTCATTTCTCAAACTGTTCTTGGCAAAGGCTTAGACTCCGGTACAGCCTTTGAAATCCTGTCGATCGATATCGCAGACGTCGATATCGGCAAAAACATTGGAGCAGAGCTTCAAACAGAACAAGCGGACGCCGATAAGAAAATCGCGCAGGCTAAAGCGGAAGAACGCCGTGCAATGGCCGTTGCAAGCGAACAGGAAATGAAAGCGAAAGTCGTACAAATGCGCGCGAAAGTTGTCGAAGCCGAAGCAGAAGTGCCAATGGCGATGTCAGAAGCGCTCCGTTCAGGAAACATCGGTGTAATGGATTATATCAATTACAAAAATGTTCAAGCTGATACAAGCATGCGCGAGTCCATCTCGAAAAGCGGAACGGAAAAACAAGAGGACGAAAACCAATAAATTCCGCCATAACTCAAGGGAGGTTTTGGAATGGAACCCCTCATTATGATGTTGATCATTGCGGCAATCAGCGCTGTGTTCAATAAAAACAAAAAGTCTGACGGCAAAGAGCAGACGGCCCAGCAGCCGAAGCGTCAGCAAGGCCCTGGGACGCCTGCGGGCAGATCGCAACAGCGAACGCAATCACCTCAGCAATCTCAACGAGGCGGGCAGCGAAGCTTTAAACGGATTGAAGACTACGCCAAGGAAATTTACGGCGAGTTTCAAACCCAGATGGAGAGCGACCCTAAACGCAAAGAACAGGCACGCCAAGTCAAAGAACAGGCAGAGCGTGCCAAATCACGTGTGACGGAGGAAGCTGAAAAGCGGATGCCGGCTCAAGCAAAGCAAGTTGCACAACAAACTAGCCGTCCAGGAAGATTGAGCACGCATCAAAACGAGCCATTCAAGCGGGCGGTTAAAAAAGAAAAAGAGCAGGATTTGTTCCCGCTCGACCAAGAAGACGTACGTCGAGGCGTAATCATGGCAGAGATTTTGCAGCCGCCCAAATCAAAACGTCAAAAGCAAGGCCGGCATGTTTGATGCCGGTCTTTTCTTTTGGTCATATAATTTTATATATTAATATTATGTAAACTAGAATCATCTGAATTAATTTACATTTCCATATAGAAAATGATAGAGTTGAGAAGAAGAAAAAACACGATCCAAGGAGCGTCTAAATGACAGAAAACAGCCTACTCGAATTGCATGTGAAAGATCCGAATGAAGCCGTTCAGCTTCTCGGCACATCCGACAGCCATCTGTCGCTGATCGAAGAAAGTTTCGATATACACATCATCACCCGAGGCGAAGTGATTCGCCTTGAAGGGCCTGAAGAAAGCCGCCAAACAGGGAAATTGCTATTGGAACAATTACTGAAAGTCATCCGTAAAGGCATCAATATCGACCAGCGCGATATCGTTTCAGCTATCGAAATGGCAAAAAGCGGCACGATTGAATACTTTGCCGAACTATACGATGAGGAAGTAGCCCGCAGTGCAACAGGGCGTTCAATTCGTGCGAAAACCATTGGTCAGCGCCATTATATCCACGCCATCAAGAAAAGCGACATGGTTTTCGGAATCGGCCCTGCCGGAACTGGAAAAACCTATCTTGCCGTTGTTTTAGCGGTGCAGGCGTTGAAAAACGGCCATGTCAAAAAAATCGTCCTGACACGTCCTGCGGTTGAAGCAGGGGAAAGTCTTGGTTTCTTGCCAGGCGACTTGAAGGAAAAGGTGGATCCTTATTTACGTCCTCTATACGACGCCTTGCATGACGTCATGGGCCAAGAGCAAACGAACCGATTGATTGAACGCGGAACGATTGAAGTAGCACCACTCGCTTATATGAGAGGCCGCACATTAGAAGAAGCGTTCATTATTTTGGATGAAGCGCAGAATACGACAAAAGCCCAGATGAAGATGTTTTTGACACGTCTCGGCTTTAACTCGAAAATGATTGTCACAGGCGATAAAACGCAAATCGATTTGCCGCGCGGCGCAGAATCCGGTTTGATTGCTGCTGAAAAGAATTTGCACGGCGTTAAAGGAATCGAGTTTGAGTATTTGGAAAAAGGTGATGTCGTTCGGCATCCGCTCGTCTCGAGAATCATTGAAGCTTACGAAAACCAGCCTAACTAGGGCTGGTTTTTTAGGTTGTCGAGAAAGGGATAAAATCGTATTTTCCGAAGCTTATCGCACGGCTCCGTGGGCTCGCGCCCAAGCCTCCTCAGTCGCTTTGCGCCTTGCGGGGTCTCGGTCGTCTCGCTTCACCACCGGAGTCGAGCGAACGCTTCTCCAAATACTTAGAGAGGCCATTGACTGTTGAATGTAAAAAAGCGTAGCTTCTTTCGTATTTGATAACGAACTATCGACTTCTTCAACACTCTGGAAAATCAGCCTGGTTAAGGCTGGTTTTTTTTCACTTAGTGGAAAGTAAATCAAAACATATGGCGTTTCATACAACAGGTTCTGATGCATAAAGCGCCGGGAAATTGTTATTAATTTGCAAGGGGCGATGAAAAAAGCCTGTTGTATTGGTATGATGAAAGAAGAATAGTGAGGTGGTCAAATGGCGAGGTGGATCAGGCGCATTTATATGCGATTCGGGGCTCCTGCAGTCTTGATCGGCATCAGTTTATTGACAGCGCTGCTCATGTTTGGTTTTTTGTATAATACAATGACAACTGATACATATGAAGTGGAATTATTCCAATTGTCTGAGGAAACCATACGGGCGGCGAAAACGGTCGAAGATCCCGTGAGGACAGAACTGGAACGGACGCGTGCAGCTCAGGAAGTGCAGCCAAGTTACCGTTATATTGAAGAAGTGGCCGATAACCAAGCGGCAGTCGTCGATTCGTTGTTCGGTTATGTGCTAGAAGCAAAGAGCACGACGGAATCGAGCGGAGAGGACGAAAGCGAACCGGGACCAAGAAATCTAGATGCGTCCTTGAGTAGCCTGCGTGAATCGATCCGCTTGTTTGAACAAAATGAAAATGGGCTTCGCTTGACTGATGATATGCTCATGTCGCTGCTTGTCTTGGAAGAAGACATGATTTTGCGCATCGAACGGGAAGTGCGCAATCAAGTGCTATCCGTCTTGCAGGATCCGCTTCGAGAAGATGGGCTGACACAAGCACGTAATACGGCCGAGCAAGAAATTCGCGAGGACGAACAAGTGCCGGCTACTGCAATCCCAGCGGCTGCGGCTATTGCCCGGTCGAGCATTGTTCCGAATGAACTGGTCAATGAGGAATTGACAGAACAACAAATCGAACAGGCACGGGCAAGTGTGGAACCGACGCGTATCTTGCAAGGGCAAGTTCTGATCCAAGAAGGCCAATTGATTGACCGGGAAGTGTACCGTCAATTGGAACTGGCGGGTATGACTGAACAACAATCGAATTACCGTTCGGTGCTTGCCTTGGGCTTGTTTGTGCTCATTGCTGCAGGGTTGTTGCTGCTGGTTTTGCAAAGCGCAAAAATCGAGGGCGTCAAAAAGGCGATTCGGTTAACGATTGTGTTTGTGGTGGTCGCTTTGTCTTTGGCGATTATGAAACTGCTTGAAATCATCAGCGGCAATTTTGAAGTGGTCATCGACTTTATTTATCCGACAGCGCTGGCCGGCATTTTGGTACGCTTGCTAATCGATGAGCGGACAGCGGTCTATGTGACGATTTTACTAAGCGCCAGCGCAGGAATGATGCTGCAAAGCGGTTATGCCGGTGTATTTCAGATGGATTCCGCTTTGTACGTGTTGTTTGGCGGTTTGACCGGTATTTACTTAATACGCAATGGGCACAGAAGCATCCGTATTTTGCCAATCAGTTTGGCGGTCGGCGGTGTCCATTTGCTGTATGTCGCATTTTACCTTTTGGTTAACCAAAGCCAATACACCGTAGAAGAAATCGCATTTTATGTAGCAGCCGCACTGGCAGCTGGTCTCTTGTCAGGGACGCTTGCGACCGGTCTGCTGCCGCTGTTTGAAACGTCATTTGGCATCTTGTCGACGATGAAACTGCTGGAGTTGTCGAATCCGAATCATCCTTTGCTTAAAAAGATTTTGACTGAAACCCCAGGCACGTATCACCATAGTGTCATGGTGGCGAATCTTTCAGATGCTGCATGTGAAGCGATCGGAGCGAATGGATTGCTTGCGCGCGTTGGCTGTTATTATCACGATATTGGAAAGACTATCACCCCGCAGTATTTCATCGAAAATCAGTCCCATGGCAATCCGCATGACCAGCTAACACCACAACAAAGCCGGGATATCATCCTTGCGCATGGACAAGATGGCGCTGCGATTTTACGAAAAAACAAAATGCCGAAAGAATTGATCGATATTGCAGAACAGCACCATGGCACGACTTTATTGAAGTTTTTCTATTACAAAGCGAAAAAGCAAAATGACGAGCTCTCTGAGGAGGAATACCGTTACAAGGGGCCGAAACCGCAGACGCGAGAAGTTGCCATTATCATGGTGGCGGACAGTTTAGAAGCGGCAGTCCGGTCAATGGAATCACCGAGCACGGAGAAAATCCGGGAAATGGTCGATGCGATCACGGAAGACAAGTTGAAAGATGGACAGTTTGATGAATGTGATATAACGTTAAAAGAACTGAAACGGGTAAAAAATGTCATGTGCGAGACTTTGAACGGCATTTTTCATTCAAGGATCGCTTACCCAGATGACAGAAAATAATACGAAAAGAGGAGGAAAAGTGATGCTAACGATTGACTTTATAGATGAAACGAAACAATTAGGCGATGAAGCGCTGGCCTTTGTCAGCAAGGTGCTAGAACATGCGGCATATCATGAAAAGACGGGTGAGGCAGAAGTATCGGTCACCTTCACTGATGACGAATCGATTCGCGCGATTAACCGGGATTACCGGGAAAAAGATCAAGCAACGGATGTCATTTCTTTTTCAATGGAAGAACAAGGAGAAGAGGAAGTGGCGATCATCGGTGAAACGGGGCCCCGTTTGCTCGGAGACATTATTATCTCGATAGAACGCACAAAGCTTCAGGCAGAGGAGTACGGCCATAGCTTCGAACGCGAACTCGGGTTTTTAGCGGTGCATGGCTTCTTGCATCTGCTTGGCTATGATCATATGAATGAGCAGGATGAAAAAGAAATGTTCGGCAAACAGGAAGAGATTTTAGTTTCTCTTGGCGTTACGCGTGATGCACATGAGGCTGACTAGGTTTCTCTCCTCTTTCCGTTTTGCTGCGCAAGGGATTGGCACTTCATTAAAACGGGAACAGAATATGCAAGTCCACTTGTTTTCGGCCGTGATTGTTGCGATTGCTGGGATTTGGACCGGCCTTGACCAGATGGAATGGATGCTAGTGATTATATTGATCGGCGGCATGTTCGCACTTGAATTGATCAATTCTGCGCTAGAGCGGACCGTGGACCTCGTTACCGAAGAACGCCACCCCTTGGCGAAGCAGGCAAAAGACATGGCAGCAGGAGCGGTTTTGGTATTTGCTGTGACAAGTGCTATAATCGGTTTACTGATCTTTTTGCCTAAATGGTTTTAACCGTTCAGGCAGCAGGGTGCTATGGTGAATACAGAAAAGTGAGTGATAAAAATGGACAAACAACAATTGATGGAACAAGCAATTTCGGCGCGTGGCAATGCCTACGTGCCGTATTCGAAATTCCCGGTAGGAGCGGCGCTATTGACGAAAGATGGCGAAGTTTATACGGGTTGCAATATTGAAAATGCGGGCTATTCACTGACCAATTGTGCAGAGCGCACAGCAGTCTTTAAGGCTGTATCAGAAGGCGTTATGCAGTTTGAGGCTTTGGCAGTAGCTGCTGACACGAAAGGGCCGGTTGCGCCGTGTGGGGCATGCCGACAAGTATTGGTGGAGTTCTGTGCTCCGGATATGCCGGTTTATTTAACGAATCTAGAAGGCGCGGTGTCTGAGACGACAATCGCTGAATTGCTACCAGGCGCTTTCACAACGGGGGATTTAGACTATGCATCAAGGAAATAACGGATATAAATCAGGGTTCATCTCCATTATCGGCCGTCCGAATGTTGGGAAATCAACGTTTTTGAACCGTGTAGTTGGGCAGAAAATCGCCATCATGAGCGACAAGCCGCAAACAACACGCAATAAAGTTCAAGGCGTCGTGACGAATGACAATAGCCAAATGGTCTTTATCGACACACCAGGCATCAACGAACCGAAGCATAAGCTTGGGGATTTCATGCTGAAAGTCGCGAAAAACACATTCCGCGAAGTAGATGTCCTGTTATTTGTCGTCAGTGCAGCAGACCGTATCGGCAAACAGGATCGTTATGTGCTCGATATGTTGAAGGGCATCGATGTGCCGGTTTTCTTAGTACTTAACAAAATCGACCAAGTGCATCCCGATAATTTGCCGAAAATCATTGAATCCTACCGCAATGAATTCGATTTTGCAGAAGCGATTCCGATTTCTGCCTTGCAGGGCAACAACGTCGAGAACTTGCTCGCGAAAATTGGCGAACGCTTGCCGGAAGGACCTCAGTATTATCCATCTGATCAAGTGACGGACCATCCGGAACGTTTCATCATTTCAGAATTGATTCGTGAAAAAGCTTTGCATTTAACGCGCGAGGAAATTCCGCACTCGATCGCTGTGGTTATTGACAAAATCGCCAAAGACGAAGAAAGCGAGAACATGATTCGTGTTCAAGCGACAATCATGGTCGAGCGCGATTCCCAAAAAGGCATCGTTATTGGCAAAAAGGGTGCATTATTGAAAGAAATTGGAACTCGTGCACGCAAGGATATCGAAAACTTGCTTGGCACGAAAGTGTATTTGGAACTATGGGTCAAAGTCCAGAAAGATTGGCGCAATAAAGCAATGCATCTCCGTGATTTCGGTTTCCGAGACGACGAATACTAAGGAGCCTGGCTCATGCAGAACCAACTCGAAGCCATTGTTATCCGTACACGCCCCTATGGCGAAAATAATAAAATCGTCACTTTGTTTACAAAAGAAGCGGGAAAGATCACGTGCATGGCGCGCGGTGCCAAAAAGCCTGCAAGCCGCTTAGCCGCGATCACCCAGCCATTCACGCATGGCGTCTTTTCAATCTACAAAGGACGTGGCATGGGCACATTGCAGGCGGGTGATCAATTGGAATCGCTGCGTTACATCCGCGAAGACATTATGGCCACTGCTTATGCGAGCTATGTGACAGAACTTGTCGACCGGCTGACCGAACAAGACGAACCTCAGCCGGCCATCTACGATATGTTGTATCAAGCGCTTCATGCAATTGCAGATGGCTATGACCCGGAAGCGATAACCTTGTTTGTTGAGTGGAAAATGCTGCGTATTGCCGGGCTGACCCCAACTTTGCATGAATGTGCCAATTGCGGGGCAACAGAAGGGGAATTTGCTTTCTCATTCCAGGAACTGGGCTTTCTATGCCACCGCTGCTTCCATTTGGACCGCTATATTATTCGTTTAAGCCCGGCGCTCGTGAAGTTGATCCGCACGTTTTATTTCGTGCCGATCGAACGCGTCGGGGGACTAACCTTAAAGAAAGAATCCAAGACTTTGCTCAAGCAGATTGTCCGGACGATTTACGAAGAACAGGCAGGCATCCGACTGAAATCGCGCTCATTTCTTGAACAACTCGAACGCACCCCGGAATTCTTTCCGGAACCTAAAAAAGACATCCCAGAAGGCGATTAGCCTCGGGATGTCTTTTTTGGATTAAAATTGGATATGCTGTTCGATATAAGCTTGCACGTCTTTGATCGGCATGCGGACTTGTTCCATGGAATCGCGGTGGCGCACTGTCACTTCACCGTCTTCGACTGAGTCGAAATCGTAAGTGATGCAGAATGGCGTACCGATTTCATCCTGGCGGCGATAGCGTTTACCGATTGATTGAGATTCGTCGTAATCGACCATGAAATGCTTCGCAAGGTCGGCGAACACTTCCGTCGCGCCTTCTGAAAGTTTTTTCGACAAAGGCAATACCGCTGCTTTGTACGGTGCAAGTGCCGGGTGGAACTTCAAGACCGTGCGTGTATCGTCATTGTCCAATGCTTCTTCTTGGAATGCATCCACGAGGAAAGCGAGTGTCACGCGATCTGCGCCGAGGGATGGCTCGATGCAATACGGCACGTAGCGTTCATTTGTCTGCGGGTCGATATAGTTGAAGTCTTCGCCCGAATATTCCATATGGCGCTTCAAGTCGAAATCGGTGCGGTCAGCGATGCCCCATAGTTCGCCCCAGCCGAACGGGAATTTGTATTCGATATCGACCGTCGCGTTCGAGTAATGGGACAACTCATCAGCGTCGTGCTCGCGCAAGCGCATATTGCTTTCGCTCATATTCAACTCAAGCAGCCAGTTTTTGCAGAAATCGCGCCAGTATGCATACCATTCAAGGTCTTCGCCTGGTTTGCAGAAAAACTCAAGTTCCATTTGTTCAAATTCACGTGTGCGGAACGTGAAGTTCCCCGGTGTGATTTCGTTACGGAAGCTCTTACCGATCTGGGCGATCCCGAAAGGCATTTTTTTGCGCATCGAGCGCTGGACGTTTTTATAATTGACGAAAATCCCTTGCGCTGTTTCCGGGCGCAAGTAAACTTCGTTTGTAGAAGACTCGGTAACGCCTTGGAATGTCTTGAACATCAAGTTAAACTGGCGGATTTCGGTGAAATCGGCTTTGCCGCAAGTCGGGCATGTGATTTCGTGCTCGTCGATCAATTCTTTCATGCGATCGAACGATAGGCCGTCGACGATCAATTCGATGCCTTTTTCATCCAATGCGTTTTCGATGAGTTTATCTGCACGGTGGCGCGATTTGCAGGATTTGCAATCGATCATCGGGTCGTTGAAATTGCCAAGGTGGCCAGATGCTTCCCAAGTTTTTGGGTTCATCAAGATAGCGGCATCTAGACCGACATTATGAACCGATTCCTGGACAAATTTTTTCCACCATGCTTTTTTGATGTTGTTTTTCAGCTCAATGCCGAGTGGGCCATAATCCCATGTGTTGGCAAGGCCGCCGTAAATTTCTGAGCCCGGAAAGACGAATCCCCGGTGTTTGGCTAATGATACTACTTTTTCCATTGACATCTTCATAACCTCCATAAAATAAAAAAATCGCACACGCCACGGACTAATGTCCGAGGACGAGTACGTTACCCGCGGTTCCACCTCGATTGGCTGAAACTCCAGCCCTCTTGCTTACCTATGGCTCCGGATTGCCGTTTCCCGCAGTTGCAGGCTTTCACCATCCCTGCTCGCTTCATGCGCGGTACTTATCGATCCCTCAATGCCAATATTTGATTCCCGATTATTGTATCACGGCAATCTTTTCTTCGCAATATAGCATGTAATAGTATATAATAATCGATATTGAGTATAACATATTTGAATTTGAGGCGGTGAGTCCAATCGAACTCAATAAGCGGCAAGAGGAAATTTTACAGATCGTCAAAGGCAATGGCCCGATTACAGGCGAGCAAATTGCGGACCGTCTGCATCTAACGCGTGCAACGCTTCGGCCAGATCTAGCGATTTTGACGATGGCAGGCTTTTTGGATGCCAGGCCGCGTGTCGGTTATTTTTACTCGGGCAAGAAACCGGGCCAGGATATCACCGATACGATGAACAATATGAAAGTAAAAGACTTTCAGTCAATCCCTGTCGTAGTCAGGGAAGATGTCAGCGTATACGATGCCATCAGCCAAATGTTTTTGGATGACGTCGGGACGCTTTTTGTTGTGGATAAAAAATCCTGCCTCGCTGGTGTTTTGTCGCGTAAAGATCTATTGCGCACAAGCCTTGGCAATCAGGATCTGAATGCTATTCCTGTACATATTATCATGACGCGCATGCCGAATATTACGTTTTGCTTGCGCAATGATTCGCTCATACAGGCTGCAAACCGGCTGATCAACCAACAAATCGACGCTTTGCCGGTCGTCGAAGAACAACCGGAAGGGTATAAGGTCGTCGGCAGGCTGACTAAGACTAATATCACACGGGCATTTTTGTCCCTTTCGGAAAACCACGAACTGTGAGGTGCAGAATATGAGTTTATTGCGTGTTTTTATTGTCTCCGATTCGGTAGGAGAAACTGGCGAGCTGGTCGCAAAAGCGGCGATTAGCCAATACTTGAATACAGAACAGAATGCTGTCTTGAAACGGTTTCCCTATATCGATTCCGTCGATCACTTACAAGAGATCATCAAATTGGCAGAAGGACAGCGAGCTGTAATCGTTTATACGCTTGTATCAAAAGAACTTCGCCATTTCGTCGAACGCGAAACGGCCCGCCACAGCATCAAAGCGATCGACTTGATGGGCCCGTTGCTCGATGCACTCGAGGAAGAGCTGCATTCGGCACCAATCGGCGAAGCTGGGCTTGTCCGTAAGCTTGACGATGACTACTTTAAAAAAGTCGAAGCGATCGAGTTTGCTGTTAAATACGATGACGGGCGCGACCCGCGCGGCATTTTACTTGCGGATATCGTCTTAGTCGGCGTATCGCGAACGTCAAAAACCCCATTATCTCAGTACTTGGCCCATAAACGCTTGAAAGTCGCCAATGTCCCGCTAGTGCCAGAAGTGGACCCTCCGGATGAACTGTTCGATGTGGATCCTAAAAAATGCTTCGGCTTAGTCATTTCACCGGAGAAACTGAACAATATCCGGAAAGAACGCTTGATTGCACTCGGCTTGAATGATGATGCCAATTATGCGAAGTTAGACCGTATTCATGAAGAAATCGTCCATTTCCGTAAAGTGGTCGATCGTATCGGCTGCGAAACACTTGATGTCACGAATCGCGCCGTTGAGGAAACTGCTAATTTAATTCTTGGCAAACTTCAGAAACAGTAAGAAGACTCCGCCTGTCAGGGCGGTTTTTCTTATGCTTGTATAATGTAAAGACCCTTTTTCTACGCCTTTCTGTGGATTTTTACAAAAAAACGTTTTATAATGAAGAATTGTGGCTAAAGCTTACTAATAACATAATGAGCTTTCCCATCTTTTTGTCGAAATTTGAAGGATTTCACTAAATTTCAACGAATAAAGTAAAGTAAGCAAATAAAGATGGTGATAAAGTGTCCAATCGAATTCCTGAAGAAGTAATCGAAGAAATCCGTTCCAAAGCGGATATTGTGGATGTTGTGGGCGAATATGTCCAATTGACAAAAAGGGGCCGCAATTGGTTCGGCCTCTGCCCGTTCCACGGGGAAAGTACACCGTCATTTTCTGTGACGGCTGATAAACAGATCTTCCATTGCTTTGGCTGCGGAGCTGGCGGCAACGCCATTACGTTCTTGATGGATATTGAAAACATTAACTTCCAGGAAGCACTGGCCAAATTAGGCGAGCGCTCAGGAATCGAAGTCGATGTGCAGTCAAGCGAAGGCAAAGGTGCAGCACAAGCTAGAAATGACGACCCGCTCATTTTGATGCATGAATTCGCTGCCGATATGTACCATCACATTTTGCTGAACACTGAAGAAGGGCAAGCAGCACTTGATTATTTGGAAAATCGAGGCTTCACTCAGGAAATCATCGAAAAATACCGCATCGGCTGGGCTCTTCCAGAATGGAACTATATGGAAGTGGCGCTGCGCAGAAAAGGGTATGATGATGAACAGCTTGAAGCGAGCGGACTTGCCATCAAACGTGAGAAATCCGATGGTTGGTTTGACCGTTTCCGCGGCCGTATCATGTTTCCCATCATGAACGAGAATGGCAAGGCTATTGCCTTTTCGGGGAGGGTCCTTGAACAGTCGAAACAAGAAGCGAAATACATGAACAGCCCGGAGTCGCCGATCTTCCAAAAAAGCCAAGTTCTCTATAACGTTCATTTAGCACGCGGCGCGATCCGGAAAAACAGGAAAATCATCTTATTTGAAGGATTCATGGACGTCATCGCCGCTGGAAAAGCTGGCATCGACAACGCGCTCGCTACCATGGGGACCTCGCTGACTTCACAGCATATCCGCCAGATGAAACGTTTTGCACAGGAAGTGGTTGTGTGCTTCGATGGCGATGATGCCGGATGGGAAGCGGCAAAACGGGCGGCTGTTCCGCTCGAGGAAGCGAATTTCAAAGTCGGGATTGCGGTGTTGCCGAATGGCATGGACCCCGATGATTATGTCCGTCAAAACGGTGCCGATGCTTTTCGGGAGCACATTATCGAAAAGCCGCAAACCTTTATCGCTTTTGCGATGATGCATGCGCGCCGTCACAAGAACTTCCAATATGAAAACGATCTCCTTCAATACATTCAAGAGGTGCTTCAGTTATTGGCTGGAAAATCCTCTCCTGTTGAAAGGGATTTGTATATTAAGCAGCTGTCGGCCGAAACCAAGCTTTCAGAAGAAGCCATTTTGCAGCAGTACAGGCGCTTAGAAACACGCAGCATTGAACGCAGCCGGCCAAAAGCAGCGGAATCGGTCCAGGCAGCTCCTAGAAGAGAGCAAAAGAAAATTACGTCGCTGCACCGGGCAGAACGGTTATTGTTTGCTCATGCACTTGCAGACCCCGCCGTAATGGACAAGCTGGCCCGTGAAGTAGAAACCATCCCGTTCATCAGCGAGGAATACCAAGCGCTGTATGTTCAGCTGCTCGGATTTTACGAAGAATGGGAAAAGGCAGATTTTCATAAGTTTCTGGAAACCCTGACAGACCAGGAGCTCCGGAAGCTCGTGATGGAGACAGCTTTAGCTGAAAGAGACCCCGATCACCCGGAAGAAGAGATTGAAGATTGTTTGAAGCATTTGAATAAGCATCGCATCGAGCAACAAATTAATTTAAAAATCCAGCAATCAAAAGAAGCGGAAAAACAGCATGATTTGAAGCGCGCTTTGCTTCTAGCACAAGAAGTGATTGCTTTACGGAAATCATTGTAGATTATTCCGGTTTTTTCTAAAGGAGGAAGTTGTATGGCTGAGAAATCTGAACGCCAAACAGAAGTCGTAACAAACAGCATCCCGATGCCTACTGAAGGCCCGGAAGCAAGTGTAGAAGACGCGAAAAAGCAATTGATCGAGCAAGGGAAAAAAACCGGAGAATTGAACTACGAACAGATTGCCGACAAATTAGCTATTTTTGAAATGGAATCGGACCAAGTAGAAGAATTCATCGATCAATTGGAAGGGCACGGCATCGAACTCGAACGCAAAAGCGACGATGAAGAACATTTGGACCGTCTCATGAAACCGACAGAAGAGAAGTTCGACTTGAACGACTTAAGCGTCCCGCCAGGCGTTAAAATCAACGACCCGGTCCGTATGTACTTGAAAGAAATCGGGCGCGTGGATCTGTTGAAGGCGGAAGAAGAAGTTCGCCTTGCCAAACTGATCGAACAAGGCGACGAGGAAGCGAAGAAACGCTTGGCAGAGGCTAACTTACGTCTTGTCGTGTCGATTGCCAAACGCTACGTGGGTCGCGGTATGCTATTCCTGGATCTGATTCAGGAAGGGAATATGGGATTGATCAAAGCAGTCGAGAAATTCGACTACTCGAAAGGCTTTAAATTCAGTACTTATGCTACATGGTGGATCCGCCAGGCCATTACCCGCGCCATCGCTGACCAAGCCCGCACCATTCGAATCCCGGTTCACATGGTGGAGACGATCAATAAATTGATCCGTGTGCAGCGTCAGCTATTGCAAGATCTTGGCCGTGAGCCTTCGCCAGAGGAAATCGGCGAAGAAATGGACCTATTGCCTGAAAAAGTACGCGAGATTCTAAAAATCGCACAAGAGCCAGTTTCGCTTGAGACGCCAATCGGTGAAGAAGACGATTCACATTTGGGAGATTTCATTGAAGATTCCGATGCGCAATCGCCATCTGACCATGCTGCATATGAGCTATTGAAAGAGCAATTAGAAGATGTACTGGATACATTGACCGATAGAGAAGAAAACGTATTGCGCTTGCGTTTCGGCTTGGATGACGGCCGCACGCGGACACTCGAAGAAGTCGGCAAAGTATTCGGCGTAACGCGTGAGCGCATTCGCCAAATTGAAGCGAAAGCTTTGCGCAAACTGCGCCATCCATCGCGCAGCAAACGTTTGAAAGACTTCTTAGAATAAAATGAATCAATCCTTCCGAGCGATATGCTTGGAAGGATTTTTTTTTGCGAATCAGCTGCCCTATAAACGCTACATATCGCTATGCTTAACAGGATATTGGAATAACTTTCCGTTATGCCTTGCTTGTGTCGGAATTTTAGCTATATAATGAATATTGTAAGCGTATTCACAACAAAGGGGATGTAAGACATGAATTTCGATTTGACACAAGAACAACAGATGATCAAAAAAACAATGCGGGAATTCGCCGATAAAGTAGTGGCACCTGGCGCTGTCGAACGCGACCGCACAAAAGAATTTCCGAAACAAGCATTCAAGCAGCTATCCGACATGGGGATGATGGGTTTGCCGTTTGACGAGGCTTATGGCGGTGCTGGAGCAGACAGTACCAGTTTTGCGATTGTTACGGAAGAATTGAGCCGTGTCTGTGCTTCAACAGGTATCACGTATTCTGCGCATATCTCACTTGGCGGTGCACCGCTCAGCTTGTTCGGGACAGACGAGCAGAAACAGAAATATTTGACGCCAATCTGTACGGGAGAATCGTTTGGCGCATTCGGGCTTACAGAACCAAATGCCGGGTCGGATGCCGGTGGTACGGAAACCCGTGCAGTAGAAGACGGGGACGATTGGGTCATTAATGGATCGAAAGTATATATCACAAACGCAAGCCATGCGAAACATTTGGCAATTACCGCCATAACGGGGATGAATGATGGCAAAAAAGAAATCAGTGCCATTATCGTGCCGACAGATGCAGAAGGCTTCACCATTATCGATAATTACGAGAAAATGGGCTTGAATGCATCGAATACGACGGAATTGGTTCTCGAAAATGTTCGTGTGCCAAAAGAAAACCTGCTCGGCAAACGCGGCGAAGGCTTTAAGCAATTTCTCGTGACGCTTGACGGCGGACGCATCGGCATTGCGGCGATGGCAGTCGGGATCGCTCAAGGCGCGTTCAATAAAGCCCTTGCCTATGCAAAAGAGCGCAAGCAATTCGGCAAAACTTTATCCGAGTTTCAAGTCACGCAATTCAAACTTGCGGATATGGCGATGAAGATTGAACTGGCACGCAATATGGTCTACAAAGCGGCATGGCTGAAAGATCAGGGGCGTCCATTCACAAAAGAAGCATCGATGGCTAAGCTGTATGCATCTGAAATGGCGATGGAAGTGGCTGATGAAGCGATCCAGATCCATGGCGGCTACGGCTATATGAAAGAGTACGAAGTCGAGCGCTATATGCGTGATGCCAAGCTTTTAGAAATCGGCGAAGGGACGTCCGAAGTGCAACGCATGGTCATCTCCCGATTGGTCGGCTGCTGAGGGGACAAGAAAACTGTGTGACTTTAACTGCTTGTTGACTGCCGTCAACTGAATCCTTCGAATTTACCGATTTTGTCACAATACGGCAAATATTATTCGTTATGGCTTTTCGTTTACTGGATAATACAGTACAATAATGAGTGATACTTATACTATCATCAAGCAGAACACAGCAGAAGGAGGGTTACGGATGCAAAAGAATGCAATTGTACCTTATATCTTAATCATGGCTTTCGGTATTGGCCTGATTTTCTTCCTATCATTGGAAGGAGTCGGCAACGAAGCTGAAATTGCTGAAGAACATGCAGCAGAAGAAGAAGGCGGCGAAGCGGCTGAAGGTGAAGGCGGAGAAGAAGCAGAAAGCGGCGACTTCGACCCAGAAGCTACAGCAGAAGCCAACTGTATTTCTTGCCACGGTTCAAGCTATGAAGGCGGAGTAGGCCCATCACTAGTGGCTACTGAACTTGGCCAAGAAGAAATCGAAGAGATTTTGATCAACGGTAAAGGATCGATGCCTGCAGGTCTTGTTCCTGAAGAGAACGTAGCAGCAATGGCTGAGTGGGTACTATCACTCGAATAGCATCAAAAACCCTTAGTTCTTTTTGGAGCTAAGGGTTTTTTGTCAATTAGGAGGAACTTTATGAACGCGCAGCAATTATCAGTTCGATTAATGAAAGTGGCCGCACATGTGCAGGCAGATGCGGTCGTCGCAGATATTGGATCAGATCACGCCTATTTGCCTTGTCATCTTTTACATAACGGCGGGGCCGTTCGCGCAGTAGCTGGAGAAATTGTCAAAGGTCCCTATGAATCGGCGAAAAAACAAGTTCAAGCAGAGGGACTGGAAGACAAGATCACCGTACGGCTCGCACCAGGGTTAGAGGCAATCGAACCGTCTGATGGCATAACAGCAGTGACCATCGCTGGCATGGGCGGTTCGCTAATTGCGTCGATTTTGGAAGATGGCAAAGACCGTCTTAAAGGCGTAGAGCGCTTGATTTTGCAGCCGAACGTCCACGCCCAAGCCATACGTCTATGGGCTGTCGAAAACGGCTGGCAAACAGTTGCAGAAGAGATTTTGAAAGAAAAAGATAAAATCTATGAAATTCTCGTGCTAGAGCCAACTGAAGAAAAAGTAGAGCTGGATGCTAAGCAATTATTATTCGGCCCGGAGCTACTCAAACAGCATACTGAAGTGTTCAAGGAGAAATGGCAACGCGAAGCGGCGCAGTGGAAAGCCATCGCCGAACGCTTGGAAAACACAACACAAACCGAAGACATTCGTACGAAAAAAGAGCAATTGCTCGAAAAAATCGCATTGATGGAAGAGGTGTTCGCGGATGAAAATTCCTAACGGGCAACAGATTATTGAAGAATTTGAGAAATGGTCGCCGAAATACTTGGCGATGGAAGGGGATCCAATCGGGCTGCACGTCGGCACTTTAAACAAAAAAGTCGAACGCGTGCTAGTAACACTAGACGTTGATGAGGCAGTGGTGGACGAAGCAATCGAAAAAGGAGCGGGGCTCATCATTGCGCATCATCCCCCGATTTTCCGGCCGTTGAAAAATCTCCAGACCGATTTTCCTCAAGGCCGTCTGATGGAGAAATTGATTAAAAATGATATTGCCGTATATGCCGCACATACCAATCTCGATGTCGCATGGGGCGGCGTCAATGACTTGTTGGCAGAGGCGCTCGGCTTGAGCGAGACAAGCGTATTGGTGAAAACCTATGAAGCGGAACTTGTGAAGATCGCGGTATTCGTACCAGAGAGTCACGAAGACCAAGTGCGAAAAGCATTTGGCGATGCAGGTGCCGGTGCCATCGGGGACTATGAGCATTGCAGCTATACTTTATCAGGCACCGGACGCTTCCGGCCAACAGCCTCAGCTGATTCCTATATCGGCGAGGCCGGCAAAATGGAACAAACAGCAGAATCTAAAATTGAAGTCGTCGTCAGAAAAGCCGAGAAAGATCGCGTGATCCGGGCTATGATTGCGGCGCATCCTTACGAAGAGCCGGCATACGACGTGTTCACTTTGGAAAACAAAGAACTGCCAATGGGGCTTGGGCGTGTTGGTCGCTTGAAAGAAGAGATGAGCTTGGATGCGTTTGCGGAGCATGTAAAATCAAGCTTGGACGTGCCTTTTGTCCGTGTTGTCGGCACTGGTGATGAAACTATAAGAAAAGTGGCCGTACTGGGCGGTGATGGCAATAAATACATCCAGCAGGCCAAACGTGCCGGAGCAGATGTCTATATCACAGGTGACCTATACTTCCACGTGGCACAAGATGCTCAGGCAATCGGCTTGCCGGTGATTGACCCAGGCCATCATGTTGAAAAGGTGATGATCCGTGGAGTCGTCGACCACATGACAGCAAAAGGCGCAAACTGGCAATGCGAGTTTTTGCCATCTGAAGTAAATACAGAGCCGTTTCGTTTAAAATAAGCTATGAAAAAAGAGGCCCCATTCAGGGCCTCTTTTTCATAGCTTATTCATTTACCGGATACGGTTCAATGCGATCCGATGGTTTCGGATGCTTGATCTTCGGTAAGATTTTATTAAGTGGGACGGAACGCTCGAGTGTGTGCGTTTCCGGATCTTCCGGATCGTATTGATCCAAGAACTTCATGACTTCTTTAACGATTGGCGTCGGCGTCGATGCACCAGCCGTCAAGGCGACCGTTTCGATGCCTTCGAGCCATTCCAATTTCAGTTCAGACAAGTCAGAGATACGGTAAGCGGGCGTGCCGGCGATATCCTGAGATACTTGTGCCAGGCGGTTGGAGTTATTGCTCATTGGGTCGCCGATAACCAATAATAGATCGGTATCACCGGCTTGTTCCGCAACGGCTTCTTGTCGAACTTGTGTAGCGAGACAAATCTCCTTATGCACTTCCGCATGTGGGAAACGTTCTTTCAAGCGCTCCATCAAATGAACAACGTCCCATTGGCTCATCGTTGTCTGGTTGGTGATGATGATCTTATCTTCTTCCAGCTCAAGGGCGTTGACGTCTTCGATCTTTTCGACCAAATGGACGAGGTCCGGAGCTACGCCAATTGCGCCTTCCGGTTCCGGGTGGCCGCTCTTGCCAATATAAATGATATGGTAGCCTTCCGCTGTTTTTTCGCGGATCAAGTCATGCGTTACTGTCACATCCGGGCAAGTGGCATCGATCGACACTAGGCCTTTTCTGCGGGCGAGTTCACGCACTTGAGGGGAAACGCCGTGCGCTGTGAAAATCACGGTACCCGTTTCAACTTTTTCCAGGATCTCGAGGCGGTTGGTGCCATCGAGTGTAATGATGCCATCTTGTTCAAAGGCATCGGTTACGTGTTTATTATGGACAATCATGCCCAGTATATAAATCGGGCGCGGCAAAGTCTCATCCATGGCTGCATTTTTTGCGATGACCATGGCATCCACTACCCCGTAGCAATAGCCTCTTGGCGAAATCTTTTTTACTTTCATTATCAAACCGCACTCCTTTCAACATCATGACTTTATTATAACGGAGACGCCGCTTGTTTACAAAAGTTGCATCGCGTAGCAGCGCCATTTTATGCTATAATAGCGAGAGCTTAAGGAGGGAACTATATCCCATGACAAAATTCAACGAATACCGTCTCAAGCCATTTTTGCTTGAAGCGGTCGAAAAACTCGGTTTTAAAGAACCGACAGCAATCCAAAAGGAAATGATTCCACAAATTATGAGTGGAAACAGTGCCATTGGCCAGTCCCATACAGGTACAGGCAAGACCCATAGTTTTATCATCCCAATCGTCGAACGCATAGATGTGTCGAAACAGGAAGTTCAAGCAGTAATCGCTGCCCCGACGCGAGAACTGGGAACGCAAATTTTCAATGAAATTCAGAAACTGATTGGCGATTCCGGCATCGAAGTCAAATCATTTATCGGTGGAACGGACAAACAACGTTCAATCAATAAATTGAAAACACAGCCGCATATCGTCATCGGGACGCCAGGGCGTTTAAAAGACCTGGTTAACGAAAACGCTTTGCTCGTCCATACAGCAAAAATCCTAGTTGTCGATGAGGCAGACTTGGCATTTGACATGGGCTTTATCGAAGAAATTGACCAAGTCGCTGGAAAAATGCGTGATGATTTGGAGATGTACGTGTTCTCTGCAACCATCCCTGAAAAATTAAAGCCTTTCTTGAAAAAATACATGGCCAACCCAGCGCACATCAAAATCGGTGACAAGCGCCCGGCTGCTGAAGGCTTGGACTTTTATCTAGTGCCAGTGCGCAGCAAGAAGAAAGTGGAGCGCCTGCAAGAGATTATGAAGATTATCAATCCATACCTTGCGATCATCTTTGTTAACACGCGTACCAATGCCGATTACATCGCAGAGGAATTATCGAAAAACGGCATTCGCGTAGGGAAAATCCATGGAGACTTGGCACCGCGCGAACGCGTTAAGATGATGAAACAAGTACGCGATCTGGAGTATCAATACATCGTAGCGACAGACCTTGCCGCACGTGGAATCGATATCCAAGGCGTCAGCCATGTCATCAACTACGAATTGCCGGAAGACCTGGAATTCTTCATTCACCGTGTCGGGCGTACTGCGCGCGCAGGGCTTAAAGGCGTCGCGATCACCATGTTCAGCCCGGAAGATGAAGATGCTATTGTTCGCGTCGAGAAAATGGGGATTCCATTCCAGCAAAAAGATATCGTCAAAGGTGAATTTGCTGATATGAAAGAGCGCCACGGCCGTAAAAAACGTGTGCGTACGGAAAATGAGGCCGATACTAAGGCGAAATCGATGGTCCATAAACCGAAAAGTGTTAAACCGATGTACAAGAAGAAAATGAAATGGAAAATGGATGAAATCAAAAAAGCGGAACGCCGCAAAAACCGCAAAAAGTAAGGGGTTAGTTATATGCTATTAGGATCGCACGTCTCGATGAGTGGCAAAAAAATGCTTCTCGGAGCCAGTGAGGAAGCCGCTTCCTACGGCTCTTCGACTTTTATGATTTATACGGGCGCACCGCAAAATACGCGCCGTAAACCGATCGAGGAACTTAATATCGAAGCAGGCAGAGCGCATATGGCGGAGCATGGGCTGTCAAATATCATCGTTCACGCACCTTATATCATCAATATCGCCAACACCACCAAACCGGCTACTTTTGAGCTCGGCGTTGAATTCCTGCAATCCGAAATCGAACGTACTGCAGCGCTTGGCGCGGAACAGATTGTACTGCATCCCGGTGCCCATGTTGGTGCGGGAGTAGAAGCCGGAACCCAGAGAATTATCGAAGGCTTGAACGAAGTACTGACACAAGATTTTCCGGTTAATATCGCTCTTGAGACGATGGCTGGAAAAGGCAGTGAAATCGGCCGCAGCTTCGAGGAACTCGCAGCAATCATTAACGGCGTAACGCATAACGAACGTTTGTCGGTCTGTTTTGATACATGCCACGTTCACGATGCCGGTTATGACATCATAGAAGATTTTGACGGAGTGCTCGAGGAATTCGATCGTTTGATTGGAATCGACCGACTGCAAGTGCTGCATATCAATGACAGCAAAAATGTGCGCGGGGCAGGAAAAGACCGTCATGAAAACATCGGCTTCGGTGAAATCGGCTTTGAGGCACTCAATTCAATTGTCCATCATAAACAATTGATGCATGTGCCGAAAATATTGGAAACGCCTTATGTCGGCCTAGATGCGAAAAAGAAGCAAGCGCCATATGCCTACGAAATTGAGATGTTTAAAAATGGCGTATTCGCACCTGGTGAAATCGAAAAGATGAAGTTCCCGATTGAATCCTAATAAAGCAAATGATAAGGCTGTTTTGAAATGCCATGAAATAAGGCATTTCAAACAGCCTTTTGTATTGGCAGACTCCGCTAGGAAAAGAATTAGTGGAGGGGCCTTTACGATTTACAATTTTCCTATTCCAACTCTAAACAAGCTTTATTTAAAGCCCAAACGGTTTACAGGAGCGTCCAACTGCACTATACTTTTAAAGTAAATCGTAATCATTATTATTGGAAAAGGGGCGTCTCTATGGCAGCGCCATTGATCAACATTAAAGAAGTCAGCTATGAATATGAACAAACAACAGCACTGGACCACATTTCGATGGTCGTAGAAGAAGGCGATTTTCTAGCAATACTCGGCCCTAATGGATCGGGAAAATCGACTTTATTGAAAATTATGCTCGGGCTCATCCAACCATCCGAAGGTAGCGTGGAATTGTTTGGTATTGACTCTAAAAAATTCAAACACCGCGAATGGATCGGCTATGTGTCACAGAAATCGAATTCGTTTAACTCTGCTTTTCCGGCTACTGTCCAAGAAGTGGTAGCAGGGGGGCTCGCTAAAAAAGCCGGGTTGTTCCATAAACTGCCGAAAAACACTTTGGAGCAAGTCGAAGAAGCGCTTGATGCGGTTGGCATGAAATCGTTCAAGCACCGCAGCATTAGCGAACTTTCTGGGGGCCAGCAGCAGCGGATCTTTATCGCCCGGGCACTTGTTGCTAAGCCGAAAGTGCTCATTCTTGATGAGCCGACTGTCGGCATCGATGTCCAAAACGTTCAAGCATTCTACGATATGCTCGCAGCGCTAAACCGCGAGCGCAATATCACGCTTGTTCTGGTAACGCATGATGTCGATACAGTGACCGACCGCATTTCGCATGTGGCGTGCTTGAACCAGACCATCCATTTCCACGGCTTCAAAGACCAATTGCATATGATGAGCGACGAGAAGCGCGAAGCTTGGTATGGCCATTCCGTTCGGAAAATCCATCATACGGAAGGAAGCCATACGCATGCTTGAAGCCATCTTGTCCTATGAATTTCTACAAAACGCATTTGCATCCGGCTTGATCATCGGCGTTATTGCCCCATTGCTCGGTGTCTTTATCGTCGTTCGAAGGCTGTCGCTGATCGCCGATGCCCTTAGCCACGTGACGCTTGCCGGCATTGCCGGAAGCCTGTATTTAAGCCAAAGTGTCGGGGCCTTGGCGCTATTGAATCCGCTTTACCTCGGAATCGCCTCATCGGTATTGGGGTCGATGCTCATCGAGCGGCTGCGCAGCGTCTATAAACATTACGAGGAACTGGCCATCCCGATCATCTTGTCTGCAGGGATTGGCTTTGGTGCCATTTTCATTTCCCTTGCGGAAGGGTTTTCTAGTGATTTGTTCGGTTATTTGTTTGGCACAGTGTCAGCCGTTAGCCGACAGGATCTCTATATCGTCGCGGGGATTGCTGTTATCGTGCTGGCATTTATCCGCATTTTCTTTAAGGAACTATTCGTCTTGTCCTTTGACGACGAATACGCGCGGGCATCCGGCTTGCCGGCAAAATGGATTCATTTTTTATTTATGATCGTTACCGCCTTAGTCATTGCCGGGTCGATGCGCATCGTCGGTATCCTATTGGTGTCATCCTTGATGACCATTCCAGTAGCGACGGCCATGCGCGTCGCCAAAAGTTTCAAGCAAACGATTTGGCTATCGATTTTATTCGGCGAAATATCGGTCCTCGCCGGTCTGGTGGCTGCTTTTTACTTCGATCTGGCACCAGGCGGTACGATTGTTGTCACGTCCATAGCCATTTTGCTGGTCATTCTGGCTTATCGGAAAATCTCGTTATCTAAGAAAAGGGGGGCAGCCGCATGAACTTAAATAAAGCGTGGGGCATCCTGAAAGAAAACGGTTTTAAAGAAACGACAAAACGCAATCAGATTTTGGAAATTTTTGAGGGTGACGAACGCTATTTAACGGCTCGCGATATTTTAGATGTCATGCAAAAAGACTATCCGAGCATGAGCTATGACACGGTCTACCGTAATTTGGCAACGTTTGTCTCGCTCGATATTTTAGAAGCGACCGAGTTGTCTGGTGAAAAGCATTTCCGCATGCATTGCGAAAGCGATCATCACCACCATCATTTTATCTGCATGGACTGCGGCAAAATCAAAGAAATTCCACTATGCCCTATGGATTTATTGGGTGCGGCATTGCCGGCCTATGAGATAGACAACCATAAATTCGAAATCTACGGGAAATGCCCGGAGTGTAAATAAACTGCACGAATAAAAAGGAGCTGACAGCTAATGCTGTCAGCTCCTCAGAGTGTTGAAGAAGTCCATTATCCTCTATTAATGAAAAGAGTGGAAGACTATTCCACAATAAAAAATCAACGAACTCTCTAAGTATTTGGAGAAGCGTTCGCTCGACTCCTGTGGATCAGCGAGACGACCGAGACCCCGCAAGGCGCAGAGCGACTGAGGAGGCTTGGGCGCGAGCCCACGGAAAGCGAGCGATAAGCTTCGGAAAATACGACTTTTTATCTTTCTCGACAAACTAAGGAGCTGACAGCTAATGCTGTCAGCTCCTTTTCGGGCTTTGGAGATAAAGTTCCATAGAAAAAGAGCGCAAGTCTAACTTGCGCTCTTCGTTTATCCTTTAAGCACTTCCTGTTGAACACCGAACTCTTTTTTCACCCATTGTTCGGCTTCGAGCCAATCATAGACGCGGACTACCTTATTCGGCACCGGCTCACGATTGTAAGGGGTGTCGAACAAGATGACTGGGATATCCAATTCCTCGGAAATCTCTACCGCGTTGTCGTGTTTGTCTTCAAAAAACAAATCGACTTGATGAGCTTTGGCGGTACTGATCTTCTTGTGCGTGCCGATTAACTCAATATGGTCATAAGCAATGGCATGCTCTTCAAACCAATCGAATGTGACATTTCGAACATTGTCTCCACGAGCAGAGATGAAATATAGTTCGTATTGGTCTTTCCAATTGTTAATAATTTGCTTGGCATCTTTCGAAATAGGGGAAGATGCATAAATTTTTGGTTCGTGTTTTTTGAACCAGGAATAGAACTCTTTTTTATCGAGCTGCGGCAAGGCAGCCGTCAGGTCGTATTCCCGGATATCTTCGATGGTCAGTTCGCTGCCGAATGCTTCATTGATATGGGGGATCAATGAAGTGGGGCAGGTGACGGTGCCATCGATATCAATGCCAAATCGGTACATATGATCACAACCTTATGCTTGTTGTTGTTCCAATTCTTTTTGCTTTTTCTCTTCGGCTTGCTTGGCGAAGTATTCTTCCGCCAATTTATCGATCTCGATCTTCAATTCCTCGACCATTGTTTCTTCAGGCACTTTACGGACTGTTTTCCCGTGCATGAACAGCAGGCCTTCACCGCGTGCGCCGGCGATGCCGATATCGGCTTCGCGTGCTTCACCCGGGCCGTTGACGGCACAGCCGAGTACCGCGACTTTAAGCGGTGCTTTGATGTGGGAGATGTACTCTTCCACTTCGTTCGCGATGGAAATCAAGTCGATCTCGATGCGTCCGCAAGTCGGGCATGAGATAAGTGTAGCTGCGTTTGATGACAAGCCGAACACTTTCAATAGTTCACGAGCCACTTTGACTTCTTCGACAGGGTCTGCACTCAAAGAAACGCGCAATGTGTTGCCGATGCCTTTGGCGAGCAATGCCCCGAGCCCAGCAGAACTTTTCACAGTGCCGGAGAACAAAGTACCGGATTCCGTGATGCCGAGGTGAAGCGGGTAGTCGAATGCTTTCGAAGCTTTTTCATATGCTTCAACAGCCAAGCTAACATCGGATGCTTTTAGCGAAACGATGATGTCGTGGAAATCGAGGTCTTCCAAGATCTTAATATGGTGCAAGGCCGATTCGACCATGCCATCCGCTGTCGGATAACCGTATTTCTCGAGGATTTTGCGTTCGAGTGAACCGGCGTTAACGCCGATACGGATCGGGATGCCTTTCGCTTTCGCAGCATTGACGACCGCTTCCACTTTTTCGCGGCGGCCGATATTGCCCGGGTTGATGCGGATTTTGTCAGCGCCTTGCTCGATGGCGATCAAGGCCAGCTTGTAGTCAAAATGGATATCGACGACGAGCGGGATGTTGATTTGCTTCTTGATTTCGCCGATGGCATACGCAGCACGCTCATCGGGGCAAGCGACACGGACAACTTGGCATCCGGCTTCTTCGAGGCGGAGAATCTCCGCAACCGTTGCTTCTACGTCGTGCGTTTTTGTTGTCGCCATACTTTGTATGAATAGTTCATTGCTTCCGCCAATCGTTATATCGCCGACTTTGACGGGGCGTGTTTTTGAACGGTGAGTCATTTCACTCATGTTAAAAATCTCTCCTTTTTGTGAGTTTCCGGTAATCCGGACGGTTACTCAGCTTACCTTGGCACGAAATTCCCGTGCAGGTCTATTTCTCTTGCCTATAGCCATTTTAGCAGTGTCTCGTTTGAAAAGACAAGAAAGACGGCTGTACCGAGCGGATTCTTTACAGCCATGCAATATTAGCGTGTTTTTTTGGCTGGCGGGGCTTTCGGGTAAAATCGCGCTGCACTATATAGAAGAAACAGCGTCCACAAACTAGTGATGAAGGATATCCATAGGCTATTGACCCAGAAGCTCGCCACATACGCGGCGATTGTCGGGACGGTCACGGCGAGTGCCGCCGTGCGCCACATATGCCGGTATTCGCCGCGACGCTTAAGTAAGGCGAGGAATCCATAGCCGAAAGCCGCAAATACGCTGATTTTGATAAAATGATAAAGCGTTGTCGAGACAAAGAGAAATACAAGTGCAAATGGGTACAGCAGCCAGTCAATCTCTTCAATGAACTGCAGCAAACCTTCAAGTTCCGAGGAGCTTGAGCCGATGCCAAGTTGAAATTCCACGAACGACAGGGCCGACAGCAAGGTGATGAACAGAAACACGAACTTGAGAATACGGCCGATCGGCATAATTCGGACAGCCGCCCGTTTTTTCGGTTCCATAAAACTGGCTTTGAATAATTGGTACAGATTCACAATGATCTTCCTTTCCGTTTGTACTGTAATATTATCACGTAAAATGGGGATTGTAGGGGGCTTATGTTACGGGTTTGTAAATTTTCAATAAAGGTATTTACATTTACTTAGCGAAGTCTTCATAATAGGTGAGGTGTCATTACGTTATATTTAGGAGTTGAATGTGAATCGTGGAAATGAATTGGCAGGAATTGCTGTTTTCCTTCTTCGGGGGACTCGGTATTTTCCTATTCTCAATCAAGTATATGGGCGATGCCTTGCAGAAAGCTGCAGGCGATAAACTACGGGACATCTTGGATCGTTTTACGACCAATCCATTTATGGGTGTCTTGGTCGGTATCGTAGTAACGATTCTGATTCAATCAAGTTCAGGGACGACCGTTATCGTTGTCGGCCTCGTTAGTGCCGGCTTCATGACGCTCCGACAAGCAATCGGCGTTATCATGGGGGCGAACATCGGGACGACGGTAACAGCCTTCATCATCGGCTTAGACGTTGGTGAATTTGCCTTGCCAATCATGGCGGTTGGGGCGTTCTTGATTTTCTTCATCAAGAAAAACCAAATTCAAAATATCGGGCAAGTCATTTTTGGTTTTGGTGGATTGTTCTTCGGGATGGAAACGATGAGTGGGGCGATGAAACCGTTGCGTGAATTGCCGGCCTTCATCGACATGACCGTCAACTTGAGTGAATTCCCGATTCTCGGCGTTGCAGCGGGAACGATTTTCACTTTCATCGTCCAAAGCTCCAGCGGGACGATCGCTATTCTCCAAGGTCTCTATGCAGAGAACTTGGTTACACTTGATGCCGCATTGCCGGTTCTATTCGGTGACAATATCGGAACAACCGTGACGGCTGTGCTCGCAGCACTAGGTACTTCCATTGCCGCGCGTCGTGCAGCAGCTGTCCACGTCCTGTTCAATGTCATCGGCTCGATTATCTTCCTGATCTTGCTCGTGCCATTTACAGCATATGTCGAATGGATTACAGGTGTTTTGAACTTAGAGGCGAAAATGCAAATCGCATTCGCTCACGGGACATTTAATATTGTAAACACCATGATTCAATTCCCATTGATCGGTGCTTGGGCATATCTTGTGACAAAAGTGATTCCAGGGGATGAAGTGTTGATCGAATTCAAGCCGAAGCATTTGGACTTGAACTTTATCGAGCAATCGCCATCGATCGCTCTTGGACAAGCTAAAGAAGAAGTATTGCGCATGGGTAAATATTCTGTGCAAGGTCTTGAAGAAACGTATGAATATTTGAAAACGAAAAGCAAGAAAAATGCTGAAATGGGCTATCAATTGGAAGATGCCATCAATAACCTGGATGGCAAAATTACCGATTACCTGGTGCTCATTTCCGCAGAGTCGATTTCAGCAGCAGATTCTACTCGCCACACGATGCTGATGGAGACGGTCCGTGATATCGAACGGATCGGCGATCATTTCGAGAACATCATCGAATTGATCGATTACCAGGAAGCCAACAAAGTGAAATTGACAGCGGAAGCGATGGAAGACTTAGATGAAATGTTTACTTTAACCATTGCTACTGTTTCTAAATCACTTGATGCACTCGACACGACAAGCCATGAACTTGCGCGTGAAGTGGCAGAGCAGGAAGACTTGATCGACAAAATGGAACGTAAATTCCGTAAGAAACACATCCTTCGCCTGAACGAAGGCGCATGTTCCGCGCAAGCGGGAATTGTTTTCGTCGATATCGTTAGCAACTTGGAGCGCATCGGCGATCACTCTGTTAATATCGCGGAAGCCATCCTCGGCAACCGTACATGATCCACACTCCCTTTCATCCTTTACATTTATTGAAATGTAGGGCACGATGAAAGGGAGTTTTTATATCGTAAAGGAGGGCTCGTGATGCTTGAAATTGTCGGCTGGATTTTTGTGCTTGTGTTTTTTGCCATTGGTTTCATCGGCTTGGTTTATCCGGTCATCCCGGCGTCGCTATTCATTTTTGGCGGATTCATCATTTATGGCCTGTTTTTCAGCTTTGCTGATTTGCCTTGGTGGTTCTGGCTGATTGAAATCTTATTTGTTGTCTTGTTGTTTGGTGCAGATTTCTTGGCCAACGCAATCGGCATCAAGAGATTCGGCGGTTCAAAAGCAGGTTTATGGGGCAGCACTGCAGGCTTGATCGCCGGCCCATTCATTATCCCGTTTGCCGGCATTCTTATTGGCCCCTTTCTCGGCGCCATACTGGCAGAAATTATCGTCAATAGATCATCGATCAAAAAATCAATCCGTTCTGGAATCGGTTCAGTAGTCGGCTTTATCACTTCTGCATTGACCAAAGGCATTATCCAGGCGGTAATGGTCGGCTTGTTTTTCTGGGTCATTTGATGGCCTTCTCCGACTAAGGTCTGAAAAAGGCAGGTCTATATGCTTTATGTTTGTGTCGGTCTGAAAATTTTGATACGCTAATAAAGTAGAACAATAGACTCAAGGAGGAATTTAATCATGGCATACGAATTACCGGAACTACCTTACGCGTACGATGCGCTAGAACCGCACATCGACAAAGAAACGATGAACATCCACCACACGAAACACCATAACACGTACGTAACGAACGTAAATGCGGCCTTGGAAGGTCATGACGATCTTTCTTCAAAATCAATCGAAGAATTGGTTTCTGACTTGAACGCCGTGCCGGAAAACATCCGCACAGCTGTCCGCAACAATGGCGGCGGACATGCAAACCACTCGCTATTCTGGCAGCTTCTTTCTCCAAACGGCGGAGGACAGCCAACTGGCGCAGTAGCAGACGCAATCAACAGCAAATTCGGAAGCTTTGACGAGTTCAAAGAAAAATTCGAAGCTGCAGGCAAAACACGTTTTGGTTCTGGGTGGGCTTGGCTAGTCGTTTCTAACGGCGAATTGGAAGTTACATCAACACCAAACCAAGACTCTCCACTATCAGAAGGCAAAACGCCAATTCTTGGAGTAGACGTTTGGGAACACGCTTACTACTTGAAATACCAGAACCGCCGTCCGGATTACTTGGCAGCATTCTGGAACGTTGTCAACTGGGACGAAGTATCCAAGCGCTTTGAAGCTGCTAAATAATTGTTAAATATTGAAACCCGGACACACACTTTTTCGTCTGAAAAAGTGTGTGTTTTTTTATGTCCATGCTATACTAACAACTGGATATTTTTTTGAAAGGAGCTACGCGCTCATGAAAACCCCTCAAAAAAGGCGTGTGTCACTGGCAAAGTCAAAACTCCAGTCCAATACGACCTTTCGGATGAACATTCTATTTTTTGCTATTTTTCTGCTGTTTTCCATGCTCATCCTGCGTTTAGGGTATTTGCAGATTGTCAAAGGCGAGGATTACGCCCGCGCAATTGCCAGAACCGAAGAAGTAGCAGTCAACACGAGTGTTCCGCGTGGACGTATTTTTGATTCCGCCGGTCGCCTGCAGGTGGATAACGAACCTGTCAATAGCATCACTTACACAAAGATGCAGACAACTAAGAGCAGTGAAATGATGGAAGTAGCTAAAGAGCTAGCCAAGTTAATCGAGAAAGATACGAAAAAAGTCACTTTGCGCGATAAGCAAGACTTTTACATACAATTAAATACAGAAAGCGCAACTGAAAAAGTTACAGCTGAAGAACGCGCGGCGATTGAAGCAGAAGATGCCACGCAAAAAGAAAAGCAGCAAAAACTCGATGCCTTGATTCGGGAGAAAATCACCGATGAAGAACTCGACAGTCTGACAGATGAACAACTCGAGGTCCTCGCGATCTATCGCGAAATGTCTTCAGGCTACGCCTTATCGCCCCAGATCATCAAAGGCGAAGGTGTAACCGACGAAGAGTTCGCAGTGGTTTCAGAGCGTTTGACGGACCCTAAACTAGAAGGCGTCAACACCATTACTGATTGGAAACGTGTAAAAATGACCGATTTGACGATTCTCGGCAGCACGACGACGCCTGACCAAGGGATCCCGGCCAACCGTCTTGATTATTATTTAAGCCGGGATTATTCGCGCAATGACCGCGTGGGAACGAGCTTTTTGGAGCAGCAGTATGAAGATGTGCTACAAGGGCAGAAATCGATCGTCAAAAACGTCACGGATGGCCGCGGCCGCGTTATTGAAACGGAAACGGTAGACGAAGGCGAACCCGGCAAAGATTTAGTTTTGACGATCGACAGTGAACTGCAATACGAACTGGAACAAATTGTTGAAGAAAAATTACTGGCATTAAAAGCAGGGCCGAATTCACAATTGGTCAAAGACGCTTATTTGGTCATGATGGATCCGCGCAACGGGGAAGTGCTGTCTATGGTCGGCAAGCGCGTCGGCGAAGATGAAGACGGCAAGCGCATCGTGAGCGATTATGCGTTCGGCACGTTCACAGCGGCCCATGAAATGGGATCAACCGTCAAGGGTGCGACCCTGCTGACGGGATATGCTCAAGATGCAGTGGAAATGGGAGAAGTGCAAATCGACGAACCGTTAAAGTTCGCCGGGACGAAACAGAAAAATTCGATTTTCAACACAACTCCATTCAACCGCATTCCATTGAATGATTTAATGGCGATTGAACGCTCGTCCAACGTCTATATGTTCAAAATTGCGTTGGAAATCGCAAATCGACAATATCAATACAACAGCCCGTTAAGCGTGGCTCCTGAAAGTTTTAACTTGATGCGTAATTCTTTTGCACAATTTGGTTTAGGAGCAGAAACTGGCATCGATTTGCCGAACGAAGGCACTGGCTATCCTGGTGGCACATTTCCTGGTCCGAAACTATTGGACCTTGCGATCGGCCAGTTTGATACGTATACACCGATGCAACTCGCCCAATATATTTCTACTATCGCAAACGACGGCTATCGCATGCAGCCGCATGTCGTCAAGGAAATTCGCCAAGCATCACCAGACGGCGAGACGCTCGGCCCGATCGAAACCATCATCGAGCCGAAAATCATGAACCGCATCAATAATACACAAGAAGAAATCGACCGTGTCAAAGAAGGCATGCGTAATGTTTATATCGGCAGCTCCGGTTCAGCGCGCGCCCAGTTCAGCGACACGCCATACACCGCAGCTGGCAAGACCGGGACAGCGGAAGCGTACTTCTTCGAGCGCGGTCATGAATTACACAACACCTTGAATGTCAACATCGCACACGTCGGTTTTGCTCCTTATGAAGACCCGGAAATCGCATATGCGGTTGTTATTCCATATGTGACGACTGATCCGACCAAAGTGCCGAGAACGAATAACGAAATTGCCCGTGCGGCAGCTGATAAGTATTTCGAGTTGAAAGAACAGCGCAGCGAAGACGAAGCCAATGAAATCAAGCCGCCTTTTAGCGGTACGCGTCTGGATTAAAACGATAGTTAGAACAAACCGCCCGACCAAAGTCCCGATGTGGACACTGGCCGGGCGGTTTTTTGCCGTTTTCAATCAGACTTTCGTCGTTTACAATTTCTTAACAATGGCTTCATATGTCCTCAACAATAAAACCGTATAGTTGGTCTTGTAAACAACAAACCATATTAGGGGGAAACATTAAAATGAGAAACTGGAAGTTCGCTATGGCATCAACAATTCTTGGAACGGCATTCGTACTTGGAGCATGCGGCAGCACGGAAGAAACTGCAACAGGCAGCGAAACGGCTGATTCTTCTTCAGACGAAGCAGTAGTAGAAGGTTCGGTCGCTGGTGATGGTTCTTCAACAGTAGCCCCAATCCTAGAGGGGATTGTCGAAGAATACGCAGCAGTTCAACCGGAAGTCCAAGTAACCGTTGGCGTGTCCGGTACAGGAGGCGGATTTGAAAAATTCATCCAAGGCGAAACAGCTTTCTCAAATGCCTCTAGACCGATTAAAGATGAAGAAGCGGCTGCTCTAGAAGAAGCCGGCATCGAATACTCAGAATTCCTTCTTGCTTATGATGGGCTATCCGTCGTCGTCAATCAGGAAAATGACTGGGTGGAAGACTTGACGGTCGAAGACTTAAAAGAACTATGGGTAGAAGATGGCAGCAACAAAATGTGGTCTGACATCAACCCGGAATGGCCGGATGAAGAAGTTGTCTTTTATGCACCAGGTACGGCATCTGGTACTTACGATTATTTCAATGAAGTCATCCTAGAAGAGGAAGACATCGTCGAATCGGCGACATTGTCTGAAGACGACAACACACTCGTGCAAGGAATCCAAGGAGATCCGAATGCAATCGGATTCTTCGGATATGCATACTACATCGCAAACCAAGACACGTTGAAAGTTGTAACGATTGATGGTGTTGAACCAAACCCAGAAACCATTGAATCTGGCGACTATTCGCCACTATCACGACCACTCTTCACATATGCCAACAATGCGAAAATTGCTGAAGATGAAGCGGCTTACGATTTCATGCAGTTCACGTTAGAGAATGCTGGTCAAATGGCTGAAGCTGTCGGATATGTACCACTAGCAGTAGAGGATTACGAGCAAGGCTTGTCAGACCTTAAAGCGTTGAAATAAATCTAGTTGCAAGTTCAGTCTTAGGGTGAGCAGCTGCTGCTCGCCTTTTGCGGTTGAAAGGGGATTCTATTATGCGGACATCGGTTCAAGAACTGATCGCAAAGTCGAAGGATAAGAAAAGCAAAAAAATTATTGAGAAACTTATACCGATCCTGTTGTTTTTAGTCGCTTCTGTATCGGTTTTGACAACCATCGGGATTGTCCTGACCTTAATCATTGAAACCGTCACATTCTTTACAAGAGTGCCTCTGGCCGATTTCATCCTTGGTACGACATGGCTGCCGTTCGCCAATAGCGGAGCGCAGTTTGGCATTTGGCCTTTGATCGTTGGTACATTAAAAATCACCGGCATTGCGATTGTCGTGGCTGTGCCAATCGGCATTTCAGCTGCCATTTATTTGAGCGAGTATGCATCTGACAACGTCCGGCGCATCGTCAAGCCGGTTCTTGAAGTGCTGGCGGGAGTCCCGACCATCGTCTACGGATTTTTCGCCCTGACATTCGTGACACCGGTCTTGCAAAGCTTTTTCCCGGAGATCAAGATCTTCAACGCGATTTCTCCAGGAATTGTTGTCGGTATCATGATTATCCCGATGATCGCTTCGCTGTCTGAAGACGCCATGTCGTCCGTTCCAAAAAGCATTCGCGACGGGGCGCTTGCCATGGGCTCGACAAAGTTTGAAGTCGCTTGGAAAATCACTGTCCCTGCCGCATTATCCGGCATCATCGCCTCAGTTGTGCTTGGCTTGTCCCGAGCAATCGGCGAAACGATGATCGTGTCGCTTGCGGCCGGCTCGACGCCGAAATTCGATGGTGATTTCACTGGGTCGATCCAGACGATGACCGCCTATATCGTGCAAGTATCCAAAGGCGATGCCGGCTATGGGACGACCATTTACTATTCCATCTATGCGGTCGGGTTTACGTTATTCCTCTTCACGATGGCGATGAATATTCTGGCAGGCTATATGTCAAAACGTTTCCGGGAGGAATATTAAGATGAGATACATCGAACAGGAAAAGGTCGTCCGGCGCATGAACGGCCGAATGGTCATCAACCGGATTTTTCAAGGGTTCTTCATGTTCGCGACAGCACTCGCCCTACTCGCGCTAGTCATTTTGCTGTACCGCATTGTTAGTCAAGGCGCTGGGCATTTGTCATTTGAATTTTTAACGAACTTCGCTTCTCGCTTCCCAGAAAAAGCGGGCATCAAAGCGGCGCTTGTTGGATCAATTTGGCTAATGGCAGTAGTTGCCCCTACATCGATTTTACTCGGTGTAGGATCTGCCATTTATTTAGAGGAGTATGCTAAAAAAGGGCGCATCACTTCATTCATCCAAATGAATATTTCCAATTTGGCAGGGGTTCCATCAGTCGTCTTCGGACTTTTGGGGCTGACAATCTTCGTCCGTGCACTAGCACTCGGCAACAGCATACTCGCTGCTGGCTTTACGATGAGTTTGCTCATTTTGCCAGTCATTATCGTCTCGGCACAAGAAGCAATCCGTTCGGTACCGAGAGAATTGCGCGATGCATCTTACGGAATGGGTGCAACGAAATGGCAAACGATTGTGCGCATCATTTTGCCGGCTGCGATTCCTGGCATTCTGACAGGCAGCATTTTGGCCTTGTCTCGGGCAATCGGCGAAACAGCCCCGCTGATCGTCGTCGGCATCCCGGTTATCATCCAATTCTTGCCGGAAGGGGTCATGGACACATTCACGGCCTTGCCGATGCAAATCTATGACTGGTCAAGCCGCCCGCAAGCTGAGTTCCAAACGGTTGCAGCTGCTGGAATCATCGTCTTGATGGTCGTGTTGCTTTTCATGAATTCAATAGCAGTTTATATTCGCAATAAATTTGATAAATCCTATTAAAGTGTCATGTGGAAGGGGAGTTCATTATGAACACAGCAACAATTAAAACAAAAATCGATGCGGTACAACCCGTCTCAGCAGAACAAGTCGATAAGGAAAGTGTCTACAGCACGCGCCAATTGAATCTATGGTATGGCAATAATCACGCCTTGAAAAACATTGATCTGGAAATTGGGGAAAACGAAGTCACGGCCATTATCGGACCTTCGGGTTGTGGGAAGTCGACCTATTTGAAAACATTGAACCGCATGGTGGAATTGGTGCCTTCTGTGAAAACCTCAGGAGAAATCCAATACCGCGGCCGCAATATCTTCGAATCCAGCTATGGCGTTGAAGAATTGCGCACGCGTGTCGGCATGGTGTTCCAAAAGCCGAACCCGTTCCCAAAATCGATTTACGATAATATCGCTTACGGGCCACGCATTCACGGCATCAAAAATAAGAAAATTCTCGATGAAATCGTCGAAAAAAGCTTGCGCGGCGCGGCCATTTGGGACGAAGTGAAAGATCGCTTGCACGAAAACGCCTATGGCATTTCGGGCGGTCAGCAACAGCGAATCTGTATCGCGCGGACTTTGGCGATCGAACCGGACGTCATCTTGATGGATGAACCGACGTCTGCCCTCGACCCGATTTCAACGTTAAAGATTGAAGAATTGGTGCAAGAATTGAAAGAACAATATAGCATCATCATCGTCACGCATAATATGCAGCAAGCTGCACGGATTTCTGATAAAACTGCTTTCTTCTTGAATGGGGAAGTCATTGAATATGACCGCACGGATGCCATTTTTTCCACCCCTGCCGATAAACGGACAGAGGATTACATTTCAGGCCGATTCGGCTGATGCACAAGCTTAATCAGTAGGGAAGCGATTCCTGCTGGCCGTAACAATTGGAAAAATGGGAGGAATAGTTAATGTCAGTACGTGAAAAGTTTGACTATGAACTACATTCAGCACAAGAACAATTAATTACATTGAGCACTATGGCTATCGATGCACTCGATAAATCCATGAAAGCACTGGTCGCCCACGACATCGATCAGGCGCTTCAAGTAATCGATAATGACACTCATATCAATCGTCTTGAAGAAGAGCTCAACGACCAGGTCATTCTCTTGATTGCTAAGCAATCACCGGTTGCAACGGATCTTCGTCGTTTGATCGTCACTATAAAAGTCGCATCTGATATGGAGCGAGTCGGGGATTATGCTGTTAACATCGCGAAAGAAACGATTCGCATCGGCCAGCAGGATTTGCTTGAGCCGATCAATAAAATTCAGCATATGCATAAACTCGCCACTTCTATGCTGCGCCAAGGAATCGATGCCTTGATCGAAGAAGATGTGGAAAAAGCCAAAGAAATCGCTGACCTCGATGATGAAGTCGACGATTTGTATGGCGAAGTGATCCGGTTATTGTTCCAGCACAGCGCCAAAGTACCGGAACAGCTCAGCCAAGTAACCCAATTGGCATTTATCTCCCGTTATATGGAACGTTCTGCGGATTATGCAACCAATATTGCCGAGCAGTTGTTCTATCTTGTGCGTGGACGTCATTACGATTTGAATAAATGAGTGAAGAAAAACCACAGCTGAGCTTGTGGTTTTTTATTTGAGGAAATCCTCAGGAAGCGGCATTTTTCAGTAGACATTCACTGAAGGTATGCTATAATAATTAAGTCGTATAGATCACGCTTATTAATGAAATGGATTTTTGAAAGAATTGGGAGGGATATCGATGCGTGTAAACATTACACTAGCTTGCACAGACTGTGGCGAAAGAAACTACAGCACTGTTAAAAATAAGCGCAACAACCCTGAGCGTCTTGAATTGAAAAAATATTGCTCACGTGAAAAGAAAATGACAACACACCGTGAAACGAAGTAAGTAATTGACTGCCAAAACCTCTCGGGGTTTTGGCTTTTTCTTTTGTTCTGCGCAGTTTATTATAGGAATCATACATAAAAAGAATGACAAAACAACGGAAGGGCAGATGCATAATGGAGAAAGCTATGTTAAGAAAATCAGTCATCGGCCGAATGGGGCAGCTCACAACATCACAACATGCTAGTATGTCGACGGCGATTTTAGAGAACCTGTTGGACGATCCCGATTTTCAAAAAGCTGAAACCATCGGAGTGACCGTTTCGCGTTGGCCGGAAATTGATACAATTCCACTGATCGAAGCGTGTTGGCGACTGAAAAAAAGAGTGGCTGCCCCGAAATGTTTTGCAAAAGACCGGACGATGGATTTTCGGTTGTTTGATCATCTCGATCAATTGGAAGTTGTATACATGAATCTCCAAGAACCTATCGAAGCCCAAACCGAAGCGATCGGCCCCGCAAACATCGATTTATTGATTGTGCCCGGAGTCGTCTTTACTGAAAGCGGCTACCGAATTGGCTTTGGAGGGGGCTATTACGACCGGTATTTGAGCGGATTTAGTGGCAAAACCTGTTCACTGGCATTTGATTTTCAAGTGACTGACGATTTGCCGGTCGAGAGCCACGACATCCCTGTCGATGGCATTATCACGGAACAAAGAACAATCGACTCAAAGGCGGTGAGAACATGAAAGAACTTTACGACGTCATGCAGTTGCTGAAAAGATACGGAACAATCATCTACACGGCGGATTTCATTTCGGATCTCGATTTGATGGAATCCGACATTCGCGACCTATACGATCACGATTTTATCACGCCGCGTGAATACGCATCGGCCTTGATGATTTTGAGGCAGAAACGCACAGAATATGAGAAAAAGGGGAAATCATGAAACCAGGAGCGTTTTGGTGCGTCTATTAAGGGGAATTGCTTTCACTGAGCGGGAATTTGTTCTATACTATAAGGTATTGAATTTCCAATTTGCTTAAGATAGAAATCTGCACGAACCGGACAAACGCTCCGGTATAATAAGGAGGATGTGCGGCAATGAAAAACAAAGAATGGCCTAAGCATTCGGTCCTGGCCATCGCAGTCATTGCGACATGGCTGACGACATACGTCGTCTACAAAACGGCCTTTTCCATTACCATTGACAATGCATTGCAGGAATTTATCCTGTTCTTAAATCCCTTAAGTTTATTATTATTCGCCTATGGAGGCGCGCTCTTCTTTAAGAGCAAAAAAGCGCGGAACCGCTATATCATGGTTATTGCCGTTTTGACTTCGGTGATCTTATATGGGAATGTGGCGTTCTACCGCTTCTTCACGGATTTCATTACCTTGCCTGTATTATTCCAGACAGATAACTTCGGCGACATTGGCAATAGTGCCGCGGCGAGTATTTTCTGGACCGATATCGTTTATTTCGCTGATATCATCATCATTCTCTTGGCAATGCGCTTTGTCAACGAAAAGCAAACAGCAGCCAAGTCGGCAGCGTCACATCGCAAAGCCTATTTTGTTTTGTCGGCAGCTGTGCTGTTCTTCAACCTTGGCCTGGCCGAAGCGGAGCGCCCACAGCTATTGACGAGAAGTTTCGACCGCGAAATGCTCGTCAAAAACTTGGGAATGTACAATTACCATTTGTATGATGTCTATATCCAGTCGAAATCGCAAGCGCAACGTGCACTTGCAGACGGCTCGGAATTGACGGAAGTGACCAACTACGTCCGGTCGAACCAGGCAGAACCATCTGAGGAAATGTTCGGCGCTGCGGAAGGACGCAATTTGATCGTCGTCACACTTGAGTCGTTGCAAACTTTCGTGTTGAATAATGAAATGAACGGCGAAACCATTACACCTTTCATGAACGAATTGACACAAGATGAAGACACGATCTATTTCCCGAACTTTTATCACCAAACCGGACTCGGCAAGACGTCCGACTCAGAGTTCTTGCTCGAAACAGGCATGTATCCCTTGAGTGGAGGAGCCGTATTCTTTACTCATAGCGGCAATACCTTTAACTCGATGGCAGAAAAGATGGGCAATGAAGGCTACGCAACCAATGTCCAGCATGCCAATACGAAAAGCTTCTGGAACCGCGATATGATGTACGAGTCGCTTGAAATCGACAAATTTTATGATATCCAAAGCTTCACGGTAGGAGAAGGACAAGCAGTCAACTGGGGCATGAAGGACATCCCGTTCTTTGAACAATCGGTTGGCCACATGTCAGAGATGCAACAACCCTTCTATACACGCCTGTTGTCGTTGACTAACCACCATCCGTTTACATTGGATGAAGAGGATAAAATGATCGACGAATACGATTCCAACTCAGGTACTTTGAACCGTTATTTCCAAACCGTACGTTATTTGGATGAAGCGGTGAAGACCTTGTTTGAAGACTTGAAAGAACAAGGGCTTTACGAAAACTCCATCATCGTCATGTACGGTGACCATTACGGCATCTCCGATAACCATAACGAAGCGATGGCGCAGTACCTAGATAAGGAAATCACGCCTTATGAATCGGCACAATTGCAAAAAGTTCCTTTCTTCGTCCATATTCCTGGATATGAAGAAGGGCATGTAGACGAAGAAATTGGCGGCCAAGTGGACATGCGTTCGACCATCCTTCATTTGATGGGCATGGAAACTGAAAATGACATCCAATTCGGAGGAGACTTATTCTCTGAAGAACACGAAGAATTTGTTATTTTCCGCGATGGGCGCTTTGTGACTGATGAATATGTCTATGCAGCGAATGTTTGCTACGATATCGAGACGGGAGAACCGGTAGAGGACCAAAGTGTATGTGATCCTTATGCTGAGCGTGCTTTAGAGGAGCTTCAGTATTCCGAATCGATCATCAATGGCGATTTGCTGAGATTTTATGAAGAAGAAAACGGCCAATTGAAAACATTGGATGAACAAGAACAACCATAAAGAAAAAAGGCTGCCAAACCGCTAACGGTTTGGCAGCCTTTTTGTTTGATCAATAAAAAAACCGACGCAATGGATGCGTCGGCGCTTTTCTTAATGAAGGCCAGGTGGGTAACCGTGTGTAATGAGAGTTGCAACGGTGAAACCGCCGAAAATAACAAAGGTCCCAAAATTAAATAAAAATCCTAACACTTCTTTGTTTCTTAGGGTTTGAACTGTACCGATTGCAGCAAGAACTGCTGTGAGGCCGAAAATAACCATCAAAATCCAACTCATCTTATGACACTCCCTTCAACTTTAACAGCCAGTGCCGTCTTCTACTCTTTATATTGTAAAGAAATTCTGCAAGTTTGTCGAGGCGTAAAAATGTCATTCTATTGAACAAGCAAAAGAATCTGTTCATGATATACTGCTAATGAGGTGAAAGACATGTTGAAAATTGATCGGCTAGAACTCGGCCCTGTGCAAACGAATTGTTATATCATTTCAGGAGAAGACAAACAATGCGTCATTTTTGATCCCGGCGAGGAAGCGGGGAAAATCCAGGAAGTCTTGAAGCGCAAGCAATTAACACCACTTGCCATTCTTTTGACACATGCCCATTTCGATCACATCAGGGCAGTGGATGAATTGCGGGAGATTTACAAAATTCCTGTCTATTTACATCATAAAGAACGTGATTTTCTCGGGCGCCCCAATTTGAACGGCTCAGGTAAATATGCAGCATTGCCAGATTATCGCGTAGCAGATGCAGATGAATGGATCACCGATGAACAGACACTTGAAATCGGTCCATTTCAAATGGAGCTATTCCATACTCCTGGGCATTCACCGGGCAGTGTGAGCTTCTATTTCGCGAAAGACCGTTTCGCGATTGTTGGCGATACGTTATTTTCAGGGAGCATTGGACGAACTGATTTAACGGAAGGCTCGGAGTCGGTATTGTTAAAATCGATCCGCGATTCCTTATTGACCTTGCCGGAAGAAACTTTTCTGTTTCCTGGGCATGGCCCGGAAACAACGCCTAAACAAGAACGCCAGCACAATCCGTTCTTGCGCATATAAACGTAAAAAAAACGGCCGCGATGGCCGTTTTTTTGTGTTCACATTCAAGTTCTATTAATGACCTGCTCCTGGGATGTGGATGAACGTAGAGTAGTAAGTAAAGCCAACGAAAAAGACTGTCAGGTAGGCTGCAAAAATATACATGTACATGCGTTCAGAAATGTTTAAGTATCCAAGAAGAACGAACAAGCCGGTATTGGCAACCATCAGCAATGATACTTCTACCATGTCGCCGACGTAAAATAAAATTGCAAAGATTCCAGTCCACCATCCCATTAATTTAAACATATTATCCATGGGTAATCCCTCCTTTGCCACTATACAATAATCTCCTATTCATTATATAGGAAGACGAGTCTATGTGTAAACAAGGACTTCATGCTAGTTTGTGACAAAGCGGTGTAGGCTTGTTCATAAAGCGTACCTATGCGATAGACGCAAGCCCTGAAAACTTGGATTTCAAGGCATGGAAGCGTTCAAATAATTATTTTGGTATTTTCGATTTTCAAGTGTCTGTCATGTGCTTATACTAATGGGGAGCGGAGAGGCAGCCTCCGCAAGAAGACCCGGATAGGAGGTGACTATGCAAGAGATAATTGAACGGCGATGCGTTGATTTATTGCATTCCGCCGTAGCAGAAAAAACCACAGATATTCATATCAGGCCAGAACCCCGCGACTACAGCATCACTTACCGCAGCTACCACCAGTTCAAGCCGGTGGCGAAAATCCCCTTCGATTTAGGCGATCGCATGATTGCTTATTTCAAATACCTCTCTCTTTTGGACATGAGCGAAAAACGAAAACCCCAAACCGGCTCATTTCATCTCCAGATGGATGGCCACACCCACCATTTCCGTATTTCTACACTTCCTTCAGTTTTGACGAAAGAAAGCATTGTAATCCGTGTTATTCCCGATAGCACCGCTTTGTTTCTTGATGAATTAGCCGCCTTCCGCGATTCGGCCAGATTGCTTGAGAAACTGGCTGGCGAACGACAAGGCTTGATGCTACTAACCGGACCGACCGGCTGTGGCAAATCAACGACCTTGTATTCCTTATTGCGCCACTGCTCTGAACGGCTCAACCGCCACGTCATCACGCTCGAAGATCCGGTCGAACGTCAAAATTCCGCGTTTCTGCAAATTCAAGTAAATGAAAAATCCGGCATGAATTATGCGACAGGCTTAAAAGCGATTTTAAGGCATGATCCGGACATCATCATGATCGGTGAAATCCGCGATGCCGAAACAGCTGAGATAGCCGTAAGGGCTGCCTTAACGGGGCATTTGGTGTTTTCGACGATTCATGCACGGCATTCGGTCGGCTGTCTCCACAGGCTCCACGATTTGGGCATTCCTTATGAAGATATGCTGCAGACTCTAATTGGCATTGCGGCACAGAAAATTGTACCGATGTACGAAGATTTGGACCAGCTCGAGACAAAGCACCGGGCACTCTATGAAATCTTATGCGATGAAAGTTTAGCGGATGCCATTCGTTCGGCGAAGCAGCAGCAGGAATACGAACTTCCTGAACACCTATCGTTCGGTGGACAAATCCGAGAAGGAGTGAGGATCGGTGCGCTTCATGCAGGTTTTGAATGCTAATCGATTGCCGTTTCGTGAGCGAGCCCAATTTCTGAGCAGGCTTTCGGTATTGATGTCGGAAGGGTATTTATTCCCCGTTGCCATGACGCTTCTGTTACCCATGCATACAACGCGCGCAGACGAAGCGCTTGCCGGCATGGATCGTATCCTGAAGGGTGGAGGCAATGCCGCCGAAGTACTGAAATTTTTAGGGTTTCGTGAACGTGTGCTGTTTCCAGTCGAAATTGCCGAGTTTCATGGCAAGTTAGGCGAAGCGATTCAAGGCATTGCGGCGGGATTTAAACGAACAGAGGAGGTTCAGAAAAAACTGCGCAGCATCCTCATTTATCCGGTTTCGCTTTTAATTTTGACTGCCGCTTTATTCTTGTTTTTCAGAACCAATTACGTGCCCAATCTGACTGCCTTGATTTCTTCGCTGCAGCACGGTGATGAAGGTCAGGGAGTTCCGGTTTATTTGCTGCGAATTCCAGACCTGGCGATTGCCTTCTTTGTACTGGCGGCATTGCTCATTACGGGGTTTCGCATCTTTCTCAAGCGGCAGTCTATCGATCGCCAAATCGACTTGTTGATCAAACTGCCATTCATTGGACAAGTGATGCGGCTGTATTGGTCTCAGTTAGCTTCTAGGGAACTTGGGACTTTGTTGCATAGCGGCCTCTCGCTTCAGGAAGCATTGGGGCTCTTGAATCAACAACGTCATCACCCCATCATTGGCCGAATCGCCGGAGCCTTGCACGAAGAGGTCAAAACCGGCCTTGCACTATCGTTCGCGGTGGAACGACATGCGTTTGCGGCGAATGACATGGCTGCATTCATTCGTCACGGTGAAGCGACAGGCATGCTCGGAAAAGAATTGATGCTCTATAGCGATGTATTGCTTGATCGAATGGAATTACAAGCCCAACGTTCATTGAAAATTATCCAGCCCAGTTTTTTTGTGTTGATCGCCGTGTGCATTGTCGCCGCTTATTTGGCAATTTTGTTGCCGATGTATAATCTCGTCCATACCATATAAGGAGGAATATCATGAAACGATTAAAAAACCAAAGAGGCTTTACGCTCATTGAGATGTTGATTGTCATGTTGATTATTACGGTGTTGATTGCCATCGCGATCCCGAATGTTTCAAAGCAGACTTCATCAGTCGATGATAAAGGCTGTAAGGCTTTTGTTCAGATGGTGCAGGGTCAAGTAGAATCTTACCGCATGGATAAAAAAGTGGTGCCGACAATGGCTCAATTGTTGGCAGAGGATTACTTGAAAGAAGGTAATACCAGTTGTCCTAACGGAGAGGTGATCAATATTTCGGCTGAGGGCGTGGTGAGCTCATCGAAAGGATCGTAAAAAGCAGTTCAGGCTTTACCTTACTTGAAATGCTGTTGGTCTTGATGGTGGTGGGTATCGGTGCTTCGCTTGTCATAGCCTCGGCTGCCCCGCTCGAAAAAAAGCGTGAAGAAGATCGTTTTTTTGCATTGTTGGAGCAAGACATCCATTATGCGCAAAGTCAAAGTTATGCACAAAAGACGTCGGTGATGCTGGTTTTTTGGGACAATAAACTAGGCTATGAGGTGATGTATAGTTTGAGTCGGCCAATATATGCCAGGTCGATACCGAAGTCAGTCACTTTGACCAAGGCCAGCAACATCAGCGTCGTGCATTTCACACCGAGCGGATCGATCTTCCAGCCAGGCACGATGCGCTTTTCGACCAGCAGCGGCGAAAGGACGGTGACCATCCATCTTGGCAAAGGGCGTGTGGTGGTTTCGAAATAATCAGGGCATTTCCATGGCAGAAACAATGCTCAGCCTGTTTATGGTATTTCTCGTATTCGGGTCTTTACTGCCTCTAGCACACGAGATGCACGTGCGGCTAGAGCTGAAAAAAGAGCGCCTTGTGGCTTATGAGACATTGCATGAAGCAGCAAGGACCATCGCCTCGACTGGCCGTACAGAAGGACAGCGCTCTGTCAACGGGATCCTATATTCTTGGCAGGCTGACGGTCATTGTGTGGAATATGTGAATTTTAAAGGAAAGCAGGAACACTTATGCGTCGAGTGACGATCCGCTCTTCAGCTGGATTCACATTTTTAGATAGCCTCATGGAAATAGTGGCTTTGTCAATTATGCTTCCACTTGCAGCGATGTTCTATCTGTTTGGCTCACAATATTTGGTGGACTTAGATTCTGCTGAGACAGAATATCGGCTATTCAGTCTAGAGTTGCAGCAATATCTAGACGGCAGCCAGCAAGTTTTTATTACGCGAGATGGCAAAGGCGTGCACATCGTACGGCAGGATGGTGTCTACGATATTGAATTGTATGGCACAGTTGTGCGCAAGCGAAAAGGCCAACTAGGTCATGAAATTATGCTGACTAATGTGAAGGGAGGTGAATTTCAACTGGTAGGCAAGCGTTTGGCGATCGAGCTGGAATTCCATAGCGGTGCTAAAGAGGAGGCAGATTATGCGCTTTTGCTTTCTGACTAGCCAGTCCGGGGTAGTATATCCATTGTCCTTAGTGTTTTTTCTGTCTGCATTGACGTTGCTGTCCCACATGGGCATGCTCTATACGATCGAATATCAGACTTATGATAGTTTGGAAAATGTTCATAGAAATGCTACTATACAACTACTGATGGAAATTGGGCAAAATAAAATCCCTAAGTAGGGTAGTACGGGTGGGAGCAATGAACAGAATATATTTGATCGGTTTTATGGGCTGCGGCAAAAGCGCGATAGGCAGGCGGCTAAGCTTTTTATTGAAAATGCCTTACTACGATATGGACAAGGAAATCGTCCGTCAACTGGGCATGACGATCCCTGAGATTTTCGAACGGTTCGGCGAAGATTATTTCAGAGACCTTGAAACAAAATTTTTGCAAAATTTGCAACAGGAGCAATGCATCATTTCTACAGGTGGCGGGGTCACAATGCGCAAAGTGAATCAGCGGATAATGCGCCAGACGGGGCTCGTGTTGTTTTTGGATGCGCCTTTTAAGGAGATTTGGCGGCGTATCCATAAAGATCCCAACCGCCCAATCGTCAGACGCTCGACGCGCGAAGAGATTGAAGCGCTCCATAAAGCGCGATACCGTGATTATAAACGGACAGCGCATATTACGATCCGAACCGAACATCGCTCATTGCGGCAGATTACCCAGTATGCCGCGTTTCAAGTCAAACGCTTAAAAAACGAATGATTTATAAGTTTTAAACACGAATATTCGTTTTTGAAGCAATAAGGTAAAAAAGATTGCGCTTTCGTCGATTCAATGTTAGGATGTAGTCGAAGTTATACTATTCTGTATAGCGGGATGGACCAATTCAACATTGATTTGGGCGGATGAGTGTACGGGGAGAGAACGCAGCAGCGTCGCCGAAGGAGCAAATGATTCGTCATGAATCTCTCAGGCAAAAAGACTCGTACAGGACGCATCTCTGGAGAACGCTGCTGATACGCAGCTACCGATGAGGAAAGCCGTTATGGTAAACTTTCAGGTGCCAGGACAGAGAATTCCCTTTTTTTAAAAAAGGGGATTTTCTGTCCTTTTTACGTGCTTTGAAAACAGGAGGGAAAAAGATTGGGACAATTGAAGCGAACACCTTTGTTTGACTCGTATGCCCGCTATGGCGGAAAAACGATCGATTTCGGCGGATGGGAATTGCCGGTGCAATTTTCTTCTATCAAAGACGAGCACGAAGCGGTCCGGACAAAAGCCGGATTGTTTGATGTCTCGCATATGGGCGAGATTTTTGTATCGGGCCCAGACAGTCTACCTTATTTGCAGAAACTGCTAACCAATGACGTTTCGAAGCTGCAAGACGGCCAAGCGCAATACACGGCGATGTGCTACGAAGATGGAGGTACTATAGACGATTTGCTTACCTATAAACTTGGCGATGATCGCTACTTGCTGGTAGTCAATGCATCGAACATCGACAAGGATTTCAATTGGATGCAAGAGCAACTTGAAGGCCAAGTCGAACTTGACAATGCATCCGAGCGATTCGGCCTGCTCGCGCTCCAAGGGCCGCTTGCCGAAAATGTGTTAAGCCAATTAACGGAAGAAGAGTTATCGTCCATCCGCCCGTTCCGCTTTAAAGAGCGCGTGGAAGTGGCAGGCCAAGAAGTATTGGTCTCACGCACAGGCTATACGGGTGAAGATGGTTTTGAAATTTACGGAAGCCCTGAAGCTGTTACTATTTTGTGGGATCGGATCCTTGAAGCAGGTGAGTCAACAGGTATCGTACCGGCAGGGTTAGGCGCCCGCGATACACTGCGCTTTGAAGCGGGTCTTGCGCTGTACGGGCAAGAGTTGTCTAAAGACATTACACCACTAGAAGCGGGAATCGGTTTTGCGGTCAAACTGAAAAAAGATGCAGATTTTATCGGGAAACAGGCTTTGGTGGACCAAAAAGAAGCTGGAGTTCCGCGTAAATCCGTTGGTATTGAAATGATTGATAAGGGAATCCCGCGCCACGGCTACGCTGTTTACAAAGATGACGCCAAAATCGGCGAAGTCACTACCGGCACACAGTCACCGACCTTGAAGAAAAATATCGGGTTGGCTTTGCTCGATGTGGAGCACAACGAGCTCGGCACGGAAGTGGAAGTGGAAATTCGCAACAAGCGCCTGAAAGCACAAATTGTCGCAGCGCCATTTTACAAACGCTCTAAATAATCCGACTAAAGAAGGGGACTGCACATGATGAAACATCGCTATCTACCAATGACTTCCCAAGATGAAAAAGACATGCTCGAGACGATCGGCGTCCAATCGATCGACGAATTGTTTTCAGACATTCCTGAAAAAGTACGTTTTAAAGGCGAATACAACATCAAGCCTGCCAAGTCTGAATCGGCTTTGACAAAAGAATTGGCACAGCTTGCTGGCAAGAATGCAGATTCGGCACGCTACGCTTCTTTTCTAGGCGCAGGCGTTTACGATCATTACAAGCCAATCATTGTTGATCACGTCATTTCCCGTTCTGAATTCTACACAGCCTATACGCCGTACCAACCGGAAATTTCTCAAGGGGAATTGCAAGCCATTTTCGAGTTTCAGACGATGATCGCTGAAATCACCGGCATGGATATCGCAAACTCTTCCATGTATGACGGTGGCACTGCACTTGCGGAAGCCGGCATGCTGGCAGCCGGGCAAACGCGCCGCAAGAAAATCCTTGTCTCCCGTGCCGTCCATCCAGAGTCAAGAGATGTGGTACGGACGTATGCGCTCGGCCAATCAATCGATGTGGTGGAGATTCCGTTGAAAGACGGCCGCACAGACATCGATGCATTAAAAGAGATGGTCGATGAAAACACGGCGACCGTCATGGTCCAATACCCAAACTTTTTCGGCCAAGTAGAGAACTTGAAAGAAATCGAACCAATTGTCCACGAAGCCGGCGCTTTGTTCACGGTGTCATCGAATCCGTTGGCACTTGGTGCACTTACGCCTCCAGGTAAATTCGGTGCTGATATCACGGTAGGCGATGCCCAGCCATTTGGCATTCCTGAAGCGTTTGGCGGCCCCCATTGCGGCTATTTCGCTGTCACACAGAAATTGATGCGAAAAGTTCCAGGACGCCTTGTCGGCGAAACAACAGACGATGAAGGCAGACGTGGCTTCGTGTTGACCTTGCAAGCGCGTGAACAGCATATCCGCCGCGATAAAGCGACGTCGAATATTTGCTCGAACCAAGCTTTGAATGCCCTTGCGGCTTCTGTCGCCATGACCGCGCTTGGCAAGGAAGGCACAAAAGAGATTGCGGTGCAGAATATCGCCAAGACGCAATATATGAAGCAGCAGCTGATGAAATCTGGTCTTAAAATTGCTTTTGCTGGCGCTCACTTTAACGAAATTGCCGTCAAGATTGGTTCATCGGTTAAGGAATTGAATGCAGCCTTGTTTGAAAAAGGCATGATCGGCGGCTATGACCTCGGCTTGAGCTACGATGAACTACAAGGGCATATGCTGATTGCAGTCACTGAACAGCGTTCTAAAGAAGAAATCGACGCGTTTGTACAAGTAATCGATGCATACGTGCGAGAAATGGAGGCTTCCCATGCATAAAGACAACCAGCCACTCATTTTTGAAATGACTAAACAAGGGCGCGTCGGCTATAGCTTGCCGGAACTAGATGTGCCGCAAGTGGATTTGACTGAATTGCTCGGCGAGGAACTGGTTCGCGACGAGTTTGCAGAACTGCCGGAAGTATCGGAACTCGATATCATGCGCCATTACACGGCATTGTCTAAACGCAACCATGGCGTCGATTCTGGATTCTATCCGCTCGGCTCGTGCACGATGAAATACAATCCGAAGATCAATGAATCCGTTGCACGCTTCTCCGGGTTCGCAAATATCCACCCATTACAGGAAGAATCGACTGTTCAAGGGGCAATGGAATTGATGTATGACCTTCAGGAACACTTGAAGGAAATCACCGGCATGGACGAAGTCACGCTTCAACCGGCTGCAGGCGCGCATGGGGAATGGACGGGTCTCATGATGATCCGTGCATTCCATGAGGCAAATGGCGATTTCAACCGTACGAAAGTCATCGTCCCAGACTCCGCTCACGGCACCAACCCGGCTTCTGCGACAGTTGCTGGTTTCGAGACCGTGACCGTGAAGTCAAATGAACACGGACTGGTCGACTTGGAAGACTTGAAACGCGTGGTCGGCGACGATACGGCGGCACTTATGTTAACTAACCCGAATACGCTCGGGTTATTTGAGGAAGATATTCTCGAAATGGCGTCAATTATTCATCAAGTTGGTGGCAAGTTGTACTACGACGGGGCGAACTTAAACGCCGTCATGTCGAAAGCACGCCCTGGCGATATGGGCTTTGACGTCGTCCACTTGAACTTGCATAAAACATTCACTGGCCCTCACGGCGGTGGCGGTCCAGGTTCTGGGCCCGTCGGCGTGAATGCTGACCTCATCCCGTACTTGCCAAAACCGATCCTTATCAAGACTGATGAAGGTTTTACTTTCGATTATGACCGTCCTGAATCAATTGGGCGCGTCAAACCATTCTATGGCAACTTCGGCATCAATGTCCGCGCCTATACCTATATCCGCACGATGGGACCAGACGGCTTGAAGAAAGTGACGGAATACGCAGTGTTAAACGCCAATTACATGATGCGCCGTCTTTCGCCTCATTTTGATTTGCCATATGACCGCCATTGCAAGCATGAGTTTGTCTTGAGCGGCCGCCGCCAGAAGAAACTCGGCGTCAGAACGCTCGATATGGCGAAACGCTTGCTCGACTTCGGCTACCATCCGCCAACGATTTACTTCCCACTCAATGTGGAAGAAGGCATGATGATTGAGCCGACCGAGACGGAATCGAAAGAAACGCTCGATGACTTTATCGATGCGATGATTCAGATTGCGCGGGAAGTAGAAGAAAATCCAGAAATTGTCCAAAATGCACCGCATACAACAGTCATCAATAGACTGGATGAAACAAAAGCGGCACGCAAGCCGGTGCTTCGTTACCAAAAAACGGCAGACAACGAATAAGGACGAAAAAAACCCCAGAAGCAGAGCTTCTGGGGTTTTGCTTATTTAGATTTGATCTTGCCTGTCCATTTCTTGAAGCCGCCTTGCAATTGAAACAATTGCTCGTAACCTTTTTTCTTCAAGAACAACGCGACACGTCCGCTCCTCGCTCCGTTTTGATCGTACAGATAAACCGGTTTGTCAGCGCGGATTTCCTTGTAGCGCTGGCGCAATTGCGATTGCGGGATATTGCGTGCCCCGAGAATGTGGCCGGCTGCAAAATCTTTAGGTTCCCGGACATCGATAAGCTGCGCTTTACGATAGCCTTGGATAAATTCTTCCTGGTTCAAATCGGTGACCGCTTTGCGGATGCGCAGGAAGGAAACGACCGCAAATATGAGGATGGCAATGACGACACCCAATGTGATATACAATAATTCCACTGTTCTTGCCCCTTTCTATACTTTCTCATTATAAGAGATAAGGTGACGGATATTCAATGGCTATGTTACAGTAATCTGGGCAAATCAGAGACAATCTTGTGAAGCTTGTGCACTGAAAGCTTGCCATTGCAGGCACTTTCACTTGTCAAGTGCCTGCAACGGGAAAATCAATCGATTTTTGCGCTGCATTATGCGAACATACGTGTCTTTTGTCTCATTTTAACGAGAGTCAAAACGCCGAAACCTTGCCGTTACTCGCTTGTTCGGCCGCTGACATTTTCCATCAGAAAAATGTTATTGCGACTGAGTTTCAATATATAGTATCATGGGAATTGTAATAATACTATATATAGTGTTAACTCCATATAATACAAAGGAGGATTTGTCAAATGGTTTCCGCCACACAATCCGAATATACATTAAACGTCGAGTCCCTGAACAAAGACATTGAATCGTTCCCGCAAGTCCACGCGGTAACAAAAGATATGAAGCAAACCCATAAAGGCGTGTCGCGCCTAGTCATGATCGACCGGTATTCCTTCAAGGATACTAGCAAAAGCACATTAAAGCCGGGTGATTTTGTCGTCTTAACAGTCAAAGAAGACCCGAAATTTCCAGCACGTGGCCTCGGCTACATTGTCTCGATCGACGAAGCGGCGAACAAAGCGCGCGTGTGGATCGAAGAAGATTACCGCAGCGCTATCGACAACCCGGCTGAAGTCGAGCAAGGCATCGTCAATCGGCCAATTGATGTCATCGAAAAGCCGCTTGAAGTATTTTATGAGCAAATCGCTAAACGCAATGCCACCGGGCTTTCGGCAGTCGAGAAAACGCCTGAGAAACAAAGCGAATGGTTCACAAGATTTTACGAGCAATTGGTCAACTTGAACTTTGTTCCTGCGGGCCGTGTGCTTTACGGAGCAGGCGCAGATACAGACGTTACGTATTTCAACTGCTACGTCATGCCATTTGTTGCCGATTCGCGCGAAGGCATCTCAGACCACCGCAAGCAAGTCATGGAAATCATGAGCCGCGGGGGCGGTGTTGGTACGAATGGATCGACACTACGCCCACGCAACACGCTCGCTCGCGGAGTCAACGGCAAATCGTCTGGTTCCGTTTCTTGGCTTGATGACATTGCGAAACTAACGCATCTTGTCGAACAAGGCGGTTCACGCCGCGGGGCACAGATGATCATGCTTGCTGACTGGCATCCGGATATTGCTGAATTCATCATTTCCAAAATGCAGAATCCGCGCATCTTGCGCTATTTGATCGAAAACACAGAAGACGAAACGATCAAACGCCTGGCAAATGACAAATTGAAGTTCAAGCCCTTGACCGAGCAGGAAGAAGCGATGTATCAAGGCTTGCTTAACTACAGAACAATTCCAGGCATGGGCGGGTTCAATGAAAAAATCATGCGCGATGCCGAAACGAAATTGCGCGACGGGGGCACATATGCTGTCCATAATGAAGAATTTTTGACGGGCGCCAATATTTCCGTCACCTTAACGAAAGACTTCATGGAAGCGGTCGAAAAAGACGAAGATTTCGAGTTGCGCTTCCCGGCAGTCGAATCATATTCCAAAGAAGAGATGGCCGTCTATAACGAAGAATGGCCTAAAATTGGCGATGTGCGCGAATGGGAAAAACTCGGTCATCAAGTCCGCACATACCGTGTGATCAAAGCGCGTGAGCTTTGGAACTTGATCAATGTATGTGCAACTTACTCCGCAGAACCTGGCATCTTCTTTATCGATAACGCCAATGAAAAAACAAACGCCACCGCATACGGCCAAAAAGTCGTAGCAACGAACCCGTGCGGCGAACAACCATTGGCTCCTTATTCTGTCTGCAACTTGGCAGCCGTTAACTTGGCGCGCTTTGCGGATCCAAAAACGAAGCAAGTCGATTTTGAAGCATTGAAAGAAACGGTTCGCGTCGGCGTTCGCATGCAGGATAACGTCATCGACGCAACACCATACTTCTTAGAAGACAATCGGATCCAAGCACTAGGCGAACGCCGTGTTGGCCTTGGTGTTATGGGCCTTGCTGATTTGCTCATCTACTCGGACCGCGAATACGGTTCTCCAGAAGGCAACGAGCTGGTTGATGAAATCTTCAAGACGATTGCTGTCGCAGCGTACGAAGCCTCGACAGAGCTTGCTGAAGAACGAGGAAGCTTCCCATTCCTTACTGGTGAAACAGACGCTGAAACGGAAAAATTGCGCCGCGCCTTTACGGAAACGGGCTTTATGCAAGGCATGCCAGAAGAAATCCGCCAAGCAGTGCTTGATAAAGGGATTCGCAACTCTCACTTGTTGACAGTTGCGCCAACCGGTTCGACTGGCACAATGGTCGGTGTTTCGACCGGTCTTGAACCGTACTATTCCTTCACGTATTACCGCAGCGGCCGCCTCGGAAAATTCATTGAAGTGAAAGCGGACATTGTTCGTGAATACTTGAAAAATAACCCGGACGCGGATGAAGACAACTTGCCGCAAGCGTTCATTACATCCATGGACTTGGCGCCGGAAGCGCATGCCGACGTGCAATGCATCATCCAGCGCTGGATCGATTCCTCGATCTCGAAAACGGTCAATGCCCCGAAAGGCTATACCGTCGAACAAGTAGAAGGTGTCTATGAACGACTCTATAAAGGCGGTGCCAAAGGCGGAACGGTCTATGTCGATGGAAGCCGTGATTCCCAGGTACTGACCTTGAAGGCAGAAGATAATACTTTTGAAGAAGAGCATACCGAAGAAGATACGGGCAAACGCCCTGTTGTCTTGATCGACACGATTCAGGACTTGCGTTCAACGAATGTCACGATCGGTTCGGAAGTTGGCGATACGTGCCCGGTCTGCCGCAAAGGGACCGTCGAAGAAATGGGCGGATGCAATACCTGCACCAATTGTGCGGCCCAATTGAAATGCGGCCTGTAATACAAAACTTCAAATAGCCGGAGTAATATTCTCCAGTGAAAAAAGCGGAAGCCAAAATAGGCTTCCGCTTTTTCAGAGTGTTGAAGAAGTCCAAAATTTGCTCTCATTTATGAAAAAGAAAACCTTTTTCTATATCCAACTATTAATAAGCTTTCTAAGTATTTGGAGAAGCGGTCGCTCGACTCCGGTGGGACCAGCGGGTTTGAGATACCCCGCAGGGAATGAATGAGCGAAGCTTGACTGAGTTCATCCATTTGCGAGGCTTGAGCATAGCGAAAGTGGAGCAAGCCGAGGAGGCTCGATTCCCGCCCCACGGAAAGCGAGCGATAAGCTTCGGAAAATACGACTTTATTACTTTCTCGACAGCCTGAAAAAAAAGCGGAAGCCAAAATAGGCTTCCGTTTTTTTGTTTATGTACTTGCCGCCTTGCGACTTGATGCTTATTGATCGTATGCTAAAATGGAAAAGGATAGCCAAGGAGGGGGTGCAAGGGCATGAGAGTCCTAGTATTAAACGGTCCCAATTTAAATCGTCTCGGCAAGCGCGATAAACAAGCCTATGGCAGTTTCACCTTGCAAGAGCTGGAGCAGGAACTGGCCGCGTTTGCAGACAGCGAAGGCTTCGAGTTGATTTGCCGGCAGTCCAATCATGAAGGGGAACTGATCGACTGGATCCACGGTGCGGATGACGATGGCGTATCAGGCATTGTCTTAAATGCCGGCGCTTACACGCATACGAGCATCGCAATTCGCGATGCTATCGCGTCGATTCAAGTGCCGGTCGTTGAAGTACATATTTCCAATATCCATGCACGTGAAGCATTTCGCCACGAATCCCATATCGCGCCGGTAGCTATAGGCCAAATCGCCGGTTTCGGTAAAGATGTATACCATCTAGGGCTGCAGGCACTTTTGCTTCGACAACAGAAAGGATGACATTGATGAAATTGACGAAACTGCGCGAACAAATGCAAAAGCAGGAACTAGATTCCTTGTTAGTGACCAATCCGTACAATCTTCGTTTTATTACAGGCTTCACCGGAACGGCTGGGCTTGCGCTCATCACGCCGAACGACGCGTGGTTCATCACCGACTTCCGCTATACAGAACAAGCCGGTGAGCAAGTGAAAGAATTCAAAGTGGTCCAAGCGCAAAAAGGTTTGCTTGATGAAGTGGCGCGCATCGTTCAAGAAGCAGCAGTTGAACGTTTGGCATTCGAACAAGATTATATGACCTTTGCGACTTACTCACAATATCAAGACAAATTAACCGCAACACTAGAACCGGTAAGCGGCTTGATCGAACAGCTGCGCATGGTAAAAGCTCCGGAAGAAATCGACGTGCTGAAAGCGGCGGCGAAAATTGCTGATGATGCATTCGAACACATCTGTACATATATCAAACCGGGCATGACAGAACTACAAGTATCGAACGAATTGGAGTTTTTCATGCGTGAACAAGGCGCAACTTCTTCGTCCTTCGATATCATTGTGGCATCTGGCTTGCGCTCCGCATTGCCTCATGGTGTCGCATCCGACAAAAAGATCGAACAAGGTGACTTGATTACACTCGATTTTGGAGCTTTATACCAGGGCTATGTATCGGATATCACGCGCACGGTCGCGGTCGGCGAACCATCCGATAAGCTAAAGGAAATCTACAAAATCGTCTTGGACTCTCAAGTGTTGGCGCTAGAGAAAATCAAACCAGGCATGACGGGCATCGAAGCAGATGCGATTGCCCGCGATTACATCAAGTCTAAAGGCTACGGCGAAGCGTTTGGCCATTCGACAGGACATGGCATCGGCCTTGAAGTCCATGAAGGTCCCGGCTTGTCGTTCCGTTCAGAAACGGTACTAGAGCCGGGAATGGCTGTCACTGTCGAACCTGGCATCTATTTGCCGGGGATTGGCGGAGTGCGCATTGAAGATGATATACTGATAACCGAAACGGGGAATGAGCGCTTGACGCATTCTTCAAAAGAGCTACGCATTTTATAACAAACGGAGGAACTATAATGATTTCAGTAAACGATTTTAAAACAGGATTGACCATCGAAGTGGATAACGATATTTGGCGCGTCATGGAATTCCAGCACGTTAAACCAGGTAAAGGGGCGGCGTTTGTCCGTTCGAAACTACGTAATTTGCGTACTGGAGCGGTCAATGAAAAAACTTTCCGCGCTGGCGAGAAAGTAGCAAAAGCCCAAATTGATAACCGCAAAATGCAGTATTTGTATGCTAATGGTGATATGCACGCATTCATGGACAACGAAACATACGACCAAATCGAATTGCCGGAAAAAAGCATCGAGTATGAATTGAAGTTCCTGCAAGAAAACATGGACGTCCAAGTGATTCAATATCACGGGGAAGTGCTCGGTGTCGAATTGCCGAACACGGTTGTTTTGGAAGTGGCTGAAACAGATCCGGGCATCAAAGGAGATACGGCGAGCGGCGGATCAAAACCGGCGATTTTAACGACTGGGCTTTCTGTCCAAGTGCCGTTTTTCATCAATCAAGGGGATAAACTAATCATCAATACAACCGATTCTTCATACGTCTCACGTGCCCAATAAGTAAGAAAGGCCTCTTTTAAGGGGCCTTTTTTTAAAATGTCGGGCTTGCTATTTCAAAATGATTCGAAAAAGTCTAAAATGGGAAAGTAGCTAAAAATCATTACATAACAGGGGAGTAGGTATTCTATGAAAATCCAGGAAATTCGCGAAATTATTAAATTGGTGGATCAATCTTCTATCGACGAATTCAGCTATGAATTCGATGGTGTGAAAGTCAAGATGAAGAAAAATTCATCTAACCCTTCACAACCAGCGGTCCAATCCAAAGTGGTGGAAGCGCCTGCACAAACACCTGCACCATCCGCTCCAAAACAAGTCGAATCAGTTGAATCGGCACCGACAGAACAGCCGGTACAATCGGAAACGGCAGAGGCTGGAAATGCTTCAAACGAAGACTTGCACAAAATCCTGTCACCGATGGTCGGCACGTTCTATCAATCGCCATCACCAGAAGAAGAGGCTTATGTGGCTGTCGGAACGAAAGTTTCTGCAGATCAAGTTGTCTGCATCGTTGAAGCGATGAAGCTCTTTAACGAAATTGAAGCAGAAGTGGATGGGGAAATCGCTGAGATCCTAGTCAAAGACGGCCAATTGGTCGAATACGGTCAGCCTTTGTTCCTCGTAAAAGCAAATTAAGGAGGGGCTGACAATGATGAAAAAAGTATTAATTGCCAACCGCGGAGAAATCGCCGTACGGATCATCCGTGCCTGCAAAGAGCTCGATATTCAGACCGTAGCGGTTTATTCAGAAGCGGATAAAGAAGCGCTTCACGTTGAACTGGCGGATGAAGCGTATTGCATCGGCCCGAAACTATCAAAAGACAGCTATTTGAACTTTTCCAATATCATCAGCGTGGCAAAATTGACGAATTGCGACGGCATCCATCCGGGATATGGCTTCCTCGCTGAAAATGCGAGCTTTGCGGAATTGTGCGAAGCATGCGATATCATGTTCATCGGCCCGACAGCAGCAGCGATTTCGAAAATGGGCACAAAAGATGTAGCTCGCGAAACGATGCGCGAAGCGAACGTACCGGTTGTTCCGGGCTCTACAGGAATTGTCGGCAGCGAAGAAGAAGGCTTGGAAATTGCCGAAAAAATCGGTTTCCCGGTCATCATCAAAGCAACAGCGGGAGGCGGAGGTAAAGGAATTCGCGTAGCAAGAACACGCGAAGACTTTGTCAAAGGCCTCAATATGACGCAAAAAGAAGCAGCAGCAGCTTTCGGTAATCCCGGCGTTTATATCGAGAAATTTATCGAGGATTTCCGCCACATCGAAATCCAAGTATTGGCTGACTCGCATGGCAACGCCATTCACCTCGGTGAACGTGATTGTTCGATTCAGCGACGCATGCAAAAACTTGTCGAAGAAGCGCCATCTCCTGCCTTGTCTCCGGAATTGAGAGCAGAAATGGGCGAAGCGGCTGTAAAAGCAGCACAAGCAGTTAATTACCGCGGTGCCGGAACGGTTGAGTTTATTTTTGATGCCGTCAACCAAAAGTTCTATTTCATGGAAATGAATACACGAATTCAAGTCGAGCATCCTGTCACTGAAATGATTACCGGCATTGATTTGATCCAACAGCAATTGAAAGTCGCTTCAGGCGAAACACTCGCTTATAAACAAGAAGATGTGACCTTTAAAGGCTGGTCGATTGAATGCCGCATCAACGCTGAAAATCCGTTGAAGAATTTCATGCCTTCAGCCGGCCGTGTAGACATGTACTTGCCGCCGGGCGGAATGGGCGTGCGCGTCGATTCAGCGATGTATTCAGGCTACTCAATCCCGCCTTATTATGATTCTATGGTGGCGAAGCTCATCACATTCGCCGATACGCGCGAAGAAGCGGTGTCCAAGATGAAACGTGCGCTCGATGAGTTTGTCGTCGAAGGCGTCTTCACGACCATTCCATTCCATCTTCGCCTCATGGATCACGAGGTGTTCAAATCCGGGGACTTCAATACGAAATTCCTGGAAAAATACGATGTAATGGGCTCTTGAGGAGGAATAATCAAATGGCAGAAAAAGTAATCCCTTATGTAAAAATGAAATCCCCCGGCGCACAGGATCTTGGAAATATCGAAGTCGCGCCGGAAGTGCTGGAAATAATCGCGAGTATTGCTGCGACCGATATCGAAGGCGTTGCCAGTATGCGCGGCAATTTTGCATCCGGCGTTGTTGAACGACTGGGCAAAAAAGTCCATGGCAAAGGCATCAAAACCGAATTATCGGATGAAGGCTTGGCAATCGATGTTTATTGTGTCGTCGATTTTGGGGTATCGATCCCGAATACGGCCAAAAAAATCCAGGAACAAGTCCGCCAGACCTTAGAGACGATGACTTCATTGCAGACGCAAGAAGTGAACGTGCACATTACCGGTATACGTTTCGACCATCCCCAGGACTGATAAGCAGGCTGCCCGGACATGCTGATGCATGTTCCGGCCAGCCTTCTTTTTATGGATCTTGCAGTCACTAGGGCGATTTGTTGGAACATTTCAAACTTGGAAGTTCCGTGCGATTACCTGTATAATGGGTGGATAATCAGCTTGAAAAAGGAGACCGGAATTATGATGAAACGACACGAAGCACGGGAAAAAGCGCTTCAGACGCTATTCCAGCTCGATGGAACCGAATTGACGATCGCAGAAGCAATGGAACATGTCATGGAAGGCGAGACAGACCAGTTCTATAAATCGTTAGTAGAAGGTACGAACAGTAAGCAACAGGAAATTGACGATAAATTGAAGGGCCACTTGCAAAACTGGTCGCTTGAACGTTTGCCAAAAGTCGAACGGACGATTTTGCGTATGGCCGTTTTTGAACTGGAATATATGGATGATGCTCCTAGCCGAGTCGTTTTAAACGAAGCGATTGAATTGAGCAAAACTTTCGGGGACGACAAGTCAAGCCGTTTCGTCAACGGCGTTCTTTCGAAATTTACTGACCAAACTGCGAACTAATCATTGGAGGAATCTACGTGACTGCTGAATTGATTGATGGAAAAGCCGTTAGCCTGAAAATTAAAGAGCAAGTGCAAAAACGTGTAGAAAGATTGAAAACAAATGGAATCACTCCTGGCCTATCGGTCATTCTGGTGGGCGACGATTCTGCTTCGCAAACTTACGTCAAAAATAAAAAGAAGACATGTGAATCACTCGGCATGCGTTCGGATCTTCATCTATACCCAGCCTCACTCTCTGAGCAGGAACTGCTGGAGAAGATTGGCGAATTGAACAACGATCCGGATATTCATGGCATCTTGGTGCAATTGCCGCTACCTGCCCAGATTGATGAATTCAAAATCATTACAGCAATCGCTCCTGAGAAAGACGTCGATGGTTTCCACCCGATTTCGGTCGGCAATATGATGATTGGCAAAGAGGCGTTTTTACCGTGTACGCCGCACGGGGTGATGGTGCTGCTTGAACATTACGGCATCGACCCAGCAGGCAAACACGCCGTCGTGATTGGCCGCAGCAATATTGTTGGCAAACCGGTTGGCCAATTGTTGCTGCAAAAAGATGCGACTGTGACTTATTGCCATTCCAAGACACCGGACTTGAAGGCGATGACCAAGCAGGCGGATATCATCATCGCGGCCATTGGGCGGGCGAAGTTTATCAGTGCAGACCATATCAAAAAAGGTGCAGTCGTCATTGATGTCGGCATGAATCGCGACGAAAACGGCAAGCTTTGCGGCGACGTCGATTTCGAAGCAGTGCGCGAACAAGCAAGCTTCATCACGCCTGTACCGGGCGGCGTTGGGCCAATGACGATCGCAATGTTGATGGAAAACACTTTGCAGTCGGCTGAAAAAGGATTATCGAAAGACAAAGCTGCCGAAAGCGTGTAAAATGAATAGCAAATAGAGCTGTTTTTCGAAAGAAAGACAGCTTTTTACTTTCTATAGACAGGGGTTGACATTTTGGCGACCGACCCGTACTTAAGTGTTGCAGCATTGACGAAATACATAAAGAAGAAATTCGATGCCGACCCTCATTTGCGTGATGTTTACGTGAAAGGCGAGTTGTCGAACGTTAAAATCCATACGAGCGGCCATATCTATTTCACGTTAAAAGACCAAAAGGCCCGTATGCCGGCTGTCATGTTTTCAGCGCGGGCGAAATCGATGAAATTTCGTCCAGAAAGCGGCATGACGGTGCTGATCCGCGGGGATATCTCCGTCTATGAGGCATCGGGGCAATACCAATTATATGCCCAGTCGATGCAGCCTGATGGCATCGGTGATTATTATTTGGCGTTTGAACAGTTAAAGGAAAAGCTTAACAAAGAAGGCGTCTTCAACGCCGATCACAAACAGTCACTTCCTCGATTCCCTGAGAAAGTGGCGGTCATCACAGCGCAAACAGGTGCTGCGGTGCGCGACATTATTACGACTTTAAAACGTCGTTACCCGCTTGCACAAATCGTGCTGTTTCCGACACTCGTACAAGGACAAGGGGCCGTCCAGTCGATTGTCCAATCGATCCAGCAAGCCAACCGTACCGACAGTGATGTATTAATTGTTGGGCGTGGAGGCGGCTCAATCGAAGATTTATGGGCGTTCAACGAAGAAGCGGTGGCACGAGCGATCCATGACTCAACGATTCCCATCATTTCAGCGGTCGGTCACGAAACGGATACGACCATCGCTGATTTCGTTGCCGACTTGCGTGCTGCTACTCCGACAGCTGCCGCAGAGCTCGCAGTGCCAAGCCGTATTGAATTGCTTGAGCGAGTCATGGGACAGCGACAAATAATGTTTCGTCATATGACAAATGATTTGGAACAGCGCCGCATCCGGTTGACGCAACTGCAAAATTCCTATCCGATGGCTTACCCGGACCGTCTATATAGACCATTTATTGAGCGCATCGAACGTGCTGCGGATGCGCTGCAGCGGGAGACTGTGCTGACAGTTCGGCGCTCAGGCGACCGTTTAACGATGTTGTCGCGCCAATTGGACAACCGCAACCCGAGTGACCGCATCCGCCAGGCCGAACGGGATTTGGCCATTCTCGGCGACCGGCTCGACCAGCGTATCGCCAATGTATTCAATCAGCGGGAGCAACAATTGAAATCTGCTATCCGTACACTGGATGCATTAAGTCCGTTGAAGATCATGGATAGGGGCTATGCGATCCCTTTTAAGCATGGCGAAGTGGTAAAGTCAGTTGATCAACTAGAGCTTGGTGACCAGCTGAGCCTTTCATTGAAAGACGGAGAAGTCAAAACCGTCATCGAAGCAATCGATTCAAAAGAAAAGGAGCGCGACTAAATGGCAGAAAAGAACGTGATGTTCAATGACGCAATGGAGCAATTAGAAGAAATTGTCAAACTTTTGGAGCAAGGCGATGTGCCGCTTGAAGAAGCGCTAACGCTTTACCAAAAAGGTATGGAGTTGTCAAAACTATGCCATGACAAATTGAAAAATGCCGAAACTCAGCTGGTGACGATGATGAAAGATGGAAAAGAAGTTCCTGCTGAGATCGAAGGGGAAGGAAATGCCCAATGAACTTAAGCCAATTCAGAACCCATTATGAACCGATAATTCAGCAAGAGATGGCGGAACTGATCGGTGCATTGTCCATTCCAGAATCCTTAAAGGAATCGATGCATTATTCGCTTCAGGCCGGTGGTAAGCGCATTCGGCCAATGCTCTTGCTCGCGACCATGCATGAACAAGGTGCAGCCCATCCCGATGCCTTGAAAGTGGCGGCCGCAATTGAAATGATCCATACATATTCCTTGATTCATGACGATTTGCCAAGCATGGACAATGATGATTTGCGGCGCGGCATGCCGACCAACCATAAAGTATTCGGGGAAGCGGTTGCCATTCTGGCAGGAGACGCTTTATTAACGTTCAGCTTTGGTATATTGGCGCGTTTGGAAGATGTTTCCGCAGAAGATAAAGTACGGCTTATTGATTTGCTGTCGACTTCAGCTGGTGCAGAAGGCATGGTCGGCGGCCAAGTGCTCGATATCGAAGGAGAAGAAAAACAGCTGACTTTAGAGCAATTGGAACAAGTGCATTTATTGAAAACCGGGGCATTATTAACTTACAGCATCATCTCTGGTGCGATCTTGGGCGGTGCAAACGCCGAACAATTGATGGCGCTTTCAACATTTGGCCGCCATCTTGGCTTAGCCTTCCAGATTCAAGATGATATTTTAGATGTTACGGGCACTTCCGAAGAGCTCGGGAAAACAGCCGGTAAAGATGAAACGAGTGATAAAAGTACGTATCCCGGCATTTTGACCTTGCCAAAAGCAAAAGAAAAATTGGATTATCACGCACAACAAGCGCTCGATGCTATTGCAGGGCTTCCAGGTGAACAACAATTATTGAAGGAATTGACCGAGCTGATCGTCCAGCGAAAAAGCTAAAAATAGGGCTCTTGTTTGTACATTTGCCCTGTCTTGCTATAATATGGGGAGACAACAATACAGGAAAATATAGAAAAAGGTGTGTGATGGCAAATGGATCTTCATTCGATAACTGGTCCATCTTTCCTAAAAGAGCTGAATTCTGAGCAATTAGAGCTTTTAAGTGAAGATATCCGTCGATTTCTGATAGAAAATCTTTCAAAAACTGGGGGGCATATCGGCCCGAACCTCGGCGTGGTGGAATTGACAATTGCGCTCCACCGTGTCTTCGACAGCCCGGATGATAAATTGATCTGGGACGTCGGGCATCAATCGTATGTCCATAAAATCTTAACGGGACGCGCGGATCAATTCGACACGCTGCGTAAATTTAAAGGCCTTTGCGGCTTCCCTAAGCGCAATGAAAGCGATCACGATGTCTGGGAAACCGGCCATAGTTCCACTTCTCTTTCTGCAGCAATGGGCATGGCAGCAGCGCGTGATATTAAAAAAGACAAGAATTATGTTATTCCGATCATCGGTGACGGCGCTTTGACGGGTGGTATGGCTTTTGAGGCTTTAAATCACATCGGCCACGCCCAGACAGACATGACCGTTATTCTCAACGATAACGAAATGTCGATCGCTCCGAATGTCGGGGCGCTGCACAGCGTACTCGGCCGCATGCGCACAGCTGGGAAATACAATAAAGTCAAAGACGATCTTGAGTACTTGTTGAAAAAAGTGCCGGCTGTTGGCGGCAAGCTCGCTTCTACTGCTGAGCGCGTAAAAGATAGCTTGAAATATTTGGTTGTTTCCGGCATGTTCTTCGAGGAACTCGGGTTTACGTATTTAGGGCCAATTGATGGCCATGACCTGGAAGAGCTAGAAGACAATTTGGAATATGCGAAGAAAACAAAAGGACCTGTGCTTCTTCATGTCATCACGAAAAAAGGCAAAGGCTATTTGCCTGCCGAGCAGGATAAAATTGGCACTTGGCACGGAATTGGGCCTTATAAGATGGAAACTGGCGATTTGGTGAAGTCTTCTTCTACGGCTCCTTCATGGAGTGGCTTGATCGCTGAAACTGCCCGTAAATTGGCACGCACTGACGAGCGCATCGTCGCAATCACGCCGGCAATGCCGGTCGGGTCGAAACTCGAAGGCTTTGCTTCTGAGTTCCCTGAGCGCATGTTTGATGTTGGCATTGCCGAACAACACGCGACGACGATGGCCGCTGGGCTTGCGACACAAGGAATGAAGCCGTTTTTGGCTATTTACTCGACTTTCCTGCAACGAGCGTATGACCAAGTCGTGCACGATATTTGCCGCCAGAATCTGAACGTCTTTATCGGCATTGACCGCTCTGGCCTTGTCGGAGCGGATGGAGAAACGCATCAAGGCGTGTTCGATATCGCTTTCTTGCGCCATTTACCGAACATGGTATTGATGATGCCAAAAGACGAAAACGAAGGGCAGCATATGGTCAAAACGGCAATCGATTACAATGACGGCCCAATTGCTTTGCGCTATCCTCGCGGCAACGGCTTAGGTGTAGCAATGGACGATGAGTTAAAAGCCATTCCAATCGGCAGTTGGGAAGTTCTGGAAGAAGGGCACGATGCCGTCATCCTCACTTTCGGCACAACGATTCCAATGGCGCTTCATGCAGCTGAGCAATTGCGCGAACAAGGGATACAAGTCGAAGTCGTTAATGCCCGCTTTATCAAACCTTTGGATGGAGACATGCTTGAATCAATTTTCGGCCGCAATGTGCCGGTTTTGACAATCGAAGAAGCGGTATTGCAAGGTGGCTTTGGCAGCGCGGTGCTGGAATACGCACAGGATAATGGCCATACAGGTGCTGTCATTGACCGCATGGGAATCCCGGATCTCTTTGTTGAACATGGCGATGTCGCTGAGTTGATGGATGAAATCGACCTCAATAGCGACGAAGTGGTTAAGAAAGTGAAATCGCGCATCAATCAAGATGCACAACAGGAGCGGTCGAACGCTCTATGAATAAAGTGAAAAAAGAACGGGTGGATGTCTTGTTAGTCGAACGGGGCATTTGCGAAACACGTGAAAAAGCAAAGCGCGCCATTATGGCGGGTGTTATTTTCTCAGGCAGTGAACGCTTGGAAAAGCCCGGTGAAAAAATCCCGGAAGATGCACCGCTTGAAAAAAAAGGAAACGACTTGCGCTATGTTAGCCGGGGCGGATTGAAGCTTGAAAAAGCACTTACTGAATTCGACGTAACGGTTGCAGGAAAAATGATGTTAGACATCGGTTCATCGACAGGTGGATTTACCGATTGTGCACTGCAAAATGGCGCACGCCACGGCTATGCACTCGACGTCGGCTATAACCAATTGGCCTGGAAAATACGCCAAGATCCTCGTGTTACGGTCATGGAGCGCACCAATTTCCGTCATTCAAAGCCTGAAGATTTCCAGGAAGGCTTGCCGGAAATGGCGACAATTGATGTCTCTTTCATCTCATTGCGCATTATTTTGCCGGTGCTGAAGACCATATTGGTCCCCGGAGGCGATTGCATCGCGCTCGTGAAGCCCCAATTCGAAGCGGGACGTGAGAAAGTTGGCAAAAAAGGAATCGTAAGAGACGCGAAAGTGCATCAAGAAGTGCTTCAAAAAGTGGCGGCTTATGCCGTCGACTGTGGCTTTGAAGTAAGGGCGATGACTCACTCGCCGATTACGGGAGGAGAAGGCAATATCGAGTTCCTGTTCCATTTGGTATCGAATGAACAGGCAGCTAAAAGCGAATTGCCAGATGCGCCTTTAGTGGCATCTGTAGTCGAGAATGCCCATTTGGCGTTTAAGGAAAAAAATACACTTTTACCATAAAAAGGTCAGGGGCTTCGATCCCTGATCTTTTTTTATTATCTTATTAATAAAAACGAGTAAGCTTGGTAGACAAGGGGTAAATAGTTCTAGTGTGGCAGTAAGTTTCCTTGTTTTCGAAGTGATTTAGATGTACGATATAAAGTATCTGGAATAATTATTCACTCAAGGGGGAGCACCATGAATAAAGGACAACGTCATATCAAAATCCGCGACTTAATTTCAAATCGCGAAATCGAAACGCAAGATGATTTGGTCGACTTATTGAAAGCTGCAGGATATGAAGTGACGCAAGCGACCGTTTCACGCGACATTAAAGAATTGCATTTAGTAAAAGTACCGTTGCAAGACGGCCGCTATAAATACAGCTTGCCGGCAGATCAGCGCTTTAACCCGATGCAAAAATTGCACCGCGCGCTGACAGATGCATTCGTTAGCATTGATGGGGCAAGTCATTTTTTGGTCATGAAAACTTTGCCGGGCAATGCCCATGCAATCGGTTCATTGATCGATCATTTAGACTGGGAAGAAATCCTAGGAACCATTTGCGGAGATGATACGTGTTTAATTATCTGCCGGGACGTCGAACACCGTGAAGTATTGAAACAACGCTTGATTGAAATGCTTTAATTAAAGAGGTGGATGTATATGCTGCGAGAATTGGATATCCGCAATTTTGCGATCATTGATACATTATCGGTCAGTTTTACAGAAGGCATGACCGTTTTGACAGGAGAAACCGGTGCAGGAAAATCGATTATTATCGATGCTGTGCATTTATTGGCAGGTGGACGAGGAAGCCAGGAATTTATTCGCCACGGGGCGCAAAAAGCTGAAATTGAAGGCTTGTTCCATATCGACAGTGCGGCGCATCCTGTCCATCGCAAGCTCGAGGATTTTGGCATCCAGGCGAGCGACGGCGATGTATTATTACGGCGTGAGTTGAACGGCAAAGGCAAAAATGTCTGCCGCATCAACGGCAAGCTTGTGACCATTTCCATTTTGCGTGAAGTGGGGGCTGCATTGATTGATATCCACGGCCAGCACGAAACCCAGGAATTGATGGATGAGAAACAACATTTACATTTATTGGATCAATTTTCCGGGAAACTTCTGACCAAAGCAAAAGAAAGCTATAATCATACGTTTGAAAAATATACAAAACTAAAGCGAGAATTTGCGACTTATAACGAAAACGAGCAACAGATTGCCCAGCGTATTGATTTGCTGACATTTCAATTGCGTGAAATTGAAGAAGCCCAGCTTGTGCCCGGCGAAGAAGAAACCTTGCTCGACGAACGTAAACGCTTGCAGAATTTCACCAAAATTTACGAATCGATCTCACAAGCTCATGAAGCGATTCAAGGAGAGTCGAAAGGACTTGATTGGGTCGGCAATGCCATGAGCGAACTGGAGCATGCCGCATCAGTCGATGAACAATTCCAAGAGGCTTCGGAATCGGTGGCAGGGGCGTTTTATCAATTGCAGGACACTTCGACAGAAATCAAGCGCATCTTGGATCAATTGGAATTCGATCCGGAACGGCTAAATGACATCGAACAGCGCCTTGCTTTATTGCAATCTTTGAAACGTAAATACGGCGCGTCGGTTGAAGATATGCTGTTGTATCAAGAAGAACAGACGGATGAACTGGATAAACTGCTGAATCGCGACCAGCGTTTGCGCCTCGATCAGGAAAAACTGAAGGAATTGACCGAGGACTTGCGCATCGAAGCGGAAGAATTGACGATGCTCAGAAAACAAGCGGCCACCAAATTATCGAAAGCGATTATGGAACAATTGAAAGAGCTCCATATGGGCAAAGCGTCATTCGCCGTCCAATTCAATTTGCTGCCTAAAGGCAAATTCGACCGCTTCGGCCAGGACAGCATCGCGTTCCATATTTCGACGAATGTCGGGGAGCCGTTGAAAGCGTTAACGAAAGTGGCATCAGGCGGCGAATTGTCGCGTATGATGCTGGCGCTGAAAACGATTTTCTCCAAGCACCAAGGCATCACTTCGATCATTTTCGATGAAGTCGATACAGGAGTCAGTGGCCGGGTGGCGCAGGCGATCGCTGAAAAAATCGCAGCTATTGCCCGCCATTCACAGGTGCTGTGTATTTCGCATCTGCCACAAGTCGCCGCTATGGCAGACCAGCATTTGTTTATCGAGAAAAAAGTATCAAAAGACCGTACCACGACTGCGGTGAAAGAACTTGCAGGGCGTAAGCGTACGGAAGAAATGAGCCGCATGCTGTCAGGGGCAGAAATCACTGAACTAACTTTACAGCATGCTGATGAATTGCTGACTTTGGCAAGGGACCGGAAGTTGTTGATGAAATAAGGGTCCGGAGCCTGTCAATTAGGAGAGAAAAATATGGAGAAAATAAAAATCGCCATTGCCGATGACAACCGAGAGCTTGTTGAATTGATGACTGAATTTCTCGATTCACAGCCGAATATGGAAGTGGTGGGCGTGGCTCATGACGGCAGGGAATGTATCGGTATTCTGGAACAGACCGAGGCAGATATTTTGCTGCTCGATATCATCATGCCTTATTTAGATGGCATTGCGGTACTCGATGTGCTGCGTTCGAATGAGCGACTGAGCAAAATCCATGTGATCATGCTGTCCGCATTTGGCCAGGAGTCAATCATGAGCCAGGCGGCGGATTACGGGGCTTCTTATTTCATCATGAAACCATTTGAGACGGAGCGATTGGTCGTCCAGATCAATCACATCATGAAAAATGGGGACCAAGTCGCAAGAAATGGCTTGGTAACAAAGGATGAGCTGATCACGTCGCGTTTAAAAGACATCGGTGTGCCGCCGCATCTTAAAGGCTATATGTATTTAAAAGCGGCGGTGTCGATTGTGGTAGATGAACCTTCTGCGCTCGGAAAAGTGACGAAAGAGCTGTATCCGAAAATTGCGTTGAAATTCGATACGACACCAGCACGCGTCGAAAGGTCGATCCGCCACGCCATCGAGCAAGTATGGGTGCGCAGCGAGTCCGTGGCCCATATTGCAAGTGTCTTTGGCTATAGCGAAGCTCACCTTCAAGCAAAACCAGCCAACTCTGAGTTCATCGCTATGATTGTCGACAGCCTTGGTATGAATGACAATAAAAAATGAACGGCCGGTGCCTCATAAAGGCATCGGTTTTTTTTGCGCGATAGCGCATCAGTAATAAATGTACTAAACTACATAAGGTTATATAAAAAATGAAAAACCGCCCACAACAAACGCAACACTTGCAGTGAGTTGATGACGTGATAAAATGGTTGATTAAAGCTAAGTCCTATCGAATAAAGGGGAGAAAGCTATGTCAGAAATCGAAATTTATGCGCATCGCGGAGCCTCAGGTCATGCACTTGAAAATACATGGAAAGCATTTCAATTAGCGCATCAACTGCAAGTGGGAATTGAGTTGGACATCCAGATGACGCGAGATGGAATTGCGATTGTCTATCACGATGATCAATTGAACCGATTAGCCGGGATGCGGTCGGATGTCTATGCGATGGCGTACGAATCGATAAGAATGCTATCGATCCGGAAACGTTTCCGCCGTTTTGGGCGACATTCAATTCCGCTGGCTTATGAAGTCATTCATTGGGCGAAACAAAAAAATATCTCACTGAATATAGAATTAAAGTCATCCGTCGCGAAGCACCCCGATGGTCCCGAAATCGTTTCGGCCTTGCTCGAAGGCGCAAAAAATGTTCATTTATCATCATTTGACGCCGAGCTTCTGGAAAAGATGAAACGTTTGCAGCCTCACGTAGAAGTGGCTTGGATTTTAAAGCGTGCCGTTCAATGGAGTGAACTGGAGAAATATAAGGGGTTTGACAGTTTCCATTTCCACAAGAGATACCATAAAGCTAAATGGCTGGAGCCAATTGCGAAGATGGGTAAGACAGTGCGTCTTTATGGCATCGTAGGCAATGAACGTATCTTGCATGATCTTCACCCTGCGGTCAAAGGGATTATTACAGATTATCCAGCGCGCGTGAAAGCTCTATGGAGTCAACAACAGTCAAAACCGCAACATACTAGACAAAAAACCAGCCAGGAGCAATAGCTCCCGGCTGGTTTTTGTTTGTTTACATTAATATGCTCGTTTATCGCTTTTGAAACCGTTCAGACACATTGCCTTTTTTGCGGTCGCGATTCAACAAAAAGCCAGCGAAAAAACCGATGCCAATTACTGTGAAGAGCGTACCGAGCGTAAACTGCATCCAGAGGGCTGGATACGGTTCGAGCAATTTATTAAAAAGGGTATCCCTCATCAATTTAATGCCGTAAGCGGCCATGATGCCAGGGATGAGCAAAATGATAAATGCAATCAATCGTCCCATCTATTCCACATCCTTCATGTACCATTGTTTCCAATCTGCTTAAAGTTGTCAAGAATTGTCCCCTGCGGTAGGCTAGAAACATATGTGCAGTCTATTGCATGAATTGGCACAGAAAGGTTTGAAGTGAATTGCAAAAAGTGATTATTATAGGCGGAGGAAACGGCGGGTCGTCGATTCTAAAATTGCTCGTTGAGTCTGGTTGGTTTCACGTTGAAGGGGTTGCGGATATCGATGCTGCGGCACCAGCATTAGTCGAGGCGGAAAAATTTAATATTTTCACCGGATCCGATTATCGCGAATTGCCCAAAGCAGTTGATATCGTCTTCAATGTAACAGGTGATGATGAGCTAACGCAGCGTTTGCGTCGCTATTATCCACCACGGACGGTCATCATTCCGGGAAGTGTCGCCAATATCTTTGTGCGCTTAATGGATGAGAAAGAACATTATATCAACCGACTTAGTACCGAGAGTCATAAAGGCTCAATTATTTTCAATTCAATCGACGAAGGTATGGTTGGCATTGACCTCGACAACCACATCCATTTCATCAATCGCAGCGCTGCCCGCATGCTTTCTGTAAAGCAAGACGAAGCCATCGGGCGCCATATTCATGAGCTGATATCGATGAGCGAATTGCCAAGGATTCTCGAGACGGGGAGGACGGAATTAAACCGTGAACTCGAGCTGAAGGACGGCTCGAAAATCGTCACGAGCCGTTTTCCGATGATCGATGAGACCGGCGAATTGATCGGCGCCTTTGCGGTGTTCAAAGACATTACGGAAGTGGTTTCGCTCGCAGAAGAAATTACTGACTTAAAAGAGATTCAAACGATGCTGCAGGCGATCATCCAGTCGAGCGATGATGCTATTTCAGTGGTGGATGAAAAAGGCAACGGCTTGCTTGTCAATCCGGCTTATACAAGAATTACGGGCCTTGAGATGGAACAAGTAATTGGCCGCCCGGCATCTGCGGATATTTCAGAAGGCGAAAGCATGCACTTGAAAGCCTTGCAAACCCGGAAGCCTGTACGCGGTGTCAATTTAAAAGTTGGCCCGGCAAGGCGCGAAGTTATTGTTAATGTGGCGCCTATTATCGTCGATAACCAATTAAAAGGCAGTGTCGGGGTAATTCACGATACGACAGAGATCCGTTCGCTCATGAAAGAGTTGGACCGGGCAAGAAGCATTATCCGGACGCTTGAATCGAAATATACCTTTGATGACATTATCGGGCTGTCGTCTGAAATGCAATTATCGCTGCAACAGGCGAAACTGGCCGCACAGACGCTCGTCACGGTGTTATTGCGCGGCGAGTCGGGAACGGGCAAGGAATTATTTGCTCATGCCATTCATAGTGCCAGTGAGCGCCAGTTCAATAAATTCGTGCGTGTCAATTGCGCGGCGGTATCGAGTGAGCAGCTCGATGCTGAGTTGTTCGGCTATGAGGAAGGGGCGACGCTCGAAAATAGGACGGGAGCAAAGCGTGGCCTGCTTGAAGAAGCGAATAACGGCAGCATTTTCCTAGATGAAATCGGCGAGTTGTCCCCGCAGATCCAGAGCAAATTGCTGCGGGTGTTACAAGAGCATGAAACGATGCGAATTGGCGGAACCAAACCCATTCCTGTCAATGTCCGTGTCATCGCCTCTACCAATGCCAATATGGAAAAAGCACTGTTAGACGGCGCTTTTCGCGAAGATCTATATTACCGGTTGAACCGCATGCCGATCTTAATTCCCCCACTGCGCAGCAGGAAACAGGACATTCCGCGTATAATTGACCGCTTGTTATTGAAGCTCAATCAAGAATATGGCCGCAATGTGGAGAGTGTTTCGGAGAAAGCGGTGCAATTTTTGAAAATGTACGATTGGCCCGGCAATGTGAGGGAATTAGAAAATATTTTAAGCCGTTCAATGATTTTTATGCAGATGAACGATAAAGTCATGACAGAAGACCATATTCCGTTAAACATGCTGAAAGCGAAAGAAGCCAAAAACGAAGTGGTCATTCCAGCATCGGCCCCTTTGCAAGAACAATTGGAAACGGTCGAACGCGGCATTTTGCATCGCGCATTAGAAGAAGCCAAAGGCAATAAATCGAAAACGGCCAAACAACTCCAAATTTCTTTGCGTACTTTATACTATAAGTTGGAAAAATTCGGACTATTATAGGGTTTTGCAACTCTTTGCAAGGTTTTGCAAGAATTTGCAAAGAGAACTGCTGTATTTTGCAAATAAAACGCTTACATCCCTTATATCTCAAGTTTTCTTCTGTTTTAATTAAAAAGAACGAGGTGATAGATATGACTACTTTGCAGAACATCGTCGATGAAATCGACTTGCAGGATGAGCACGCTGTTGCAGTAGCAGCAGCTGCCGACCACGCGGTTATGGAAGCCATTTCATTGGCGCTGGACCAGAACCTGGCAAGCTTTCATCTCTATGATGATGAAGCAACTATTAAACAATTGATCGCAGCTGATTTTCCCCATTTAAAAGGGCATCCGAAACTCATGATCCACCATGTGAACGGGCCTCAACAAGCGGCAAAAGAAGCCGTTCGAGCAGTCTTCATGAATGACGCTAGCGTCTTGATGAAAGGGCATATCCCAACGGCAACCTTAATGAAAGCCGCGCTGAACGCAGAATACGGCCTTCGCACTGGCTCAGTGTTATCACATGTCGCTGCATTTGAAGTCGAGGGCTATGACCGGCTGATTTTCGTAACCGATGCCGGCATGAACATCGAACCGTCATTGCAAGAAAAAGCCCAGATCATCCGTAATGCCGTTCAAGTGGCGCGGGCGACTGGTGTGGAATTGCCGATTGTGGCAGCTCTTGCAGCCGTAGAAGTCGTCAATCCGAATATGCAAGCCACGCTAGATGCAGCAGCACTGACCGCCATGAACAAGCGTGGACAGATTACGGATTGCATCGTTGATGGGCCACTCGCTTTAGACAACGCTATCTCTGTTGAAGCGGCTAAGCATAAGCGCATTGAAGGTGATACAGCGGGACACGCAAATATTTTGCTGGTACCGAATATCGAAGCCGGCAATATCCTTTATAAATCATTAGTCTATTTTTCCAAAGCCAAAGTCGGCGGGATCATCGCTGGTGCTAAAGCGCCGATTGTGTTGACATCACGTGCCGACAGTGCAGAAAGTAAATTATATTCTCTCGCTTTAGCTATAAGCTCAGCGAATTCATAAAAGCGGTTTCAATTGATTTGATTAATCGGTTGCAGGCTGCCAAACCGGATCTCTGGATCTAATCCAAACACTACTAGGAGGAATTTACGATGGAAATTTTCAAAAAAATGGAAGAACATGACTACGAGCAATTGGTATTTTGCCAAGACAAAAACTCTGGCCTAAAAGCCATCATCTGTATCCACGACACAACGCTTGGGCCAGCTCTTGGCGGCACGCGCATGTGGAACTACGAAAGTGAAGAAGAAGCAATTGAAGATGCAATTCGCCTAGGACGTGGCATGACTTACAAAAATGCTGCAGCCGGCTTGAACCTCGGTGGCGGGAAAACCGTTATTATTGGTGATCCATTAAAAGACAAAAACGAAGAAATGTTCCGTGCTTTCGGCCGTTTCATCCAAGGTTTGAACGGGCGTTACATCACAGCTGAAGATGTTGGAACGACTGTTGCTGACATGGACATGATCCATGAAGAAACAGACTTTGTGACAGGCATCTCTCCTGCATTTGGTTCTTCAGGCAACCCGTCACCTGTTACAGCTTACGGCGCATATATCGGCATGAAAGCAGCCGCAATGGAAGCTTATGGCGACGATTCGCTTGAAGGCAAAACGGTAGCTGTGCAAGGCGTCGGTAACGTTGCTTACCCGCTATGCGAATACTTGCACAAAGAAGGCGCGAAGTTGATCGTAACGGACATTAACAAAGAAGCTGTTCAACGTGCTGTCGAAGCCTTTGGTGCAACAGCTGTTGAGCCGAACGAAATTTACTCACAAGATGCGGACATCTTCGCACCGTGTGCAATGGGCGCGATCATCAACGATGACACGATTCCTCAATTGAAAGTAAAAGTAGTCGCAGGATCTGCGAATAACCAATTAAAAGAAGAACGTCACGGCGATGAGCTCGAAGCACGCGGCATCGTTTATGCACCAGACTTCGTCATCAACTCAGGCGGCGTTATCAACGTTGCGGATGAGCTTTACGGCTACAACAACGAGCGCGCGATGAAACGCGTTGAAACAATCTACGACAGCATTACACGCATCTTCGAAATCGCGAAACGCGACGGAATTCCGAGCTATATCGCAGCAGAGCGTATGGCTGAAGAGCGCATCGAACGCGTCCGTAATTCCAGAAGTCAGTTTTTGCGCAGCGGCCATGGCCACGATATTTTAAGCAGACGCTAAAACAGAAGGAAGAATGGAGGAATCGGTGTGCAAAAACAGCTGAATCGAATCCTGGTCATTAACCCCGGCTCCACATCAACAAAGATCGGCGTTTTTGACAACGATGTCCAGATCCTTGAAAAAACAATCCGCCACTCAACTGAAGAGTTGGCGGATTTCCCTGCCATTATTGACCAGTTTCAATTTCGAAAACAAAATATACTGGAAGCTTTAGATGAAGAGGGCATGAACGTCTCGAACCTCTCTGCTGTATGCGGAAGAGGCGGACTGCTTCGCCCGATTGAAGGCGGAACTTACGCTGTCAACGAAGCAATGTTAGAAGATTTGCGTGAAGGCTATTCAGGCCAGCACGCTTCCAATTTAGGGGGCATCATCGCCCACGAAATTGCTGAAGGACTCAACATTCCGGCATTTATCGTCGATCCTGTCGTGGTCGATGAATTATCGTCCATCGCGCGTGTTTCCGGCTTTTCATTGATCGAACGCAAATCGATTTTTCATGCCTTGAACCAAAAGGCAGTAGCCAAACGCTACGCGAAAGAAACAGGACGCGCTTATAAAGATTTGCGCCTTATTGTAACGCATATGGGCGGCGGCATTACGGTCGGTGTCCATGAGGGCGGCAAAGTGGTTGAAGTCAACAACGGTTTGCACGGCGACGGCCCATTCAGCCCAGAGCGTGCAGGAACAGTACCGGCCGGAGATTTGGTCGAACTGTGCTTTTCTGGCCAATATTACCGACACGAAATCATGAAAAAGTTAGTCGGGCAAGGTGGTTTAGTTGGCTATCTAGGCACAAATGATGCCGTGACGGTCGAAAAACGTATCCAAAAAGGCGATAAAGAAGCCGAACTGGTTTACGAGGCGATGGCTTATCAAGTCGCGCGCGAAATCGGCTCTGCAAGCGCGGTGTTAAAAGGGCAAGTTGATGCCATCATTTTAACTGGTGGCTTGGCGTATGGAAAAGAATTCGTCAAATCGATATCGGACCGTATTTCTTGGATTGGCGATGTTGTAGTCCATCCCGGTGAGAACGAATTGCAAGCACTTGCAGAAGGCGCAAGCCGTGTGCTTGACGGCGAAGAACAAGCTCGAATTTATCCAAACGGTTAATCATTCCAAAGGAGGAATACCCAATGGCTCAAAATTATGATGTCGTCATTCTAGGCGGCGGTACGGGCGGTTATGTAGCGGCAATCCGCTCAGCGCAGCTCGGACTTAAAACTGCGATTGTCGAAAAAGGCAAGCTGGGTGGTACATGCCTGCACCAAGGCTGTATCCCAAGTAAAGCATTGCTTCGCAGTGCAGAAGTATACGCAACGACCAAAAATCACGCTGCTGATTTTGGCGTCAATACTGGAGAGGTATCGCTCGATTTCTCGCGTGTCCAACAGCGCAAACAGGGAATCGTTGATCAGCTTCATGCCGGTGTACAAGGCTTGATGAAAAAAGGCAAAATTGATGTGTATGAAGGCATTGGCCGTATTCTTGGGCCTTCGATTTTCTCGCCAAACCCAGGCACGATTTCTGTGGAGATGAACAATGGTGAAGAAAACGAAATGCTCATCCCGAACAATGTCATCATTGCTACTGGATCTCGCCCACGCACATTGCCTGGACTTGATATCGACGGAGAAATTGTTATGAGTTCGGAAGAGGCGCTTGCGATGACTGAACTGCCGAAATCCATTTTGATTGTCGGCGGCGGCGTCATCGGAATCGAATGGGCATCGATGCTCAACGATTTCGGTGTTGAAGTGACGGTGCTCGAATACGCAGACCGCATCATTCCGACTGAAGACAAAGACATTTCCAAAGAAATGCTGAAATTATTGAAGAAAAAAGGCGTGAAGTTTGCGACAAGCGCGAAAGTATTGTCGGAAACAGTGGAAAAAGGCGAAGGCCAAGTATCCATCCAAGCTGAAATCAATGGCAGCAACGAAACCTTTACGGCTGAAAAAATGCTAGTATCTGTCGGTCGCCAAGCAAACGTGGAAAATATCGGCATCGAAAACACCGATATCTTAGTTGAAAAAGGCTTTATCCAAGTGAAAAAGACCTTCCAGACAAAAGAATCCCATATCTATGCAATCGGCGACGTCATCGGCGGCATGCAACTTGCGCACGTGGCCTCCCATGAAGGCATTACCGCGATTGAGCATATTAAAGGCAATGAGCCACATGCCATCAACTACGATCTTGTATCACGCTGCATTTACTCGAATCCAGAGGCTGCAAGTGTCGGCATCACGGAAGACCAGGCAAAAGAGCAAGGTTACGAACTGAAAATCGGAAAATTCTCCTTTAAAGCGATTGGCAAAGCGCTGGTCTACGGTGAATCAGACGGTTTTGTGAAAATCATCGCCGATAAAAACACCAATGATATTCTCGGCGTCCATATGATCGGTCCACACGTAACAGACATGATTTCAGAAGCCGGCCTTGCAATGGTTCTTGATGCAACCCCTTGGGAAATTGCAGATACCATTCACCCGCACCCGACGCTATCAGAGGTCATGGGCGAAGCAGCTCTGGCCGTAGACGGCAAAGCGATCCATAGTTAAAGGAGGAAATTCAATGGCTACGAAACACGAAGAAGTAGGTTTGACAAATGAAGATGTCCTGAACATTTACGAAACGATGTTGACGGCACGCCGCGTTGATGAACGCATGTGGCTCTTAAACCGTGCAGGTAAAATTCCATTCGTTATCTCTTGCCAAGGCCAGGAGGCTGCACAAGTCGGAGCGGCTTATGCGCTTGACAACACGAAAGACTACGTTGCGCCCTATTACCGCGACTTAGGCGTTGTCATCCATTTCGGCATGACACCGAAAGATTTGATGCTGTCAGCATTCGCCAAAGCAGAAGACCCGAACTCGGGCGGCCGCCAGATGCCTGGACATTTTGGGCAGAAGAAAAACCGTATCCTGACAGGTTCTTCACCGGTAACAACGCAGTTGCCACACGCAGTAGGTGTAGCGCTTGCCGGTAAAATGAAGAAAAAAGATTTCATTACATTCAATACACTTGGAGAAGGTTCTTCTAACCAAGGTGATTTCCACGAAGGCTTGAACTTTGCGGGTGTCCATAAATTGCCGGTCATCACGATGGTCGAAAACAACCGTTATGCCATTTCCGTTCCTTTTGAACGCCAAGTAGCGAGCAAAAACGTTTCGGACCGTGCGGCAAGCTACGGCATGCCAGGCGTAACGATTGATGGAAACGACCCAATTGAAGTTTATAAACACGTAAAAGAAGCAGCGGACCGCGCACGCAACGGCGAAGGCCCAAGCTTGATTGAAACGGTGTCAGAGCGCATGACGGCCCACTCGTCTGATGATGATCACCGTCAATACCGTTCAGCTGACGAACTTGCGGCACAAAAAGAAAAAGACCCAATCCTATTGTTCGGTGCTTATTTGAAAGAAAACGGCATCATGAACGATGATCTTGAAAAAGAAATCAATGACCGCATTATGGTGTTGGTCAATGAAGCAACGGATTATGCAGAAAATGCACCATATGCACCAGCAGAAAGTGCAATGGAGCATGTCTATGCTGAAGAAGGAGGAAACGAATAATGGCAGTTATGAGTTATATCGATGCCATCACGCTCGCCATGAAAGAAGAAATGGCACGTGACGAAAACGTTTTCGTACTCGGGGAAGATGTCGGGAAAAAAGGCGGCGTCTTCAAAGCGACACAAGGTCTTTACGATGAATTCGGCGAAGACCGCGTAGTCGATACGCCACTTGCGGAATCAGCCATTGCTGGAGTCGGAATCGGAGCGGCTATGTATGGCTTGCGTCCAGTTGCCGAGTTCCAATTCGCGGATTTCATCATGCCAGCCGTTAACCAAATCATCTCGGAAGCTTCCCGCATCCGTTATCGCTCGAACAATGACTGGTCATGCCCGATCGTCTTCCGCGCGCCATTTGGCGGCGGTGTCCACGGCGCTTTGTACCATTCACAATCAGTTGAAGCGGTATTCGCCAACCAGCCGGGACTTAAAATCGTCATCCCATCCACACCGTATGACGCAAAAGGCCTGTTAAAAGCAGCGATCCGCGATGAAGATCCTGTTATGTTCTTCGAGCACAAGCGCGCTTATCGCCTAATTAAAGGCGAAGTACCGGAAGACGATTACACAATCGAAATCGGTAAAGCTGACGTTAAACGCGAAGGAGAAGACATCACTGTCATCACATACGGCCTAGCAGTCCACTTCGCCTTGCAAGCAGCAGAACGCTTGGCAGAAGACGGTTACTCTGTCCATATTTTAGATCTTCGCACGATCTATCCATTGGACAAAGAAGGCATCATCGAAGCAGCGAAAAAGACCGGGAAAGTTCTTTTAGTCACAGAAGACAATAAAGAAGGAAGCATCATCGGAGAAGTGGCAGCGATCATCGCTGAAAACTGCCTATTCGACCTCGACGCGCCGATCAAGCGCCTCGCAGGACCGGACATCCCGGCCATGCCTTACGCACCGACCATGGAGAAATTCTTCATGATCAACCCAGACAAAGTAGAAAAAGCCATGAGAGAACTCGCGGAATTTTAAGAAGAAAAGCGGAGTTGCCCATCTAGCCCCGACAAGCGCTGGAGGTAACGCCAGCACTGGCGCTTTTTGCCCGTCCAGCAAACTCTATAACGGAACACGCATTGCAGATTGAAAAGGAGGAATCCCTTTGGCTATTGAAAAAATCACGATGCCCCAACTTGGCGAAAGTGTAACAGAAGGCACGATTGAAAAATGGCTCGTCCAGCCAGGTGACCATGTCAATAAGTACGACCCATTGGCAGAAGTCAATACCGATAAAGTAACAGCAGAAGTTCCTTCATCATTTACAGGAACGATCAAAGAATTGATCGCTTCAGAAGGCGATACTTTAGAAGTAGGTGAAGTGGTCTGTACCATTGAAACTGAAGGTGGAGATTCAGCCCCTGTAGAAGAGGCGAAACCTGCTGAAGGCGAAAAAGCCAACGAAATACCAGCTGCTGGAGCGGCGCCGACAAAAAATCTTGAAGGCCACAAAGGTTCGGCAAAACCTGCCAAGCCTCAAGGCGGCAAAGCACGTTATTCACCAGCGGTCCTGCGCCTTGCGCAAGATCACGATATCGACTTGAACCAAGTCGAGGGATCTGGAAACGAAGGGCGCATTACTCGCAAAGACCTGATGACATTGATCGATAGCGGCAATATCCCGCAAGCTGGCAGCGAGACGACACAAGCGCCTCAAACTGCACAAGCAGCGGAACCGGCACAACAAGCTGCACCGCAAGAAACACCAAAAGCGCCAGCTGCTATAGAACAATCAATCGAATCGGCACCAGGCGATATCGAAATTCCTGTTACGGGCGTGCGTAAAGCGATTGCTGCGAATATGCTCAAGAGCAAACACGAAGCGCCGCATGCGTGGATGATGATTGAAGTTGACGTAACGGACCTTGCGCAATTCCGCGATTCCATCAAAGGCGACTTTAAGAAAAAAGAAGGCTTCAACATCACGTATTTTGCATTCTTCGTGAAAGCCATCTCACAAGCTTTGAAAGAATTCCCGATGATGAATTCGATGTGGGCCGGCGACAAGATCATCCAGAAGAAAGACATCAACATCTCGATCGCTGTCGCGTCTGATAACGCATTGTTCGTTCCGGTTATCAAGAATGCTGATGAGAAATCGGCAAAAGGCATCGGCCGTGAAATCAATGAGTTGGCGCAAAAAGCGCGTACTGGCAAATTGAAATCAGCGGATATGCAGGGCGGCACGTTTACCGTCAACAACACCGGTTCATTTGGTTCGATTCAGTCAATGGGCATTATCAACCACCCACAGGCTGCGATTATCCAAGTAGAATCGATTGTTAAACGCCCGGTCATCATGGATGGTGGCATGATCGCTGCACGCGATATGGTCAATTTGTGCTTGTCGCTCGATCACCGTGTCCTGGACGGACTTGTTTGCGGTCAATTCTTGGCACGCGTCAAAGAGATTCTTGAAAAAATGAACAAAGACAATACATCCGTGTATTGATAAAAAGTTTGGAGTCTTCGGACTTCAAGCTTTTTTTTCTTTCAGTAACTTAGGCAGTCAGGTAAAATGAAGACAGAAAGCTTTGAGGAGGGAATAGTTTGACGATTGAATCGATGAAAAACATTCAGTTTCCTGAGCGTACATACGAGGAATGGAAACAAGCAGCAGATGCTGCATTGAAAGGGAAAGATTTTGAAAAGGTGATGAGAACGCGCACGATTGAAGACATCACTCTCGAACCCCTCTATACGAAAGACATGCTCGAGCGCTCCGTATCCGATGTCGAGGCACAAGCGGCTGCTGTTCAAAGCGGAAAATACGGCGACTCGTGGATTGTGGCTCAGGAAATTACAGCACATGATGCTAAAGAGTTTTTGTCTGTCACAGCAGATGATTTGTCGAGAGGCAATGAAGCGGTCGTCTATTCCGGGGCAAAACCATTCGACTGGACTGAAGCACAACTGGATCAGCTTGCAGAGTTGATTATCCGCTATCCGATTTATTTCAAAGTAACAGAAGACGAAGATCCTATTTTGGGCGTATTCAATCGCCTGACAGGTGAACAGCAAGCAAGCGTGCAAGGTGTCATTTTCACGGAAGAGCCAATTCAGGCACCTGAGAATGTCCGAACCGGCTTGATTGATACATTGCCAACGCATAATGCCGGGGGCACAATCATTCATGAACTGGGCGTGGCACTTAGCATGATGGCTGAAGCGGTAGAACAGCAGGATTTCGAATCAGCGGCCAAGAACTTTTGGGTGCGTTTTGCAGTCGACACACACTTTTTTCAAGAAATTTCAAAAATACGAGCGTTTCGCGTACTATGGCAAGCGTTCTGTTCTGCTTATGGAAAGCAAGCGCCACGCATTCCTGTATTTACGGAAACCTCGGTACGCTCATATTCCAAACTGGATCCTTACGTCAACTTGCTGCGGGCCGGCAATGCCACTTTTTCCGCCGTCCTTGCTGGAACGGATGGACACACAGTACACCCACATGATTTCCTGACCGTTCCGACTGGCTCAAGCCGGCGCATCGCACGTAATGTGCAATTAGTCATTAAAGAAGAATCCCATGTTTCACATGTCACGGATGTGGCAGCGGGCTCCTATTATATTGAAAGCCTGACGCGTGAATACGTAGATGCTGCTTGGCAATATTTCCTGGAAATCCAACAAGCAGGGGGCTATTCCGAAGTGAAGCGGACCGGCTGGCTGACAGATGACATTCAAGCGAAATGGCTCGATCGTGAACAGCAAGTGGCCAATCGAAAAACTTCGTTAATCGGCACAAATATATACGCCAATCCTCAGGAACCGGTAAAAGACGCGAAAATCGATACGGCGCATTTGGAATACATGACAGCCAAACGTTTGGCGACGCCATTCGAGACATTGCGAGCGAAAAGCCGAGAAACGACGATCAAATCAGCGGTTATCCTGTTAGAGCCGTTAAAATCCGTAAAACCGCAGGTAGATTTCGTCCAAGGTTTCCTATCCGTCGCAGGAATAGAGCCTGAACTAAGCCCGTATCTTTCTTCAGCTGATGAAGTAAATCGCTTTATCCGTTCTGAAGCGCTTGACTACGCTGTGTTATGCGGCAGCCGAGAGACGGTAGAAAAACTTATTCCCGAGATTGATTCAAAAGCGACCATCGATGTTGCGGGAAGAATCGACGCCGAAACATTGAAAACTTGGCAAACGAACGGGATCAGCGACACTTTATATGCTGGCAAACCGTTAATCGACAAATTGGAAGCTATTCTATCACTTGGAAAGGAGGCGCTGTAAATGACGACACCCGATTTTACAAAAATTGATGTCACGAAACTCGATACGGCTAAACTGGGCGAACGAAATGACAGCGCTTTTATGACCAACGAAGGCATTGCGGTGAAACCGTTTTATTCTTCAAAAGACTTGAGCAAGCAACAAACAAGCTATCCAGGGTTTGCGCCAAACGTTCGTGGTCCATACCCGACGATGTACGCATCTCGGCCATGGACCGTGCGTCAGTATGCCGGTTTTTCGACTGCTGAAGAAAGTAACGCATTCTATCGCCGGAACTTAGCCATGGGGCAAAAGGGCTTGTCTGTTGCTTTTGACCTTGCCACGCACCGCGGTTATGATTCCGATCATCCTCGTGTTGTCGGCGATGTCGGAAAAGCGGGCGTAGCCATCGATAGCGTAGAAGACATGAAAATTCTCTTTGACGGCATTCCGCTCGATCAAATGTCAGTGTCGATGACGATGAACGGGGCTGTCGTGCCGATCATGGCATTTTTCATTGTCGCTGCAGAAGAGCAAGGCGTATCGCCAGAGCAACTCGCAGGCACGATTCAAAATGATATTTTGAAAGAATATATGGTCCGGAATACGTATATTTATCCTCCGGCCATGTCGATGCAAATTATCGCAGATATCTTTAAATACACATCCTCTCATATGCCAAAGTTCAACTCGATTTCCATTTCGGGCTACCATATCCAAGAAGCGGGCGCCACAGCAGATATCGAACTTGCCTATACGCTGGCAGATGGACTGGAATACGTGCGCACAGGGCTAAAAGCAGGCATCGGCATCGACCAGTTTGCACCGCGTCTGTCATTTTTCTGGGGCATCGGCATGAACTATTTCATGGAAGTGGCTAAAATGCGTGCAGGGCGTGAAATCTGGGCGAAAATGATGAAGAGCTTCGATCCGCAAAATGCTAAATCCTTAGCGCTCCGCACGCATTCCCAAACTTCGGGCTGGAGCTTGACCGAACAGGATCCGTTTAATAACGTAACGCGTACGTTGCTAGAAGCGAACGCAGCAGCAATGGGCCATACCCAATCTTTGCATACGAATGCCTTGGATGAAGCCATTGCCCTGCCCACTGATTTCTCTGCACGTATTGCCCGCAATACGCAATTATTCCTTCAAGAAGAGACCTTGATGAACAACACAATCGATCCATGGGGCGGTTCGTATTATGTCGAAAAACTGACAGAAGAATTGATGGAAAAAGCGTGGACATTGATTGAAGAAGTCGAAGAACTCGGGGGCATGGCAAAAGCCATTGAAACGGGCTTGCCGAAAATGCGCATCGAAGAAGCGGCTGCGAAAAAGCAAGCGCAAATCGATTCGAATGAAGAAACAATCATCGGCGTCAACCGTTACCGATTGGATGAGGAAGACCCAATCGATATTTTGAACATCGATAACACAATGGTTCGCAAAAAGCAGATCGAGCGACTGGATCGGATGCGCGAAACGCGTGATCAGGAAAAAGTAGAAAAAGCACTTCTGGAGCTGACCAAAGCGGCAGAAAGCGGAGAAGACAATATTCTGGCCTGTGCGATTGAAGCAGCACGCCACCGGGCATCACTTGGTGAGATTTCGGATGCCATCGAAAAGGCTTCTGGCAGACATAAGGCGGTGATTCGTTCCGTGAGCGGTGTATACAGTTCAAACTTCTCCAACCAAGAAGAAATGCAGATCGTCAAACAAATGACTGAAGAATTCATCGACAACGAGGGCCGCCGTCCGCGCATCTTGATCGCCAAGATGGGCCAGGACGGGCACGATCGCGGCGCGAAAGTCATTTCGACTGCGTTTGCTGACCTTGGCTTTGATGTCGACATCGGCCCGTTGTTCCAAACACCGGCAGAGACGGCCCAGCAAGCAGCGGAAAACGATGTCCATGTTATCGGCGTCAGTTCGCTTGCAGCGGGTCATATGACGCTCGTCCCGGATCTTGCGGCAGAGTTGAAAAAAGTCGGACGTGAGGACATTTTAATCGTCGTTGGCGGTGTTATCCCGGCGCAGGATTATGAATTCCTGCGCAATAACGGAGCAAGCGCCATCTTTGGCCCCGGAACCGTTATTCCAGTTGCTGCCCAAAAAGTCATCGAAGAAATCTATGCGCGCCTCGGGTACGAGGAAGAGGCAGACTGATGGACCGCGAGAAGCAATCCAGACAGGTCATGTCGGGTGTTTCGGATAAGCACGATGGCATGAAGGCTTTGCCACGGAAGAAGTTCAAGAAGCCCAGTACGAGCCATTTTAATTTGGAAGAACTTGCAAGCGGTGTCGAAAGCGGATCGCGCTTGCATTTGGGAAAAGCAATCACCTTGCTAGAAAGCACCAACCCGGAGCATAAAAAACGCGGCCAGGAATTATTGAATGAACTGCTCCCGAAGACAGGCAATAGCATTCGCATCGGCATTACTGGCGTTCCGGGAGCTGGCAAGAGCACATTCATTGAAACCTTCGGGACGATGCTGACAGAACTTGGCCATCGTGTGGCGGTACTTGCAATCGACCCAAGTTCTACGCGTACCGGTGGCAGCATACTTGGCGACAAAACACGGATGGAAGAACTCGCAAGAAACCCGCAAGCGTTCATCCGTCCATCGCCAACGGCTGGCACACTTGGCGGCGTCCATAGAAAAACCCGCGAAACGATGCTATTATGCGAAGCGGCAGGATACGATATTATCTTAGTCGAAACGGTTGGTGTTGGGCAAAGTGAGACGCTTGTTCGCGGCATGGTCGATATATTCTTGCTGCTCGTCTTGACCGGAGCAGGAGATGAATTGCAAGGCATGAAAAAAGGCATTTTGGAATTGGCGGATGCCATGATCGTCCACAAAGCCGACCAGGACAATTTGTCGCTTGCGAAAAAAACCGTGAGAGAATATCAACAGATGCTTCATTTCCTCCAACCGGCAACTGAAGGCTGGACGACGCGCCCATTGGCAGTTTCTTCCATTGAAGGTACTGGCATGAAAGAGATTTGGGAAATGGTCGAGGACTTCGAACGATCAGTCAAAGAAAGTGGCTACTGGGAGACGAGGCGACAGGAGCAGACGCGTGACTGGTTCCATTCGATGATCACCGATGAATTACTTGGCCAATTTTACGGCGACCCCGAGCGTAAACAGCAGGTGAAAGACATGGAACAGCGCATCCTAGGAGACCAATTGACGGTGTCCCAAGCGGTCACTGAACTGTTCAAGTAAGCTTTTTTGCAACTGTGCCGCCGTCCTGATATGATAAGAACAGCAATAATGAAGGAGTGGTACAGATGAGCATGGATTTTAACTTTCTAATGAATGATATTGTTACACAAGCCCGCCAAGAACTAACAAACGGTGGCTATACACAGCTTGAAACAGCTGAAGATGTGCAAGCAGCATTCGCTAAACCTGGCACAAGCCTTGTGATGATCAACTCGGTTTGTGGCTGTGCAGGCGGGATTGCACGACCAGCAGCTCTTCACTCGGTCCATTACGACAAACGTCCGGATCACTTGTTTACAGTGTTTGCTGGACAAGATCAAGAAGCCACAGCACAAGCGCGTGATTTGTTCGGCGATGATCATTTGCCTTCATCCCCATCATTTGCTTTCCTGAAGGATGGAAAATTAGTGGATGAAATCGGCCGCCACGAAATCGAAGGGCACGATCCGATGTCGGTCATTACACATATCCAATCCATTTTCGAAGAGCATTGCGAAGAAATGTAAGAAAAAATGCCCCCGTTGTCGGGGGCATTTTTGCATGTTGAGGAGAGAGGCCTATGAAACTGAAACCATACCGTATTGGCTACCGGACCATGAAAACTGCATTAGGAACCGCTATCGCCATCTATTTGGCGCAGATGATCGGCCTTGAATACTATGTATCAGCCGGTATCTTGACGATGCTGTGCATCCAGCCGACGAAAAAGAAATCGGTTCGTGCGGCGTTTTCCCGTTTTGTGGCGAGCATGATCGCCGTCGGATTTGCCTTGGTGTTTTTTGAACTGGGCAGCTACAATCCTATCGTGCTTGGAATCATGATCTTGCTGTTCATACCAGTGCTCGTGAGCCTCGGCTTTTCGGATGGTTTTATATCCAGTGCAGTTATTTTGATGCATCTATATGATGCGAAAAATTTGACCATGGATTTATTTCTTAATGAAGTGCTGTTGATGCTGATCGGTTTCGGGACCGCTTTGATCGTTAACATGTACATGCCGAGCATCGAGAAAAAACTTGATCGTTATAGAGAAGATGTCGAAAGGCTATACTCGACGATTTTCCGGGAAACGACCATTTTCCTCCGCCACGGCGAATCTGGTTGGACCGGCAAGGAATTGATGGAATCGGAAAAACTCATCGACAAAGCTAAGGCGCTCGCCTATCAGGACGTCGAGAACCATTTGTTGCGTCACGAAAATAAGTATTACCATTATTTCGATATGCGAGAGCAGCAGCTTCAAATCATCGAACGCATCTTGCCGAAAATCACAGCTCTGCCGGTGATTGTAGGGCAGACAGAGCTCGTCGCTGACTTTTTAGAGGATTTATCGGAACATGTGCATTCCGGTAACACCGCCGATCAGTATATCAGCAAACTGGAGCGGTTAAAGGCGAATTTCGCTGCGATGCCATTACCGGATACGCATGAAAAGTTTCTGGCAATGGCAGACTTGAATGCAATCATCCAGGAAATGGAGACTTATCTCGAGATTAAGCAGAGCTATAAAGGCTTCCATAATAAAAAAGGGCTCAACCCAAGCACTGCGTGAACAAAACCAGCCCGGAGAGCGATACTCTCTGGGCTGGTTTTTCTTTATAGACGAATGAAAAAAGGGCATCCAAACGCGCACAGCAAGCGTTGTGGATGACCTTTCGCAAATTCATATTAAATGACGAAGCTTAAGCCCATCATCAGGCTCGACAGCAGCATCAATCCGACCATTGCGTAGACAATGACTTTACGGAAAGCTTGGTTTCTCATGGATAGCATAGCTCCTTTATTCCTGTACTTTGAGAGAATCATACCACATCTGGGCCGGATTTTAAACTGCCAGTCACGCCATTTTCTTAATATTCCATAACAACTAGAGTTTTTGAGCTTGAATGGGTACAATGAAGAGGAAGCCAAAAAAGGAAGTGAATAAGGATGAAGAAAGTCGATCATATCGGAATCGCAGTCAAAGATTTAGAGCAGGTCCTGCCTTATTACACAGAGACACTGGGGTGTCCGTTGATGAAAATCGAAGAAGTGGAAGGGCAGAAAGTGAAAGTGGCATTTATCGATGCCGGCAATATTAAATTGGAATTGCTAGAACCAATGAGCGAAGACAGCCCGATCCATAAATTCATCGAGAAAAAAGGCGAAGGCATCCACCACATTGCCTTCGGTGTCGACGGCATTGAAGAACGCATGGCGGAACTTCGTGAAAACGGTGTCAAATTATTAAGTGACGAACCGAAACCGGGAGCGGGAGGGGCAATGGTCGCCTTTTTACACCCGAAATCGTCTAATGGCGTCTTGTACGAACTTTGTGAAAAGAAGTGATGGAGGAGTGGGGACATGGACATTTATGAACGCATCAATGAGCTATATGACAGAAAAAGAGAAATCGAACTAGGGGGCGGCGAAGCCCGCATCGATAAGCAACATGAAAAAGGCAAACTGACGGCACGCGAGCGTATTGATTTATTAGTCGATGAAGGCAGCTTTGTGGAACTGAGCCCGTTTGTTGAACATCGCACGACGGACTTTGGCATGGGCAAAGGACCAGGGGAAGGTGTCGTGACCGGCTATGGCAAAGTGAACGGACGCCCGATTTACTTGTTTTCACAGGATTTCACCGTTTTTGGCGGTGCTTTGGGTGAAATGCACGCCAAAAAAATCGCCAATGTTATGGACATGGCGGCAAAAAATGGTGCGCCATTCATCGGCTTGAACGATTCCGGCGGTGCCCGTATCCAAGAAGGCGTATTATCACTTGATGGCTATGGCCATATTTTCTACCGCAACTCTATCTATTCGGGTGTAATTCCGCAAATCTCAGTCATTATGGGACCTTCTGCAGGCGGTGCGGTCTATTCGCCGGCCATTACGGATTTTGTCTTCATGGTCGACAAAACGAGCCAGATGTTCATCACCGGCCCGAAAGTCATCGAAACAGTGACTGGGGAAAAAATCTCCTCTGAGGATCTCGGAGGATCACGTGTACATACCGCCATCAGCGGAAACGCCCATTTCCGTTCTGGATCAGAACAAGAAGTTTTGGAAATGGTGCGTCAATTGGTCAGCTACCTGCCGCAGAACAACCAAGAAATGCCACCGCGCCTCGAGGTAGATAATGAAGACGATTACCGTCCGGATTTAGCGGATGTTGTCCCTTACGAAGCAATCCGCCCATACGACGTCCGAAAAGTCGTGGAACAAGTTGTCGATAAGGACAGCTTTATGGAAGTACAACCGGAATTTGCGCGTAATATCGTGATCGGCCTTGCCCGCATCAAAGGGGAAACGGTCGGGCTTGTGTGCAACCAGCCGAAAGTAATGGCTGGTGGGCTCGATATCGATTCTTCCGATAAAGCGGCGCGTTTCATCCGCTTCTGCGACAGCTTCAACATTCCGCTGATTACCTTTGAAGATGTCACTGGGTTCTTCCCAGGCATCAAGCAAGAGCACGGCGGGATTATTCGCCACGGAGCGAAAATCTTATATGCTTATTCGGAAGCAACCGTTCCGAAAATGACCGTCATCTTGCGAAAAGCATACGGTGGCGCTTACGTGGCTCTTAACTCGAAATCGATCGGTGCGGATCTGGTGTTCTCTTGGCCAAATGCCGAAATCGCCGTCATGGGCCCGAACGGTGCAGCAAATATCATTTTCGCACGCGAAATCGCTGCAAGCGACGATCCTGAAGCGACACGTGCAGCGAAAATTGAAGAATACCGCGAAAAATTCGCGAACCCGTACGTCGCGGCTTCGCGCGGCATGGTCGATGATGTCATCGACCCGCGTGAAACACGCATTAAATTGATTCAGGCGCTTGAGATGATGCGCAATAAGAAAGACGAACGGCCGAAGAAAAAACATGGCAATATGCCACTATAAAAGATTTCTTGATCAATCTCTTCCTATATAAAGGGAAGAGATTGATGCGTTTTACATGAAGTCGACAGGTGCTAAGGCTATAATGGGAATTGGAATAAATGCATTAGAAGAGGAGTTTTTTGAATGAAAACCGATCGCTTATTAGAAGAATTTTTGGAGCTTGTGCAAATCGACTCCGAAACAAAAGAAGAAGCCGCTATTGCGGAAGTATTGACGAATAAACTGGAAGCGTTAGGCTTCAGTGTCGTCGAAGATGATTCCAAACGACGTACAGGGCACGGGGCTGGAAATCTAGTAGCGACACTTGAAGGCACGAAAAAAGATGCACCGCCGATTTACTTCACGGTTCATATGGATACGGTCGTTCCCGGCAAAGGCATCAAGCCGGAAGTCCGCGACGGCTATGTTTATTCAGATGGCACAACCATACTAGGCGCTGATGACAAAGCGGGGGTTGCAGCGCTACTTGAACTTGCGCGCCACTTGTCAGAAGAAAACGTCGAGCATGGAGATATCCAATTCTTGATCACTGCCGGCGAAGAAAGTGGTTTGGTCGGAGCGAAAGAATTTGACGCATCTCTCTTAAAAGCGAAGTTCGGCTATGCGGTCGACAGCGACGGAGAGGTCGGCGGCATTGTAACGTCCGCTCCGAACCAAGCAAAACTATGGACCACCATTTACGGCAAGACAGCCCATGCCGGCGTGGCACCAGAAAAAGGCGTCTCTGCCATCACCATCGCTTCAAAAGCGATAGCGCGCATGAAGCTTGGCCGCATCGACGAAGAGACGACTGCCAATATCGGCCGCTTCGAAGGTGGCAAAGCGACCAATATCGTTTGCGATGAAGTCCACATCTTATCAGAAGCCCGTTCCATCAGCGAAGACAAACTAGCAGACCAGACGGCCCATATGGAATCCGTGTTCGAAGAAGTTGCCAAGGAAATGGGCGGGCGTGCAGAAACAGACGTCCAGCTTATGTATCCAGGCTTCCGTTTTGACGAAATGGATCCAGTCGTCGACATCGCAAAAACTGCAGCTGAGCGCATCGGACGCCCGTCGCCCGTGCTGACAAGCGGTGGCGGCAGCGATGCCAATATCATCAACGGCCATGGCGTCCCGACGGTCAATCTATGTGTCGGCTATGAAGAAATCCACACAACAAACGAACGCATGCCGGTGCTAGAGCTTGAGAAATTAACTGAGCTACTAGTCGAAATCGTCAAAGAAGCAGCCACCCGTTAATCAAACCATAACAACTGCCCTCGAAGATCATTCAATATGGTTTTTGGGGGCAGTTGTTTGTGTATAGAAATGTTCTGGAGATTGCGCTGCAAGGGGCACGCCAGCCCGCTCGGTCCCTCAGGCGTCGGCCCCTTTCCGCTTCATCTCTAGTTTTAGAAAGTAAATCAAATGCATCTAGCAATGGAATTAATTTGAATAGTTTTGTTCAGCTTTGTAAGTTCAAATTGAATAGCCATGGCAACTTCATAACCATCAAGTCTAGCTAAGCGTCCCCACCAGCGGATGAAGTTAATCAATGGTGATACGTCGTCGTACGCAATATCCAATGAAATCTAACAGCCGCACCGCGCCCACGGGCGAGCCGAAGCCATGAGACGAACGTTCTTTTCGGCTCATGGCAGGAGGCCAGCCCAAAGCGGGAGGCGGCTACTTGAAGATAAAACAAACAATAGCCGGCACCTCACCCTCACAAGTCTAACTAAGCAATATCCACCAGTGGATGATCCCATCTAACAGAGACGCTTCGTCGCATATAATACTTAATGAAATCTATAAGCCGAACCGCGCACATGGGCGAGCCGAAGCCATGAGACGAATGTTCTTCTCGGCTCATTGCAAGAGGCCAGCCCAAAGCGGAAGGCGGCTACTTAAAGATGAAACATACAACGACCGGTATATCCCACTCACACGCTCAACTAAGCGTCATCTCCCAGTGGATGCATGCAATCAAAGCAGACACCTCTTCGCAACCATGTCCCAATGAATTTAACAGCCGAACCGCGCACAAGGGCGAGCCGAAGCAATGAGACGAGCGTCCTTCTCGGCTCATTGTGAGAGGCTAGCCCAAAGCGGGAGGCGGCTACTTAAAGATGAAATATACAATGACCGCCACATCACACTCCCAAGTGCCACTAATGACGCAAATCCAGCAAAACCGAAAAAGCTGAACAGGATGCCTGTTCGCCTTTTTTTTGATACACTGAAAGAAAAAGGAAAGCGAAGCGATTGTTATGGCGTGGCGCGTGATCTTCCACATTGATATGAATAGCTTTTATGCATCCGTCGAGCAGGCGCACAATCCAACGCTGAAGGGGAAAGCACTGGCGATTGCCGGAAACCCAAAAGAGCGCAAAGGCATCATCGTCACCTGCTCCTACGAGGCGCGAGCACACGGCATCTACACGACCATGCAAGTACACGAGGCGAAAAAGAAATACCCAGAACTCTTGCTGATGCCGCCGAATTTCGACCGCTACCGGGAAGCATCACGTCAAATGTTCGAGATCCTGCGGACATATACCGATGCGGTCGAACCGGTGTCGATCGATGAGGCGTATGTCGATGTGACTGAATTATCGACGGATAAACATCCCGTGAAAATTGCCGAAGAGCTGCAGCAGCGTATTCTAAAGGAACTCGACTTGCCATGCTCCATTGGCATCGCGCCGAATAAATTCCTCGCCAAAACAGCGTCCGATATGAAAAAACCGCTCGGCATCACCATCCTCCGGAAACGCGATATCCAGCGCATCCTATGGCCGAGAGAAGTCATTGAAATGCACGGCATCGGGGAAAGCACTGCGAAAAAACTCAATAGCCTAAAACTATTCACAATTGGCGATTTGGCAAATGCGCCGGAAGGCTTGATCAAAGAGAAAATGGGAAAAAACGGCGTGCGGCTGCAGGCGCGTGCCAGAGGAGAAGACAGCCGCGAAGTTGATCCGGATTCGATTTATGACCGAAAAAGTGTCGGCACCTCGACGACTTTGCCGTTTGATGAGACCGATCTCGAAAGCTTGCAGAAAATATTTCGGACGCTCAGCACGAAAGTCGCAGCAAGGCTCCATGCGAAAAACTTGGCGGGGCCGACCGTCAGCATCCAGACGCGCAGTTCGGACTGGAAAAACCGCACCCGCAGCGTTACTTTGAACAATACCTTATGGAAAGAGCAAGACATCATGCTGCAGGCGTGGCAATTGTTCGAAACGCATTGGAACGGCGAACCGCTGCGGCTCGTCGGAGTGACTGTCTCAAACGTCGTCGACAAGGGCGACATGACCGAGCAATTATCACTCTTCAATTTTGAAGAACACGCGAAAGATGAACCAATTCTGGACTTGGTCGCCAAACTCGAAAGCCGTTTCGGCAAAGGCTCTGTCTCTAGGGGAATGCCGTATCAACAATCGAAGCATGATGCACAAACCAGCTTAAGCAAAGATTTTCTGAGTGACCATGAGAGGAAGAAACGCTAATGCAAGTATTATTTTTAGGAACAGGGGCGGGCATGCCGTCGAAACAACGCAATACCTCGGCACTGGCTTTGAAATTACACGAAGAGCGCGGGGCTATTTGGTTGTTTGACTGCGGTGAAGCGGTCCAGCACCAGATTCTTGAGACGACCATTAAACCACGAAAAATCGAGAAAATCTTTATTACACATATGCATGGCGACCATATATTCGGCTTGCCGGGGCTATTGGGCTCGCGTTCGTTCCAAGGAGGCGATGAGCCTCTTGACTTGTATGGACCGAAAGAGCTGAAGGAATACGTCGAAATGACCTTGCGCTTGAGTCGGACGCATTTGACTTATCCCATCCGCTTTCATGAAGTAACTGAAGGCGTCATTTTTGAAGACAAAACAATGACGGTCGAAGCCGGTCTGTTGGAACACGTCATTCCGACTTACGGTTATCGCATCAAGCAAAAACCGCTATTGCCGAAGCTTGATATGAACAAGGCGAAACAACTCGGCGTCCCGAAAGGCCCACTGCTGGCCAAGTTAAAGGCCGGGGAAACTGTCGAACTAGAGGACGGCAGAAACGTAAAGTCCAGCGATGTGACCGAACCAGCAGAGCCCGGCTTTACAGTCACGATCCTTGGAGATACCCAGTATTGCTCAAAATCGGAGCACTTAGCACAAGATGCCGACCTGGTCGTCCACGAAGCAACGTTCGACGGGGAGACGGAGAAATTGGCCAAGGATTACGGCCATTCGACGATTTTGGATGCAGCGACCGTTGCAAGTCGCGCGCAGGCGCAAAAGCTTATCGTCAATCACGTGAGTGCCCGTTTTATGCCCGAGCATGAAAAAGAGTTACTGAAAAACATGCGTAAAGTCCACGAAGACAGTGAAATTGCCCATGATTTCGATGAGTTCGATTGGGTGAAAAAAGATCGCAAAATAGTGAAAATAGCAGGAAATTGAGTCAATAAGCGCTTTTCGATTGGTTTCGAATAAAGCATTTAAGGAAGCGCTTGTGAATTGTGTCACAATAGCCGAAAGGATGTGCGGAACATGGATTTTCAAACAGTCATGGAGGAACTGCAAGCTTTGGGCAAAGAACGCACCAAAAAAATGTATGTATCGAGTGGAGCAAAAGAACCGGTATTTGGCGTTGCAACAGGTGCGATGAAACCAATGGCCAAGCAAATTAAAATCGATCAGCCGCTGGCAGAAGAGTTGTATGCGACGGGCAATTACGACGCTATGTACTTTGCCGGCATTATCGCCGACCCGAAAGCGATGACGGAATCCGATTTCGACCGCTGGATGGACGGGGCTTATTTCTATATGCTGTCGGATTATGTTGTGGCGGTCACTTTGTCAGAATCCGACATCGCCCAGCAAGTCGCTGATAAATGGATCGAAAGCGGTGAAGAGTTGCGCATGTCCGCTGGCTGGAGCTGCTATTGCTGGCTGCTTGGAAACCGGAAGGACAGTGAATTCCAGAAAGACAAAATATCGGCTATGCTGGACAAAGTAAAGCATGAGATTCATCAAGCACCCGAACGGACGAAAGCCTCGATGAATAATTTTCTCTACACCGTTGGTATTTCTTACAAACCCTTGAGCGAAAAAGCGGCCGAAACCGCCAAAGCTGTCGGCAAAGTTGAGCTCAAACGGGAAAACAAGAAACCCACTCAACTCTATGCCTACGACAGCATCCAGCAAGGCTTGGAAAAAGGGCGCCTTGGATTCAAACGCAAATTTGTCAGATGTTAATAGGAGGAAGAAAAAGTGCCGCCATTAAAGGGTTGGCGCTTTTTTTATAGAATAAGTACTAGTTGTTTCGAAGCCGCTTAAGGAGATGAGAATATGTTTAGAGGAATCAGTTTTGAATTGCCAAACGATTATGGAAGTTTTTTGAAAGACATTCTTCAGCCAGTAAACGTTCAATCCTTTAATTGGCACATAGATAACATAGAAACCTACACAGCCAGCAATGACAGAGCGAATGGGGAGTTGTTCCCGCAAAATGGAACGATCCTGGAAGGTTTCAAGTTAAAGGAAGCAATCGAAACAGAAAAGGTTTATGTGATTTTTGCGGAACTTCGCGCTTTTCAAGGAGCTGTCACTTCACATCCTCAGACCTACGAAGAGTTCGCCGCAAGCGACTGCCAGTTGGTCCTGCTAATTGCTGATACGATCTATACGACAATCTATTGCAAAGATCAAACGATGCTCCTTGCGCTCTATGAGAACGGACGCAGCTTTGGTTTTCGCAATTTGGCATATATAAATGAACAAAACGATTCGCGTACTAGGCTTTCGGTGTGGTAAACAAGAAGGGTGCCCGTGGCTGAGCGAATTAAAGAACATGAATAGCAGGTAAGGAACGAACTATAAAAAATCCATCATTCTAAAAGGAGAACGATTATGCACGCATTAGTAATTGGCGCAACAGGAGCAACGGGAAAAGACCTCGTCGAGCAATTGATGAAAGACGATTCATTTGAAAAAGTCGACGTCTTCGCAAGGCGTCCTTTGGATATACAACACGACAAATTAACGGTTCGAGTCATCGATTTTGACCAGCCGGAAGAATGGCGAAACTTGGTGACAGGCGATGTTCTTTTTTCCTCTTTAGGCACCACGATCAAAGCAGCAGGAAGCAAAGAGGCGCAGTGGAAAGTCGATTACGGCTACCAATATGAGTTTGCTAAAGCGGCAAAAGAAAACGGGGTTGAACGTTTTGTATTGGTGTCAGCTGAGTTCGCTAATCCAAAAGCTCGTAGCTTTTATTCAAAGATGAAAGGTCAATTAGAGGAAGCGGTCAAAGAACTAGGGTTTCCCAAATTAAGCATCCTTAAGCCGCCCATCTTAAAGCGGAAAGGCAGTGACCGCACATTGGAAGTATTGGGACTGAAGATTATTCAATTAGTGAATAAGGCAGGGCTGCTTCGCTCGCAACAGCCACTTCCCACTGAAGTGCTCGCACAGGCTATGATCAATTCAGCCAAACAAATTACAAGCAATAGAGAATTTTTGATAGGGAAAGCCATCCGCAATCGCGCTGAATTTTATGAATAAAAATTATTCATAGTCAACACTCTCGATAATTCTTGAAAAAGAGTAGATTAATAGTTTTTTTGAATAAGGGAGGTTCACCTTTGAAAAAGACTCTAGTTTCGCTTTTCGCATCCGCATTCATTCTAACTTTGACTTATTATATTATTCATATATATTCAAACGAACCGATTGATGAAAAGTTGAATAATGGCATCCTGAGCAAAAGTGCAAATTACGCCATTGATCTTAAAATGACAGAAGCGGGAACTTTCCGGATCTCTGCAGATGTCATGGTTAACAATGACTCACAGGAAAGTTGGTCGGACATTGCGTTCTTCTTTGTGGTTAATGAAATGAATAGCGAGTCAAATGTTGCTGAAGTGAATTCAGTTAGTTCGGCTGGGGATCAGATGGACTATGAATTGAATAATGGTGTATTATTCATTGAACTTGAGTCAGATTTACTTCCAGGTAAACAACAGACGGTCTTGGTTGAATATAGCCTTACTATACCTGAAGACGGCTTGCGTTTAACTCGCTCCGATAACAATGTTTATCTGGCTCATTGGTATCCGATGCTTGCTGAATATGACGCTGGTTGGCGAGTCAATGATTATGATCCCAAAGGGGAATCTTATGAAACGGGCTATGGTGATTATGCAATCACTTACCGGCTGCCTGACGAGTACTTGATTGCCACTTCTGCTCCGGACGGGCCCGCACAAGCTAGTTCATCGGGAACCTTAACCGGAGCGGCCATCAAAGATTTCTACGCGGCGTTTTTGAATCCAGCCGATTGGCAAGTGGCAGAGCGCAAGTCAGGGGAGACAGAGCTTCGAGTGTTTGTGCCGGCGGAGTCCGCGATCTTGGAAGAAACGGCTGAACTGTCTGTTGAAGCATTTGCTTTTTTTGAACAAAATATTGGCGATTATCCGTTTGCTGAACTGGATTTGATCGCAAATGACGGCTATATGGAATATCCAAATATCGTCGAAGTCCCAATGGATAAAGCTTTGCTTGATTCAATTCTCGTGCACGAGATTGCGCATCAATGGTTTTATTATTTGGTCAGTAATGACCCTTACGAAAATGCTTGGCTAGATGAAAGTCTGACCGAATTCAGCACCGGCCTGTTCCTCAGCGATTATTATGGTGACGAAGACGGCGGTTTTCAAACCGCACAAGCATATAAAGCCTCCACTACGCCGAAACCGTATGCAGATTTGGCACTCGACGAATTCGATACAGCGGCTTATTATGCCACTATCTACGGGGAAGTGCCTTTGTTGCTGAAGGGCTTTTTCGATCAACAAGGCGGAAATGAGGCTGCATTGGAGTTTTTAGCGGCTTATTACGAAGAGTTCCAATTCCGTCGAGTGACAAAACAACAGTTCCGCGACTTTTTTGAAGGCTATTTCGAAGGCGATCAGCAGGAATTTTTAAACAGCTGGCTGCAATCCTGAATTTATAGGCACTTCGAAATGAAACAGCTGGCATAGGTTGACCAGGAACTGCCACGAGAATTTTAAATATTACATAAAAAAGAGGAAGCGCTAAACATTCAGCGTTTCCTCTTTTCTGTGTTTCGGTGTATGCCTTTTCTCCTGACAGAAATGAGTTTTAGGGAATCCAATATTTTCCTTTAAGCAGATAGATAGAGACTGTTCGAAATCTTGTAGGTATAAATTTTCAAATATAGCAAATAATCTGTAATCTCGTTGAATGTCCAAATTTACTTCGGTATACTAAATTTCATTAAGGTTGAGGAGGAAAAAATTTGAAGAAAAAATACATTATGCCTGTTATATTATCATCTGCACTCGTCGCCAGTTCGTTTACAGCGAGCACCGCGTTAGCAAATGGGCAATCTGAAAAAACGTGGAACGAAAACGCCCATGTCCCTGTATTCGTGAAAGAAAAAATCGCAGAGAAACGGTCTTCGAGCAATGCGTCGAATGCGCTTGATTATCTTGCGGAAAACGAGAAAAAGACTGGCTTGAAAAACCCGAAGAAAAACTTGCAGCAAAAAGCAGTGGAAAAAGACGATCTCGGCATGACGCATGTCCGCTTTAACCAGGCAGTCAACGGTATCCCGGTTGAAGGGGCGGAAGTGGTCGTTCACTACAACAGACAGGACGAATTGGTGTCCGTTAACGGAGCCCATTTCCCTGAAGCGTCCACGAGCAGCATCGACACGGCGCCGACTGTGAGCCTCGTCAAAGCCGTTCAAACAGCGAAAAACGCAGTTGAAGCACCAGAAGAGCTTGAGTATGCACCTGAATTGGAAGTCGTCGTTTATCCGTTTGAAGAAGAAAACCATTTAGCTTATAAGGTTAATGTGAACTTCATGGGGGATCAACCCGGCAACTGGTTTGTCTTTGTGGATGCGAAAAGCGGGGAAGTGATCGATCAGTATAATGCCATCATGCACGCTCAAGACATCCATCAATCGGTCGGCACCGGCGTACTTGGCGAACAGCGCAAAATCCACACGACCAAGACAAAAGAAGCTAAGGGAGGCACGACCTTCAGCTTGTCCGATGAGTCACATGAAGGCCTAGAAGGCATTTATACATTGGATGCAAATGACGGGGAGATTTTCACGAATCACAGCGCCTCGTGGAAAGATGAATACTTACGCCCGGCTGTAGATGCACATTTCAACTCCGAGCAAGTATATGAATATTTCCATGACGAACACGACCGCAACTCACTTGACGACAATGGAATGGCGATTATTTCCTATGTGCATTATGGAGAAAGCTATAATAATGCGTTCTGGAATGGCCGCTATATGACATACGGCGACGGCGATGGATCGTTCATGGTGCCATTGTCTGCGGGACTAGACGTAGCTGCGCATGAAATGACGCATGGCGTGATCTCCAATTCAGCGAATCTCCGGTACCGTTTTGAGTCAGGCGCGTTGAACGAATCCTTTGCAGACATTTTCGGCGTATTGGTAGATTCAGACGATTGGGAACTTGGTGAGGACATCATGGGTCCTGATGCCAAAGAAGACGGGAGAGTCTCACTGCGCAGCTTAAGCGACCCGAGCAAATATCCTGTCAAAGCGGATTATGTACCTTACGGAGATGGAGAAGGCAATTACCCTTCCCATATGGACGAATTCTATGATTTGCCAATCAATTTGGATAACGGCGGTGTCCATATCAATTCATCGATTACCAACCATGCCGCTTATTTGATCGGTGAAGAAATCGGCAAGGAAAAACTCGGCCAGATTTTCTACCGTGCGCTAACGGTCTATTTGACGCCAACTTCCAACTTCAGCGAAGCCCGAAAGCTAATTGTCCAATCGGCGGCTGACATCTACGGAGAAGGAAGCGCGGAAGAGAAAGCTACGGCAGATGGGTTTGATGAGGTCGGGATTTACGAATAAGATCAACACATACAGCATGCAAAGAGCCATTCCAAAATCTTTTGATTTTGGAATGGCTCTTATTTAATAGATGCTCTTTAAGCAAATCCTAAAAGTTTCATGATGCTCAAGATCAAGATGCCGACAACGCCGAAGTCAGAGTCGCCAAAGGTTGTTCCGGTAAATCCGATATCGCCCAACATTACTAAGAGGATGGCCGGGATAAAGCTGATGATCAACCCGTTGGCAAATGCGCCCGCCATGGCACCGCGCCGTCCGCCTGTGATGTTGCCGAAGACGCCGGCCGCAGCTCCTGTGAAGAAATGCGGGACCAAACCAGGGACGATGACGCTAAGTCCGAGAACCGGCAGGAAGAACATCGCCAACAAGCCAGCAAAAAAGCTAAACAAGAAACCGATGATAACTGCGTTTGGCGCAAAAGGGAAGACCGTTGGAACATCCAATGCCGGTTTGGTATTAGGAACCAATTTATCCGCAATCCCTTGGAAAGCAGGAACGATTTCAGCTATTAGCATTCTCACACCTGCAAGGATGATAAAGACGCCTGCCGCAAACGTGATTGCTTGAATGAAAGAAAAGACTAAGAAATTCGAACCGCCTGATAGTGTTGTTTCAATATAGTCCTGCCCAGCAAACAAAGCGACAACGAAGAAGAACAACACCATTGTCAACGAAACGGCTACAGAAGTGTCTCTCAAAAAGCCTAGTGATTTAGGGACTTTGATTTCTTCAGTCGTTTTTTCTTTATCGCCAACCAATTTCCCGACATTCGCAGAAACAAAATAGCCAATCGAGCCGAAATGTCCGACAGCGAAATCGTCGCTTCCCGTAATTTGACGTACATACGGCTGCAACAACGCTGGAAACAATACCATACACAAGCCCAAAATAATCGATCCTGTAATGATCAAAGGAGCGCCTTCAAGTCCGCCTACGGACAAGGTTACCGCTAATAGGCAGGCCATGAATAATGTATGGTGTCCGGTTAGGAAGATGAATTTAAACGGTGTGATGCGCGCCAACACAATATTGGTGACCATCCCGAATACCATAATCAATGCGGTAGAGGTCCCAAATTGGCTTTGGGCAGCAGCGACAATCGCTTCATTATTCGGGATGACGCCTTGTACGTTAAATGCATGATCGAACATATCCCCGAAGATATCCAACGAACCGATCAATACGGTCGCCCCAGCTCCGATGATGACGAAGCCCATTACTGTTTTCAGTGTGCCTGATACGACATCAGCACTGCTTTTACGCTGAAGCAGCAATCCCGCCAGCGCAAACAATCCGATCAGAATGGCTGGTGTTCCTAAAATGTCATTCATGATTACTTGTAACATAGTGGTTCCCCCTTAATGCCCGCCTTATGCGAAATGAGGCTCTAGTTTTGTTTTAATTTCAGGAATGCTCATCATGTTCTCTAGATTAATAATGGTACGATTGCCGTCTTCTAATTGGCTCATGATATCTGCAGCCCCGATAAAGAGATCAGCTTGCACCGATTTAGCTGAAGTCAGGTCAGTATGGTCGACTTCCGCTGTTTTCCCTAATTCTTTTAGCGCTTTCTTGACATTCAATTCCATAATAAAACTACTTCCTAATCCGTTTCCGCACACTACCATGATTTTCATTCTGTTTCCTCCTTAGAATATGTTTGGATGATTTCCAATAATTGTTCTTTGTCCGTGGCTTCGAGCATCCGTTGAATATTGGCAGGCTCGTTCAACAAGCTGGTCAATTGGATCAACGCACGCAAATGCGAATCGCTATCCGCTGCAGCTAACACAATAATTAATTGAACTGGCTTGTCTGGGGCGAAATCCACCGCTTTGTCGAGTTTCAATAAACTCATCGATAAAGACAGCACTCCTTCTTCAGGGCGTGCGTGGGGAATAGCGACGAGCGGAGTGATGACGACGTAAGGGCCGTTTTTTTCAATCGACTCCACCATCGCGGTAACATACTCTTCTTTAACGGTTCCTAATTCCACTAGCGGGCTAGAAGCGAGTTGAATTGCTTCTTGCCAAGTCGTAGCTTGCTGTTTCAATTGAAGGGTTTGGGTAGTCAATAGTTCTGCTAGCACGGGTTTCTCTGCCTCCTTTACTGCGTGTGTGGGGGTGCCTGCCTGTACATATAAGGTGGCGTGCAACTCCTTTTCCAATTGCTTCGGGTCATGGATCGTTGCGTGCTTGGAAATCAGCTCCATCAATCCGGCAACATCCGAGTCTGGAACTGTGTATCCATAGAGTTCCTGCATTACTTGCTTGTTCAAGCGCTGCTTGTCCCGCTCTTCCAAAATAGGGGGGACTACAAATAAAGTAGCGTCCGTGTTCAGAAAGACCGAAGAAAATACGAGATCGTAGTCCAATGGATATTCAGCCGTATCCCTCACAGACAGCACGTCCAAGAAAAGGATGGTCGGAAATAATTCCCTTAGCGTATAGTTCAGGATGTTGCTGACGCCAATGCCGTGCGGGCAAACGACTATGGCTTTTTTCCGGTCGTCCAGACGGGTTCCTTGCCTTTGCAGCCAGCCGCCGAAATAAATCGTGAAATAGGCTGCTTCGTCTTCCGGCAGTTGGAAGCCCAATTCGTTTTCCAGGATCCTCAAAGACTTGCGCGTCAAATGATGGAGTTCCGGATAAATCTTGGAAACCCGCTCCATCATCGGATTGACGTGAGGAAACCTGTACTTGATGCGGTAAAAAGCGGGTTTGAAATGGACGTACAATTGCTCGAAAAGCTGGTCTTTGTCTTGAAGGTGGACGAATGTCAGCCGCTCGAACTCTTCGGTGACGCGCTGCAAAAGCTCGCGGAACACTTGGTCGTCTTTCAAGGGCGAACGGTCTTTTGTCCGGTTCATGCTGACCAAATGCAAAGTGGCATAGAGTTTTTCGGTCTGGCTCCAAGTGGATTGAAAAGCGGCTGTCCCGATCATCGCATCGATCAACACATATTCTTTCGTTTCTGCGAAGGGGAGCCAGCTCGGATCTTGATCAAGTTCTTCTCCTTTGCCGATCAACTGGTCGGTGGAAAAGAAAAGGTAGGCCAGTTCGTACAGGCGTTCATCGGTAAAGATGATGCCCAATTGCTGTTCCATGTTTTCTAACTGGTCATGAATGGCTGTGATGCGTTCGTCAAACTCACTCCAGATGCATTGCGTAATCATTTGGCTGTTGGAGCCATTCAACACCTCATGAAGCAATTGCTCGATGACGAACCGTTTGATCCGGCTGTTGCCAGTAATGATGTAACCGGATTGCTTGGAGTAACGGATGGTCAATCCCATCTCTTGTGCCTGTTCTTTTAAACGCTGAAGATCATTCAATACGGTATTTCGTGAAACTCCCGTGGCGGATTGAAAATGAAATACGGACAAGGTTTCTTGGCTCAACAGAATCATCAAGTAAATAACTTGTTCCCGGTCCTTCTCAGAAAAAATATAGCTCCGTTTGGTCAACTTGACGGTGATCGAAGCGTCTGCAATCTTATCTGATAAGAAATAACCGAGATCCCGTTTGTACTGCACAGGAGCGTAGTCATTCGATTCGAGCCAGTCGTTAACCTTATTCAAACTGTACTGAATCTGCCTGCGTGTCAGTCCTGTTTGTTGTTCCATTTCATTCATTGAAGGAATCGATGAATGCTGCAAGAGCTTTAGCAAACTAGCACTTCTTTCATCTAAAAACATCTTTTGTTCCTCCCTTATCTCTACACTATTCGAATTATTTGATGAAATCTATCTTTTCTCAGTCCCAATCTTGTTGCTCTTGCTGCACAATACTGTACTGTACTTTGGCAGTTGGGGCTAGAGATTTTTGGATTGAAGACAGAAAAACTGTCCGGAGTGATTGCGGCTGCTGGCGAGCAGCGTCATCAGCTGAGATGGAATTCGGCCGTTCTTGCATTCCATGTAATGATTGCTGTTGGCTCTTGATTGTTAAACGGCCACTTGGAGATAGAACAACCAGTAGTTGAGATAATTGGTTAAATAATTAAAATATTCTTTCAATACTATTGATTTATTTTGAAAGCGCTTTTATAATTACTCATATAACATTTGTGCTTAGTTAGAACAAATGTAAAAAGCTAGGGGGTGTTGAGTTTGTGGGGGTGGTTTATCGTTGTGTTCGCGGGGATATGGATCCTTCAGATTTTGATGACCAAAATGCAATTGAGAAATTACCAGGTAACATTAAAGAAAATGAGCAACAGGCCTTCGGGATATCTCGGGGTCGGCATACAAAAACAAAAATTAGGTATCGGTGTGATTGCCATATTGGTAACAGATGAGGCAGGATCCCTGATCGAGAGCCAGCTCATGAAAGGTGTGACGGTATTTAGCCGTTTTGAGGATTTTCCCAAATTCAATGGGATGCATATCGAATCCCTAAAAGAGAAATTGGATGAAGAATCTGATGGCAAAGCGTTCAAGATGGCGATTGAAAAAATCGAAACGCAAATGGGCAAGAAAACAAATCTGGCAATCTAAGGAGGAAAAAGGATGGATTTTTTAGTTTCGCTCGCTGAAGGCTTTATTGGAATGTTTCAAGCCGGTGCAGATACATTTACAGGGCTTGTTACAGGAATCATTCCATTATTAATCGTGTTGATCACAGCGATCAATGCACTGATCCGTTTAATCGGGGAAGAACGCATCAATCGCTTGGCTGCAAAAAGCACAAAAAATATTATTCTGCGCTACACCATATTTCCGGTATTGGCCGTGTTCTTTTTGACCAATCCAATGGCTTACACATTCGGTAAATTCTTGCCGGAAAAACAAAAGCCGGCTTTTTACGATTCTGCTGTATCGTTTGTCCATCCAATTACCGGATTATTCCCCCACGCCAACCCAGCTGAGTTATTCGTCTATCTCGGCATCGCAGCGGGAATCACTGAATTGGGCTTGTCCCTTGGGCCACTCGCAATCCGTTTCTTTTTGGTTGGAATTATCGTGATTCTGATGCGTGGAATCGTTACGGAAATCATTACGGTTCGCATGATGAAAGCAAAAGGAATGGAAGTGTAATTGCTGAAAGTGGTTAATTGAAAAGGGGGAAGCAAAATGGCAGACAATCAAACACCATTAAACTTTAAAGCGATTTCCGTGACGAAAGGCCGAGGAGGCTGGGGCGGTCCACTCACAATACGACCGAACGAGACCCAACGGTATATCGTCTCTGTAACGGGAGGTGGAATTCATCCCGTCGCAGAGGAAATTGCCCGTTTAACGGGGGCTGAAGCGGTAGATGGATTCAAATCTTCGTATCCGAAAGAAACAATGGCTTGTGTCATCATTGACTGCGGTGGGACAGCACGCTGTGGGGTTTACCCGAAAATGAATATTTTAACGATCAATGTAAACGCAACGTCCCCATCCGGGCCATTGATGAAATTCATCAATGAAGAAAATTTTGTGTCCGGTGTGACGGTTTCAGATATCAGTGCGGAAGCAGCACCTTATGAAGACCAAAATGAAGTGAAAGAAGCAGCAGATAAAACGGTTGCACCAGCAGCCCGTAAAACACCACAGGAATTGAAAGAAGAAGCCAGAAGAAAAGTGGCGGCGAACAGTACAGGCGAACCTAAAAAAATGAACATCGTGGAACGGGTCGGCCGAGGTGCCGGGAAAGTCGTCGGCGTACTCTACCAAGCGGGACGCGAAACAATCGATCAAGTCATCAAGAATATTTTGCCGTTCATGGCATTTGTCAGTATGTTAATCGGAATCATAACTTTCACCGGAATCGGTGACATCATCGCAAATTTCGTCACCCCGCTTGCCGGTAATTTTGTAGGCTTGCTTATCCTCTCGGTCATCTGTTCGTTGCCGATTCTGTCTCCCTTACTCGGGCCCGGTGCTGTTATTGCCCAAGTAGTCGGAGTTTTGGTCGGTGTTGAAATCGGGCGCGGCAATATCCCACCCGAATTAGCACTCCCAGCATTGTTTGCAATCAACCCACAAGTTGGGGCTGACTTTGTCCCGGTCGGGTTGACTCTTGGAGAAGCAGAACCGGAAACCATCGAGGTCGGTGTCCCGGCTGTCTTGATTTCCCGTTTGATCACAGGGCCTTTGGCTGTTGTCATCGCCTATCTACTAAGCTTTGGAATGTACTAAAAAAAGGATTGGGTGAGAGTGAAGATGATAAAAAAATACGAAGCTAAAATTACAGAAATTGGGGAAGAGGTAGAATTGTTCGCAGATGAGCAGATGATGGTCATATTTAACAATACCGTCCCAGAAGAATTGCGGTCATTTGCGGTGATTCACGAAAAAGCAGAACTGCTTGAAGGTGTGGAGGCAGGAGATGTTCTAGAAATTAACGGCGAACGCTTTGAAATCCTTTATGTTGGCAACAAAGTAAATGATACGCTCCGAGATCTTGGCCATTGCACTATTTCGTTTTCAGGCGAAGCCGAAGCGAATCTTCCGGGAACAATGTGTGTAGAAAAAACCCCTCTGCCCGAACTGGCATTGGGAGCCGAAATTTGTATACTAAAAGCCTGACAAAGAGGAGACTGAAGCATGCTGGGTATCAATAGAAAGCTTGAAGAAATGGAAACAAACGGAGACATCATTAAAGTCGGGCTCGTGGGTGCTGGCCAAATGGGGAGAGGCATGGTTTCACAAATTGAAAATATGTCGGGCATGCGCGTGGTTTTAACAGCAGATATCCAACTCGATAATGTAGTAAATGCTTACGTAAAAGCGGGTATCGCGGATGCTGATATCGTCAAAACAACTGACGCAGAGGAAGCGGCAGCAGCGATTCAATCCGGTAAAGTAGTGGCAACGACAGACGCGCGCTTGGTCACATCATCCACGGCAGTAGATGTAGTGGTCGATGCTACCGGTGTTCCCGACATCGGTGCCAAGATCGCCTGGGACGCTATTTTAAATAGAAAACATATCGTGATGTTGAACGTGGAAGCGGATGTAACAATTGGGCCGTTATTGAAGAAGATGGCTGATGCCAGTGGCGTGGTTTATACGGGCACCGCCGGCGATGAACCTGGCGCTATTATGGAATTATACGATTTTGCGGATGCACTCGGTTTTGAAGTCGTCGCCTTAGGAAAAGGGAAAAACAATCCATTGAATTTGGCAGCGAACCCTGACACCGCAGCGGACGAAGCGGCGCGAAAAGGCGCAAGTGCGAAAATGCTGGCTTCATTCCAGGACGGCACAAAGACGATGGTTGAAATGACCGCTGTCGCCAATGCCACAGGATTTCTTCCAGACACCCCAGGGATGCATGGGTTCGTAAGTGATGTCAAAGGGCTTCCGGAAATCTTTCAATTGAAAGAAGACGGCGGACAAGTCAGCAAGAAGAAAATCGTCGAATACATTAACGGTGTCGCCCCAGGCGTATTTGCGATCATTGCCTCGGAAAAAGAGGAAGTTAACCACGAGATGCAGTACTTGAGCATGGGGGCTGGGCCCAATTATGTGCTATATCGTCCCTATCATTTGACCAGCTTGGAGACTCCCATTTCGATCGCGCGCGCCTTTATCTACAACGAAGCCACGATTGCCCCTTGGAAAGGACTTCAAGCGGAAACCGTAACGGTGGCCAAAACCGATCTCCAAGAAGGCCAATTTCTCGATAGTATAGGAGGATTCACGGTTTATGGCCACATCTTGTCAGCAGAAGATGCGAAACAACAAAACGCCTTGCCATTAGGTTTGGTCGACCGCCATGTTCAGTTAAAGCGTTCCGTCAAAAAAGGAAATATCGTCACATACGACGATGTAATACAAACGAAGGAGTCGACCATTTGGCGATTGCGTCGCATACAGGACGAAACCTTTGCGAAAAGGCTGTAAAAGAAAGTTTAAAACGAACATCCAGTAATCAAAATCGTTTGAATGGTACTAGACAAAGGCTCTAAATCACTGTAGAGGCATGTTCACTACCAAAATGAGAAGGTGTTTTAATATGAAAGTGAAAAAGATGGAAGCTGGCTTATATTGTGTTCATTGCAGAGAGGAAGTCAATCACGAGATTACGTATATTAACGATGACATTAAACGCATTCGCTGCATGGAATGCGGCCGGACAATCGAAATGAATATGGACCTCAGGAAAGAGTTCTATAAGGAATTGTACGAACGCATATCGACAAAGCCGACGCGTGTGACGAAAGAGTACAAGGAAGATCTCAGCCATTTGTTGCTATCGTTTCCTTTTAGAGCCATCAAAAAGCCGTACCGTGTACTAAAAGAAGTGCATTCATCCCGAAGAGTTATAAACACCTATAAATTGAAAAAAAATAACAAGTCACAAAGTAAAGGGTCGAACTTCTGAAACATCAAGAAGTCTGGCCCTTTTGTTCTTGACGAATAATCAGAAAAGACTTATAATTTTACATATGTTACGAGTTAGAACAAATGTAAAAAGGGGGATTATCAATGACACAACTCATCAATATTCCGGCACAGCTCAAGAAAACGGACTTAACGCATTTATTAAAGCAAATGTGGCAAATTCGATTTTTCGAAGAGAAGGTCGATGAATTCTTCGCCAAGGGCATGATCCATGGAACTACGCATCTAGCAGTCGGGCAGGAAGCTTCGGCAGTGGGTTCAATTGCTGTTTTACAAGAACGCGACAAGATCACGAGCACGCATCGAGGTCACGGACACTGCATTGCTAAAGGCGCGGAAGTGAATCGGATGATGGCTGAGTTATTCGGGCGCACCACAGGTTATTGCAAAGGCAAAGGGGGCTCGATGCATATTGCAGATGTCGATAAAGGCAATCTGGGGGCAAACGGCATTGTCGGAGGCGGCTTTGCGATTGCGACGGGTGCCGCTCTGACTTCGCAGATGAAAAATGAAGGATATGTGGTTCTTTGTTTCTTTGGCGATGGGGCATCTAACGAAGGCAGTTTTCACGAGGCGTTGAATTTGGCTTCCATCTGGAAGTTGCCGGTGGTTTTTGTTTGTGAAAACAATCAATACGGCATGTCCGGACCGGCGAAGGAAATGATGAACGTGGAAGATGTGGCAAAACGCGCTGTGGCTTACGGAGTCCCTGGGAAAGTGGTCGATGGCAACGATGTATTCGATGTTATGAATGGTGTGGGTGAAGCAGTCGAGCGGGCGCGAAACGGAGAAGGGCCTTCAATCATTGAAGCCAAAACCTACCGCTGGAAAGGACATTCGAAGAGCGATGCCAAAAAGTACCGCACGCGTGAAGAAGAGCAAGAGTGGCGGGCGAAAGACCCGATCGCACGGCTTCGGGATGCGCTGATCGGGGAAGGCTTACTGACAGAAGAATCGGCAGCTGAAATCAAAGCAGCCGCCAAAAAAGAAATCGAGGATTCCGTTGAATTTTCGAAAGCCAGCCCAATGCCGACAATCGAGGATTTGATGGAAGACATTTACGCATAACGTGGAGCAAAGGAGCGGAAGTTGATGAGAGAGTTAACCTATTTAGAAGCAGTCAGAGAAGCGATGAGCCAAGAAATGCGACGGAATGAAGACGTCTTTATTTTGGGCGAAGATATCGGAGTCTACGGCGGTGCATTTGGTGTAACGCGGGGGATGATTGAAGAATTTGGCCCCGAACGCATCCGCAACACGCCAATCTCTGAGGCCGCTATTTCCGGGACAGCGGTTGGAGCCGCGTTGACCGGTATGCGTCCCATCCTGGAACTTCAATTCTCGGATTTCATGACCATTGCGATGGATAATATGGTCAACCAAGCAGCGAAAATTCGTTATATGTACGGAGGCAAAGGGAAAGTGCCGATGGTTCTTCGCACGCCAGCCGGATCTGGGACCGGAGCAGCTGCCCAGCATTCTCAAAGCCTAGAAGCGTGGATGGCCCACGTGCCTGGATTGAAAGTCGTCCAGCCTTCCACTGCATATGACGCCAAAGGGCTCTTAAAAGCCGCGATCGATGAAGACAATCCGGTTATTTTTTATGAACATAAATTATGCTATAAAACCACATCTGATGTGCCCGAAGAATTATATTCCATTCCACTTGGCAAGGCTGATGTAAAGCGAGAAGGGAGCGACGTGACCATCGTAGCGACCGCCATCATGGTGCATAAAGCTCTGGAAGCAGCAGCAAAACTCGAAGAACAAGGCATCAGCGTCGAAGTGATCGACCCACGCACACTCGTGCCTTTAGATACGGAAACCATTATAGAGTCCGTGAAAAAAACGGGCCGTTTGGTCGTCGTGCACGAAGCGGTCAAACGCGGCGGATTTGGTGGAGAAATTGCCAGTACCATTGCCGAAAGTGAAGCCTTCGATTACCTGGATGCGCCAATTATGCGCTTAGGCGGGAAAGCAGTGCCGATTCCGTACAACCCTGAGCTTGAAAAATCAGCCATTCCCGGCGTCGACGATATTGTGGCAGCTGTAAAAGAAACCTTAAACCGACACTAGAAAGGAGGAACGGAGTCAATGGCCAAAGAAATATTCATGCCAAAACTGAGCAGCACGATGCAAGTGGGAACGCTTTTGCAATGGTATAAAAACGAAGGCGATTCCGTCGATGTAGGGGAACCGTTATTTGAAATCATGACGGATAAAATCAATATCGAAGTTGAATCTTACGAAGAAGGCATCTTATTGAAAAAATACTTTGCAGAAGATGAGGAAGTGCCGATCAATCATGTCGTGGGATATATCGGCGAAGCAGGTGAGCCAGTACCGGATGCGCCACCGGGTGAATCTGGCGGTAGCCAAGAGGCAGATGATTTAAGTGATTCCCGCCAAGCTCAAGTAGAGGATTTAACCGAGCAAGGAATCAGTGAAACGTCCGCTCAACAAGAAACTGCTGACGCAAATGGCGAAAAACTTCGCGCAACTCCCGCAGCTAGACGGATAGCGAGAGAAAAACACATCACCTTGTCAGAAGTGACAGGATCGGGACCGAACGGACGAATCCATCAGGCAGATGTAATGAGTTTCGCTTCATCTGAACAGCCGGTGAAGGCGACACCGCTCGCACAAAAAGTAGCGATAGCGGAGGGTGTTGCCTTACAGGGAATAAAAGGCTCTGGCGAGAACGGAAAGATTAAGCGTGCTGATGTAGAAAATGCGATACAACCAAATGCTTCTCCTGCTACAACTTCGGGAAAACGCGTCAAAATGGAAGGCATCCGAAAAGTCGTGGCGCAACGTATGCTACAAAGCAAAACAACTGCGCCTCATGTGACATTAACGACAGAAGTGGACATGTCACAAGCCATCAGCCTGCGCAAACAATTGCTTGAGCCGATTGAACAACAAACAGGTTACCGTGTTTCTTATACCGAAATTATTATGAAAGCGGTCGCATTTTCCTTGAAGCAACATCCTCACATCAACGTTTCATTGGAAGGGAACGAAATTGTCTATAAAGACGAGATCAATCTCGGTCTGGCAGTGGCTGTCGATAACGGTCTAATCGTACCCGTGATCCAGCATGTTGACCAAAAAGGACTGTCAGCTCTGACTGCAGATTGCAAACGTCTCGGCAAAGCGGCACGTGATAATAAGATCAAGCCGCAAGAAATGTCAGGTGGCACTTTTACCGTCAGCAATTTAGGCATGTATGCCATCGATGCCTTCACGCCGGTCATCAACCAGCCAGAGTCCTCGATTCTTGGAGTGGGGCGCATCAATGAAAAACCAGTCGGCGTTAACGGTGCTATCGAGCTTCGGCCGATGATGGTTTTAAGTTTGTCATTTGACCACCGGGTGATTGACGGGGCGCCGGCCGCAGCCTTCTTGACGGAACTAAAAGAAGTACTGGAACAGCCTATTAAATTATTGGTGTAAGGAGTAGATGCTAGTGAATAGTTATGATGTGGTGGTACTTGGCGGCGGCCCTGGAGGCTATGTGGCCGCAATCCGTGCCGCGAAACTTGGGCAAACCGTTGCCTTGATCGAAGCGCAAGACCTCGGGGGCACATGTTTGAATCGAGGCTGTATTCCCTCTAAAACATTGCTGCGGCATGCGGAAGTGATTGAAACAATTGAAAAAGCTAAAAGCTGGGGCATTGAAACTGGGGAAATGACATTATCGCTTTCCAAGATGATGGCCCGTAAAGATGCAATCATTCAACAATTAAGAAATGGCATTTCTCATTTATTGAAGCAAGGCAAAATTGACGTCTTCAACGGCTTAGGGGAAGTACAGGAAGCTGGCAAAATCACGATTCAATCTGCGGGCCAAGAAGAAGTTATCCGCGGGAATAACCTGATCTTGGCTACTGGTTCGCGTCCGCTCGTCCCACCGATTGAAGGCATCGAAGGCGCAAGCTATTACACCAGCGATACTATTTTCGATATTGAAAAAATTCCGCAATCGATGGTGATTGTTGGAGGCGGCATCATCGGCGTGGAACTCGCTTGTATTTTCGCCAGCTTAAATGTACCGGTCAGCATTATCGAAATGAGCGACCGAATCGTTCCGAGTGAAGAACCGGAAGCGTCCAAAGCACTTGCAAGAGCCTTGAAAAAGAAACGGATTTCTATTTCGACGAGTACAAAAGTAATGAACATTGAACAGCAAGGTGACCATCAGCTCGTCCATGTGACAGCCGAGAATGGCAAAGCTACGACGCTCGAGACCGATGCGCTATTGATGGCTGTTGGCAGAGTCCCTAATACAGCTGCCTTTTCGAAATTAGCCCTAGAAATGAACGGCGCATTTGTCAAAGTAAATGAGGAGATGCGTACGAGTGACCCTGCCGTTTATGCAGTAGGAGATGTCACCGGTGGCTGGCAGCTTGCCCATGTCGCTAGTGCAGAAGGGGTCGTTGCAGCGGCCAATGCAGCAGGCGGAAGTGAGACCATAGACTACCGGGTGGTCCCGCGCTGTGTATACACCAGCCCGGAAATTGCCAGTGTTGGCTTGACGGAAAAAGAAGCAAGCGAACAAGGGATCGACTACAAAGTCGTCAAAGTCGACCATGCAGGAAACGGCCGGGCTTTGGCGCAGGATGAGAAGGAAGGATTTACTAAATTAATTGCGGGCACTGAGTATGGAGAAATTCTTGGAGTGTTGATGGTCGGGACACATGTAACGGAAATGATCGCGGAACCTTCCGCCTTTATTCATTTAGAGGGGACTGTCGATGAACTGGCTTCGATGATTCATGCCCACCCCACTATCACTGAAAGCTTGTATGAAGCCGCCGCCGCGTGGGCTGGAAAAGGTGTCCACCATTAACGGCATTACAGATAGAAAAAATTGGAGATTGTCCAATAATCGAACGACAACAGGCGAACACATGTAGTATAGTTATTCATAAGAAGAACCGGCCTGAAAGCAGTAAGTGCAAACAAATGAAAGCGGTTAACTCTCCGCATTCATAAGGTTCAAGTTTATGAAAAAGTAGGTGCAGTGCGGATGAATTGGGATGAACGCAGGCAAATAGTAAAAGTGGCAACATTGTATTATTTTGAAGGACTGACACAAGCAGAGATTGCCAAAAAAATTGGCGTGTCCCGTCCTTTAGTTTCCAAATTGCTGAACAAAGCAAAAGAGCATGGAATCGTCGAGATTTATATCAGAGATGAAAATGCGCACACAGTTGAATTGGAACATCAGCTTGAAAGAAAGTACGGTCTAAAAGAAGCGATCGTCATTCCAACAGCGGGCAGAAATTCGGATATGATCAAACATTCCTTGGGCAAAGCGGCTTCTTTCTATGTGTCTAAAAACATAGAAGGGGCCAAGAAACTGGGCATCTCTTGGGGAAGTACATTAGAAAAATTCGTTCAGGAGTATCCTTATGAACAGCACCAGCAACTGAAAATCATCCCCTTGGTTGGCGGAATGGGCAGTAAATTGGTGGAAATTCACTCTAATCTGCTCGCCTATCAGCTAGCTCAGAAAATGAATGCGACTTGCTCCTATTTATACGCTCCCGCTATGGTAGAAAGCGAAGAGTTGAAAAAGCGCCTGATTCAATCGGAAGATATCGCCTTGGTTCTTGAAGAAGGGCGAAATGTCGACATGGCAGTGGTTGGGCTTGGGACTCCATTTGAAGAATCCACGATGACGACAATGGATTATTTGAAAGATGAAAATTTGAAGTCTTTGAAAGATGCCGGAGCAGTAGGAGACATTGGTTCGCGGTTTTACGACCATGAAGGCAAGCAAATTGTACATCCTTTAAATGATTTGGTCATCGGTCTTGATATTGAAGAATACAAGCGCATACCTGAAGTCATTGGAATCGTTGAAGGTGTCCATAAAGCAGAAAGCATCAAAGCGGCTTTGAAAGGCGGCTTTTTGGATGTGTTGGTAGTTGATGATACGATGGCGGCCTTGCTCTTATAAGCAAGAAGCTGCCGAAGCGGGGAAAAATTTCCGTTTCGGCAGCTTTTTTACGTCTATCCGCAATCCGCAAAAATTTGAACAAATCAGACCTTTGATTGAACCAAAATTGAAAATTTTAGGATATACTAATTTTCAGTAAATACTTGTAAATGAGGAGAATTGAAAATGGAAGAACTTGTTTGCACCACATGCGGCGTACAAATAGAAAGCACAGAAACGGTGCCAGCGCAGTGTCCGATCTGTACCGAACACCGACAATATGTTAGTCCTAAAGGGCAAACGTGGACAACACTGGAGGAGATGGTGCAGTCGAATACTTATCAGAATGAAGTTTCCCAAGAAGAACAAGGGCTCTCAAGTATAAAGACGGTACCGAGTTTTGCGATTGGGCAAACGGCTTATATGGTTCAAGGCAGGAACTTCAATGTATTATGGGACTGCATCACCTACCTGGACCCTCAGACCATTGAAACGATCAAGGCGATGGGGGGAATCGATGCGATTGCCTTGTCGCATCCCCATTATTACTCGACTCAAGTCGAGTGGGCAGACACCTTCGATGCGAAGATCTATATTCATGAAGATGATAGACAATGGGTGACGAGACCGAGTGATCGAATGATTTTTTGGTCAGGTGAATCAATGGAAGTTGCTGAAGGGTTCATCCTGCACCGGGTAGGCGGCCACTTTAAAGGCGCAACTATTTTGGAGTGGGAAAATGGAAAAGGCGGAAAAGGCGTATTGCTGACAGGCGATATCGTTCGCGTCGTGGCAGACCGCGACTGGGTCAGTTTCATGTATAGCTATCCAAACTTCATCCCCTTGCCAGCAGCAACTGTCGAAAGAATAGCGGATCAGCTAAACGACATCCGCTTCGATCGTATATACGATGCGTTTCATCGAACCGTGCTAAATGACGCGGGTGAAGTGGTACAAAAATCGGCAAAAAGGTATGTGAATGCGTTGAATGGCGTGCTTTTTAACACCTGATGCACCACTGTTTTCAATATGGAACGGCTTGATTGTTAGCAGATGAAAAACAGGGTATGCCCAATATAGAGAATACAAAAATGGGATTCAAGAAAATTCCAGTCGGTGCCAACCGAAAAAGGAGGCGTATAATGCCAAAAACAATACCAGGTAAGCTTTCTGTAGTCATGTTGCTAGTTCTCGTCATTCACCTCTTATCCATTGTCATCATGTTGTTTGAAAATGGCTTAGGCGCTATCATCATCGTCATGTATTTAATTGCGACTGCGCCGTTAGGGATGGTGTTTGGAATAATAGGGATTATAAAAGAAACTGGGAACAGCCTCCTCTTGCCGTGGGTCACAACGATTGTCAGTCTTTTATTACTTGTGCTGTTTTTCATTACACTTTTTGGTTACTCATTCGGTGGTTGAAAGTTCAAGCTTGCTGGTTATTTAGTTGCGCTTCTTATAACTGAAGAAGGCCATTATGGCTACGAATGAAATATTTACTAATAAATATTTACTTTCCAGATTCTAGTGGTAATCTATTAATAACTAAAACAGCAAATCAAAGCCTCCAACGAATTCAGTTTTTAGTTATAGTCCAGTTAAGGAGCGAAGGCCTGATGTCTCGAGAAAGTACGAAATTGATTTTGTCTATCGCAATTATTCTTTTAGTTGTAGGGCTTGGCGTCTACCTGCAGGAAATTAATGCCCCGGTCTACGGCATTCCAGGCCTTTTAGAGCCATTTATTAAGAAATAAAGCAGTTAACTGCAAACTCATTCCATTAGATTCTTTTTGCTGATGAAATGGGTTTTATTTTTTGAACCCAAATGCCGCTTTTCATTCCACTTTTGAAATCAACTGGAAAGCTAAGTCATCAAGTTCAATTAAGCTATCTTGGGACTTCAGAAGAAGGCATGATAGATGAGTTTTTCATCATCTCGGTAACGGAGATGGATAAAAATCCTATCGGAGATTTTGAAATGACAGATACAGTTGATTCAGTTGGAAATAGCTTTGAAAAAGAAACGTTAATCGGGGAAGATGTCATTTTTCAACAAATGCTGACGACCGATAGCACATTATTGTACCGGTATTACGATTTCAATGAAACAGGAGAAAGAGTACCTGTAGTTGGCACCGCTACAAACGAATTTTATTCCTATCATGATGGCTTCGTCTACCACGTTGGTTATCTAATCGACCGACAAAGGAACACGGAGCAAGTCCAAGATGACATGCTCAACTTGACGCGAAATCTTATTTTGGGAAAAGAACATTCATCATAAAAAGGTAGTAGAAAGGATCAAGCCGATGATAAAAAACAAAGCGGGATTTAGTGTTTCGTTTATTGTATTCGCTATATGCATGACCTTATTTTTTCCGTTCCCGAATGATGTATTGAATAATGCCAATTTCACCTTTATGTCGTTTCCGATACAAGATCAAGACGGCTATGTACTTTTAGGTGTATTTGGAGCTGTCTTATTTATCGGCGCAATCATTTTATTGTTTAACAGCCTGGAGAAATACCGATTTCGTACAGTGTTTGCAGTGGTCATAGTTTATATGGTTTTGCCAAGTCTATTGATCATTGCGTATCAGGAAACCTTAGCAACGGGCGTTTCAGCCATCTCGTATGATGGAAACGGGCAATGCAGCTTTGAAGCCATAACTGAAAATGAGGTGATGGGTGGTGAGTGCGATTTAGTCTTGCACAATCACAGCAATGAAGCTGTCACTGTTGAATTGGAATTCACGGATTCGCTTTTTAGAGAGGACGATATGCGGATGACCTCGCTGATGAACTTGGCTGGTCCGTATCAAATTACGATAGACGCCAATAGCCAGCAATCCATTCATTTAGAAGAACTACTCGACATATCGGATGTTTCCAACCATGTCCATTCAGGCGAGGCTTTCGGGATACATATTAAAGTGGTTGATAGCGAGAAATCGAGGGTTTTATAAACCAGTAAAAAGCTGGATGAACAATATACTTGGCTTTATAAAAAAAGGGAGAATGGATGCTTTAATAGCAGCGTCCATTCTCCCTTTTTATGTTCATCGCAGTCAGCGTTTGTGTGCAGGTTTTTATAGCCAATAAATAAAAAGACGAATCCTGTAATAGATGTGGCAAGCCCGAACAATAAGCCTGCAGCAGCTGCGCCCATTCCAGCTCCTGTTATAGAGCCTAAAACATTCAGAATAAGAAAGCCGATGACTAAGGGGAGAACAAAAGCGCTAAGAAACCCGGCATTGATCCACCTCTCCCGATTCTTCCCAGCGAACTTACGGACTGTAAAACTCAATAAAGCGATATAGGCGGCTAGTATTAGAGCCATGCGATTCCTCCTGTTTTGGTTTTTTAGATCTACAGTTCCTGTACATTCAGGAATAGAACAATTTCAGAAATTGAAGCGAAGAGAGATACATTAGTGAACCGATCTATATTGTTCAGAGTTCTGCTATTTTAGACTTCCGGAGGGCCAAAACCTGAGTATTCAACTTGTCTTTCCGTCCGCATGGTGAAAGCCTGTTCCACAAATTTCGGCTGGTTTGCGTAAAGCTGAATAACATCTTTGATTTCTTCGGCCATATAGACTTGGTTTCGATTTTCAGCTAGGTCCGGGAAGCCGGATCCTCGCTGCAGGTAATCAGAGCTGGCGACTTTGTACCACTGCTCATCTTGGAGGGGTTCACCGTCTATAAGGATCTCTTGGATACTGCAGCCATCATGGCTAATTGTGGCGCCTGAAATGTGCAGCCGGCCGACAAATTTTCCGCGGAATCCCGGTCCTCGGCCATCCGCTAGGCATGCTTGTGCATCCAAGGATTGGGTGAATGCTTTTTTCAGCTGCTTGCCTTGAATTTCAAAAGAAGTCGGATTGAGCGGAGATGGGCAAATTTCAATTAGTTTTTGACGTGATACATTGTGAAATAAACCTGCGTTGATGATGCCGCTATTGATTAGCCCGATATCGCATTGCAGCATGTCCCGTAAGCCGTCTGCTATCAAATTAGCCAACGGGTTTTCTTCAATCACATCATGCCAAAGAGGCTTCGGTAATTTGTATAGCGGCCTCCCTAAAGAAGCGAGGGCTTTAGCTTTATTATCCTTTAAAATGTCCAGCACTTCAGAATCCAGCTGAGCATCTTTTGTAGGATAGGTGGCTGAACGAAGAAGCTCGACTTTGCCATTCTGGACTTCAATCTCAATGAAGCCAATATGTTCAGCATAATTCCCTGCACTGTTCATTATAGTAGTGTCCACAAGCTTCGCCTCGGAATACAACTGATGGTCATGCGCGGAAATCACAATATCAATTTCAGGAATTAGTCGAGCCAGTTTTTCATCCGCGACCGTGCCAACATGGCTCAACAGGACACAAATATCATAGGAACCTGCGTGATTTGTGATCTCTTGTTGTGTCATGGCGACGTAATCTGAAACACCAATGCCAAGCCCGTCATTAAAAACACCCATATCAGGGGAAGACCCCGTCACCAATATACGCAAGCCGTTTTTATGTAGAATCACGCTTTTGGCAAGTCCTTGAATTGGATATCCGTCTTTCTTTTGGAGATTGTTGCTGATGAAAGGTAGGGGGCTTGCCGTAGCCATATGTTCTAAGGTATCCAGGCCATTAAACATTTCATTATTCCCGACCGTTAATGCATCATAGCCGGTCGACTGAAGCAATTCGAGCGCTGCCACCCCGCGCGTGCCTTGCAATTCAATGCTTTTGAAATCTGCAAAATCACCTCCATCCAAGATGAGTGTATTCTCGTCTTTTAGGCCGTTGATGATGCTTGCTGCCCGTGCAAAGTTCTCGTAATTGCTGTGAACATCGTTGGTATGGATAATTTTTAATTTCATATGAGCCTCCTATTAATCATTTCATTGTGTAGTAAAAACAATTTCTCAGGTTTAAAGCCAGCTTATTCAATTCGCGGACGCACCCACAAATTAGAATAATCAACATACCCGAAATGGGTGATGGTAATATTCATTAAATCCGCAGAGAAGGGAACTTGCCGCTTTTCATAGTAGAGCGGAATCATGATTGAGGATTCAATCAAGGCTTTTTCCACTTGTAAGTTTAAGGCAGTCCATTCGCCAAAAGGGGTTAGTGGATACCGTTCAAGTAATGCGAGCACTTGTTGGTTTTTCGATATATTCGCTGCCAGCGGCGAATAGCTGTTTTTAAGGAAATAGAAAAATGAAAAGTTCTGGTTCATTTCGAGTACTTCTCCGTGTAAGAAAAGGTCCCCTTGTTGGTCGAGTCCGTGATCCAACAACTTTTCGGCAAATGACATCCACTGGATTTGTACAGGGATGCCTTCTTTTTCAAGTGCATCTTTTAACCAGATTGCGGATTTTTCATAATGCTTGACCGCTTTTAAGACTAGGGCTTGCGTAAAATGAGGGCGTTCCATTTTTTGCATGGTGTATTGCTGATCATAGCCGGCTAAGCAACTCTTAGCGTTTGGCAATGCCCGGGGATGATAATCGCTGATTGAATGCCGATGTTTCGCGATGGCATAGTGAACATAATCCCGTACTTCTTGCCGTTGGATGTCTGTTGGGCGAAACGCATTCATGACGACGATACCGAATCCTGCATCACTCTCCACTTGAAATGTGGCTTCATCTTTTGGGTGGTTTGCGGAGTGATAGGTGATTTCAAAGTCTCTTGGAACTTGTACGAAGTCCACAACATCTAACAAAGGCCTTTTGAGAAAATAATCTCCAAAAGCTTTTAAAGATGTTTTGTCTTCGCTGTTTTCTGCTTCATAGAAGGGACCCGTGCCCCATACCTTGTCACCGCTTTCTTTATAAATGCTGGCGTTCATCATACCGAGCATCTGAAGACAATAGCTGCAACCTTTTGGAAAATAGAAATCCACAACGAATGTAGCGGCCGCTTTTACGCTAGTGACAGGCTCCCACAATGATTTGAAATAAGGATGGGCCCGTAACCGGTTAAGGCACGCGACGACATCCCCGGCAGATAAAGTGGTGCCATCGTGAAATTTGACTCCTTTATGCAAATAAATTCGAAGCCGTGTCGCTTGAAGGTCCCAAGTATGGGCGATTTCAGGGGATACCACGCCGTTTTCGTCGACGGATACGAGGCGGTTGAAAACATTGGCGACCATATTGGCACTTTGCATGTCGATGGCTTCTATGGGGTGCAAAGTCAGCAATTTGTGACGCCTTGGAACGATCAACTTATCGACTTCTCCAGCGTCTTGAAAGTAACCAAATCTCAACCGAAATTGATTGAGCAGCCTCAATTTGCTCTCGCGCGACCAATCATACAACAAGTATTTACTGCTTTCTTCTACCGCTTGTTGATCGATGATCTCCATTAACTGTTCTTCGTAGATTGCTTCCACATCTTTCAGCCAAACCAATGCGGATAAATTGCCTCTGCCGCGTCCTGCTGTATAGTCAAACCAACCTTCAGCCATCCATTTTTTGATATAACGCGAGGTCTGTTTCGTACTGAAGTCCAAGGTCTTGGCGATTTCTTCATGTTTAACATTTCCTGAAGGTACTGCTTTCCACAATGCTAATAAATGCTTATCCATTCCAAACTCCTTTAAAAGTGGACTTATTTTCAAAACTTGTCCATTTTTCTGTTATTTCGCTTGGTTTAATATACAGAATATGGAGGGGGAATTCAAGATGAAATGGAAAGAATATCCACAAAATATTAAAGTACGCTTAATAACATCATTTTTCAATCGGGCGGTGGCCTCCGCAGTCATGCCATTTATGGCCTTGTTTTTTGCACAAGAAATTGGGAAAGTCGCGGCGGGCCTGTTTTTAATCTTCACGGTCATCATCGGTTTCGTGATTAATTTGGTGGGTGGCTATCTTTCCGATCGCCTGCCAAGAAAAAAGGTGTTGATCGCCACTTCCGCGCTAAGTGCCTTGTTTTTTGGTGTGATGACCGTCAGTTTAGTGCCGGTGTCGAATTGGATTTGGCTGTTTGCTTTTGCTTATATCGCTTTTATCATCACCAGCAGCCTAGGAAGACCCGCTATTCATGCCATTATTATCGATTCCACTACACCGGAAAACCGCAAAGCCGTCTATGCGATTGATTATTGGTTAGTCAATTTATCACTGGCTCTGGGTGCGGCAATGGGCGGGCTGTTGTACATGAATCATCAAATCGAATTGTTTCTGTTGTTGTCCATTACCTCGTCTTGCTTGCCCGTCGCTTATGCGATTTGGCTAGAAGACTCACAAGCGAGCCGCTTGGAAAAACAGCATGACAATGTCTTTCTCGATGTGATTCAAAATTACCAAGTGGCATTTCAAGACAAGCCTTTTGTAAAAGTGGTCATGGGATCGATGTTCATCTTCGCCGCTGAATTTTCGTTAAACAGCTATATCGGCGTACGCTTAGCAGAAAGCTTTCAGACGATTTCGATTGAAGGATTTGAAATTGGCGGGGTCCGGATGCTGAGTTTGCTCAATATCCAAAACATGCTGTTGGTCGTGTGCTTTACATTTCTCATCAGTAAGCTCACAGATCGCTTTGACAAAAAGAAAGTCCTTCTTTATGGACTAATCATTTATAGTGTCGGCTATATTGTCATGACTTCAGCCAACTCCTGGTATTTGTTGCTCTTGTTTAGTATCGTCGCGACTATTGGGGAATTGATGTACTCACCTGTTCGAAACGCGGAACAAGCGAATATGATGCCGGCCAATAAAAGAGGCTCTTACTCCGCATTTTCCGGAATCTCCTTTAGCGGCGCGGATTTGATTGCCCGCTCCACAATCATTCTCGGCGCATACTTGATACCGACGATGATGTCCGTATACATGGGGCTCATTTTGATGCTTGGCACATTGCTTGTATATACAGGATTATTTGGTAAAAAAGCTGAAACCGAAACATTCGCTGCGACCAAGGCGAGTTTATGAGCAGTCGTTAGAAAAGTTTAGTATTGATTGGAAGGTAAGTAAAAAGGCAATTCGATAAAATATAAGTTAGAGGAGGCTGAAAAATGGAAGTATGGGATTTAGTAGATGCAACCAGAAAGCCGATGAACAAATTACACACACGCGGGGAAGAACTTTCACCGGAGGAATTTCATGTCGTGGTGGAAATTTATACGATCAATGCCGACGGCCGGATGTTAGTGACCAGACGCGCCGCCAACAAGACTTTCCCTTTGCTGTGGGAAAGCACAGGAGGTTCGGTGCATGCAGGAGAAAGCAGCTTAGAAGGGGCAGTGAGAGAACTTGCCGAAGAAACCGGGATAGTTGTCGTTGCCTCTGAGCTTCGATACTTAGGTGAGCGACCAAAGGGCAAATCGTTTTTGGACAGCTATTTGTTTAAAAGCACTACACCTATTGAGATTAACGAATTGACCCTGCAGCCAGGCGAAGTTTGCGATGCCAAATGGGTCTTCCTTGAAGAGCTGGAGGAGATGCATCGGTCTGGCCACATTGTGCCGCCAGTATGGGAGAGATATCAGGTAGTCTTGGAAGACTTGAAAGCTGTTGGTTTGAAGTAATGGCGCTTGGCCAATACGCCTGGGAATAGGAGTGAAAAATTAATTATGAGCTTAGATACATAATTGAAATTCGGGGAGGTAAGCAAATGCCCGCTAAGAGGGACAAAGAAAAGCTAAGGGGAGGCAATGTTTCCGCTGTGCATCGTATAGGAAACACAGTCCACCGTGATCTAAAACCCGAAAGTCTTCAAATTCATCGGCTCTTGCATCATCTAGAGAAAAAAGGATTTAAATACGCACCGCAAATCGTGGGTATAGATCAGGGCAAAGAAATATTAACTTATTTGGATGGGGAAGCCGGCAATTATCCGCTTAAAGAATATATGTGGTCAGATGAAGCTCTGGCAGAGATAGCCAAAATATTGAGGCTTTACCATGATTCAGTAAGTGATTTTTCGTTTGATGAAAACTGGAAGCCGCTGGATCATACACCCCCTCCATATGAGCTTATATGCCACAACGATTTCGCCGTATATAACATCATTTTTAAAAACGAGAAACCGATAGGCATAATCGATTTCGACAATGCTGCGCCCGGTCCTAGACTTTGGGATATTGTTTATGCGCTTTATACTTGCATCCCATTATCTAGGTACTACCTGTCACCTTTAAACGAACAAAAAGTCTATTATGATGCCACTCAAGACGAACGGATAAAACAGCGGATAAATTTGTTTTTTCAAGCCTATGGACAGGAAGTGGCAGAAGACTTTTTGGAAATGGCGGTCCAGAGGCTAGAAGCTTTGTGCAAAACGATTCTCAGGAAAGCGGATGAAGAGGATATGGCCTTTGTGAGCATGATAAAAGAAGGGCATTTAGAGCATTACCAAAAGGATATGAACTTTATCCGGAAAAATGGACATAAATGGTCTTGAATCGAACTACACGGCGATTGAATGGTATCGCTTTAAAGAAGCGCTATCCATTAACAATAATTAGCCTCGAGGAGACAAGAGTATGAAACTACAGTTTAAACCGATGTCAGAGGAAGAATTCAATCAGTATATGGAATTCTTGATCCCTGATTATGCGAAAGATGTATCGCAAAATTACATGATTCCATTGGATGCAGCAATGGAAGAATCCAAAGCCTTAATGACACAGCTGTTTTCGAATAAACAAGATACAGATGAACAGTCATTGTATAATATTTATTCAATAGAAGAAGATACGGTAATGGGGGCGATTTGGTATCATATCCAATCCAGTACAAATAAAGCGTATATCTATCATATATTGATTAGAGAGAAGCATAGAAGAAAGGGGATTGCAGCGGCCGCATTGAGGAAATTAGAAGAAGAAATGCGAAAATGCGGCATTACTTCCATGGGCCTTAATGTGTTCGGAACAAATCCCAATGCCTATGAATTGTATGAAAAGCTTGGTTACCGTGTGCAGTCGACGTCGATGGGGAAAAGACTATAGATACAAAAAAGACACGAAATTCACATTTGAATTTCGTGTCTTTGTATGGGTTAGGTACAATTAAAGAATCAGTTAGCTATTTGAAAATTAAAGTAAAAAACTATCGCTAGGCAGTGAAGTCATCTCTTCTATGGTACTTCCCTGGTTTTTCTCTAAATACCACTTCACCAAATAGTAACCAATGGCATAACCACCCCAAAAAGGTAAGTTTTTCTCTTCACTGCCGAACATATAGGCATCCGTTTTAGCCCCTCTTTCATGACGGTATGGTCGATAAATAGTCTCCCATAGAAATAATGCCTGTTGTTCCGTCAGGGCATCTCTATAAGGGCCGAGGTAATCTTCACCTAATCGGATTTCCACAAAATGTTCAGCTAGGCCCTCTAATATTAACCTATCCAATAGTGTTTGATTTTCCTCTGTACTCGTTAAAGTATGCATCCGCCAATAATGATGGTACTCATGCGTAATGACTGACTTTAGATTGGAGTGAACTTGAGCGTTAGGCAAGACGGCGAAAAAAATTCCACCATTCCAATCAGTATACGCTGAAACGCCGCCAAGTTTTTCTCTAACAAAGTGGTCTTGATCGTCTAGGATGAATAATTCAAACTCCAAGGCTTTTAGTACAGGGAACTCTGTTTGCAGAAGAATTAGTTCATCCTTAATGAACTGTTCATAAGCTAGCGAGCGCATTTGTTGGAGTTGTTTCTTCAGGATTTCGATCTTATTTTCAAGGTTGAATATGCCGAAAAATGCCCTCGTTTGGAACTCCTCATCCGATACCTCGAATACATCCAGAAATAAATTTTTTCGAGCAATTTCTGAATTTGAAGCTATTGCTTCTAGAAAAGTCTCCATCTGCTTTAGTCGAGGAATCACGTGTATTGAGAATTTTTCTGTATTGATGTAGATTCACGCCTTTCAACGTACCTATAAAAGGTAGGTGCTTAATTTCTTTTTATTTACAAAATAGTAATTATATATACCAATTAGCAGTAAGGTATTAGTATAATGTAAAAAGTGTGAAAATTCAAAGCGGCTAGTAGTTAGCTGTCCAAAGGAGTGTTTAGGTGAAAACAATGAATAGAGTATTGATCAAGCTTAGTGGTGGGGCATTGGCAAGCGAAAGTGGAGATAGCTTTGATCATTTAAAGCTGGACCATATCGCGAATGAGATTCTATCTATTGCCGATATGGACATCGAAGTGGCACTAGTAATTGGCGGTGGCAATATCTTTCGTGGCAGCTTGGCGGAACAATGGAATATCGATCGGGTTGAAGCGGATAACATTGGAACGCTCGGAACCATCATGAATAGTTTAATGCTGAGAGGTGTTCTAAAGAGCAAAACTACTAAGGACGTCAGGGTTATGACTTCGATACCGGTACCGTCTGTAGCAGAACCGTATATTCAGTTGCGAGCAAAAAGGCATTTGGAAAAAGGATCAATTGTTATCTTTGGCGGCGGTAACGGACAGCCGTTCGTGACGACTGATTACCCGAGCGTTCAGCGAGCAATCGAAACGAGTTGCGATGCCATCTTTGTTGCTAAACAAGGTGTCGACGGCGTGTTCAACCTGGACCCAAATCAACACACTGAAGCGAAAATGTATCGGACATTGCATTTCGACGATATCTTAAAAGAGAATATTAAAGTTATGGATCAATCAGCGCTTCTTCTGGCAAAAGACTTCAATATTTCGGTGAATATCTTTAACTTCGACAAGATAGGTGAAATGAAGAAAATCGTCGAAGGCAAGCAGACAGAAACCTTAGTGTCACAACAAACTTCAGAATTCTATATAACGGGCTAGTCAGCTAGCGTTGCTTTTTGGATAAGAACTGTCAAACCCCCTTCTTAAAAGATGCCGCTGCCAATGGAAATAGCGGTGAGATCTATGAAATGATTACTCCGATGATGGATTGTCATATAGAGTACAAGTCAATTCAAGTTTGACACAAGGAAAGCGATTAGGAGACTAGTTTTAAGTCATTTTCAAGCATATGCTTATTATTGCAGTTAAGCCTGACTTCATTCGTAGCTGTACAGAGATTTTGTTAGCTATTAAAGTAAAGATTACTACTAAATGAATAGGTCAAAACCGCACAACCTTTAAAGGAGAAGATATTAAAAATGAACATCCGAAAAGCAAATTCAAGTGATTTGAATACCATCCTTTCTTTGACCCCACAAGCTATTTATGATGGAACCTTAGGCGAAGTAATGCCTTCTGAAGAAAAAGCCAGGAGCATGGTCAAAGCGTTGTTAGATAGAGGTGGCTTTTACCTGCTCGCTGTAGAACATGATGAAATCTTAGGTTGGGTCCTGGCAGGTACTACAAAGGATCCGTTTACAGAGAAACCGCTTGGCTTTATATACGAGCTGTACATCCGCAAACCATACCGCGGCCAAGGGCACTCAAAGCCATTGATGAACGCGGCCATTGAGTATTTCCAACAGCAAGGGTTTATAGAAGTCCGCTTAAGTGCAAAAGCAAAAAATCCAGCTGTGCGCATGTATGAGGATATCGGATTTACGACAAAAACTGTCAGCATGAGCTTAAACCTCGAATAAAGCAATATGAATTACTTCATAGAAGTTAAAGGAGGGATTGGCAATGTCATCATATCCGTTAATTATTTGGATAGCGTTATCAGTGATTTGGTTTATTGTATTTCTATATACGGTGGACCGTATCCAAAAATCCAAAAGTAGCCAAACAGCCGAGATGGAAAAAAGAATCCGGTTTCTCGAAGAAGAGAACAGGAGACTTAAAGAACAAGAAAAAGATGAAGTATAGTGCCGTTCGATCGGAAAAGATGTAAACACAATATAGATCCGTATGCATTTTTTTACTAGTACGTTTTGAGTTAAAGGATAGTAGAAGATATAATCTTGTTCTACCCTGTAATAAAAAATGTATTAGTCGACATACCAAAAAAACCAATCAAATGATTGGTTTTTTTGGTATGTCGAACATTGAAAGCGCTTTTTTACTTTGATAGGATTTTAATATTCAGATAAATCCGAAGGGGGAAACTACATGAGCATGAATCAACCAATCATGGACTCCATGAAGGAAAAATTGAAATTTGTTTATGGTGCAAACACCGCCGACTATATTGCTGGCGATATCGAAGAGTTAATGAGCAATTACCGAGATCTTATTCCGCCTCAAGAAGATAAAGGGGACTTTGTTTCCGAGAAAGACGTTTTATTGATTTCTTATGGGGATACGGTAAGTCAACCAGGCGAAGTTCCGTTGCAGAGCCTAAGGGAGTTCCTTAAAACCCATTTGAAAGATACTATCACGGGCGTCCACGTCTTACCCTTTTATCCATTTAGTTCAGATGATGGGTTTTCGGTAATTGACTATTTCACGGTCAATCCGGAACTTGGGGAGTGGAAGGACATTGAAGGGCTTGCCGAAGATTTTGATGTCATGTTCGATGCCGTTATTAACCACATTTCAGCCGGCAGCGAATGGTTTCAATCGTACTTGAAGGGCGATGCCCAATACCAAGAATTTTTCACGGAAGCCGACCCGGAAGCTGATTATAGCCAAGTGACCCGTCCGCGGGCCTTGCCGCTATTAACGAAGTTCGAGACGGTAGAGGGGCCGAAGTTTATTTGGACGACCTTCAGTGAAGACCAAATCGATTTGAATTACCGCAATCCGAAGCTGTTTTTGAAAATGATCGAGTTATTGTTGTTCTACATCAGCAAAGGGGCCAAGCTGATCCGATTGGATGCGATCGGATTCATGTGGAAAGAATCAGGGACCAATTGCATCCACTTGGACGAAACTCATAAACTGATCCAAGTGATGCGCGACATTGTGGATATGCTTGCGCCCGATACGATTCTCGTCACGGAAACAAATGTACCGCACAAAGACAATATCAGCTATTTTGGGAACGGTTACAATGAAGCGCGGATGGTTTATCAATTCCCATTGCCGCCGCTTACGCTCCATACGTTTTTAACAGGCAACACTAAGCATATTCACCAATGGGCACATACCATGGAAGAGACGACTCCGTCCACGACATTTTTCAACTTCCTGGCGTCTCATGATGGAATCGGCATGCGTCCGGCAGAGGGAATTCTAGCAAATGAAGAAGTAAACTTCCTCGTTAGAAAAGCGGAGGAATTTGGGGGCAATGTCTCTTATAAAGACAATGGGGATGGCACTAAGAGTCCTTATGAATTGAATATCAATTACTTCGATGCGCTTTCACATCCTGAAGATCCGGATGAGACCAAAGTGAAACGATTCATCGCAGCACAGTCTTTGCTATTGTCGATGGCAGGGGTTCCCGGCATTTATCTGCACAGTTTGCTAGGTTCTCGTAATTACACGGAAGGTGTCGAAAAAACCGGCCGTTTCCGTTCGATCAATCGTGAAAAGCTAAACCGAGAAAACTTGGAAGCTGAACTTGCAGACCCATCGTCTATCCGCCACCAAGTCTTATCCCAAATGAAACAAATGATCGAGTTGCGGAAAAGGGAAAGTGCTTTTCACCCGAATAGTTTGCAGGAAATATTGTTTTTGAAAGATGAAGTCTTTTCGATGGTACGGACAAATCGAATTCACGAGGAAGAAAAAATAGTCGTCTTGATCAATGTGACCAACCATGCACAAGAACTTGAAGTCCCTATCGAACAAAATGCTCAAACCGTTCGGGATCTTGTGGCTGGCGATAGGCTGCCAATCATACAAAATAAAGTTAAGACCCGACTTAAGCCGTATCAAGTGATGTGGCTAAAACCCGGGGGTGGCCAAAAATGAAAATCATGATTGCTCCGGATTCGTTTAAAGGCTCAGTTTCGAGTACACAAGCAGCACTGGCCATCGACCGGGGGATTCGGGAAGTAGACCCAGCCATCGAGACCGTTCTTTTGCCGATGGCTGATGGTGGAGAAGGAACAGTTGACGCCATTCTTTGGAATCGTGGCGGCAAAAAAATAAGCTGTTCTGCAGAAGACCCCATTGGCCGGAATATCGAAGCTTATTATGGCTGGATAGCTGAAGAAAAAATGGCAATCATCGAAACGGCCGCTGCCTCGGGTTTGCCTTTATTGAAAAAGGAAGAATTGGACCCATACAAGGCGTCAAGTTTTGGCACGGGGCAGCTCATCGTCGATGCACTTGAACGAGGTGCTGAAACGATTGTTCTCGGTCTTGGCGGAAGCGCTACCGTGGATGCGGGAATCGGACTTTTTCAAGCACTTGGCCTCAAGTTTTTCGATGTCCAGCACAAAGAATTGCCTAGAATTGGCGGCCAGCTTTCTCGCGTGGCAAGTTTGGATGCTTCTGCGCTTCACCCGAAGCTGTCTTCTTTAAAGCTAATTGTCGCTTCTGATGTCACAAACCCATTGCTCGGGGAAAGTGGAGCGACCGCTATTTTCGGACCGCAAAAAGGGGTTTCTAATAACCAGCTAGCTTCAGTGGAACAAGGCATGGAGCAGTTTTCTCGTTTAGTTGTAAAGGCAACGGGTGAAGACCATATACAAAAGCCGGGCAGTGGAGCGGCAGGAGGAATCGGCTTCATGCTGTATTCATTCCTACACGCGGAATTTCGAAATGGGCTGGAAATGATAGCGGAAATATCTCAACTGGAAAAACGCTTACTAGAATGCGACCTAGTCCTGACAGGAGAAGGAAAAATCGATGGCCAATCGCTATATGGAAAAGTTCCTGTGGGCATCGGCCGGGCCGCCTTGAAAAACAATATTCCTGTCATCGCTTTCGCTGGTGCAGTTGGGGAAGGCATCGAACGGCTTGAAGAAGAAGGCGTAACGGCCGTGATGGTGATAGGCGAACGGCCGATGCCTTTAGAAGAGGCGATGCTGCGGGGCGAGGAATTATTGTATGAATCCGCAAAACGTTTGATGAAACTGTTAAGCATCGGCATAAAGTATGGAGGGGAAGCAAAAAATGAATAATTTTTCGACGATCGATTTTGTGGTCCTAATTGTATATATTATCGGCATTGCCATTTTCGGCGCGTTTTTCGGCAAAAACCAAAAGACCACAAAAGACTACTTTTTAGGTGGCAGAAGCATTCCTTGGTGGGCGATCGGTTTGTCCGTCATGGCGACGCAAGCCAGTGCCATTACGTTCATTGGTGCACCGGGCTGGGGCTACTCAGGCGGGTTGGAGCGGATCAATACGTATATTAACGTACCGCTCGTCATGGCATTTTTGATGGTCACCATTGTCCCATTCTTTTACCGTACGGAAGTGTACACGGCTTACGAATATTTAGAACGGCGCTTTGATGTCAAAACCCGTTCCTTGACGGCTGGGCTCTTTTTAATCGCCCGCGGATTGGCAACGGGCGTTGTATTATATGCACCAGCTTTAGTGTTATCGGTGGTAACGGGTTGGGATGTCAACCTTACGATCATTTTCATGGCGGTTATCGCCGTAAGTTATACGGTGCTTGGGGGGATTTCGGCTGTTATCTGGACAGATGTCATTCAAATGTTTGTTCTCTGGCTGGGTGCAGCTCTCGCTATCTTCACCATCATCGGCAATATTCCCGGTGGCTTGTCCGGCGCAATCGATATCGGCGCAGAAGCCGGATTATTGCAATCCTTGGATTTCAGCTTTGATTTATCAACAGAATACAGCATATGGGCCGGCGTGATCGGCGGGTTCTTCCTTCATGCTGCGTATTTTGGAGCTGACCAAAGCCAAATTCAACGGGTATTGACCAGTAAATCCTTAAAAGAAAGTAAAATGTCGTTAATCATTAGCGGGCTCTTCTTGTTTCCGCAAATGTTGTTATTCTTGTTCATCGGTGTTTTGCTATTCGCTTTCTATTCTGTTCAAGGTACACCAGATATTGAAAATTTAAACGAGTTGTTCCCATTGTTCGTCGTCAATCAATTGCCTGTAGGGATTTCAGGATTGATCATTGCAGGGGTTTTCGCTGCGGCGATGTCGAGCTTGGATTCGGCTCTTAATTCATTATCGGCAGTCACCGTGCGTGACTTTTATGCCAAGTTCTTTAAGAAGGATGCTTCAGAAGGCCATTACTTAAAAGCATCGCGTTGGGCCACTGTCGCTTGGGGCATTTACGCGACAATCTTTGCCTTTTTCGCGGGCAATCTTGGGCCGGTTATTGAAACGGTCAATAAAATCGGCTCGTATTTCTACGGCGCCCTACTAGGTGTGTTCCTACTGGCGATCTTTGTCCGCCGTTCAAACGGCCATGGGGCATTCGCCGGTGTTATCGCCGGGATGGCTTCTGTCTGGGCAGTGGAAACTTTCGCAGATATTTCGTGGCTTTACAATAATGCCGTCGGGGCAATTGTAGCGGTCGTGATTGGGTACGGGGTTAGTTTGCTTTCAGCTGCTCCCGGAAAAGGCAAATTGGACGGCCTTGTCTATAGAGGCGAGGACACCGTACAAGATGAGCTGAGACGCCGGCAAACCGCTGCTGAAAGTGCCCAATTTGAAAAAGATGTGAAAACGATGAAAAAATGGCCTTTCTTATTAATCGGGTACTTCTTCATCACCATAGTGATTTTGTTAGTCATTCAAACTTTGTAGGTGGCGAGTATGGAAAAATTGATGGTACAAGCAACGATATCGAAAGAGCAAGCAGCCAGCCATGTGTATCGCCATCGCAAAAACTTCATCATGCGATGGAGCCAGCTATTTGCGGAGCCTGAAGTGCCGGTGTCTATGGAATTGTTATACTTGCCTTACTGGTGTTATGATTATCAATATCAAAGTGCCGAAATAAACAAGAAAATCAGTGGCAAGGTAGCTGTTGAAACCTGGAAACAGCACACGGCAATTCTTCCAGACAATGCACAGGTATTGCCATTGGCAGATGGATTTTCTCTATTGAAAGCTTCCGGTTCCCCGGACCCTGAATATGCCCGAAAACAGTTGTACTGGGAAGCTTTTGGCCGCGAGAAAAAAAGAAAAAGTATCCAGATTGAAATCACGGATACCAATCTATTGTATGCGCCGTACTGGATAGTTTACGTGGAGGGCAAGCAAGTCGACATTGTTGTCGTGGATGCGATGACAGGAAAAATTGATTTAGGAATGAAAGAGGCTGTGATGCACGCCATTATGGCTTCAAGAGAGTAGGACTGTCTATTAGACAGTCCTTTCTGCATTTATCCTGAAATTTAGAGGAGGATTCCATGGCCAGTTTTTTAAAAAATATAGCAGAGCAAATTGTAGTGGAAATCGAAAAAATCATTGGGCGGCATGTGAACATCATGGATGAAGACGGCCAAATTATCGCAAGCACCGACGCCAGCCGGGTAGGGAGTTTTCACGAAGGGGCTGTGACGGTCCTTAGGGAAGGAAAGCCGGTCCGCATCTATTCGGAACAAAGCCATCGCGGCGCTAAACAAGGGGTGAATATGCCGTTTTATTACAAAGAAGAATTGCACGGCGTCATTGGAATAACCGGTGATCCGTCCGAGGTTGGGAACTATACAAAAATCATTCAGAAGATGACCGAAGTGATGGTCAAAGAAGCTTATGTAAGCCGTGAACTGGAATTGGAGCAGCGCTTTCAGGAATTATTTGTTCACGAGTGGTTATTGAAACAATGGTCATCAACCGATGATTTTGTGATCAGGGGCAAGACTTTATCCATTGACCTCGAAGCAAACAGGCAAGTGCTGATGTTCGAAGTGAAAGAACTGCGCGACAAACCAATGTCGCAAACCTTCAGGCAGGAAAAAATCAATGCAGTGATGGGGAAAGTCGGAGAAATGCTAGATATAAAAGAAAACGATTTGCTGGTACTGTGGCAGTCCCATCAATTTGTACTGTTGAAATCCATGCAGGAAGATTCATTGCCCCTTAATGCAAATCAATTACAGCGGGTATTGGAAACTTATAATGAACACGAGTTAACGGTTCAATGCGGAATCGGCAGGAGCCACAACGGCTTGCTTGGGGCCGTTGAGTCTTTTGAGGACGCCAGGCAAGCCTTGATCTTCGCTCAAAAGAAAAAAGAAGCGGCTGTTTCTTTTTACGATCTGGGAATCGAGTCATTGGTTCACAAAATACCCGATGAATTAAAAGAAGATTTCATTGAACGGCTCTTTCCCATTTTCAATGAGCAAGAGCATCAGCAATTACTGGAAACGCTAAGGGCTTTCTTAGACCACGGACAAAGCATTTACAAGACCAGCGAGTCTCTCTTTATTCATAAAAACACCTTGCAATACCGCTTGCTGAAAATCAAAAAGCTCACAGGCTACGATCCGAGAACTTTCCAGGATGCCGTGCTTTGCTGGCTGGCCTTCAATTTTTATGACCATTTGAAGGACCAACAAGACAGCTCGGAAGATTGAAAGTTTGACTGCAAGGGCTAGCGGCGGATTTTGTTCACGAAAAACCGGACGATGAGAAGTACGACCACAAAAAATACGAACGTGAAAATCACATCGGCCCAGTTAATAAATTCCATAGACTCCATTATTCTCTCCCCCTCAATCAATTCTATCTGTATGATTATACTAATGGATCAGAAAAAGGTTCATCTTTTATGAAAAAAGTTCAAGAGTTCACTAAGCCATTATTGAAAAGAGGTTGACTATGCATATCGAAACACACTTAAAGAACATGCCGACATTCGAAACCGATCGTCTTATCTTAAGGAAAGTGGCTGTACACGATTTAGATGATGTGTTCGAATTCTCATCGGACCCCGAAGTGGCACATCGCATGACGTGGGAGAAAAACGACTCAAAGGAAGAAACCTTATCCAATTTCCTACAGCCGACGGTGGATGGATATAAACAAGGGCAAAGCGGTGTATGGGCCATCGAGTATAAAGAAATCGAGAAAGTTATCGGTACTTGTTCGCTAGTCGCTTGGTCGAATGAACACGAAAAAGCTGAAATTGGATATGTCTTAAATCGAAACTTCTGGGGAGATGGTATCGCGACAGAAGCACTCCAGGAAGTATTGACATACGCTTTTGGCACGCTTCAGTTGAATCGGATCGAAGGCGGCTGCGATGTAGACAATACCGGTTCTGAAAGAGTCATGCTGAAAGCCGGCATGAGCTTTGAAGGGATTTTAAGAAAAAATGAACGCATCAAAGGAGAATTTCGGGACACCAAAATTTTCTCGATCTTGAAAAGTGAATTTGATTCGGTGCGCACATCTTTTGCTAAGTAAAACCACTAATAGGATTGTCGCTTCTGGTAAAGGCAAGTGGACGGACATTGACCATATGAACAGATGAGCCAAACAGGTAAGGCGGTTCATATCGATTGTCGACAATGTTTGTAGAAAGTAAGAAAGGGGATTTATTGAAAGAGAACCATTTCACTCTCGAAGATGCGGCAACTGGTTTTAGTGGCCGGACAAAGAGGAGATTGGAGGAATCCAAATGAAAATATTGATCACGGGTGCGACCGACGGCATTGGTCTAGCGACAGCTAAAAAGTTAACGCAGCAAGGCCACCATGTTCTGCTTCATGGCCGCAATAAAGACAAGCTGGAGGCTGTAGCTAAAGAGCTTGGGGAAGACAAGACAGAACAATGGGTAGCTGATTTTTCAAAGCTTGCGGAAGTAAAAGAGCTTGCGGAAAAAATCGCGGCCAAACACAAACACTTGGATGTCCTGATCAATAATGCAGGTGTCTTCAATGCAAACGATGCGGTGACGGAGGATGGATTGGATATCCGGTTTGCAGTCAATACAGTAGCTCCTTATCTATTAACTAAGTCGCTGCTGCCGTTGATGAATGAATCGGGCCGTATTATTAACTTGTCTTCTGTCGCACAACAGCCGTTGGACATGGAAGCGCTCATGGGACAAAAAAAGATAAGCGATGGCCAAGCCTATGCACAAAGCAAACTCGGTTTGACGATGTGGTCCATAAAGCTTGCTAAGCACGTAATACCAGTAGTTGTGGCGATTAACCCGAAATCGCTCCTTGGCACCAAAATGGTGAAAAAAGCGTTTGGCACAGAAGGGCACGACCTTACTATTGGGGCTGATCTTTTATGCCGAGCTGCATTGACAGAAGAATTCGCCGATGCTGATGGAAAATATTACGACAACGATCAGGAAGCTTTCGGCGAACCCCATCCAGATGCAACAGATGCACAAAAAGCCACTGAACTTATGAAACGTATGGACACACTCTTCGAGTAAAAGCCAAACCCGCCATCTGGTGGGTTTTTTTTTATTTCTGTTCGAAAAAACAGCTGATTTCTAATAAACGTCTTTAATTGTGAGAAAATTCATCATATTATACTGTACTTGAATTCAATAAATGGTAAAATAAGTATGTGTAAAGGTGCAATATTATGAAAAATGACTGACTTGGACTTGGATTGCATTGCAAAGCTGAAAATATGAAAGGGGAGTGCTTGAGTGAACAGGCGAAAAAAGAAGGATACGAATAAAAGTGATTTTTGGGATGTCATAATCTTTTGGTTTCCGGAACTGCTCTTTTTCCCAATAAGGGTGCTGTGGATGGCATTGAGGGGAATGGGCAAATTCGTGCGAGGATACTTTGACCTGGTCTAACTGCCTGTCTTCAAATCATCTTACGGAGTTCTTGGGGTACTCAAATTCATGAGGGAGGAAATGAATCGGTTGCTTAAGATCTTGCACAATAGGATGTTCAACAAATATATAAAAGTGGAGGAATAGAATTTGATGTGGTTACTGGAAATCATAACGGTTTTACTGATTATTTCGTGTTCGCTTTTCATACATGAAATGGGGCATGCAGTCGCGGCCGTCACAGCGAGTAAAAATTCCAAGGTTGAAGTGTTTCTTGGTTCATCCAGTAAAACGAATAAGCTACGACTACGGATCGGAAGGATTACTTGTTATTTGACGATTGCCTTATCGGGTTTTTGCGATTATCGCATAGCGAACAAATTCCCGCCCTTTACATACAAGCAAAGAATTTTTTTCCTTTTAGGAGGGCCCATCGCATCACTGCTGATCTCAGCAGTCTTGTTCATTGTCTCTTTTTCTGTTTCTGGAGTAGCTGGGAATATTCTCATCAATAGCTCAGCAGCCAATCTTTTTCTCTTTATCACTTCAATGATTCCATGGACGTATCCGGCGTTTCTAGGAGGACTTCCAAGTGATGGTTTACAGGTGTTAAATTTGATGAAAACAAATCGGAAAGACCGAACGGTAACGTACTGAAGCAAAGGATGCCTTTTACGCCAATAAAGAGTAATCCAGTGGGCCTGATGTATAAATGCATAAACGATGAGAGGGGAAAGCTCATATTCGAGCTTTCCCCTCTCTTTTTATTCTTCGTTTTTACGATAATTCTCCTTCAAGGTGGTATTAATATTGATCAAAGCCATCAATATAAATCCAAGCATGATAAACGTGATGATTTCTCCAGTGATAATAGATACAATCCCTAATATCACAGCATATACTCCGTACCATCTATTATTCATATGTCAGATCTCTCCCTTCACCCTCAGAATGGCATTTGCTTAATGATACCATAATACCCAATATTTCCAATTTAAAAAGGGAAGTATAGCAGTTTCTGTTTTGGAGGGAGAAGCTTACTGTTCAAGCCGAATCGCCTGAGTTTAAGAAATAAATTCAGTAACCGTGTGTAAAATAGTTGGCAGCTAGTTCAACTTCATTTTTCTCATAGGCAGTAGAAAGCTTAGTGACTCGGTCAGCATTCTTCACATTGGACCTTGACGAGAGGGGTCGGTATTTTGCAGCCAGTCAACCATCAACTCGATGATGATCTCTTGTTGTTCACTGACGGTTATCTCGGCCTCATTGTCACCGGGCTGGCTTCCGTACACGCCAAAATAAGCATGATTTCCACCTGGAATTTCCATGAAGCTTGTTTTTGGAGGCAAGTTTGAACTGTTTTCCTCAATTTTTTCAGGCGTGCTTAACCCATCCTCTGAACCGCCGATCGATAAGACAGGTAAGTCGGATTCTTTTAAATGATCATTGCTGGCTGCGTAGGCTCCGAGTAGAATAAGCCCATTGACGCTATCTAAATGTTGATCGGCATACATAGCGGCTGCAGCACCGCCCATCGAATGGCCCGAAACATACCAGTCGATACTATCGTCGCTTTCTATGATTTCATCAGCTTTTGAAACATCCAAAATGGCTAGATTTAATCTAACGGAAGGGATAGCGACGGTGATGTTTTGCTTGGACAGCTCCTGTGCTAAATAGGCATATGCTTCAGGTTCTACTTTTGCGCCAGGGTAGAGGATTAAACCTTTATCAGCATTGGCTGCTCGATAGATATACCATCCATCTTCAGCTTGGACGGCATCCTCTATTTCAATTTGATTAGCATCAATTGCTTCCAATGTATCTTGACTCCATATGAAAAAAAAAGAAAAACTCAGAATTACGACTATCCCTAAAGCAATACTGAACGTAAATAATGTTTTTTTAGTTCGGAATTTTTTCATTAGTACGACCAAACTATTTAAATTTCATACAAGCAGAAAGAATCGATCCACTAAACAAAAATTATAAATAGCTCCCTTTCTAATTTTTTTAATGTCGATTACTTTTATTGTAACGTAAAATTTAATCTAACTTAAATTGAAGTAATAGAGAAGACCAGGATTGTAGCCTTTTGATGGAGAATGCAAAACATCTTGTGTAATGGATGGATGAACTGAGGAAGATTTTTTTCATGAAATTAAGTCATCACTATTAATAGAATGCCTTCAGATGACCCAGATATCGCCGGCGTCATCTTTTTTATTTTCCGTAACTTATTTCACATACGAGACCCCTAGAGCGTTTCCTCTAACTTCTGCATTTTTGAGTGGGAAAGCACGTATATATCACCAAAAACATCAATTTTATCTGCCTTTATGCGCAGTGCACAATCCTTATTCGATGCATACACTTTCATTTCTTCTGATAGGGAGGAGAGTTCGCTTTGAACTAGTGCCATGTTATTTTCAAGATTAAAGTGAGACAGAATAGAAAAATTGCCAAGATCATTCCGTTGTAGACAGCGTCTTCTTCAACTGAATAGCCGAAGCTTTTTGTACCTAGCCACTTAGCTGCCATATTGATCGCACCAGCGCTTGCCCCAATAACAACGGCATTGGTTTTTCGGATACACTCCGGCAATCCATAAGCCATCAAAAATTCGTTCTGTTTGAGCGTATCGCCACCCAGTAAAAAAATAACCGAAGCATGTTGAATAAGTGCATGGGCAGCATCTTTCTCTACGCGATAATTGATCAAATGGTAATCAGCGAACGCAATACCGGCATGGTCAAGCCAGGAGCGTTCAGTAGCACCATCTGCTTCATTGTCTAAGGGAGTAGAGCTAATCATCACAAGCGATTTTCTATCCGTAATATCCTCCCGTAACACTTGGCTTAGGCGCTCGGGGAACATGTCGGTAAACCAGCCTAAATAATATTGAGTATTCATGAATACCTCTCTTCACAATTCTTTTTTGAAACAAATAATACGATTAGCTTCAACAAATCCCAATTTCAAATGCATCGCCAGGCTTTGCTCATTTTCCAATTCACAGTCACTGGCAAATTCACGACATCCTTTTTCCTTGGACCAGTTCTCACAATCATCCACGAGTTTTTTTGCAAAGCCCTGCTTGCGAAATTCCTTTTTGACGAAAAGTCCCTCTAAATAACCAACAGGACTCGAACTGGTCCCTTCAACATAATCATACCGTAACTGACATTGAGCAAATCCAATTGCTTCGTTATTTTGATAGGCTAGGAAAACATTGGAGTCGTCCTGAAGAATCAGTTGTCTCATCTCTTGAACAAATTCCTCTAGTGTGTGATCTGGCCAAAGTAATAAAGCGAGCTTTGCAGCCTCCGCTGCTTCCTGTAATGTTGCAGATTTCAGCATAGAAAAACCTCCTGTTTGGCATTTAGTTTATTTTGAACTCTAGTTTTTGAGAGGTACCCTCAAGCTATTTCTTTAAACCTCTGTCCAAATTGTGTTCATACTTAGTTTCAAGGAGGTGGAAAACGAAAAATGTTATGAGGATAATGGTTGGAGTTGAGCTGTGCTTTATTATTCCGAAGTATGGCAAGATCATTGATAAAAGTATCAATATTGTTGTTACGCATCGAACAATAATAAAATGTTTATGATCCAATTAACTTCCTCCTTGTCTTTCTATAAATATACCATCTAAGTATAGAAATTAGAGGATTATCTTTACTAAAATCACGTTATATAGAAAAATTTGAAATTTTATGATTTTAAAGGCACAATAATGAAGTAGAGATTATTTAACGGAATAATTTCATTATTTTATAAATTGAGGTGAGATATTTATGTGGGCTGATGATGCTTCTAAAATTGATATGCTTGCGTATCGACCATATGCGGATTTAATTACTGAGATTGCTATTAGCGAGCGAATGAACCCATTAACTATAGGGTTGTTCGGCAATTGGGGGAGTGGCAAATCGACTTTACTAAATTTAATAGAAGAACAGAGTGCTACTCAAGTAGATAAAAAAATTGCAGTAGTTAAAGTAAATGCCTGGATGTTTGAAGGTTATGAGGATGCAAAGACTGCTTTAATGGAAGCAATATTACAAAGTATGAAGGAAAATCAAACATTTTTTGAAGGTTCAACAGATAGAATCAAAGGTTTAATGGCAAGAGTTAATTGGATGGGCATAGGAAAAACAGCTTTAAAACAAGGCGTTCCATTGGCTATTAGTGGAATGACAGGATTACCTCCCTTTATAATGCTGCCTAATGCAACGGATTTCGAGAGTCCAGAAAAAGTTCAAGAACAGATTGAAAAATCTAGAAAATTGACAGATGAATACATGAAAACAAATCCCAAAGAAAATGTTGTTGAAAATATTAGAGGGTTCCGCGAAGATTTTAATACCTTAATTGAAGAATCTTCCGTAGATAATCTGGTTATTCTAATAGATGATTTGGATAGATGTAACCCAGATAGAATTGTCGAAACACTTGAAGCAATAAAGTTATTTCTATCAGTACCAAGAACGACCTTTATAATTGCGATGGATGAAAATATAGTTTCTTATTCTATAAAAAGAAAGTATCCTCAGTTAGACAATGAAGGCATAGATGTTTCAGTTGATTACATAGAAAAAATTGTTCAACTTCCTATCAGGATTGCGGAATTAGCAGAAAGTGATGTCAAAAACTATATGTTGCTGCTTGTTGCAGAAATGTTTTTGGAAGCAGACTCGTTAAATCAACTGATTGAAATACTTAAGGAGAAAGGTGTATTTGTTAAAGGAGAAATAATTTCTGGTTCAGAGATATTGACTATAGTGGAAGATCAAGTAAAAGTGAAAGGTTCAAAATTTAGAAGAGGTACGACTCAAGAAAATTTCGAACAACAAATGAATATATTTAATAGCATAGGTAGTATTGTTGCCTCCTCATTAAAAGGAAATCCACGTCAAACTAAGAGATTTTTAAATACTTTTTACATCCGTAAGAGGCTAGCGGAAATTCAAAAAATAGACTTTAATTTATCGATACTAGCTAAATTAATGGTATTAGAATATTTTGATGGTGACCTATTTAAAGAATTATTTCAATGGCAATTCGAACATAGTGGAACGCCATTACAGTTAAAAATTCTTGAAGAAGAGATGTTGAAAGAAGAAGAGAGTGAAATTTTTAAACTCGACAAGATAACAAAAAATACAGCATGGTCGGGAGAAAAGGTGAAAAGATGGTTCGGAACTGAGCCAAAGTTAGCTGATGTTGATCTTTCACCTTATTTTTATTTAGCAAAAGATTCAGTTTCAGATAAAAGACTATTCTCTACTAACTTAAATCAGGAAGAAAGAAAGTATATTAATCAAATATGTAACCTTGAAACACACATAGCATTAAGGAGAAAGAAAATCGAGAAAATGCATGAGATGGATGAAGTATCAAGAAATGAAATTTTTAAAGGTGTATTAGAGAGATACCACCAAGATATCAAGCAAATAGACACATTAATTGAATTCTATAAAATCCTTCCCCAGTATAAATCAAAAATCTTTGAAGAATTTAAAAGGATTAGCTCAAAAGATGTAACCGTGCCTATAATTATCACCCTCAATCAGCTTGATGAGGATTCGTTTCAGAAATTAAGAAAACATTATATTGAAGAGAAAAAAGTAGATAAGAAACTTTGGGATGTAGTGGGGGATAAAGTGGGAACATCAAAAGGTTATTTACCGCCAACAGGATACTTATGGCCGGATGTAAAACGAGAAGTAACGAAAATGGTGAGAGACAACCTCTCTTCTGATTCAATAAACAAGGCTATATCTAGCTTCGCAAAAGCTTTAAACAACTCTACTAGTGTAGGTTCTAATACAGGAAAGGCTATACAATCAAGTGGTAAAGCAATTAGTTTTATTAATTCTGTGAAGAGATACGGGTTCTCTGAAACTTTGGATAGATTTGGTTTATCCTTTCTAAAAAATGAGAATCCCGATAATCTGCGAAAAGGACTCCTGAAATATTTTAGTGATGGCGGAAATGAATTTTACGAAAACATCTCTAGTCAAAGTATGAATGAGCTTTTGAGAGAAATCTTTACAGGAGTAAATGAAGTTAATGAATACGAAGAAATATTGAAAAATATAGATACAGCAGATTTTATTAGAGAGTTTATAATTAAATTTATACAAAATTGTTTCTTTTCTAATTTCACGGAAAAACTTTTAGGCTTATTTGATAACCTAAATAAATATGAGGTGGCTGAAAAAAGTATCAAAACACATATTAGAAATTCAATCGAAAAGAAATACTCATTAAAAAAAATTCAAGATATAGACTGGAACGGACAAGAAGGAAATGTAATATTAAATGACACGTATAGAAATTCCCTAGAAATTCTTTCTGCTTGGAGTGAATTAGGTGATTAATATATGGATTAATAAAAACACAAATGATTTTAGTACAAACGACTCTCCAAAAGAGCAGTTTCTTCTATTTAACTTATACGATAAAAAGAATAAATCAAATGTTAAAACTGATATGGAACAACTGTGGAGAAGGTTTGGTGAAGAAAGTTTATCGCTTATTAATGAAGATTTCCTCATAATTGCTGCAAGTATTTTTTGCGCCGATAAAAGAATTCCACGAAAAAACTTTTCAGACAATTGGACAAGAAAAATGAAATTATCAATACCTGTATTTGAACTAGAAAAATGGGATTCTGTTAAAAAAGAACTTGAGTATACAATCGGATTTTTAAGTGGGGATGATTGGACTTTCGAATTTCGACATAGTAGTACAAGGTTCAGAACTGATAAACTGAATTCGCAAAATCTGATTTCTAAGGACAAGTACGATTCAGTTAGTTTGTTTTCTGGAGGATTGGATTCTTTTTGCGGTGCGCTAACACTTTCTGAAGAAGAAAATAATACTTTGTATCTTGGTTTTAGAGAATACAGCCTTTTAAAGAAGCGACAAACAGATTTATTTAATTCGATAAATAATGAATATCCTGATTTAAATAATGAATTGCTTCTATTTAATGTAAATCCATTAGCCCCGGTTCAGAAGGGGGAAGAGTCAATAAAACTTTCTGTTGAAAGTACTAGTAGAAGTAGATCTTTGTTATTCATAGCAGGTGCAATTTCTGCGGCGTCAATTATAGGAAAGAAGACACCAGTATATATTCCTGAGAACGGTTTCATCGGCGTGAACGTTCCCCTTACTGATAGTAGAGCAGGAAGCTGCAGTACTAGAACTACACATCCTCTTTTTATAAGCAAGTTAAATAAGATTTTTGAAAAAGTCGGCATTGAAAATAGAGTTTCAAACTTTTATTGGAATAAATCAAAGGGAGAAATATTAGAAGAACACCAAGAAAATATCGTTTTTAAAAAATATGCACATCAAACTTTATCTTGCTCACATCCCTGTCTGTCACGTTACGATAAAAAGAAGAGTGCAAGAGTTCAGACACCTTGCAATTGCGGTTATTGTTATCCCTGCCTAATTAGAAAGGCATCTTTCGCAAAAATAGGAGAAGATAGAACGTGTTACAATCCTTTATATGAATTGAGCAGAGACTTTATTTTAAATCATAATAATCTTCAAGGGAGAGCTAGTGATTTGAAAGCCGTTCTTTTTAGCTTAAAAAGGTATGTTAATCATAAAGAAGATCGAGAGTACATTAGAAGTCTTTTACTAAAACAAGGCCCTTTGACAAGTGAAGAATTGGATGGGTATGAAAGGGTATATCGTCAATCCATGGAAGAATTACTTAAGATGGTGGAGAGCAATGACAAAGGGTTAATGGAATATGCAGGTTTAGAGGAAGTCATAATAAAATGAGTAACTTATCTGATATGCATATCCATATAGATTACTTTAAAAATTATCAACAGTTCTATAATTCCTTTGAAAACAATAAAATCTACGCTTTGTTTGTTACTAACTTGCCAGAGATTTTTCGGAAATGTAATAATGAGTTTGCATATAGTAAATACGTTAAACTAAGCTTAGGTTATAACCCTCAGTTGGCTGGAAAATACAAATTTAATCAAGACCTATTTGATGAATTGCTTCCTCTAACAAAGTATGTCGGTGAAGTAGGATTAGACTACTCTAAGGGTTTTGTCCATTCTAAGATAGAACAACAAAAGGCGTTCGACTACATTTGTTCTAAGTCTGCACAAACAAAGAAAATAATGTCTATTCATTCCCGCGGTGCCGAAGAAGACGTGTTAGAGATTTTAAAAGACAATAAGGTTGAATACGCAGTATTTCATTGGTTTTCTGGAAATAAGAAAATTGCATACGACATTATAGATCAAGGTTATTATTTTTCAGTGAACTATTCTATGTTAGTTTCAAAAAAAGGTTATGACATTGTTAAGTCTTTACCTTTAGATAGACTTTTATTAGAAACAGACGCGCCCTTTGCTAAAACAAGTATGAAAGGAAATTCATACAACTTAGCTGAAATTTATTCTGAATTCTCGAGGAAACTAAATATAGAAAAGTTTGAGGAGTTAATTTATAAAAACTTGATGGATCTATTGCTGAAGCAAAAAAATTCCTTTACTTCCTAGTTTTATCAAATTTTTTGTGAGACTTTTTTATTCCGCAGATACCGAATTATTATAAGATCTTTTAATAGAATACCCCTATCAAAAACGATGGTTTTTGAAGGGATCTGTAAGAGGGTGAAAACCTGCTGTAAATTCAAGCGTCATTATGCATTGATTTCAAGTGTTAACTTGCATTTAACATCTCGTTGTTCACTCTTAAACCCTCAAGTAATGTAGATGTTAGGTTACCCTTACAGAAGAAAAACCCTTTTTCATTCAAAGAAAAGGAGTCGTTTGAAAAAATTCTTCTATATTCTACGCGAAAAAAATTGTAAAACTAAAAGCTTTGTATAGTTAACTATACAAAGCCTTTAGAATATAGATAAAAATTTTATTTAATTTGCATAATTGTCAATGGATTCGTCATATTTTTCAGTTATTTCTACATAAAAACTCAACTTTTTCTCAGCACTGTGTTGAAGTTCTTCATGTTGTTCAGATTCCGTGTGCATCCCATCTTGTGTGTTTTTTAGCAAGTTGTCAAACTCTTCATCTAATTTTTCAACATCAAATGTTTCTTCTAATAATAAAATGTCTTCTGGATCGCTCAAAGATTCTGAATTGATGGCTAAATCTCTATGGTCATTTCCATCAATATTAAATTTCCCGAGTTGATTTCCAATTAAGCTGTACTCACCAAACGTATTTTTCTTTAAGAAAAATATGTAGCCTGCTTCTTTATTTACACTCGTATATTCATCCATCACAAATTCAAAGCTTTCTCGTTCTTCTTCTATAACACTAGAAGGTTCAATGATGGATAAGAGATCACCTGAATGATAGTTACTTTGATCATTATTTAGAAGAACTTCGTGTATCTTAATTTCCGTATTAGAGTAAAAATCTTCAATGGACTCGTCTTCACCAGTTTTAATAATATGATCTCGATTGATGAAATCGGCTGTTGGTTCTCCAATTACTACTAGGTCTGCCATACCTTCTAAATCTTTCATTTCCTCATATGAAATCATGTCACCGTGAACAGAAATGCGTTTTAAGATCTGATCCTCTTTTGCAAAAGAAAAAGCTGCCACGATCGATGTTATAAGCACCATACTTAGAATAATTTTTGTTTTCTTCCATTTTTTTATCATGTTATGATTCCTCCTTCTTAATTGCCCCATTTAGCCTTTAACTGTCCTTTGTCATATATCGTTGGATACGTATTGGTCGTCCTTCCTTGCTTCATAATAGAGGTTGAACCTGATGAAGGAGTATGATCAAGTTTTAAGCTATGGCCAATTTCATGAACAGCAGTTGCCGTGCGATTTGTGCTAGTGTAATCGAATTTATCCATATTATTGTCATATAGATAAATCCTTGTATAAGTCCATGTACAATCGAGGCAAACACTTCCTCTTGTACCCATTGGCTGCATAAATCCTGTTCGATCAGCGACGCTAGTAGTGCCAACATAGTAAGTATCAGTAGTGTAAGAAGCACTCGCCTTTTTTACGCTTACTTTAGTAGAAATGCCATTCCACCGATTAATAGCATTGTTATAAATTGTTGTATAGCCATAGGTAGCTACAGAACTTGAATAATTAACTTTAGCATGTCCTCCAGTTGACGTTGTTCCGGAATGATAGTCAGCACTTGCAGAAGTAGAAAATACAGAGAGAGTAACTAAAACAATTAGAAATATCCTAACTAAAAAAATTTTACCTATCCAATTACACATATTACAAAACCTCCCATTTATTATTTGCATTAGAATTATAAAACTATTCTTAAAATAAGTAAATAGAAACTTTTTATTTTTTGAAACAAGGACTTTTATACTATTTATAAATTCTGTATTTATATTATATTTAATGTATTCAGGAGGTGAATCTGTTGAAACCATGGTATATACTATGTAGCTTGTTGGTATTAGTACTAATGGGATGCCAAAGCGAATCATTTACATTAAACGAAGATATTACACAGATTGAAGTGATAGACCTAGGGGAAGTGTCTCCTTCACCAGAGGTTTATCAAAGTGGTCAAGGCGAAGTGATTAAAAAAATAACAAATCAAAAAGAAATAGAAGAAATTATAAAAGAAATAGAAGGCGCAAAAGTAAGTAGCTTAAAAACTAGCAATATTAGTTTACCTATGTATAAAGTAAGATTTATTCAAAATGATAATCTTATACTAACGTTAGGGTATTACCCAGCAGATGAAGAAAGAGAACAGAGCTCTTTAATTGATTTAGAAAAGGACTTGCTATATACGACAAAATCTCCTCTCATGCTAATTGAGTGAACGAATGAATAAAAGCATTCGTAAAAGAACGAATTAACAAAATAAGACGTTCGCAAAAATGGATAACCACCTTGCGAACGTCTTATTTTGTTGAATCAAGGAGAAATTGTAAATTCAAGTGTTATTGTGCATTGATTTCAAGTGTTAACTTGCACCTAAAATCTCATTGTTCACTCTTAACCTCTCAATTAATGTAGATGTTAGGTTTCCTTTACAGAAAAAAACACCTCCTTTTTCAATCAAAGAAAAGGAGGCGTTTGAAATTTTTTTCTATTATAATGTGTTAACTATCTCTTCTTCGAGCGCTTTTACCAATTTGTAAAAACTGGTCTTTTTAACTCCGGCTTCTTGCATAGCCTGAACTGCTGTTAATTCTTTGGCTTTCCATTTTCTATAAACCTCTTTGAATTCCTCTGAAATAAAAACGGTCGGTCTGCCAAACTGAATACCATTTTGAAGCGCTAAGTCGATTCCTTCACGCTGCCGTTTCCGGATGCGTTCCCGTTCCTCTTCTGCCATCCACGAAAGAATTTGCAAAACCAAGTCCGCAATAAATGTCCCCATACTATCTTTATACTGGGTCGTATCCAATAGGGGCATATCCAGCACCACAATATCAGCTTCAATATTTTTCGTGAGGTCATTCCACTCCTGAAGGATTTCTTCTTTATTCCTTCCGAACCGATCCAGCGAATGGATATACAAAATGTCTCCTTTTCGAATAACCCTTTTGAGCAATTGGTAGTTCGCTCGTTCAAAATTTTTGCCACTTTGCTTGTCCAGATAAATATCCCGTTCATTGATGCCGATTTTTCTCATGGCTTCCAATTGACGGCCTTCATTTTGGTCTTTGCTGCTGACACGTATGTAGCCAAATTTGCGATGTTCCATAATTCACCTCTATAAACGATTGTTTCCTCTCATTATACCTGAAAACCGTTCGTAAAAGTGTATGCAATTGAGCGAACGTTCGTAAAGTCATTTGACACGTTTACGAACACTCTTTTCGACCGTTTTAAGCCCTTTTGAAAGCGTTCGTAAAAGTGTACTTTTACGAACGGTTATTCAATGTGAAATATTGTAGATTATATTAATTCTTCAAAATGTGTAATTTAATATTGTTATCAACCTAAAAATTACCTACTTAATTCATTCTTCCTTATCAAGATGTAATGATATAATGATTAAGCCTATTGGGCATATTAAACTAAAAATTCAAGACGCACTCAAAGGAGAATACGATGCTAGAAATTTATATTACTCGTCATGGGGCAACTGAATGGAATATGGAAAATCGCCTGCAAGGATGGAAAAACTCTGAGTTGACACCTGAGGGTATAGAAAATGCTGTGCAACTAGGCAGGCGATTAGCGGATACGGAATTTGAAATTATCTACTCGAGCCCGAGCAAAAGAGCTTTGGAAACAGCAAAGCTTATTAAAGCCGAGAAAACGACACCTCTATTGATTATTGATGATTTCAAAGAAATCTCTTTTGGAGATTGGGAAGGAAAAACTCAAGAAGAAATTGAGATAGATTTCAAAAAGGAATATGAAAACTTTTGGAATAAACCCCACTTATATAATTCACAAGGCCATAATGCAGAGACGTTCGAAATCTTTAAAAAACGCCTAGGCGAAGCAATGAAACAAATAACCTTAAATCATCCAACCGGGAAAATATTAATTGTTACACATGGTATTGTAATTAAAGCGCTTATGACATTATTTTGGAACATAACCACAGAAAAAATGTGGGATCCTCCGGAAATTCATGGAACAAGTCTGTCAATTGTAAATTATGATGGCACTGGCTTTAAGAAAGTTATGTTGGGAGATATTTCACATATTCAATAAAACTAACTCTCACAATTAAGTAGAGACAGCATTTCTTAACCAAGAGCAAATAGGAGAAAAAGAATTTCTTTTTCTCGGTCTGTTATTTTGATTTGAGAACGACTTCTATAAAGATAGCAGGCGTCGAAATGAACAGCAGCCCTTATGGTTGAAGATAATAAAGAACTGTTCAGTTTGTAGAACAATTTTACCAAGTATATTAAAGTTTTACTTTAAGACTAGAAGTATCGATTATAGAAGTGTTTTTTAAATAATCCTCTTGGAGAATTCCATATAGAACATTAAAGTTTACATATCATGAATTTATCGGAAGCTGCAGTAATACTAATCGCAAAATCCAAAAGGGAAAGGCAGTGCTGATCAGCATTGCTTTTCCCTTTTGCCCGTATAAGTGTGATTTTTCGAACACCTAATTATTAAAAATACTAATTTAGTTTTCGTCAAATGAATGAATATAGAACCCGTTTCTAATATAGTTAAAATAAAACGAATTGACCTAAACAAGATACTTATAATGAGACCAGACAGGTGGAATGAATATGATTTTACTTAATTTTGATTTTATTTACAGTGAATTGATGGAAAATACAATACATTATTTAATCAATGAGGAAGAAAAGAAGAGTCTGGTAAATGAAGGAGAACAACGGGGGTTTAATGGCAGAGGCTTTAAGAATAAAACAAGACTCTTAGAATATATGTACGAAAAGGGATTTTTGAATGAGAAAGAATTTATAAAAAAAATCGAGAGTTCCTCTCGAAGAACAAATCATGAAACAATAAAAAAATTGTACACTCTTTTTAAAAAGGACACGCCGCTTTTTATTGATACGGAAAAATTATATAGGTTAATGCTGTTAAGTAGTAATTTAATGTTTAAGCCAAATGACAAAATTTGCTTTACGATCATACTTGCAAATCCTTATGAATATTGGACAGCGGAGCAAATTGTACAAAGTGCCAACCATAACAATACGTTACCACTCAGTAAGGGAAAGATAGAACAACGTTTAAATTGTTATGTTGACGGTGAGAATCCAATCATAATTAGTCAGAATAATACTGGTGAAATGCAATATGCGCTAAATATTACAAACTTTATTTATTACATCACACAATTTGATAAGAAAAAATAGTCACAAAAAGTGGGAGTCAATGATGTCTCCACTATTTGATACTATATAACTTATCAAGATAATATCGAAATAAAACACAACAAAAATAAATTTGAAAGAAGGAATGACATGAATATTCCGCTATTTATAGCAAATAATAATTACCAGTATGATTTTAAAAATGAATCTCCTAAAGAAGAAGTCAAGCACGAGGAAAATCCAGTTAAGAAGTTTTTAAAATATAAGATTAGTGGTTCTTCTTTTGACTGTGATAGAAGTGAGTTAGCTAGAAGCTTATATAAAAAAATATGGAGGCTTTCTGATGAACAGCTTGCAAATTATGATTCTGATACTATGAATTCATTTTATCGTATTTATCGTCTACTATTATTGGCTTATGATATTGAACAGGGTAATTCATATTGGAAATCAAGTGGTATTTCCAGTTATAAGTTAAGATATAAATGGTTATTGAACGAATATGATTATTACAAGGAAATAAATGAACATAAAGAAGTACAAAAATTCGCAGCGTTAACACATTCAATCGGAAATTTTACATTAGTTCCGAAAGGCTTCAATACTAAACGAAATACATTATTTGATGATTATTGGGATATAACGCTAGAATACTTTTTAAAAGAGTTTAGTGAAGATACTTTTCTGCAGCATTGCCAAAAGTTTAAATACATAGGAGCATATCTAGATAATAGTGAAATTCAAATGTACTGGGATGGACATGCAATGAACAATAAAAAGTTGCCATCAAATTTTAATACAGTACAGATTCTTGAAGTAATCAAGAAAATAAACTGTTCCATTGAAATTCGTGGTAAAGAAATGCTTCAAGAGTTAACCAATATGAAAAACCAATAAGAAATGTAAATAAAAAATACTTATCACTAGTGTTTATGACTACTTTTTTCTAGTGGCTTAGGTTTTCAAATGTATAGATGGAGGTTTTCAATATGAAAGATACGATTAAGGCTTTACTATTTGATTTTACTAAGGAAAACCTGGAGGCGCATGTTGCAGATAAAATAAATATGACTTCTGGAAATAATATATTAAATGATATCATTCAATTTGAAGATGAAAAATTAATTGAAAATCCTTTTGCGAAATTAATAGATATAGATTACGAATCTAATCATGGCTACTGTGGCATTAGCAATGAACAAATGAGTAAGGTGCTTGAGATAGATAATAATAACGTTTGTCATTATGAGATTTATAAACGTAGTAGACTATTTTCCATGATTCAAAAGGTAGCGCTCGATCCTATAATTATCGTAAATAAAGAAATGTTTCAAGAAACTAATGTTCCTATATTTGAAATTAAATTTATTAAAGATGAAACAATCTCATGGCAAGCGATAGCAGGGAAGTTTATTCTTATTCATGGCAGTACACCTAGAGGGATTATAGGAATATATAATCCAATTCGTAAATTCTCCATAGAGGAATTTAAACAAGATTTTCAAATTCGATTTAGTGGTGTAACAATGAATAGATTAGACGAGTCAATGAAACATCCGCCCAGAATACACAAAGATCCTTTTAGTTCCGATGTATTAAAAATAATTGACCCAAGTACTTCTCAGATCCTATTTAATTCACAAATAACTAAATATAATTCAAGTGAAAAGAGTTATGAAATTTGGCAGAAATTCGATGAGCGATATAGATAATAATTTCAAATTTCTGTCAGGTAATCGTTTAAGGGAAATTAAAATCCTTGATATGAAGAGCGTAGAATATCTTGTGTAAATGGAATAGAAGAGAGTTCTGATCAGGTACTCAGTTAACATATGACCCCTTATCGGAAGCCACTATGAATTTAATATTAGAAATGATCAATTCAAGTCAAACCAAGTATAAAATTTCGAGTCAAATGGCCAGATTTGCTGTGATCAGGATGTTTTCTTGTGTGGTACGAGGGTGAAAAAGAAAGAAGGGTAGTGCATTTAAAAGTTAGTATTCAAACTTAACTTTTAAATGCACTACCCTTTGATGGTCTTTTTTTGAACCTTATTGACTCTCAATGAAAGGGAGAACGATTTTGCTATGTGTAGCATCGTTAACTAGTACACGATTGATGTAAAAATTATCATCTGTCGTTGCTATCGTTTGAGGTGCTAATATATATCCTGCTTCTAGCCCTTGATCCTGTAGTGCCTGAGCCGTAAACTCATCAGTATCCCCGTATGGATAAGCGAAACTACGTACAGTTATTTCAAGCTCTTTTTCAATAACTTCAATACTTTTTTTCAAATCGCTTTTAAATTCCTCCCTATTTTCTGGCACCAGAAATATAGGGGTTTCGTTTTCAAATCGATGCATTTTATACGTGTGAGATCCAACGCTGGCAAGTCCACTGTTTTCCATTTCCCTTATTTGATCCCACGTAGCCATTTTTAAGTTGCTGAAGTCTTTATCTCCTACACGCCCTGCAATAACAAACATGGTAAATGGAACATTTGCTTCTTTCAAA